>CANJIU010000155.1 GCA_947474365.1 Opitutia bacterium | reverse complement strand
GAACCTCTTATTACAAATATATTTCGAACAGACCGGCACACGATCCGCGAAAATGCCGCAGGCATTTTCATTTAGCAGCCTGTCGGTTCCGTTCGGCCAACATTCGTTTGCCCCAGATCGGACTTCCTAAGTCCGACAGGCTGCTAGGGTGGAGGTTTCAAGGTCGGATAGAATCTCCTGACTTCGCCGCTCTGAGGTATTGGCGCGCAGTTCTTTGCCCTGAGCTCCCGACTGCACGGTTGCGGTTCAGCTCCCAACTGTGCGCCCCCGACTCAGCTGCGCCACGTGAGCTCCTTGGTTTCGCCGTGCTCGCGTCGGGAGGGATCGACGCAGCGCAACTGGAGCGTCATGCCGCGCGGCTTGAGCTGCGCGCTCACCCATCCCGAGGGCTGGTCCGGTTCGAAGACATAGGCGGTTGCCGGCAAGTTGATCCGGTGCAGTCCGCTCTCATCCGACGTCACGCTCCAGCGATGTGAGTGACCGAAGAAATGTGCCTTCACCTGGCGCCGCGGCCGCAGCACGGCGTAGAGTGCCGCTTCGTCGATGAGCGCCACCTTGGCCGGGTCGAGCGCCGGATTGTGATGCGTCATCACGAGGGCCGGCTTGTCCGCATGCGCGTCAAGCTCGCGCGCGAGCCAGGCCAGCTGCGCGGCGCCGAGGACGCCGGGGGTGCTGTTCGTCTTGTCGAGCGAATCGAGCATGAACCAATTCGCCCGCTCGGCCGGCACAAGCGCCACCTGCCGGTCCGTGACCGGGCGCGCCACCGAGGCATCGTCCGGCACCGCCGCCCAGAAACGTTCGCGGTGATCGTGGTTGCCGAGCGCGAGATGAAGGGGGATTTGTGCTGCGCGCAGCGGCGCGACCAAACTGACAAAGGTCTCGTAGTCCGCCGTCTCGCCGCTGTTCAACGCGAGATCGCCGTTCACCAGCGCGGCAGCCGGTCGTTGCGGCTGGGAGAGCACATCCAGCACCACGGCGCCGAGCTGTGCCGCCATGTTGATCCCGCGGGCGATCTTGGCCCGGTCGGCCGCGATGTGCGCGTCGGACAACAACGCCCAGCGATGGGGATCGGCCTTCGCCGTCGCCCCCAAACCCCGCGACCGCACCATGAGCCCCGCACCGAGGAGCAATGAACGTTCAAGAAATGCGCGGCGGGAGAGCGGTGGAAGATGGATTGGCATGACGGCCGAATCCTTCCCGATTGGCGGCCGCCAGGCGAACGCGAAATCCGTCCGCCGGTCCCTCCGACCTAGCCGCCGATGGCGCGCTGCAGCAGGTTCTGCGTGATCCGCTGGACGCGGGGATCAGGACCCTGCGGCCGCGACCAATGCGTCCACGGGAGCATGTGCCCGGGCGGTGAGGATAGGCCCTGGGCCCAAAAGATCGTCGCGGCGTTGAAGACGAAGTTATTCTTCGGCCCGGGGAAAATCGTGGCCGCGTAGCGGCTGGGAGTGACACCGCTCGCCCATACCAGCCCTTCGGCGACGACTTCGTTGCCGGGGATTTTCGCCGGGGCGCCGTGGTGCTCCCAACCGACCAGCCCGGGAATCCGCTCGCCCTGCCGCATGCCCGTGCCGGCAAAAATCCAATGATCCGGCTTCGTGCAGATCCAATCCCCGCCACCGTTGAACGGAACGACGGTGCGGGCGCCGATGATCGCGCTCTCGTCGGGACCCGCCCGCTGGAAATCGGCGGAAAAAACCGTGCGGGCCTGCGCCACTTCCGCATCGGTCAGCCCGGCGAAGTGGCCGACGCGTTCGATCACGCGATGGGCGCGTCCGTCGGTCGAAGCAGCAAACGGGCTGACCACAAACGCCGAATTGCCGCAGAGCCAGAGCACGTTGACGCCGGCGGCGATGGCCTGCTGCACCGCATCATATTGCCGGCCGTCCCAATACTCGTCGTGGCCGACGCTGAGGAAGGCCTTGGCGCGCGTGATCTGCGCGGCGTCGAGGCAGTCGCTGTTGGAACAGTAGGTGACGTCGTAGCCGTGCTGCTCGAGCCAATACGCCAGCGGAAACTCGAAGCACAGCCACTCCCCGGAGCCGAGCGACTGGGGATTTTCGTAGATTTGCGCGTACTTGCCGTAGGGCCGGTCGAAGCTGACGGCCACGCCGCGGGCATGGGCGCCGCGCGGATCGGTGTAGAGGGAGGTGTTATCGGGCCACTTGTTGTAGGCCTGCCAGGTGTTGTCGCTGCACTGCAGCAGAACGTCGGCGCGGCGGGTGTCGCGCACGATGAACACGACGTAGTTTTGCCAGTAGGGCTGGCTGGCGGAATCAGGCACGGTGGTGAGCCGGCCGAGATAGACGCCGCTGGGCCAGTCGGCAGGGATTTTCAGCGCGGTGGTGCGCGCCCATTTGCATTCGATCAGCCGCTTCGCCCCCATTTCGGGCACCGGCTGGGGTTTGCCGTCGAAGGGCCCGAGGGTGGTCATGAGCCGTGCGCCGCGTCCGCCGTAGTAGCCGGTGCGGAAAATCTCGATCGTGAAGCGCGCCGCGGGCGCCGTGCTGACGAAGAGGTCGATGTTCTCGCCGGCGAGGACGGATTGTTTCGAGCAATAGCCCTCGACGGCGGGGGCGCGGACGCCCTGGGCCTTGCTGAGCCGCACCCGGGTGAGCTGCCAGTCGGTCGCTCCGGGCCGGCGGTTTTCGTCGGCGATGAGCGACGACCGCTGCAGCGTGGTGGCGGCGTGCCCGGTGGTGAGTCCGCCGGCGAGGGCGGTGGCGGCGGCGCGTTGGATAAACTGGCGGCGTCCGAGGTTGCCGGTGCTGCGTGGTTTCATGGGGCGGGACGAAGTCGTAGCCGGGCGCGCGGGTGCCGGCAAGCGGGATGGGCCGACGCGCGGTCACAGTCGCCTCGCATTTCTGAAAACTGGGGACGCGACGCCCCCGTCGCGTGGCTCGAAACCGCGAGGAGGCGTTGCGGGGCCAGCAACCTCGCGCTTGGGACCGGTGAAGATTCCGGTAGTCGCGATGCATTCGCTAGGGGGGACCGGCCGAAGGAATGTCCCGCGCGGCAATTGACTCGGAGCGCCGGCCGCGAAAAATTCCCGGTCAGTGCAGCATGCGGGCCTATAGCTCAACGGTTAGAGCAGAGGACTCATAATTGTTTCGTCAAGGGGTCGTTTCGTTCTCAGTGTGGAAAACCATGGTCGCGTCGGTGACTTTCGTAAAGGGCTGGTAGCTTAACGGTTAAAGCAGAGGACTCATAATCCTTTGAGTGTGGGTTCGACTCCCACCCGGCCCACCACGAATAAACACTTTCCCTTTTCTGTCCCCAATTCTGGGTTCTACCACTTTGCCACCGCAACTTGGTCTTTCGCCACACCCTGCGCGTTTGAATATCGCATCCCAAGAGTGCATTGTGCCTCTGCGTCTCCTTTTTCCGCCAACGGCAACAACTGCTCGACGGTCATTTGATAGTAGCTCGCCAATGACAACGTCGCCCGTTTTTCTTGTGCGATGAGATTGGGTGCCGTGAGCGCAACGCAAAAACCCAGCCAAACGACGTGTGTTTTCACGCACACGAGTCCAGCACTTGGGCACGGTGATGCCCACAAGATTGCTGCGTTAGAGGGGAAATTCGCTGTTAACGATGAACGCGGCTCGGAAAAAGCGTTTCAACTGTGACGCGTAAGGCTTTCGCGATGGCGAAAAATTCGTAGTCCGCGACGGGACGACGGCCCGTTTCAATTTTGGCGATTTGGGTCTGCGTGAGCGTGAGTCTTTGTGCGGCAAGACGTCCGCTTAAATCGTCTTGCGATACCTTTGGCTTACACGTTTGGCGGACTTTCTTGATTCGCTTTCCCGTGATGTTTCGCGGGCGTGGCGGGTGGACGATTGGATCACAGGGAGGATTTCAGGAGAGGTTGTGAGCTTGGTCCATCAACGGGTGCTCGAAGGCGGAGGCGTAGGCATCGAGGGTGCGGGCCGAAATCCGCAGTTTCTTCGCGGTCTTCCGCCAATCGACCACCGCCGAAAACACCTCGCGCACGATGGCTTTCGCCGCCGCCGTTTTCAGCCCGAACCGCGGCGCGGCGGCGAGCGCGGCATCGATGCTCGGCTCCTCAAAATTTTCCGTGATGGCGGTCTTCGGAAGCTGGGCGCGCTCGATCTCCGGAACGGGATTCAAGTCGTAGGCCGGGGAGAGCGACCACTTCCCGGGCGTGCGCATGAGGAATCCGTGATTGCGCAGATGGTCATCGTAGTTGCTCGCCAGCAGCGAAAACACGAGCCGCCGCCAGAGTTCGCGGAGATCGCCGGCCGTGTCGTCGCCGAATTGGCGAATGCCGTCCGCCAGCAGCGTGTAGGCGCCGGGCTCGCTGGAGGGCAGCCCCAGCAGGCTGCCGGCCGAGAGAAACGGCAGGCGCTGCGCTCCCTCGCGGTCGAAGCGGGTAATGACCGACACGCCGCGTCCACCGACGGCGACGAGCTTGTGCTCGGCGACCGTTATACCGGCCGCGCGGGCGAGGCTGAGGGCGAGGACCTCACCCGTGGCGATGTCGCGCACGTCGTCGGGCTTGGGGAACTTGGCGAGGGCGAGCCTCCCGTCGGCGAGAACGACGGCGGCCTTGGGACGCGCGCCACCGAGGGGCGAGCCGGCACCGAGCAGGAACCGCAGATCGGCGGTGGTCTCCGTCTGGCCGTGAATGGCGTCGGTCGCGCGCAACAGCGCTGCGAGGCTTACGACCGGCGGCAGCTTGCCATCGGTCGCCGCGAGAAAGGGGCCGGAGGAATCCGTGCGAAACCGCAGGGCCCCGATGCGCGCCGCATCGTCGAGGGCGAGGACATAGTCGATGTCGCGATAAGGCTTCCGGTCGAGGACATGCTTTCGCACCGCACGCTCGATCAGAATCCGCCCCCAGCGATCCGGGCCGCAGTCCTGAATGGCCCCGAACAGAACCGCTCCATGTTGGGGATTCGTGCCGAGCGGTAGCCCCGTCGGATCGAAAGAAAACGCCCCGGCGCGGCCGAGCCATTCGCGGGCATAGTCGAACGTCACCGCCGGGCTGCGCTCCGCTGCGTGCAACCGCCCGACGAGATGCGTGCCGCCCTGCCAGTCGATGTGCACCTCAATGCTCACGGCTGGGTGCGCCGAATGCGCTTGGGCAACCGGTTTTCGTCGAGGCTCAGGCCAAGCGCGTCAGTTCCCGGCGCGGCAAGATTGGCGAGCCGGTCATGCAACTGCAGCACGAAGGCGGCGGTGGCGAGCGTGCCGGACGCGACCGTCGGGTCACCACGCTCGAGGCGCCACAAAGTGTCGCGGCTGACAAACAGTCGAGACGCCATGTCCTGCGTAGAGATGCCGCGCTTCCGGCGCGCAAGCGCAAGTTCACGGCCAAGCTTGCGCAAGGCGTGGGCAGCAGGAAGGGGTAGTGACGGGGAAGAGGACACGGCCGAAAAGCGTCGTTTTTATCGGACGCTCTGTCAATGTAAGTCTGGTATAGCAGACTTGTAGAGTTCGGCTGGGGGCCTTAAACGCGTTGAACAGCACCCTGTCGATATCGGTTACCTAGCAGCCTGTCGGACTTAGGAAGTCCGACAGGCTGCTAGCGGCACACCAGATACGATGGCTGCACCAGTTGCGGTGCGGCCGCCAGCCGCGAGCGCACCCTTCTGTCGCGAAACGTATCCGCTCCCCGCTCAGTCGTCGATCAGGGTTTCCACGAAGATCAGCGCTTGGGGTTCGGCCGGATCGTAGATGATGGCCACCGGCGTCTTCTGCAGTGCGCGCTGCGTGATCCAGTTGATCTCCGCCTTGGCCGAGCGCTCCACCACGATCGTTCCGCCCTCGACGCCGGGGGGAGCGCGGAGCGTCACCGCGTATTCCGTGTCGTAGTCCACCTTTTTCCCGGTCAGATCGATGGAAATCACCTCGACCCTCGCCGCCTCGCCCTGGATGAGGAGCTGCTCCTGCTTTCGTCGCACCCGCAGGAGCTTCACCCCAAGTGCGAAACCCACCAGCGGAACAAACACCGTCAGCGCGCCGACCAGGCCGTCCTTGTCCAGCCTGGCCCCCACGGGACAAGCCACCTCCGGACGCGCCGGCAAATAGCGCACACTCAGGATGTCACCCCGCTCCCAGGTTTGATCGACGGCGTAGGCCAGACCCGTCCGCGGCTGGGCTTCTCCTTTCGGCTTGTAGCTGAACTTGTAGGAAAAAACCGTCGTGTCGCGCAACGCACTGTCGGCCCTGGCCACGTTCACGATCGTCCCCGCTGTCCGCACACTCTCGCGCCCCAACCGCATTTCATCCATGGCTCGGACCGGGAAGGACGCGATCGCCAGCCAGATCCCGCCCAGGCCGAACAGCAGCGGCAGCACCACGATCGAGAGGGCACTGGCTCGGGCGCTCTTCGCCGCCCGCGCCACGTGGGCCGGCAGCAGCCGCGGCGGCGGGCTGGCGAGCAGCTGGGCGATGTCGTCCGCAGTGACTTTCACGCCGTGCGACGCTGCCAGCCGTTCCGCGCTTGGCAAGCCGTCCAACCCAACCCGTTACTCAGTCGCCCACGAAGCCGCGCAACTTGGCCGCAATCGCTTCGTACTCCGCGGCGATGGCGGAAATGTCGGCGGGAGTAAGTTCGGCGCCGGTTTCGGGCGTGAGGCGTTCCTGGATTTCGAGCAGGCGGCGGGAAAGATCCAAGGCGCCCATCATGCGGGATTCGCTCTTCATCCGGTGCGCGATCCGGCGCCCGTTCTTGCGATCCGCGGTGGCGAGCGCCTGCATGGAATTCGGAAAATCGCGCAGAAAGGTCCGGACCAGCGTCCGCACGTGTTCGTCGCCCATTGCGCTGACGAGCTCCGCGATTGCCTCATTCGGCGGTAGGTTTTGCGCCATTACGAAGAAGGACAGACGAGTTCCCGGCGCCAACAACGAGAAAAACTACCGATCCGGTGCTACGTAGCGACCGAACGAACCGGCCCGGCGCATCCGGCCACGGTGGCTTGGCGTAGGTTGCGAAGGAACCGGTTACCGGTGCGTTAGACCACGCTGCGCCGGGTCAAAACCCGGGAGCCACCCCGGAGGGCGCGCCGTCCCGAACGCGTTTTTTCGGTTCCGATGCAACCGCGGAGTTTCCCGGTCGTCGTCCAGGGATGAGCGCGTGTGCACACCAGGACTCCGGCCGTTCGTCGGCCACCTCGATCGGTGACCCGCGCGCGGTACTCGATTGTCACTTTGGGCGCCGGAGGTTCCTCGCGCTCGCCTCGGGGTGTCTGGTCTGCGGCGCGACCGGGGTGAGACCCGCCTTCGCCGGCACCGACCGTCCCATCGACGTCGGCCGGGTGGAGGATTACCCGCGGGATGAGATCTCCGAGAAATTCATCCAGTATGACCTCTTCGTCATTCGTCACCGGGGAAAACTCTTCGCCAGCACCGCGGTCTGCCCGCACAAGGCCAATCTCCTCCTGCTCGATCCGAAACATTCCGACCGGATCACGTGCTCCGGCCACGACTCGGAATTCACCCCCGAAGGCGTTCCCCAGGGTGGACCGGCCCGCCGTGCCCTTGTCCGCTATGGCATTTCGACGAATGACCAGGGCCAGGTGATCGTCGACACTTCGCGTCAATTTCCGCAGGCAAAGTGGGCGGACCCGGCCAGCTACGTGGCGGTGAAGTGACGATGGTCGTTTCCGCTTTTCTGACGCCCGTGTGTCCGGGAGCGCGTGGGCTCAACCCACCCCACGTAGAATCTCGGCGGCAGGCAGATGAAGCAGCCGCCGGGTTGGGAGGTACGCCGCCAGTGCACCGGCCACGAGACTGAGGGCAAAGGTCGCGAAAAACGTCAGATACGGCATCGTGAAAACGACCGGCACTTCGATCAGCGCCGCGGCCTGCAGCACGAACAGGTAAGCCAGACCAAAGCCGATCGCACCGCCGACCAGCCCCGCCGCCAGCGTCAGCACCACGGCCTCGCCAAGAAACATCCGAAACAACTGACCGCGGCGCAGCCCCAGGGCCTTGAGCACACCCACCTCCCAACGCCGCTCGATCACGACTGTCGCCATCGACGCGATGAGCGCGAAGACCGCGATCACGATCGCCACCGTGAGCAGCAACCCGAAGAGCACCTGCGTCGCCCAATACAATTTTCGCGCCTCGGTTTTTCGCTCGACGGTCGACTTCACGCCAAAGCGATAGCGGATGTCGAAGTCGTCCCGGATTTTCTGGGCCACGTTTTTTTGGACGGTTTCGCCCGCCGCGGTTTTGAGGAAGAAACGCGACTGCAACGCGTCCGTCGGCGCCGCCTGCGTCATGGCTTGAAAACCCGCCATTGGCAGCAGTACGCCGCTGCCGATCGCGTGGGCCACTCGCGAGCGGAAATTCTCGAAGCCGGGCATCGCCCCGCACACGGCCTCAATGCGGAAACGACGGTCCTTGCGCGCCGCCCCGAGCCGGAAGGACAACCGCACGAGGTCTCCGCGTCGGACGTCGAGGTAGCGGGCGGCGGCCAGACTTAGGATCAGCGGGGAAATTTCATCGGGATCGTCTTGGGCGAGGCTGGAAAGCGGAGAAACGTAGGACTCGCTTTCGACCACGACACCGGATCGCTCGCTCTTGGCGGGCGACTTCGGCGGAGCGGCTGGTAGCGGGCGGACCGACGCGAGCCGGTCCAATGCCTCCGGTCCGCCCTCATCAAACTGGATGCGATCGCGGTAGAGCACCTTGGCGAGGTCCGCGTCCACCCCGAATGGCACAACCCAGAGCTGTTTCATCCCGACGAGGTCGCTCATAATCACGTCGTAGGCGACGCCGCTGCGCGAACGGCTGCGCAGGTAGACGGCTTCCGAAACCGTTTCCACGCCTTCCGTCCGGGCGAGTTCCGCTTTGACCGTCTCCGCGGCCGGCGAGTCTGATTGAATCCGGATATCGGCGCCGTTGAAGTGCTCCACCATGGCCATCGAGGTCCGGCTGAACAGCGCCGCGAGGCTCGCGATGAAAATCACCCAGGACACGGAGAGGATGAACATCAGCGCGGTGGTCGTGTTTCGGCGCCGATTGCGCGTCAGGTTTCTTCCCGCCAGCTCTGCCGCCGGTCCAAACGCCCGGCCGATGACCGCCATGACCACCCGTTCGACAAACGGCAGCGCCCCGAGGGCCACGAGCGTCAGACCGAGCAGAATGGTCAGCAGCAGACAGAGGATAACCGTTCCGATCAGTGAGGGATCACCGGAGAGAAAAGCCGTGGGCAGGACGAAGAAAACCACGACCGAAAGAGCGGAGAGCGCGAGGCCGATCAGAAAGAGCGGACGGACGGATGCATCCGCTGTCGGTTGCCCGGGGGCGATCTGTCCGCGCCGGAAAGGATCCAGCGCGTCAATGATCCGCCAGCGCACCGCCTGAAATGCCGGGAGCAGGGCGCTGCCGAGAGAGAGCAGCACGCCGGCGGCCAGGGCCAGCCAGAGCGTGTGGGATGAGATCTGCAGGGCAATCACCTCTCCGTCGGTGCGCATCACGCGTTCCACGATCTTCACCCCGACCCGGGCAAAACCCACTCCGGCCAAGACTCCGGGAACCACGCCCGCGAGACAGAGGAGAAACGATTCGCCGAGGACCAGTTTGATGATGTCGCGCCGTTTTCCGCCCAGCGTCCGGAGAATCGCATACTCGCGGATCCGTTCCTCGACCGCCACGGAGATGATCGAGTAGATGAGCAGCGCGGTGATCGAAAGCGCCAGAAACGCGAAGACGCCGAAGAACGCCCGGATCGGTGACGTGAAATACTGGAACGTCGCGATCGCCGTCGCCTTGGGCAGGCGAATCTCGTAACCGGCGCCCAGGTCCGCCGCGAGCGCCGCGCCCGCCGTCTTGAGCTGCCGCACACTCGCGGTCAAATCGCGGGCATCATAGTAGCCCTTCGGATTGCGCAAGGCCCCGGCGAGCATGTGAACCCGCTCAGGCTCCTCGAGTGCGGTACGGGCGGCCGATTCATTCACGACGATATAGTCCTTCACCTCCTGCGGCAGGAGCAGCTGCCGTTCGAGAATCGTGGCGACGCGGAGCGTGAGACTGTCGGCCGACGTGGCCGTCTTGACCGCAATTTCTCCGCCTTGGCCCACCTTCAATTTTTTCGCGAGCGTCCGCGAGATTGCGCAGGTGCCATCCCGCAGAATCGGATCCGGCACGAGCCCG
This sequence comes from Opitutia bacterium, assembly GCA_947474365.1. Taxonomy (GTDB): domain Bacteria; phylum Verrucomicrobiota; class Verrucomicrobiia; order Opitutales; family Opitutaceae; genus ER46. The sequence goes on along the minus strand of CANJIU010000155.1, from coordinate 9,550 downwards.
GAGATGTCGAGTTCGCGTTCCCGGATCGGATCGAGTCCGATGAGCACCGCGTAATGGTCCGCGGATCCAAAACTCGTTTGGACGATGCCCGTCAAACGGGGCGCGACGCCACGCAGGTGTGGATTGGCCTCCAGCTTTTTCCGAACCTCCCGTGGAGGAAACGCCTCCGGTCGCAGCAGGTCGCCGCCTTCGGCCGTGACGATCAAGTCCGCCTTGCCCGCCTGGAGCGCGGCGAGGTCGGTGTAGGAACTCGAGACCGAATCGAGCCCGATTTGGATCGCGGTGAGGAACGACAGCGTGAGGAAGATGCCCAGGATTCCGAGAAACGTGCGGGTGCGACGACGCCCGAGGTTCCGCACCACGTAGTGCAGCCAGGCCTTCATGCGAGTCGAGTGTCGCTCTCGATCCGTCCGTCGCGCAACCGGACGATCCGCGAACTCTGTTCGGCGATTGAGGCGTCGTGGGTGGCGATCACGAGGGTGACGCCCTCCTGGCGATTGAGGTCGCGGAGCAACGCGATGATGTCCTTGCCCGTGGCGCTGTCCAGGTCGCCGGTCGGCTCGTCGAGGAGCACGAGGGCCGGTTGGTTGGCGAGGGAGCGCGCGATCGACACGCGTTGCTGTTCGCCGCCGGAAAGTTCGGAAGGCTTGTGCTCCGCGCGATCCCGAAGACCGACGCGTTCCAGCAGGGACAGCGCCCGCTGCCGTCGCGCGCCGCCGCCGGTGCCCTTGAACTGCATCGGAATTTCGACGTTCTCCCGCGCGGTGAGCGTCGGGATCAGGTTGTAGAATTGAAAGACGATCCCGATGCGATCGCGCCGCAGGTCCGCGAGCTGGTCGTCGGTCAGGCCCGCGAGATCGACGCCGTCGACCCGCAGGCGGCCGCGCGACGGCAGGTCGGTGGCACCGATGAGATTGAGCAGGCTGGTTTTCCCGCAGCCCGACGGCCCCATCAGGGCGACGAATTCCCCGCGGTTCACGATCAGGTCGACGCCGCGCAGGGCGCCGATGGCCGTCGCCCCGAGGACGTAACTCTTGTGCAGGTTCTCTGCCTGCACCGCGATTTGCGGCAAAGGGTCGTTTTCAGTCATGGTGGCGAAGAGTCAAAGGCGGCGCGGACGAATGGATTGCTGCGGGCCCGAATCCGGGCGAAACCAAGCCGGGCGCGGCAAAACAAGGAACACGATCACCAGCATAGTGACGGCGGGAGAAAATCGCCGTTACGGAAATGAGTTCGCGTCTGGACGGCTGTCGTGCCCGCGGAGCTACAGGGGTTTTGCGCTCAGCCGCGACCATGCAGTCGAGAGCTCAGAGCGAAGAACTGAGAGCCCAATCTCGAGAGCAGACACGCGCGCCGCCCGACCCGAAACCGAAGTTCACCGTTTGGTTTTGCTCTCAGCTCTCGGCTCTCCGCTCTCGACTGAATTTCTCCGACTCAGCGCTCCCAGACGTAGCGCCCAACCCTTACGCCAGGATGTCCTTCACGACCTGCCCGTGCACGTCGGTGAGCCGGAAATCGCGGCCCTGGAAGCGAAACGTGAGCCGCGTGTGGTCGTAGCCGAGCAGGTGCAGAATCGTGGCCTGCAAGTCGTGGACGTGGACCTTGTTTTCCGTGATTCCAAAACCGAGCTCATCCGTCGCACCGTAGCTGACGCCGTGCTTCACGCCGCCGCCGGCCAGAAAGAGTGAAAACGCGTCCGGAAAATGGTCCCGCCCCAAGACGTCACTTGCCGACGTGCGTCCCTCGCGGAAGGGCGTCCGACCAAACTCCCCGCCCCACACGATGAGCGTGTCATCCAACAGCCCGCGCTGCCGCAGGTCACGGATGAGCGCCGCGACCGGTTTGTCGGTGCGGGCCATCTTCGCCGTGAGTCCGTCGCGAATGTCCTCCGCCGGCCGCGTGCCGTGAAAATCCCAGCCCCAGTCAAAGAGCTGCACGAACCGCACGCCCTGCTCGAGCAGCCGGCGGCCGAGCAGGCAGTTGTTCGCAAAACTGGCCTCGCCCGGTTTGGCGCCGTACGCCTCCAGCACGGCGGCTGGTTCGCGTGCGATGTCCATCACTTCGGGCACGCTCGTCTGCATCCGGTACGCCAGCTCGTATTGCGCAATGCGTGTCGCCGTCTCCGGGTGGCCGAGTTCGGCCGCCTGGAGCTCGTTGAGCTCGCGCAACGCATCCAGAGTTTGGCGACGCATCGCCCGGTTCATGCCGGGAGGATCGCCGACGTAGAGCACCGGATCGCCCTTCGACCGGCACTGCACGCCCTGAAACACCGAGGGCAAGAATCCCGTGCCCCACGCGCTCTGCCCCGCGCTGGGTTGCACGCCGCTGCTGATCAGCACGACGAAGCCGGGGAGATTTTCGTTTTCCGAACCGAGACCATACGTCACCCACGAGCCCATCGACGGCCGGCCGCCGCGCGGGGAGCCGGTGAACAGCAGCAGCTCGGCGGGCGTGTGGTTGAACTGGTCGCTGTACATCGACTTGATGACGCACAGCTCGTCGGCAATCGCCTGAAAATTTGGAATCGCATCCGACATCCAGATCCCGCCCGGACCGTGCTGCGAAAACGTCCGCGGCGTCCCCATCAGCTTCGGCGTGCCGGAGGTGAACGCGAAGGTCTTGCCCTTCACAAACGCATCCGGCGCCGCCTGGCCGTCACGCTTGACCAGCTCCGGCTTGTAATCGAACAGATCGAGGTGGGGCGGGCCGCCCGACATGTGCAGGTAGATCACGCGTTTCACCTTGGCCGGGAAATGCGGCGCCCGCGGCGCGAGCGGATTCGCCGCCGCGCCCGGCGCCGCCTGCACGTCGCCACCGAGCAGCGATTCCATCGCGATCGCCCCGAGGCTGAATTGCCCGACGTTGCGCAGAAACTGGCGGCGCGTCTGGTGCTGGAGGCGTTGGAGGGCGAGGTTCATCGGGTCGGGTCAGCGCTTCATCAGCGTCTCGTCGAGATTGAGCAACACATTCGCCACGGCCGTCCACGACGCCAGCTCGGCCGCAGGAAGGTTGGGCGGCGGCGGATTTTCCGCATTTGCGATCAACGCGGCGGCCCGATCCGGCGCGGCGGTGTAGGAAGCCAACGCCTCCGCCTGCAGCCGGACCAGCGGTTTTAGTTCCGCATCGGACGGTGGACGCAAAAGCACCCGACGGAAACCGGCGCGGATTTTTTCCGCCGGCATCCCGTTTTCCACGGCGATGAGACGTGCGAGGGCCTGCGCCGCCTCGACGTAAACAGGATCATTGAGCGTCACCAGCGCCTGCAGTGGAGTGTTGCTGCGCGTGCGCCGCAGCGTGCAGACCTCGCGATTCGGCGCGTCAAAGGTCACCATCGAGGGATACGGGCTGCTGCGCCGCCACTCGGTATAGAGCCCGCGCCGCAGCCGGTCCTCGCCCGCGCTGGTTTTCCAATCCAGCGCCGAGCCGAACGCCGCACTCAGGCCAAACGCCGGTTGAAACGGTTTCGACGACGGACCGTGCATCCGCGGATTCAACAGCCCGCTCACCGCCAGCGCCTGGTCGCGCACGGTCTCTGCGCCGAGCCGGAAACGCGGACCGCGCGAGAGCATCCGGTTCTCCGGATCGGCCTCAAGCGCCGCCGGCGTCACGCGCGAGCTTTGCCGGTAGGCGGCCGACATCACCAGCATCTTCACAAACCGTTTCATGTCCCAGCCGCGTTCGACCAACTCGACGGCCAGCCAGTCGAGCAGCTCGGGATGCGAGGGCGGTTCGCCCTGCGACCCGAACTCTTCCGACGTGCGCACGATCCCGAGGCCAAAGATCGACTCCCACAGGCGGTTCGCCTGCACCCGGGCCGTGAGCGGGTTCTCGGGATCGACCAGCCAGCGGGCGAGCGCGAGCCGGTTCGGTTCCACCCCGCGGGGCAGCGGCGGAAACGCTGCCGGCACCCCGGGGGAAACCTCCTCGCCCAGGGCGAGATAGTTTCCCCGCAGCTGGACATGGGTCTTCCTCCGCTTGTCCGCCGGCAACTCCCGCAACACCAGCGTCGACTGCAGCGGCATCTCATCGAGCGTGCGCTGCAACGCCACCACCCGTCGCTGCTCGGTCCGAAATTCGGGCGCGACCTGCTGCACATAGTAATCGAGCAGCCCCTCACTCTGCGCGGCGTCGCGCCCCGCCTCGGGGGTCGCCAGCGCGGCGAGTTCCGCGGCAGGCGTCCGCAGGTGCTCCCGCGCCCGCGAGTCCGTCGTCACGCCGATCCGAAAATGATTGAGCGTCGCGTTGGCGATCTCCGACTGCTGTTCAATCGTGACGACGATCGTCTCGCCGGATTTGAGGACAAACGACTTTTCCGGCTCGATCGACAGCGTGTGCCCGCGGTTGGCAGCACCACCAACACTCCAACCGGGCTTTGGTCCGACGCGCTTGCGGGCGTTTTTTCCGCGCGGTGCCTGTTCTGTGATGACGAGCGCCTCGTCGAAATCGTCCTGCGCGTAATCGGCGACCACGCGCCCCAGCTTCACCTCGCGCGGATCGCCCGGGGAAAACGCCCTGCTCGGCTTCGGTGCCGCGGACGCGACCTGCTCCCACACCGGCTGGCGCTGCTCATCGAGCAACGTCACGCGCAATCCGCCCATCGTGGGCTCCAACCCGGTGCGGCCCCAGACCACCACACGTTCGAGGGGCAGCGTGGACCCGAGATCGACCTCCCACCACGGATTGTCACCAGTCGCAGTGACGCTCACCGAGCGTTTTGTCGCGTCGCCCTCCGTACTCCCGTCGATCGCGCGGGCCGCGATCGCGTCCTCCGCCGTCGCGCTTTGCGCCGCGGTCCCGCGGAGCGCGACATTTTCGCCCGCACTGAAAACCTGAACCTCGGCGAGGGGAAGGACACGGTTGGCCCCGGGCAGCTCGACGCGCACAAACCGCGCCGCGCGCACCGGCTCTGCCGGACGGACCGCAACCCGCACGCGCGTCACCACAAAATTCCCATCCACCGCTCCACCCGCGCCGCGACCCGGCAGCGTTTCCCGCGGCAACGATTCCAGGCGCAACGCCGTGACGGTCTCCCCACCCTGCGCCGGCAACTCAAGCGTGGTGGTGTCGGTCTTCTTCCCCGGCGCGACGCTCACCCGTCCGTCTTCCTCCGTCGTGATCATCGCGCCGCGCGCCGATTTGGCCGTGGTCGGTTTCACCCACCGCCAGTCGAGCGCAAGCGGAAACCCGCGTGCCCATTTCTGCGCGGCGGCCACGTGCGCAGACTTGGCTGCGAGCATCTTCCGGTTCAGCGCGGCGATTTCGGCGGTCGCGCTCTCACGTTCCTTTTTCTGCTCATCGGAAAAGAAGTCGACGACGGGCGTCTCGTCGTTGCGGTCGGCATCCTCGGTCTGGTTGAGGATCGCGTAGAGCTGGAAATACTCCCTCTGCGTCAGCGGATCGTATTTGTGGGAGTGGCACTGGGCGCAGGCGATCGACGTGCCCATCCAGACCGCCATCGTCGTGTTGACGCGGTCGATCACGGCGACGCTCCGGAACTCCTCGTCGACCGTGCCACCCTCGGTGTTGTTCATCGTGTTGCGATGAAACCCCGTCGCAAAAACCTGTTCGGGTGTCGCGTCCGGCAGCAAGTCGCCCGCGAGTTGCTCGATCGTGAACTGATCGAACGGCACGTTGCGGTTCAACGCATCGATCACGTAATCGCGATAGCGCCAGATGCTGCGCGGCTGGTCGTCGGCGTAGCCCTTTGAGTCGGCATAGCGCGCGAGGTCGAGCCAGAGCCGAGCCCAATGTTCGCCGTAGGCAGGCTTCGCGAGCTGGCGATCCACGAAGCGCTCATAGGCATCGGCACCGCGATCAGCGGCGAACGCGTCCACTTCCGCCCATGACGGCGGCAGGCCGGTAAGGTCGAGCGCGACCCGGCGCACCAGGGCGGCGCGATCCGCCTCGGGTTGCGGGCGCAGCCCGGCTGCCTCCAGTCGCGCCAAAATGAAGCGGTCGAGTGCGCCCTTGGGCCACACGGTGTCCTTCACCACCGGCAGGGCGGGACGGCGCGGCTTTTCGTAGGACCAATGCTCCGCGTATGGCGCGCCTTCCGCGATCCAGCGGCGGAGAAGATCAATTTCGCCGGCGGCCAAGGACTTCCCGGTCTTGGCCGGAGGCATGTGTTCCTCCGGATCGTCATTCGTGATCCGGGAGAGGAGTTCGCTCTTGTCCGGGTGACCCGGCGCGATGGCAAAGCCACCCCCGCCCAAATCGGTCGTCGCTCCCGAACGGGTATCAAGCCGCAAACCGTGCTCGCCGCCCTTGCGGTTGGCCTCATCCGGGCCGTGACAGCGAAAGCACTTGTCGGAAAGGATGGGCCGGATGTCGCGGTTGAAGTCGATCGAAGCCGGCGCGGAAGCCGCCACCGCGGCGAGCGGCGGAACGAGGACCAACGAGCGAAGACAGAGCAGGAGTCTCACAAAAGAAGGCGAAGGACGCGGACGGGTGGCGCGAAAGCGTCTCGAAAGAAACGCGAGGCTCCGCGGGCGTCAATGGTCGCGAGCTGGCTTCATATCCTGTTCCCTCCTGCAGAAAATCCGTTTTCCTTTCCGTTCATGTCCAGCGGCGCCTTTCAACTTCCGGTCCTGTTCGATCTCGGCGCGACGTTTGCCTTTGCGCTGACCGGGGCGCTCGCAGCGATCAAACGCGGCTACGACATCGTGGGCGTTTTCTTCCTCGCGCTCGTGTCGAGCATCGGCGGCGGACTAATTCGCGACGGCGTGTTTCTTCCCGGCGGCGGGGCGACACCGCTGCTCACCGATCCGCGTTACATTGAGCTGATCGTGGCGGCGACGGCGGGGGCGGCCTTCTTTGGCGGACACGTCAAACGATTCCACCGCACCATCGCGCTGCTCGATGCGCTCGGCCTCGGAGCCTACGCCGCCTTTGGCACCCAGAAGGCCTTGCAGACCGGACTCTCCGTGCCGGCGGCAATCCTCGTCGGTGTGATCAACGCCGCCGGCGGCGGCCTGCTGCGCGACGTCATCACCCGGGAGGAACCCCTGGTGTTTCGACCCGGCCAGTTCTACGTGCTCACCGCGGTCGCGGGGGCGGTCACCTTTGTCTTTCTCAGCACGAGCCTAGGTCTCACGGCGACGACCGCCGCCGCAATCGCGGTGGCGGTCACCTTCGTGTTTCGCGTACTCACGATCGTATTCAACTGGCGGACGTCGGCTGTGGCGGCCCCGGAATCGAGCGACGAGCGCGGGTAGCACCCCTTTTTTCGCCGATGACAAAACCCGATTCCAAGGCGTCGAACCGAGAATTTCCCTGCCCCTGCGGCCGTGGACGCTCGCTCCTTACGACTGTGCCCATGCCCGTAACCAGCTACGCGGACGACCCCGTGGACGAAACCTGGCGCCTCGACTGCCCCTCGTGCGCAAAAATCTATCGCACCGAGGTCCACTCGCTCGCGACGACGAAGGGCCCCGCCTGGGTGCTTGCGGATGACTACGACGCCTGGGCGAAATCCTGGCAGGAACTCACGGAGTCAATCGCCCTAGCGTCCGATCATCATCGGCGCCATCACCTCGCCGCATGGCAGGAGCGGTTTGCGGGGCTTTCGGGCGCAGCGACCGTGCGGCTGATCAACGAGGCGCTCCCCCATCTTGCGCTGAGCGAGTCCGCGTGGCGTCGCCGGGAGAAAGCGATCGGACACGAACGGGCTCTGGCCGCACTTTTCGAGCCGGTCGAGGCCATTCGACCGATCAAGCAGTTTCTCCAACGGGAGGATGCAGTGCTAGAGGCGCTGGTGTCGCGATATGAGGAATCGTCAGAACGGCACCGGGCGACGCAGGCCCGGCTGGAACGCGGTGCGGTTTCGTGCCGGGGGCGCGGCTCAAAATAGGCGGCTCGGCCCCTACGGTACGCGTTCCGGTTTCGCCGTGTCGCCCGTCATGTGCTGCGGCAGCCGGAAAACGACGCCGTCCTTCGTCGCGAAATAGAGCGACGACGGCGTGGGCTCCCGCGGAGAGCCGTCGGCCCACAAGGCGTAAAACCCGGGATCCGCGTTCACCGGCTTCCGCGCATAGGTGTGGTTGTAACGTGAATCGTGCGTCAGCGCCTTTTGTTTTTTCCAAGTTTTGCCCTGATCACCACTCGTCCACATCACCATGTCGCCACCCGTGCCAAACGGCTGCGGCCCCGGCGCTGTCGGTGCGATCACGCGCCAGGTGCCATCCGCCTCGATGTACATCGAACCGTGGTCATAGTTGTGGTCGCTCGTCGTGAACGGCCGGTACTCCCACGCCGTGCCCTTCCAGCGTGCCGTGTACCATTGATAGGGCCCCGACTTCGGACCCGGATCAAAACCCTTCGACGTGAGATACAGGAGCACCGGCTGACCACCCGCGGTGAACGCGATGTCCTTCAGGTAGACGTTGAGATTCTCCGTGCGGTAGTCGCGGACCAGCGCCGGATTGTCGGCCATGGTAAGCGGCAACGCGACCGCCTTGCCGTCCACCGTCGTCCACGTGCGACCGGCGTCACGCGTTTCGAGGTAGTAGATGTTGGTCCTAAAATTCAGCCCTGTGCCGCCCCGCCCGTGGTCCGGATGGAGATCAAATGCCGTCGCCACCCGATCCGTGTCGCCCTGTCGTTGCGACACCTGATAATCGCCCATCTCGATGTGCGCGATGAGCTGCGGTGCCGTCCACTCCCGCGCGTCGGGCGACGATTTCCAATTCAAGGTCCGCTGGCCGTTCTTGTAGAGCGTGTGGAGAAAAAGGAACTGCTTCGACTGCGGCAGATACCACGGCTGCGTGTAGGAAAAATTAGTCGTCACCAGCAGTTCCCACGCGGTGATGTCGTACGGCTTTTTGGAACGATGGATGTATGACGGCCGCGAAACGCCGTGAGCCGACGAAAACACGTACAGGTAACCCGCCGCGTCGATTGAGAGCGTGGGATTGTCGTGCGCGTCCTCCGTGCGTTTCTGCACGATGCGCACGGGGCGAGGCACCGTGCCGGTCGTGTGGTCGTAATACGACACGTAGTGCTGCAACTCGTCCTTAGACACCGAGACGTTCCCTGCTGATCCGCCGAAGACGAAAAACGTCTTCCGCTGCGACGCGACGTAGATGGCGATGGGCACGTGCTGCTGCGGATAAGTCGCGAAGCCGCCGCTGTACTTGTAGACGTACTCGTCCTTCGTCGGCTGGTTCATGTACCAGATACCGCGGTAGCCGTCGCCGACCTCCGTCACGAGGTCGTCGGGCTTGACAGGCGTCTTGGTGGCGGCCTTGGGTGTCGCGGCCGAGAGGGCTACAGCGCAAGCGAGGAGCAGCGGCGCGCGATGGAGAAATGAATTCATAAGGTGGTTTGAGAAGGTTTTGTCATTCTGAGCGCAGCGAAGAAATCACCTAGAACAACAGCTCAATTCATGGGTTCAAATCTCCCGCTGGATTCTTCGCTGCGCTGCCAATGAACTTATACTGTTTGGGCATGGATGGGAGTGAGGGCGAAGCCCATTTCGGCGGCCCGTTTTTCGAGCCGGTGCTGTTGGCGTTCGCGGTCCGCTTTTTCGTAGGCCTCCAGGCCGCGCTCCACG
>CANJIU010000154.1 GCA_947474365.1 Opitutia bacterium | reverse complement strand
CATTCGCGCCGGACCGTGGGATATTTGCGCAACGACCACAGCGTGGCAAACAGCCACAGGGGGCGCGCCCCCACGGCCGATGATGGGGTGACCGCCAGCTTCACGGGGTTGCCGGAGGCTGCGGCCCCCAGCCAGCCGGCAGTGCGGCAACGAAGCGGGCAAAATCTTCCTCCGACGCCCCGGCATACGGAGGCAGCAGCCGTAACGGAAACGTCGGATCGGAAACGCGAAACAGCATCTTGTCGTAGGCGCCGTCGATATGATACCTGCCTGCGGACAGTTCCCTGAGTTTCGCGCCCATCACGGAAAAATCCGCCACATCCGCAGCGCGGCGCGCGTCATCCCCGGCCACAAACGCCTTGGCCCGCGCCGGGTTGACCGAGGCCAGCGAAATCAGGAAGCCCACGTCATGGGTGCGTCGGGCAATGGCGTAACCCATCTCAGTGATGTAGAAGCGGAGTCGCGGTGTCAGGCTGAGCAGGTCGGCCAGAATGGCGGGATCCGAGGTGCTGTTTTTAACCGCGATGAAATTGGGATGCGCCGCCGCCAGCCGGCGATACTCGACCGACGTGAGGAGGCGTTTCGTGCGCAGCAGATTGTAGTGATGAAACTGGCAGTCCCGAAATCTTCCGCAAGTTTCGACAAAGAAAACGTCGACTTCCCGGTCGTTGAGCGCGCCCCACGAAGGCAACGACAATTGAAACAGCCGGAAGCCGAGGGCGCGGCAACGCTCGATCCGATCGACGATCGCCGGGAGCGAAAGCGAGATGAGACCGACCATCGGGGTGACGCCCGCCTCCTGGGAGGCGCTCCAAAACGCCATCGTAATTTGATCGAATTGCCGTTCGGACACCGCGTAGCCCTCGCCTGCCGTGCCGAAAACGTAAATGTGCCGCGTCAGATTTCGCGCGATGGTATGCACCTGCCGGCGAAACACCGGCTCATCGAACTCGAAGCCTTCCGTCCACGGCACGACGGCGGTGGCAAGGATGGCAGCGGAGGAATCGGCCGGCGACGAAGGAGATGAAGTCATGGATGAGTTCAGGCGGTTACACCCGCACCTTGACCACGACCTTCAGAACTTCGGCCGGCTGGTCCCAGGCGCAGGATGGAATGTGTCCGTCCTCCGGAAAAAAGATCGTGAACTGCCCCGCGTTCACCTGCACGGGCACACCCTCGGGAATCAGCCCGTAAAGCGCAGCGTCCTTCTCCACATCGAAGGGCATCGTCACGTTGGTGAGCAGCGGCAGCGGCGCCCAATACATCACTTCGCGCCCGCGCTGGACGTACTGGATGTCGATATACTTCCGGTGCGATTCGTACTGGCGCTCCGCGACTGGCTTGGTGCCGTGTTGCTGCACGAAGGCGAAGACGTCTTCCCCGTCGATTTCATGGCGGCGAACCGGGGTCTGGTCGGTCACCTGCTGCAGGAAGGCGAACCCCTGGGCGAAGCGCGGCGAGAGGGCGGCGTAGGTGCGCCACTGGCTGAGGGTATCCAGGATCATGAGATTTTTTATTTTGTCTTGGGAAATTGGGCGGATGCGAGCGCCCCGCGACCTCAGGCCGCGTGGACCGGCTCCTCGCCGAAACGGCGCGCCCGCTCGAGGTCTTCCGACATCCAGCGACGGTAGGCGAGCAACATCAGGACGCCGGCCAGAACGAAGAAGATCGAGCAGGTGCCGAAGATGAGGTGCAGACCGAGCTTGCCCTTCAGCAACCCCGCCAGCAGCACCCCGACCCCGCCCGCCCCGGCGCCGACGAGGTTCAGGATGCCGATGGCCGCCGCCCGGTAAGGCGGCGGGACCGTCTCGGAAATGATCGGGTGCTCACTCGGCGTGCCCATGGCCCGGAAGAGCGACGAGGCCACCATGATGACCACCACGACCGCGAATCCCGGCGTGAAGAAGAAGAGCGCAAGGAAGGGCGCTCCGACGAGGAATGAGAGCCCCTTGACGAGCACCCGCGCCCGCGGATCGCGGCGGACCCACCAATCCGAAAGCCAACCTCCCAGCGCGATGCCGACGAAGACCGGTCCTTGGAAAAGAAGGACCGCCGATCCCCCCGCCGTCCCAAGGCTCATGCCGTAGGTCTCCGAGAGGAACAGCGGCAGCCACGAAAGGAAGATCCACGCCGCCACCCCGGCGGCCATCGAACTCATGAGCAGGCAGTGAAACGACCGGACGCGCGCGAGATACCCCCACGCATCCCGGATGCGCACCTGCACGGCGGGACGCGACACCGCCGGAGCCACCGACTCCTCGGGCTTGTCCCGGAGCATGCTCCGACCCGCCATCGCGAGCAGGATGCCAAGCCCGCCGAGGAGCCAAAACCCCGGTCTCCAGCCGTACCGCTCCGCAATTATTCCCGCCACCGCACCGCCGACGACCATCCCGAGGTTCAGGCCGAGCATGTGCACGCTCACCGCCTGCCCCATCGACTTCGGCCCATGGTGCTCCGCCAACAACGCACCCGCCGCGGGCAAGTAAAAGCTCTCCGTGATGCCGAGCAGCAGTCGCGCAAGCACGAGCAGGGCGAAGCTCTCCACGAAGCCCGTCAGCACCGTCACCACGCTCCACGTCGCCAAGCTCAGCAACACGATCCGCGACCGCGAGAAGCGGTCCGCCACCAGTCCCGCGAAGGGAGACATGAGCGCATAGCAACACAGGAACACCATGCCGGCGAACCCGATCTGCGCGTCCGTGATGCCCAAGTCTGCGCGCAGGGGCGGAATCACCGAGGAGAGCGCGACGCGATCCGCGTAGTTTAGACCGGCGGCAAAGAACAGGAAAAATGCGATTTTCCAGCGTAGGGGCATGAGTGTTATGGGGCTCGCGGGTTCGCGTCTAGGCGGCGCGAGGGAACGGCCTCCGTTGAAGGCTATCTTGTCCCGATTCCTGCCATGACCCTTTCCCGACCCGCCGGCTGGGCGGAGGCAATCGTGGTCATGAGGAGGAGGCACGCCACGCGGCGGGCAGCGGACAGGCGGGCGGCTGGTTTCATTGGGCAGGGATGCGCAACGAATAGAGGTCGGCGTCCTTGAGGACGAACTTCAGCCGGACGGCCTGGCCGCGCAGCGGCTTCAGGTCGGACGTCGTGGCCCACGAGACCGCGCGCTCGACGGAGTCACCGACGATGACCGGGCATTCCTGGAGCGTGTAGCCCGGGATGGCGTCGCCCTCGGGCGTCTGGATCTCGACGTGGAGGCCACCGGCGGCGGAGGTCGAGTAATTGAGGACCAGGCGGTCGCCCTCGACCACGAAGGGCTTCGTCACCAGGCAGCCTCCTGAATAACCGGCGTGGACGGAGGCGAAACCGTCGAGGCGCAGGCGGTAGCGGCCGAGATGGGCGGTGGGCTGGACGAGATTTTGCGCGACCAGCATCGACATCTCGTTCGGTCCGGTCCGGATGAAGCCGGTGACCGGGATGCCGTTCCGCGAAATCCAGTTGCCCTTGTCGAGGCCCGGGCGGACGAAGGCCTCCATGAACGTGCGGTCGAACCGCGTGCCGCCCCGGCTCGACATCAGGACCGTGTCGGAGACCTCATTGGGGATGTTGTGATTGTGCCCGGAGATGCCGCGGAAGCCCTTGCCGACCTGCTGCGCATCCAGCTCGGCGTCGGTGAGAAAGCGCCGGCCGGGCACGAGGCGCATCGGGGTGGAGAAGTAAATGTGCGGGGCGCGGAAGTAGGGCCGGGTGTGGTTGGTGTAGAGCTGCTCGAGCGGAGTGTCGCCGAAGCTCATACGCGACGGCTCGGACCAGTTGATGAGATCGGGCGACGTGGTCCGGGAGATCGAGCGCACACCGTCGACCCGGAAATTCTTCGCCGTGTAGTCGGTCCAGCCCGTGAAGATCCGGAAGTAGAGCACGTAGCACTGCTCGGTCTCGGACCAGAAGGCCACGTTCTGGGAATCGAAGGCTCCGTTCTTGAACACGGGCTGGTCGCGCCATTTGCGCCACTTGATCCCGTCGGGTGAGACGAGGACGTACAAGCCCTGCGGCCACTGGCCGCCGATCGCCTTGTAGCGTTCGTCGGCGGGCACGCCGGGACGCGTGTCAATGAACGGGCTGATGCTCTGCGTATAGGGGTCTTCGCGCGGCGCGGGGGCGAGGAGGATGTTGTTTTCCCGGGAGCCCTCGAACTCGACGAGGCCAAGCTTGGGTTTCACCCAGGTGAGGCCGTCGCGGCTCTCGGCGTAGCAGAAGTAGGAGGTCGAGCCCTCGGCCTTGCCGGCGCTCGCATCGGTCGGGCCACCGCGATAGTAGAGACGGTAGAGGCCATTGTCCTCGATGATGGTGGCGTAGTTCGACATGTCGCGATCCCAGGGGTCGTTGAAGGGCAGGGCGACGCCGGCGTACTGCGGCGGGTGCAGGCGCAGGTCCGCGCCGTCGAGCTGCTCGATGAGGTAGCGGTCGACGAACAGTTCGAGGCGGTTGCCGATCTTGAGGGGTTCGGCGCCGAAAAGACTCAGGCAGGAGAGGGAGGCGAGCAGGGTGAGAAGCACGTTCTTTTTCATGGGAGGGATTCCAATGGGCGGAGGGAAGGGAGCCAGACTTACCGACCGATAGGTGGTCGGAGGATGCCACAACTGTATACTCCTTCAATTTTGGTTATATCCTCTTGCGAGAAAATCAAGCGCGATCTTCTGCGTGGTCTGCCGCCTCTTTTTTGTCACCCCAATCATCCCAGGCCAACGATCGCCAAATCTTCTTGAGGGACTGGCGTTCGAACCACCCCTGCGATTTCCTCGCAATTTCAGCTTTCCTGTGGTTATTACCATTGCAATCAAAGCATACTTTTGAACTTCGCCATGGTCACCGCCGTCTTCGTTCCCGGCTTTGCAGCCGTCCCGCTCCAAAGCCGTTTCCCCGTGAACGGTATCCGCGCATGAGATAAAATGCTGACCAGCTACCTCCACGTCCCGGCCCACGAGCCAGCGCGGGCGAAGTTCCCGGTATTCGATGCCCACAACCACCTCTGGGGCGCGTGGAGCCGCGCCGCCGCCATCGTGCCCGTGATGGACGAAGTGGGCGTCTGCGCCTACTGCGACCTCACCGCCACCCCCGCCGCCAAACCCGCGCGCGGCTTCTGGACCGACGGCCAACGCACGATCCGCACCGAACGTTGGCGCCTCATCGCCGCCCGCGCCGCCGACGGCTCCCCGCAATTCGAACTCTTCGACTACGCGAACGACCCCTTCGAAACCCGCAACCACGCCGCCGCCCACCCCGAAGTCATCCGCGACCTCCTCGCCCAACTCGCCCTCCGCCCCGAGCTGCCCGCCCCCGCCCAAAAGTCTTCTCCCAAAAAGAAATCCTCCGCCAACTCGCCCGACTTATGAACTCCCGTCCGCTCCCCCTCTACCGTTCCCTCCTTCTCTCCCTCTCTCTATCTCTCCTTCTTCCGATCACCGCCGCCGTCGCCTCCGCCGCGACCAACGCCACGCCGAGGAAAAACGTCCTCTTCCTCATCGCCGACGATCTGAACAACATGCTCGGTGCCTACGGCGATCCTCTCGCCCGCACGCCGAACCTTGACAAGCTCGCCGCCCGCGGCGTCCTCTTCGACCGTGCCTACTGCACCTACCCGCTCTGCGGCCCCAGTCGGAATTCGATGCTCACCGGGCTCTACCCCAACAGCACCGGTATCCACGGTAACTCCCAGATTTTCCGGCAGACCATCCCCCGCCAGCTCAGCCTCTCCCAGGCCTTCCGCCTACAAGGCTACTTCGCCGGCCGCATCGGCAAACTTTACCACTACAACGAACCCGAATCCGTCGGCACCTCCGGCTACGACGACCCCGCCTCTTGGGAACTCGCCCTCAACCCCGCCGGCGTCGACCGCACCGAGGAAGAACCCAAAATCACCACGCTCACCCCCGGCCAGTTCAGTGGCACCCTCAGTTGGTATGCCTCGCCGAAAAGCGACGCGCACCACACCGATGGCATGTTCGCCGCCGACGCCGAGTGGGTCCTCGAACGCCTCGCGAAACCCGGCCAACGCCCGTTCTTCCTCGCCGTCGGCTTTCACCGCCCGCACCTGCCCTACGTCGCCCCGAAAGATCCCTACTACGGCTACTACCCGCGCGAAAAAATGCGGATCGTCCGCGACATCGAAGCCGATCGAGCCGACATCCCGCCCGCCGCCATCCCTGAATTTCAGCGCCTCCAGCATGACAACATGACCGACGACCAACGCCGCGACGCCCTCCAAGGCTACTACGCGAGCATCAGTTTCATGGACGCCCAGGTCGGCCGTGTCGTCGACGCCCTCGACCGCCTCGGCCTCGCCGAGAGCACGATCATCGTCTTCACGAGCGACCACGGCTACCACACCGGCGAGCACGGCCTCTGGCAGAAGCAAAGCCTGTTTGAGGAAGGCGCCCGCGTGCCCCTCCTCATCGTCGCCCCCGGCGTTTCAAAATCAAAAACCGTCGCCGCGTCGCCGGTCAGCCTCCTCGACCTCTTCCCCACCCTCGCCGAACTCGCCGGCATCAAAGCCCCCGCCAACCTCCAAGGCCAAAGCCTCGTGCCCATGTTGCTCGATCCGTCTGTCACCGGCCGCGGCTGGGCGCTCACCCAAGTGATGCGCGGCCCCGTCGCCGCAACTGTAGGAGCGGGTTTACCCCGCGATCTCACCCGCGTGTACGCCCCCGCATCCGTCCCTGCTCCCGGACGCTTCTTCGGCTATAGCCTGCGCACCCCACGATGGCGCTACACCGAGTGGAACGAAGGCAAAGCCGGCCGCGAACTCTACGACCACGACGCCGACCCGCGCGAGCTCACCAACCTCGCCGAGATCCCGGCGCACGCCGCCACCGTCGCGACCTTATCCGCCCAACTTCAAGCCGCCGTGAAGACCACCTTCCCGCCCTCCGGCCAAACCCCGTCCTTCCTCGAAGGCATCTGGTTCCCGAACCTCTTCGCCCCCTGAATCCCATCGCCCGGTGCAGGAGCGAGCTCGCTCGCGACTCCACTCGTCGACCTTTCGCCAACTATTACTGCGCCGTCAAAGTTTTCTGATTACCTTGTCGGCCGCGACTCCGTTTTCTCTGCAATTACGGCCTATCTCGTGGAGCGCTAGGCTGGCTGCTCCAAGGAAATGAACGCGTTTAGAATTACTTAGAAAGGCCAATCCGAAATGAAAACTATGCACGCAATTGCCAAACTGAAACCTGGTCCCGGCCTCGACTTGATTGAAGTCCCAATCCCGACCCTTGGAATTAACGACGTCCTGATAAAGATTAAGAAGACTTCGATCTGCGGCACAGACGTCCATATCTACAACTGGGACGCCTGGTCGGCAAAGACGATTCCCACGCCGATGGTGATCGGCCACGAATTCGTCGGCGAAATCGCCGAGGTCGGCTCGAACGTCCAAACTTTCGAGATTGGTGAACTCGTGGACGGCGAAGGCCACATTACGTGCGGGGTCTGCCGCAACTGTCTCGCCGGCCGCCGCCACCTCTGCAAGGACTCAAAAGGAGTGGGAGTGAATCGTCCGGGGGCTTTTGCCGAATACCTCTGTCTTCCCGCGGCTAATGCGGTTAAAGTGGATCCCAGCATCCCGCTCGACGTGCTCTCGTGCTTCGATCCGCTCGGCAATGCGATCCACACCGCCCTTCAGTTCGATCTCGTTGGCGAAGACGTGCTCATTACGGGCGCAGGCCCTATCGGCTGCATGGCGACCGCGGTTGCCCAACAGGCCGGTGCGCGCAAAGTAGTGGTCACAGACGTGAATCGCGACCGGCTCGCACTCGCGAAAAAAATGGGCGCGACGCGCACCGTCGATGTCTCCCGGGAGAAACTCCCCGACGTGCAACACGAAATTGGGATGAAGGAAGGCTTCGACGTTGGCCTCGAAATGTCGGGCAACCCAACAGCCCTGAACGACATGATCGATAACATGGCCCACGGCGGACGGATTGCGCTTTTGGGAATCATGCCTGACCGCGCGGCGGTGGATTGGAATAAGGTCGTTTTCAACATGCTCACAATCCGCGGAATTTACGGCCGCGAAATTTACGCGACGTGGTATAAGATGACGTCGCTGATTCAACGTGGACTCGACATCACGCCGGTAATCACGCATCGGATGCCGTATACTGAGTTTCAGACAGGGTTTGACCTGATGCGCTCTGGCAAGAGCGGGAAGATCGTCCTCAACTGGGAGTGAGCCATGACGCTCAGCTACTTCGCCCACCTGCAAAGCACCCTGGCCGAGATTGCCACAGCCGGACTTGCGAAATCCGAACGGCCGTTCATCTCGCCCCAAGGCACTCACATTGTACTCGCCGGTGGCCACAGTGTGGTGAACCTCTGCGCAAACAACTACCTCGGCCTTGCCAACCATCCCGCGGTGGTCGGCGCGGCGCATGCCGCGCTCGACCGCTGGGGCTTTGGGCTGTCGTCCGTCCGCTTCATCTGCGGGACGCAGGAGATCCATCGAGAACTCGAAGTCAAACTCAGCGCGTTTCTCGGGACCGAAGACACGATCCTTTATTCATCGTGCTTTGATGCCAACGGCGGCGTGTTCGAAACGCTCCTCACGTCCGAGGATGCCGTCATCAGCGACGAACTGAACCATGCCTCGATCATCGACGGCATCCGGATCTCAAAGGCGCGACGCTTTCGTTACAAGAACTGTGACCTGGCCAATCTCGAAGCGATCCTGCGCGAGGCGGACGCCACGAAAGCGCGATTCAAATTAATTGTCACCGATGGAGTGTTCTCGATGGACGGAATCATAGCGCCCCTCCGCGAAATCTGTGACCTCGCCGAGAAATACGGTGCAATCGTGATGGTCGACGACAGCCACGCTGTCGGCTTCATCGGAAAGACTGGTCGCGGTACGCCTGAGTTATGCGACGTGCACGGGCGCGTGGACCTTGTTAGCGGCACGCTCGGCAAGGCCCTCGGCGGCGCGAGCGGCGGCTATATAAGCGGCCGAAAGGAAATTGTCGCTCTCCTCCGCCAGCGTTCGCGGCCCTATCTCTTCTCGAATTCCCTCGCGCCTGTTATCGTCGCGGGGTCGATCGCGGCGCTCAATCTGTTGTCCGGGTCGACGGAACTGCGCGACAAACTGGCGAAGAACACAGCTCTTTTCCGTGCTGGTCTCGCCGCGGCGGGTCTCTTGCCTAAGCTCGGCACGCATCCGATCGTTCCGGTAATGCTTGGTGACGCCGCGCTCGCACAAACGTTTGCCGCGCGAATGCTGGCGCGAGGAGTCTATGTCGTCAGTTTCTCCTATCCCGTCGTGCCGATGGGTGCGGCCCGCATCCGAGCCCAAGTAAGTGCCGCGCATAGTGAAGAAGACCTGGAAATGGCTGTTGCAGCGTTCGCGGCAGTTAACCGGGAGTTAGAATAGCGATAATGGGGCAGGGCACAATGATCCGCAAACCCCTCCCAGATCCCATGCCCCTGAAAATCCAGTTTCCTATCGGTCAGTCCAAAGCAACCATGAACCGCCGACAATTCATCGCCCGCACCGGGTTGGCCACTGCCGCGCTGGGCGCACTGTGTAAGGCAGACGAATCCGCAACCCGCGCCGCGCCAACCGCCGTAGCCCCGCTCAGAATCGGGTCGCGTCGCGAGCTCTTCACGGATCGATTCCTGATCGAAGACATGAAGGGCACGGAGCTGCGGCTCCATTCGCCTCAGCGGAAGGAGACGGCGATCGTCTGGGATCAGCCCTGGGAAGGAGCTCATACGGGGTACGTGAGGGTGTTGGAGGATAAAGACCCTCCGAAAGACAGCCCTCGATTCCTCATGTATTACCGGGGCTGGCCCAGTTGGTTCGACAAAGACGGAAAGGCCATCCGTGGCTCGGAGGTGACCTGCGTCGCGTTCAGTGAGGATGGTATTCGCTGGATCAAGCCGTCCTTGACCTTGTATGAATTTACGGACCAAAAGTCCGGCTCAAGATTCCGCACGAACAATATTGCGCTTCCGCCTGACGATCCCGCGGCGAGTCACAACTTCACGCCGTTCATCGACACCCGTCCCGGCGTCCCGGCTTCAGAGCGCTTCAAAGCCCTCACCGGATCTTTCAAAGATGGAAGACCATTCTGGGGCTACGTATCGGGGGACGGCATCCACTGGAGCAAGATCTCCAAGGAGCCTCTGCTCAACAAGAAGAACTGGCCGCTGCGCTCGGACGGTACTAACATCCCTTGTTACTGGTCCGATTCCGATAAATGCTACTATGCGTATTTTCGCCTCTGGATCGACCACAACAAGCAACCCATGGCCGCTCCCGGTGCTGGCAATGATGAAAAGGGGTGGCGGTGGTTCGGTCGGGCCCGATCCGAAGACTTCATCCATTGGAAAGAAGTCGAGCCGATCAATGTCGACGGGCCGGTGGAGGAACATCTCTACACAAGCGAGGTGCAGCCGTACTTCCGGGCGCCGCATCTCCTCCTGTCGTTTCCCTGCCGAATGGTTTATAGAAAAGCATTGAGCGATGCAGAGCTCGATAAATTCAAGGTAGGCCCGGATAACAGACAAAATGTGAACGACGGCGCCTTCATGACGTCCCGGGACGGGCTTCACTTCGAAAGGACCTTCATGGAAGCCTTCCTGCGCCCCGGGCTCGACCGGAGGAGCTGGAGCGGACGGAACAACTACGCCGCCACCGGGGTTCTCTCTACCGGGCCGGAAGAATTGTCCCTGTATTACACCCAGGGCATGGACCAGCTGACCGAACCGAGCGGAGCTCAACTTGTGAGGTGCACGCTGCGCACCGACGGGTTTGTCTCCGTTCATGCTCCGTATCGGGGGGGCGAGCTATTGACGAAGCCCCTGATAGTCGAGGGCAACTCTCTGGAGATCAACTACGCCACCTCTGCGTCAGGAGAAGTGCGCATCGAGGTGCAGAGCGGTGAAGGCCGGCCAATCGAAGGTTTCACCCTTTCCCAATGTGATGCAATCTTCGGCGACCAGATTTCACGTACCGTGACATGGGGCGGTAACGCCGATGTGTCAAAAATCAGCGGAAAACCCATAAAGCTCAGGTTTGTTCTGAAGGATGTGGACCTCTACAGCTTCCGGTTTGGCCAATGACCAAAGGAACGACCAACAACAAGGAGAAACACCATAAACACACAACGGAAATTGATGGCGACCATAGCGGCGGTCATGCTGCTGCTGGGTATGGCGGGATCGGCGCTGGCGGAGGAAGAACTGGTCTGGTGGAAGTTCGATGAATCGAGCGGGACCACGGCTTCCGATGCCAGCGGAAATAACAACGCGGGCACGCTCACGAACATGGTCGGTACCGCGTGGACGGCTGGCAAGATCGGGAACAGCCTGAACTTCGACGGCGTGAACGACTACGTGGTCAGAAACACGTTGTCAGCCAACATCACCGGCGACTGCACGGTCAGCGTGTGGATGAACCGCTCGGGCGTACCCTCCACGAATGTCCGCCTGATGGACCTGGCAACAGCCGACGGCAGTGGCATGCAGCTCGTGGTTCGCGGCACCACGGGCTACGCAGGGATGGACGATGCCGGCGGCCTGACCGTTGAGATTGCCGGGACGCAGAACCTGTGCGACGGCAGTTGGCACCACGTTGCCGCAGTGCGTACCGGGACGACCTTCCGCTTGTATGTGGATGGGGCGCTGGCCGTCTCCAGCAGCAACCCCACCAATACGGCGCCGACCTACACGCGCCTGGCGGTAGCCGCGTATATCGGCGGCGCCAACTACTTCCCGGGCAAACTGGACGATGTGCGCGTGTACAGCCGGGCGCTCTCGGGCACGGAGATCCAGGCGTTGTACGACACCGCCCATTCGGCGCCCGTCAATATCGGGGGGAGGCTGGAACTCTTCGTCGACAACTATCTGATCCAGTCGCTGAGCAATGCGAGGCTGAGACTGCACCAACCCGTGGACAAGGGGGCGGTGTTATCGCATGATGCGCCATGGGAGGGCAACTACTCCAGCTACCAGTCGGTGGTCAAGGACGGCGATCGGTTTCATCTATACAATCGTGGCGCCCGTCGGCTGGTCCAAAACACCTTCGCCTTCCCCCCGGTCACCTGCTTTCGGATGAGTTCCGACGGCATCACGTGGGAGATGCCGTCCGTCGGTTTGCACTCCTTCAACGGGTCCACGGATAACTCGATCATCTGGACGAACAACTCTGCGCAGTCCCTGGGCGACGGTTATAGCACTTGTTTCGTTGTCTCGATGAACGCCAATCCGAATGCCCCAGCGCAGGAGAAGTTCATTGCCCTGGCGCATAGCGAGTCCATCGGCACGCATTCGATATTTACCTCCCCGGATGGCGCGACCTTCACCATGAAGCCGAATCCCGTCAATGTAGAGCGGAGTGATGCCGGCGGGGACTCAGTGTTCTGGGACACCAACCTTGGGCAATATGCCGCCTATATGCGTAGATGGTACAACCCGACTACCGGTCAGTCGAATGGTCACATTATGCCGGGGTACTATCGGTGGGTGTGCCGCAAGCTATCCCCGGACCTGACGAACTGGTCCGCGCCGGTACTGATGAGTTTCAGGGACGCATCCGGGAATCCCGTGCCCGCGGAGCATTACTACACCTTTTCCAATGAGCAGTATTTCCGCGCACCTCACCTGTATATCGCGATGCCAATCCGCTTCATGGCAACCCGCAGAGCGGTACCGGAGTGGTATCTTGACGGCGTGAACGACGGAGTGTTCCTCACCAGCCGGGACGGTCTCGTCTGGGATCGCACGTTCATGGAGGCATTCATCAGGCCCGGGACCGACAGGTTGAAATGGACATCTAGGGCCCAAGCCCCGATCAGAGGAGTTGTCCAGACCGGCACGAACGAGCTGTCGGTGTACTGGGCTGAAAGGGTTGACCATGGGGATACGGCGCCTCGCATTCGACGCGGGACGCTGCGGCTGGACGGGTTCGCCTCCGTGCGGGCCGAGGCCGCCGGCGGCGAGATGATCACCAAGCCGATCACGTTCACCGGCAGCCGGCTGGTCCTGAACCATGTCACCGCGGCGACCGGCAGTGTCCGGGTGGAGATCCAGGACGTTAATGGGACGCCCATTTCCGGATACGCCCTGGCCAACTCCACGGCGCGGACCGGGGACACGTTGGAGGAGACCATGAGCTGGACAGGCGGCTCCGACATCAGCGCGCTGGCGGGGACAACGATCCGTCTGCGGTTCGTCCTGCAGGACTCGGATGTCTATACGATGCGGTTCACGAATTAACACCATTGACCAGGAGACACACCATGAACAGACAAGGAAATTCGAAGTTCGTGCTCGCGGCGGTTCTGGTCCTGGGGTTGGCGGCGATCACGCCGGCCAGAGCCCAGACAGCGATCGGCGGGAACTTGCAGGTCTTTAGCGACATGTCGTTGATCGAGTCGCTCACCAATGCGGTGCTGAAACAGCATGAGTCCGGCCAGCGGCCGAATGGGACCGGCTCGGTGAACGCCGGGTACACGGGCGGCGAGATGATCACGAAGCCGATTACGTTCACCGGCCGGCGGCTCGTGCTGAACTATGCCACCTCGGCGGCCGGCAGTATCCGGGTGGAGATCCAGGACAGCAACGGGGTGCCCAAGACGGGGTATGCCCTGGCTAATTTCCCGGAGCGGTACCTGGACGAAGTCGAGGGCGTCATGAAATGGGGCAGCGTGGTGGACGTCGGCTCGCTGGCCGGGACGACGATCCGCCTGCGGTTCGTTCTGAAGGACGCCGATCTCTACGCGATGCGGTTCGCGAACCCGGACAACGTCCAGTACAGCGTGAGCTACAATGCCAACGGCGCCAGCGGCGGAACGGCACCGGCCACGCAGCAGAAAGAGAAAGGCGTGTCGCTGGTGCTGGCCATGAACGCCGGAGATCCCCTCCTCTACAGGACGGGTTACACCTTCGCCGGTTGGAACACCGCGGCGGACGGCAGTGGCACGAGCTACGCCGAGTGCGCCACCTACACCAATGACGCGGCGTTGACGCTCCATGCCCGCTGGGCGGCGAATCCGACAACCTACACCGTCAGCTTCAACAAGAACGGCGCGACCAGCGGGTTTGGCCCGGCCGCGCTGAACAAGATCCAGGGGGTGGGGCTGACCTTGCCCTCGAGCATTACCCTCGCCAAAACCGGCTACACCTTCTCCGGCTGGAACACGGCGGCTGCCGGCAACGGCACGGACTATGCGGTGGGCGCCAGCTACACGACCGACTCGGCGATAACGCTGTACGCGAAGTGGGTGGGGCTGACCGACGCCCCGACGATCCTGGCGGGACCGGAAGGCATCACGGTGTACGCGAGTCAGACCCCCACGTTCAGTGTGACGGCATCGGGCACTCCGCCGCTGTTCTACCAGTGGTACACGAACAACGCGGCGATTGGCGGGGCGACGGGGTCGGGGGCGAGTTCGACGGCGAAGGACTTGGTCAGCAGCACGACCGCGCCCTTGGAGCCGTTGTACCAGGACAAGCCGGGGCGCGGGCGAACCGCGGCGGTCGAGGCGATGTTGATGAATCCGCCGCCGCCTTGCCGGCGGAAGACGGGCACGCAATGCGCGGCCGAGAGGTAGATGCTCTTGACGTTGACGGCGTAGAGCCGGTCGAACTCCGCCTCCGTGACCTCGAGCATCGGCCGGTTGGGGTGGCTGATGCCGGCGTTGTTGACCACGACGTCAATCCGGCCGAACCGGGCCAAGGCCGCCGCGATCACCCGGGACCCATCCGCGGGAGCAGCTGACATCCATCGCGGCGAAGAGGGCTTCGTGGCCCCGGGCCCGGAGCGAGCGCGCGACACGCTCGCCGGCCGGCGCGTCCACGTCCGCGACGACCACACGCGCGCCCTGATCGGCGAAGCTCCCGCAGATGCTCTCGCCGAAGCCGGAGCCGCCGCCGGTGACGACGGCGACGAGATTTTTCATGCGACCGTTCATGGTGCGGCGGCGGAGGCAAAGGGGCGCGTGGCCAGGGCGCCGGTCCGGTGCAGGATCACTTCGCGGGGTGGCCGCCATCGACCGGGAGGTTGGCGCCGGTGACGGAGGGGGATGCGTCGCCGGGGTGGAAGATCACGGCGCCAGCGATCTCGCGGGCCTGCGCCACGCGACCGGGCCTCGTGACCTTGCCGCGGAGGGAAAACGGGTTGGACTCAGGCATAGGGCGAGCGGACGGCCGGCTTCAGCGCGGCGGGGAGGGCCTGGATGTGGCCCTGGACGAGTTCGAGGCGCTGTTTCACATAGCCGGAAATCGCGACCACGTCCGCGCCGATGCCGATGAGCTTGTGGCCCTCGGCCACGAGATCGGCGAACGGGGCGATCAGCCCGGAGGCCATGGCAAACTTGCCGTTGGCCCGGGCGGCGGCGGCGATGCGCTTGCGGGCGGCGACCACCTCGGGGGCGTCAATCTGGCCCGGTTTGCCCACGCGGTGACTGAAGTCGCCGGGGCCGAAGCAGAGGCCGTCGAAGCCGGGCACCGCGGCGATCGCCTCGACGTGCTCGAGCGCCTCGGGCGACTCGATCTGCAGGACCACGAAGCGCTCGGTGTTCGAGTGGTGGAGGTACTCGAGGAGGGGCACCAGGCAGAACTGGCCGTCGATGTTGCCCCCGTCCACGGCGCGCTTGCCGAGGGGATGGAACCGGACCCACTCGACGATCTGGCGCGCCTCGGCGGCGTTGCCGACGTGCGGCACCATGATGCCGGTGGCTCCGGCTTCAAAGGGGCGGATGTAATCGCTGTAGCTGCCGCGGGCGACCCGGACCATCGAGTCGATGTTGTGGACGCGGGCGGCGCGGATTTGGTTCTCGAGCCCGATCCAGTCGTTGGGCACGTGCTCGGTGCAGAGCCAGACGGCGTCGACGCCGCTCAACGCGGCACCTTCGATCACCCGCGGGTCGGCGAGGTTGATTTTGAAGATCGTGGGGAGTTGCCCTTCGCGGATGAGGCGGAGGACGCGGCTGGGTCGGTTTTGCATGAGAGTTGAGCGGATGGAGTCGGACAACGAAGGGATTGGGACCGCCGGGCTCAACCCTTAGCGGCGGCGCACGCCACGCGCGCGCCGGATTTGGCGGAGGCGAGGGCGGCGAGGTTGAACCGGAGCGTCTGGGCGGCGGCCTCGAGCGAGCAGAGCCGCGAGGGCTGGCCCTCGAGCT
The DNA here is from genome assembly GCA_947474365.1 of Opitutia bacterium. Taxonomy (GTDB): domain Bacteria; phylum Verrucomicrobiota; class Verrucomicrobiia; order Opitutales; family Opitutaceae; genus ER46. The sequence goes on along the minus strand of CANJIU010000154.1, from coordinate 3,623 downwards.
GGTCGAGAAAGGCGTTGGCCTGGTCGATGAACGGCGTGTCGCGCTCGATCGGCGGCACGTTGTGCCAGGTCCAATCGCTGGCTCCGGCCGCGTAGGTGCCCCAGCGCTGGGCGCGCACCTCGATCTTCACGCTGCCGCCCGCGGCGTGGAACTGGAGGGTGGTCTCGTTCGGGGCCTGAAACTGGTTCAGGGCGAACGTCGCCAGGGCGCCGCCGTGCCGGGAGGAGACGTGGACCGTGTCCTCCACCTCGACGTTGGGGAGCACGAGGTGCGCGCAGTCGCACAGCACGCTGTCGGCGGGCCCGATCACGCTTTCGACCCAGTTGACGTTGTGGGTGAGGGCATCCTGGATGGCGCCGCCGCCGGTGCGGTGGTCCCGGTAGTAGGTTTGGGCATACGCGGGCCGGAACAGATGAAACGGCTGCCCGGCGACCACGCTGGCCTCGCGGACGGGGCCGAACTCGCCGCGCCGGAGGAACGCCCGGGCTTCCATCAGGAGCGCGTAAACGTGCAGCACGTAGGCGACCGCGAGCTGCCGGCCGGAGCGGTCGCGGGTCCGGAAAAGCTCGTCCACGCCCTCGAGCGAGTGGGAGAGCGGCTTTTCCACCAGCACGTGCAACCCGTGCTGCAAGGCAGCGATGGCCATCGGCACGTGCAGGTGCGCCGGCGTACAGATCACGCAGGCGTCAAGGCCCCCTGACGCGAGTGCCGCCTGCCAGTCGCCGGCGGTGGCAACGCCATAGCGTTCAGCCATCATCGCGAGGAGGGCTGGGTTGCTGTCGCAGGCGGTGAGGCGGGCGCGGCCGGTGCGCTGGAAATTGCGCAGGTGACGTTCACCAATGCTGCCGCAGCCTAGGACGAGCACTGAGTGGGCGGGGAAGGAAGGCGGGGTGGACGCCGCCGCGGCCGCGGGGGCGGAATCGTGGGGAGTCATGAGGCGGAGAGCCGCTGGCAGGCGGCGGCGTAGGCGGGACGTAGGCCAGGAATTAGGCGGAGGATGTTGGCGAAATAGAGCTTCTTCAGCACGGCGCGGGGGAGTCCGATCCCGGAGATGCGCCACCGATGACGGCCAAACGTGCCGTCGTAATCGGGCGGGATGAAGAATTCATCGAAGGTCTCGAGGAAGCGGAAGTGGCAGCGGTACATCGCCTCGCTGGGCGGCATGTCGGTGCCGAACAAGATCCGGTCCTGGTTGTGCAGGAAGAACGCGCGGGCGCGGTGCGGCTGGCGACCGACCTCGTCCAGCCGCGCGGAGAAATCGATCGCCACGTTGGGATGCGCTGCCAGCAGCGCGTCGACGTAGTCGAGGTGCTCGGGAAAATTGGCCACGTGAGGCAGGATGAACTGGGTGTTGGGATGGTTTGCGACAAGGCGGTCCCGGCGGCGGATCAATTCCCATTTGCCTGGGAAGCGGCGCCGGTCGGAGAAGCTCCACGAGGGGTACTTGCGCAGCGTGTCGGTGTGTTCGTTACGCGGGCCCGGGGACTGGAAGAAACCGTAGGGGTCGGACTGGTGAATCAGCACCGGTACGCCGAGCCGGCCGGCCTCCTCCCAAATGGGCGCGAGCCGCTCGTCATCGACGGGCACCAGTTTGCCCCGCCCGTCGCGGTAATGCAGCCCGAGTTCCTTGAGGATCTTGAGGCCGCGCGCGCCCCGGGCCACATGATCGCGCAGCAGGGCGCAGGTATCCTCGGCGAAGGCGCGCGCGTCGGTGAAGAGCGGTTTGGACACCGGCCGCGAAAAGGTGGCGGTGGTGAAGGGATAGAAGCGGTTCGGATGGCGGTCGGCGCAGCGGGTGAAGAACGAGTCGAGGTCGCCGGTGGAAAAGCTGTAGCCAGCCTTCACAAACGAGACGCGCAGGTTGCTCGACGAGACGCGCAGGTTGCTCGTGAGATCGCATGTCATGGCCACGCCGACACGATCCATCGCGCGGAGAAACTTGGGGATGGCCCGCCAGCCGTCCCAGAGATGGTTGTGGGCGTCGATCGCCGGGAAGGCGGCGCGGGTTGGGATGTTTTCCGGCTGGAAGAGGTATGAGTCGGAGCGGGGCGGCGAGGTGGCCATGGGCATGGGGAAAGAAAGCAATTCAAGTGTGACACCGAATGGGCGTCGCGGGGCTGACGCGGAAACCATTCGATTGTGCCACGAAGGGACCGGGCGCGACCCGTCGGTCAGTCGGCGCCTTCGCGGGACCCCGGGTCTTGTCTGATTGGGGATTACACATGAAGGCGGCGGAGGGCGGGGCGCAGGCGGCGGTAGGCGGAGAAGCGTTCGCTGTACCAGCGCGCGCCGTGGTGGTGATCACCTCGAAGCAGCGCGCGATGACGATCTCGGAATCGAGCTCCGCCGTGCCATCGGCGGCCGTGATCAGGTCGTATTCGCGATGCGCCGACGAGAGGATCCGACCGCGGCGGTCGAACACCACGGCCTTATAACCACTGGTGCCAATATCGAGGCCGAGATAATTGCCCATGGGCGGCGGGCTAGTGCGCGTCAGGCGGTGGCAGCGGCCGAGGAGCTGACGCGCCATTCGCATTCCCACTCGAAGCGTTCGCCGGGTTCAAGTCGGATGCCGGCGCCGGATTGCGTCGCGTCGGCGAGATTGCTGTTTTGCGCGGGGACGGGTTCGAACGCGCATTCGTCGCGGCGACAGCCGTCCTCGTCAGGGTAGCCGAGATGATTCCACCAGATGCCGAGCGTGGGAAACCGGTCGGCGGGAAACTGCATGTCGAGCCGCAGCCCGTCGTGGCGTACGAATGCGCAGCGGCCCTCGCGCACGCCCTGCAGAAAAAGCATCGTCGCGGTGCCGCGCGGCCGGTCCAGCAGGAACGCCGCGATCGCCGCCTCCGAGGTCTCAGGGCGGACGCACGCCCTGGTCGCATCGACAGCCGACGTGAACGCCGGCAGCTCAAGTGCACGCATGGCCGTGAGCGGCAGCAATGGGTGCATCACGTGCAGGCAAGGGAGGGGAGTGTCACCGTGATTCTCGATCCGGAACCGCCAGGTCACACGGTCGGCACGAAAGTCGAGCGTGCGTGCAAACGACACCGGCAGTGCCGCGCTGTCCACCCGGCAGACAAGCGTGGTGGCGGTGTGGGTGAACTGCCAGGGCAGCCAGCAGAGCTCGCCGTGATCGGGCACACTGCCACTGGTGCCGGGATAGCGACACGCCGCCACCGACGGCCAACAGTCGTCGTATGCATAGACTGGCCGAAGCTCGTATCGGCCGTAGTCGGCGTGCGGGGGCGTAAAGCGCGCTGGCGCCGCCGTGAGGAGTTCGGTTCCACGCCACGCCAGCCGGCTGATCCGGCCGCCATCGTCAGCCCGGCACGCGACCTTCCACGGTCCAAACTCGTGGGTGATTTCGGCCGCGGCGGCCCCGGCGTTGGCCTGGGACGGCATCGCGTGGGTTGGCCAGCCTGACCGGCGAGCGGGCACGGGCGGGGTCATAGCTTGATCGCCTTGATCCCCGTCTGCTCGCAGAACGCGACCAGGTCCGCGTACAGGTGCGCGCCATAGCCCAGGCAGGCATACTCGTTGTTCCACGCCTGCAGCAGTTGCTCGATGTCGCAGTGCGCCGTCACAAACGCGTGCGGCCAGAACGGAATCCCGCACTCGCGTTG
>CANJIU010000153.1 GCA_947474365.1 Opitutia bacterium | reverse complement strand
TCCCTCTATCGCGACCAACTATCCCCTTGCGTCACGCCCAAATCACCTTCGCCACTTACCCCCTACCCACTGGAAACAGCGAGGAACCTCTTATTACAAATATATTTCGAACAGACCGGCACACGATCCGCGAAAATGCCGCAGGCATTTTCATTTAGCAGCCTGTCGGTTCCGTTCGGCCAACATTCGTTTGCCCCAGATCGGACTTCTTAAGTCCGACAGGCTGCTAGGGCTTCGGCAGCGAATTATCCCCGGCCACCCGATTGACCGCCGCCAACAATTGATCGCGATTGAACGGCTTCAGCAGGACTGCGTGGGCGCCAAGTCCCTTAGCAAACTTCAAACAGTCGGTTGCCGGAAGATGGTTACCCCCTCCGGAAATCGCCAGAACTCGAACCGATGGTTGCACCCGTTTCAATTCCGCGATGACCTCAAGACCGTCTCCATCGGGCATAATCACGTCGGTGATGACCAGATCGACCATGGCAGATCGAAGCAATCGGGAGACGTCGTTGCCGCTCGACGCACACATGACGTTGCAACCGCAATCGCTCAGCCAATGTTCAACCAGGCGCTGAATTTCAACGACATCATCCGCCACCACCACGGAGAGTGGCTTGGTACGAATGCCAAAATTGGCGTTGGAAGTGATCATCCGGTTTTGAACGGGCAATCCATCTTGGATCAGTTTGCCGCAATTCACTTTCAGATTAGCCATCCTTTGCGGCGCAAAAAAAGCTAATTCGATCTAAATTGTGTTAGTTTTTCTCCGCCGGCTTGTTCATCATTCGCGATCGCCCAATTTACCAGGAGATCGCGCAAGGCGACGCTTTCATTTTCCAATCCGGCGTCCACACTGTGCGGGTGACTAGTGACCAACTTCAGACCATGATCGAGGACGCCACCGCCGATTACGCCATTGGGGACATTGATCCCGCTCTCGAAAAGCTGACGCGCGCCACGGACGCGGCGCCGGATTCATTCGAGGCCTGGCACGCTCTGGCCGAGGTGAATTTCTCGCTCCGAAAACTCGATGCCGCACTGAGCGCCGGCGAGCGCGCGCACCAACTTCGGCCAGCGGATCTGTTCATCAACACTACGCTTTCACGAATCTGGATGGAACGCGGCGACAAGGCGCGCGCGGAGCATTTCGGGGCACAGGCAAAAATCGCGAGTTGGAAGGATCAGCTGAAGAATCCGGCTGATCACACCCATATCTAAGCCAGTCCGTCCGACCAGCGGCAGCACGCCGGGCGGTGGTGCAGCTTAACTTATTTCGGCAGCGCGGCCCCCTGCGCTCGACTTTCTCCTCCGCCACCGGCGTCTGCATCCCGAGAAACGACGGCAGTTTAAAACCCACGCTGTGCGCGAGTTCGTTCATCGGCTGCACACCCTTGTAAAGTTCCTGGACAAACTGACCCGCCCCGCCACTGCGGTTCTCCGCCGCCCCCGTTGACAGCGGCAGAGATGCCTTCGTAACCTGAGCCACCTATCAATATGGAATCGCCGGCCTATGTGTTGGAGTTCGAGAAACCGCTGCGGGAACTGACGCGCCAGCTGAACGAGCTGCGCCAGCGCTCGATCGAGACCAACGTCGATCTCGCGAGCGACATCCGCTCCATCGAGCGCAAGATCGAAACCACCCAGCGGGAGATCTACACCAATCTGACTCCCTGGCAGAAGGTCCAGATCGCCCGCCATCCCAAGCGCCCCTACGCACTCGATTACGTCAGTCGCATTTGCGAAGACTTTCAGGAACTGCACGGTGACCGGCAGTTTAACGACGACCGGGCCATCATCGGTGGAACCGCCTTTTTCAACGGCGATGCCGTGATGGTCGTGGCCCAGCAAAAGGGTCGTGATCCCAGGGAGCGAATTCTGCGCAATTTCGGCATGCCGCAACCGGAAGGCTACCGGAAGGCCCTTCGGCTGATGCGCATGGCGGAAAAGTTCCGTCTGCCTGTGATCACCTTTATCGACACGCCCGGCGCGTTTCCCGGGATCGAGTCGGAGGCACGGCACGTCTCCGAGGCTATTGCGGTCAACCTGCGCGAAATGGCCATGCTGCGCACGCCGTCGATTTCAGTCGTGGTCGGCGAAGGCGGTTCGGGCGGGGCACTCGGAATCGGCGTGACTGATCGCGTCCTGATCTTTGAGAACAGCTATTACTCGGTCATATCCCCGGAGGGCTGCGCCGCCATTCTCTGGAAGGACAGTGCAGCCGCCTCCACTGCCGCCGAGGCCCTGAAGGTGAGCGCAAACCACCTTGAGGATCTCGGGGTCGTCGACGAAGTAATCCCGGAGCCGCACGGTGGTGCGCACAATGATCCCGCGCAGGCCGCGGCCGCGTTGCGTTATGTTTTGCAAAAACATCTCAACGATATCCGTGGACTCGATACCGAGAAGCTGCTCGACACGCGGTACGAGCGATTCCGCCATCTCGGGGTATTCGAGGAAGCCGGCGCCACGCGGAGCTGACCATTGGCCGGGAGGAAACCGGGGAATTCGGAATCTAGCCCATCCGCACTGTCAGCAATTCAATTTTCCGCGCGCGGGCCATCGAAGCGCCGATTTCAATCAAGGCGCCCGACATGCGCACATCCTCCGTCGCAACATCAAAGCGACGGGGCATTCCATCGAGGAACTTGGCCACAACGGGTTTCACCTCGCGTCCGAGCACGCTCGCATACGGACCGGTCATCCCAACGTCACACATGAACGCAGTGCCCTTGGGCAGGATGCTCGCATCCGCGGTCGGCACGTGGGTGTGGGTCCCGAGCACCGCGGTCACCCGCCCGTCAAGATGCCAGCCGAGCGCCTGTTTTTCCGACGTCGCCTCCGCGTGGATTTCCACCACGATCGCATCGGCCTGACCGCGGAGCTGCTCCACCATCCGATCGGCCGTGAGAAACGGGCACTCGGCCTTCGCGTTCATGAAACTCCGCCCCAACACAGTGAACACCGCGAGCCGGAACCCGCGGGTTTCAATGATGAGATGATCCCAACCGGGGCACGACTTGGGCAGGTTCGCCGGACGACAAACATGCTCAATCTGACCGATCTCGTTCTCCCAGCCCCGCTGATCCCAGACGTGATCACCTAACGTGATCGCATCAACCCCTGATTCGAGAATCGATTTTGCGATTGATCCGGTAATTCCGGCCCCCGCCGCAGAATTCTCTCCATTGGCGACGACGAAATCGATCGCATGTTCCGTCCTGATGCGGGGAAGCCGGTCGGCGAGAATATCACGGCCGGGCCGGCCCACGATATCGCCGATAAAGAGCAGTTTGAGCATAAGGCAAACGTGCGCCCACCCTTACCAAGCGCCAATCAATTTTCAGCCAGGCTGGCTGTAGCTCACAGGCCCCACCGCGAACTGCCCACCGCGAACCCCGAGCTTGCCAGCGAGCACATCGGTGGTTTTTGCTATCCGGCTGTCCTGTAACAGACATCGCCATGAAAAAAGACAACACCTCCCCTGCCGCGTTTCCCAAGGCCGAAATTGGCCGTGAAATGAAGGGCTCCGACTGCGTCGTCGAGTGCCTGATTCGCGAGGGTGTTGACGTCGTCTTCGCCTATCCCGGCGGCGCTTCCCAAGAACTCCACCAATCGCTCGCCCGCACGGACAAGATCCGGGTGATTCTGCCCCGTCATGAGCAGGGCGGTTCGTTTGCCGCAGAAGGCTATGCCCGGGCCACCGGCAAGGTCGGCGTGTGCATGGCAACCAGCGGCCCCGGGGCGACCAACCTGGTGTCCGCGATCGCGGACGCCTTCATGGATTCAATCCCGCTTGTCGCCATCACGGGCCAAGTGTTCTCGAAATACATTGGAAAGATGGCGTTTCAGGAAACGGACTTCTACGGCATGACGCTGCCGATCGTGAAGCATTCCTACCTCGTGATGGATGCAAGCGATCTCCCACGAATCTTCAAGGAGGCGTTCCACCTTGCGCGCAGCGGTCGTCCCGGGCCCGTCGTGATCGACATCCCGAAGGACGTGCAGCAGAAGAAATTTCAGCCCGTTTACCCGGTGTCCTTGGAATTTCGCAGCACGTACGCCAATGCGACCCAGCACGCCCCTGACGATCAGCTCAAACAGGTCCTGGCTCTCATCGCCGAGGCCAAGCGTCCGGTCCTTTACGCTGGCGGAGGAATCATTTCAGCCGATGCACACCAGGAGCTGAAGGCGTTCGCGGAAAAAACCAATGTACCGGTCGCCACGACCCTGATGGGTGTCGGGGCATTCCCCGAGACACATGCGCTGTCGATGCAATGGTTCGGCATGCACGGCTCCGCCTATGGCAACTGGGCGGTCGACCAAAGCGACCTGCTCCTGTGTTTCGGCGCGCGCTTTGACGACCGAATCACGGGCGACACAACCAAGTTCGCAGCCCAGGCAAAAATCGTTCACATCGACATCGATGCGTCCGAGCACAACAAGAACAAGCGGGTCCAGCTTCCCATCACGAGCGATATCAAATTCGCGCTGACCCGGCTGAACGAACTCATCGCCGTTAACAAGTTCTCCGCGCCGGACACCAAGGCCTGGCACGCGCAGATCGCGACCTGGAAAACGGAACACCCGTTTCGTTACGAGGAAAGCAAGCACATCGTCCCGCAGGAAGCGGTGAAGACGCTCTATGAGCTCACGAAGGGCGACGCAATTATCACCACCGGGGTCGGCCAGCACCAGATGTGGGCGGCGCAATTTTACCGGTTTAACGAACCGCGCCATTACATCAGCTCGCTCGGCCTCGGTGCCATGGGCTTCGGTTATCCGGCGGCCCTCGGCGCCAAAGTCGCCTGCCCGGACAAGCAGGTCATCGATATCGATGGCGACGGTTCATTCGTGATGAACGTGCAGGAACTCGCAACCGCTCACATCGAGAAGATCGCCGCCAAAGCGATGATTTTGAATAACCAGCATCTCGGCATGGTGGTGCAGTGGGAGGACCGGTTCTACGGAAGCGTCCGCGGCAATACGATCCTCGGCGACGAATCCAACGTTGGCAGCCCCGACAACCTGGCGGGGCTCTATCCCAATTTCGTAAAAATCGCCGAGGGCTTCGGAGTCAAGGGGCGTCGCGTGCACCTCAAGAGTGAATTGCGGGCCGCGATTCAGGAGATGCTCGATCACGACGGACCGTTCGTCCTCGACATCATTGTCCCCTATACCGAACACGTGCTGCCGATGATACCGGCGGGCAGGACCGTGAAGGACATGCTCCTCAAATAGGAACCGGCACGATCTCCGGAACGATGCAGGGCGGGCATGGTGCCCGCCCTTTTTCGTCTCTTCACTTTTCCTTCATTACGTAGACCCCCTCCCAATTCACGGGAGGCGGCTCAACCTTGTAGTCGGCCGCGATGCCAATATAAACGAGCGAAGGATTCGTTTTCACTCCGGGGGTCTTGCCGGGTTGGTTGGGCTCCAATCGCCCGCTTTCCTTGAAAAGGGCGATCGCACCGTCCCAATCGCGCGCGTAATATTTCGCCAGGCCCTGCTCGAACAGCCCGATGCATTCGCGCGCAGTCGGCGCGAGCGACTCCTTCAGTCCGACAATCTCAAATATCGGGACCGGCTGCGAGCGTCCCATCACTACGATCCTTCCCAGCGGTCGAAACACTACGCGGTCGGCGTCATTTTTTTCACATGCGAGTTTGGTCGCCTCCGCGACCATCGTGTAGGCGCCCCAGCTTTTCGCGCCCGATTCCATGCGCGCAGCCAAATTAACGTTGTCGCCCATCATCGTATAGTTGAAACGGGTCCGGCTGCCCATGTTGCCGATCATGCACACCCCCGTGTTGAGACCGATGCGGGATTGCATCTTCCAGACAATTTCGGGCCATTTTTCCCCCTCGTGTTTCCATTTGTCCCGCAATTCACCGAGCTTTTGGTGCACGAGTTGAGTGGCGACACAGGCACGAAACGCGTGGTCTGAAACAGGAATCGGCGCCCCAAACATCGCGACCACCGCGTCTCCGATGTATTTGTCGAGCGTGCCGCCCTGCGCGGTCACGATGTCCGTGCACGCGGTCAGATACTCATTCATCAATTCGACGAGCGGCCCCGAACCGAGCTTTTCGGAAAAACTGGAAAAACCCTGAATGTCGGAAAAATAGGCGGTAATTTCAGCGTCATGCCCGCCGAGCTGCGGCGACTTCCCCGACTCGACCATCTGCTCGACCAATTGGGGAGACACGTAGGTGCCAAACATACCTTTGACGCGCGCCTTGGCTTTTTGCTCATCCAACACCTGCCAGACCAAGCCGGCAAAACTTGTGGTAAGCGCAGCACCGAGCGGCGCGGTAAAGGGCAATACCAGATGAGCCTGCTCAAACAGCCGAAACGCCAGCGCGACGTAGATGGCCACCGCGAGCACCGCCATGATTTTGGCAAACATCGCACGGGCACCGCCTGCGACCGAAAGTGTCGTGACGATCAGGGTGAGCCCAAAAAGGACCAAATAATTTGTTCGGACCGAAAGATGCTGCAGAAAAATCCCGGATACGATCGTCTTCAGCAGGTTGCCATGCACGCCAACCTTGGGGACAGGGGTCTCGTCCAACGAGGTCGGGGCCAAGTCCTGCAACAGCGGATCCACCGGACCGATCAGGACGACAGCGTCCTTGAAATCGGGATTCGCGAAATATTTTTTCGCCGCCTCCCTTTCCTTGGCGTCCTCCGATCCGAGCATATCCGCGTATTCATGTACCTCGGCAAATTCAGCGTGTGCCGTAAGCGGCGACTCCCAGCGAGTGAACCAGTTTATCTCCAGCAATTGTCCGTCGAGCAGCGGCACGGTCGCCTGAATCGTCCCATCCGGCCGCACAAACTGAAGTTCACCCGAACGCACCCGCAGCGACTCGGGCGGCAATCCCCAATAATGCCGCGCCAGTTGCACCGCCATGTGGTAATAGACCGGAACCTTTGTGTTGTTGGGCGCCCACGCCGGGACAAGGCGGGTGCCATTGCCAATCGTGTCGATTAGACCGATTGCCACCGGCGGGGTAAACGGCTCCCGCTTGGTGGGATCCAAGCTACGCTCAAACGACGGAATTTCAGGAGGCTCGATGTCCTGGGAGCGACGCTCATCCTTGCCCGGCGCCACGATCGGCAGATGTCGCTCCTTCGTCTTGCCATCGAACGAATCGATAAATTTCCACCCCCCATATGCCGCGGCGAGCACCACGGGCGGCTGCTTGAACAAGAACCGCCCGAAATCCTCGTTCCCAATTCGCAGTTTCTTTCGATCAACCGACTGTGCAATCCCCGCATCGGAAAAAACAAAATCGAAGCCGACCGCCTTGACCTTCGCTTCCTTGACCAGCGCGGCGGCCACTTTCGAGTGGATATCCCTGCTCCAGGGCAATCCGCCAAGGGCATCGAGTGAAAGTGAGTCCACATCGACGTAGATTACCTTGATGGGAGAGGACAATTCGCCCCGATATTGAAAACGCCAATCGAGCGTCTTGTTCTCAAGAAAGGTCAACAGGTCGTGACTGTCCATCACGCACCAAAGTACCGGAATCGGGAGGAGCAGAAGCCAACGCAGAAACGAAAGATGTTTCGTCTTTGGGATCAGGGCCATCGCTCGCACGCTAGGCGGCACGCACGGGAAACGGAAGGAGAATTACGGAAAGAGAACGCCCCGATGCACGGTCAAACACCAACAACCATGGGAACAAACTTGGCCATGGAGGGAGACTCGCCCGACGTTGAGGATGATAGGGGAATGGCAGGTCCGAATTGGTAGTAGAGACGGCCCTTATTCATCCTTGGCTCAGCCTTGTCCGGGACACCGGAGCGAAACCCATAGGAACGAAGAGGGGGAAACTTCACGCGGCCAGGTTGTCTCAGTCGAAGGGTTCGAGTGAATCTGAACCAAGCGCACCTTTGCCGCAAAGAGCGGCGCCCCGCTCGCTTCGTGCGGCAAGCTCAGAACGCAACTTTCAACCGAATTCCTAAGCTCAGGGCTTAGTATTTAGCTGTGAGGTGGGAATTGCGGCAGGCGGTGGAGTAATAATCGCAGTGCCGGTAAAATTTTGTCCACTGATGTTGACGGTCGTAGGTGTCGCATTGGCGGTCCCTGATGTCGTAGTCCCCCCCGTGGTGGTTCCACCAGTGGTAGTTGTTCCAGAGGTCTTCGTGCCGCCCGTAGTTCCAGTACCACCGGTTGAGCCCGTCGTACTACCGCTTGTCGAGCCAGTCGTGCTACCGCTCGTCGAGCCAGTCGTGCTACCGCTCGTCGAGCCCGTCGTGCTGCCACTTGTCGAGCCTGTGGTACTGCCACTCGTAGAACCTGTGGTGCTGCCACTCGTAGAGCCCGTGGTGCTGCCACTCGTAGAGCCCGTGGTACTTCCAGAGGTCGATCCAGTGGAGCCGCTGCCGCTTCCCTGATTGCTACCACCCGTACCTGAGCTGCCAGCACCTGTGCCAGTATTCGAATTCGATTGGCTTCCACCCGTTCCGCCCGAACCCGAGGAAGGAGGCGGCGCGGAGGACGTGAACACAGCCTGCTGGACCGCGACTGCAATTTCCTGCGCAGCTTGCGTCACCTGCGTTACTACCGCCTGCGGGATGGCGACAGTCGTCGGCAAAGCGGTGGAAGCAGGCATCGTAATCACCTGCTGCCCTTGGGCATTAGTCGTCACGGAAACAGTGATGGTGATTTCCTGTCCCTGCGGAACCGCGACGCCACCGGTCACACCCGTGACAGTGCCGGTTGCGGTGGCAGTCGGCGTTCCACCGTTGTTCTGGTTCCCTGTGTTGGCGCCGCCACCCTGATTATTACCACCACCACCCGCGTTCCCTCCACCCGCGTTGCCGCCCGCACCAGGCTGCGTGAACCCGACGTTACCCTCAACAGTACTCAACTGAAAGCTAAACGCCTGTCCCGTACCCGTTGGACGAAAGGTAATCTTAAAGGTCGTCCCACGAATACCTGCCGCGCCGACTGGCGTATCAACGATGAACTTGGATCCTCGAGTATGGTTCAGCTTCTTGACGTTTCCAACCAACTCGCCGCGTTTGAGGGTGAGCTTCGTCCGTGATGTCGAGGGCTCATCGGTCATATCGGAAACTTTCACCGTACTCGCAAACGGGTCCTGCAAAAACTCCTCCAACACGAGTTCACTGTCGTGGGCAATTTGCGTCGTCGCTCCATTGGAAAAAACCAGCACGACGCTACCCTTGGCGCCCGTGTTGATTTTCGCCGACTGTTCGATCTTGTCGTCAACTTTAAGCTGAACTGGCGCCGAGCCGTTGACCGTCATCATGACTTCTCCCGTCACCTTCGCGACCAAGACCAATCCGGGCGGCATTGGCGCATCGGCGACGCTCGCCGCGGCAGGAGTCTGCGCCCGCAACGGCAACACCGCGGCAAGCACCCCCAAAAAGAGCCAAGATAAAATGCGGATCTGCATGGAAAATCGTTCGACGGCTACTTTGACTTAATCGCCAAGCGCTGGCGCAAAACTAGTCCTCCGGGATTTCCAGGGTCAAGGCGCAAACAAAATTCCAGCGCCGCGCCCGTCAGTCCTTTCGTCGTAACATTCCTGCTAAAATGATCCGCGAGATAAAACCACGCGGTCGCGTTACCGGGAGCGACGCCAATCGCGTGGGTAAAATCGTCCCCAGCATCGAGCCACCTCCCTTGCATGTCGCGAGCGACGCCGCGCCGAATCCAAAATTCGTGGCAAACCGGGGATATTCTTATCGCATGGTCGGCGGCGCTTTCGGCCTCACGTCCCAGTTCACTGATCCGGTCATGGTCAACGTGAGCCCGAAGCGACGCAACATAAGCCAAGTCCGCCCAAGCCTGCCCATTCTCCGGATCAATGGCGACCGCCCGTTTCAGCTCTGCGTGCACGAAACTGGTTTTCCCTCCGTAAATTGAATCGACGGGACGCCTGACCGCCAATTCCTCAATCACCTCCCTGGCTCGAAATCGCGTGTCTTCGGCCCGGTATTTTCCAGAAAAAAAAGCCCCGACCGCGACGGCAATCCCCAAACCCAGGACCGCAACCAAACGGCCTGAGCGCCCCCCTGTGCCATTCTTCGCCGGTTCATTTTTCCACACCCGGCCAACTCCAAAAGCTGCCAGCACGGCAAATAAGATGGCTGTCGCCGGAATCTTGAGATGGAAGTCGATCAACAATTGCAGAGCGAACGCCAACAACCCGATTCCAATCCCCTGCAGACTACGGGAATCGTCAAGCCAATGCTCCCGTTTCACCAAGCGATGATCGTGCTCCGTTCCGCGCGCCGCACGATATGCCATCAGGCTCCTCCACGTTATCCAGCCCGAGGCCCCAAAAAACAGGACAAAACCGACCAACCCGTAGTCGCTCAGGGTATTCAGATACTCTTGGTGAGCCCAAAGTGTCGTGTCCGGAAATTGCTCCGGCCGATGCTTCTCGAACAAAATATTGTAGCTGCCCGCCCCCGCTCCGGCGACCGGGTGCTCGCGAAAAAGCTTCCACGCAACGCCCCACATGATCGGCCGGGTCCGCTCGCCCGAGTCGCTGGCAAACTGGAAAAAGCGTTCACGCACCATCGACGAAGCCTCGTAGAGCACGGCTCCGCCGAAAATCGCGCCCAGTGCAATCAGGGTCGCAAAGGACGCACGGCCTTTCCACGATCTCCGCCGCGCAAAAAGAGGCCACGACGCCAACGCGACAACGAAACCGAGCCACGGTCCACGGCTCACGGTCAGCAGGAGTCCAAACAGGAAAATCATCAGCAACCAACCCCACCACACGCGTTCGGTTTCCCGGGCGCCGGAGCGAAACATCAGCCCTCCGACCGCCGGAATCAACAGCACCAGGAAAGTCGCAAGGCTGTTCGGATTGCCAAACGGGCCACTCGCCCGATCGCGGTACTCTTTCACCTGTTCAGTTCCGAGCATCAGCCACTCTGGGCGGGCGAAGCGCTGGTAACATCCGAGGACGACACACACGATTCCCACCAGCATGATAGCGAGAAAGACAATACGGCGTGGGCCACGGGAACGGATACCGTTCACGACGACCCAGAACACCGCAATGATTTGAAACCAGCCGAACCAATCGAACCAGCCAAGCCAAGGAACAGGGGTGACCCAAAGGACGTTGGCCGCGGCATACACGAGAAACGGGACCAACGCCCAACCGGCGGGATGCAGCCGACCGCGTTCCGACGCCGGTCCCAAAATCCGTGCCACGAAATGCACCGCCAGGAGCGCACACGTGAGTGCGCTGGTAATCACCATCGTCCGGGGCAGATAACCGCCGCGGCCTAGGGTCGTCCAAGCCAGATTCGCTGCCAGCAACGACGCCTGCACCCATTCCCAAACCGATCCGCGCGGAGGATATGAGGTGTTCGTCTGCAAGCCTTCGCCGACGATACGCGGCAACCGGTATTCTCCCAGAAAAAAGCGGCGCCACCTTTTGGGTGGCGCCGCGCGGGAAATGAAACTAGCGGGCTACCGTTACCCGCGAACGAGACTTACTTCGTCGGAACGGTCCGGATGGTCTTGATAATCCGACCGGCGACCAAATACGGGTCGGCCGCGGAGTTGGGCCGGCGATCCTCAAGGTAACCGCGGTAGCCATTGTTGACAAAGCTGTGCGGCACACGAATGGACGCACCGCGGTCGGCGACACCGTACGAGAACTTGTCGATCGATTGGGTCTCGTGCAGGCCGGTGAGACGCAGGTGGTTCTCCGGACCATAGACCGCGATATGCTCGTCGACGTGCTTGTTGAAGGCGGCCATGAGTTTTTCAAAGTAGGCTTTGCCACCCACATCGCGCATGTATTTCGTCGAGAAGTTGGAGTGCATGCCAGAGCCGTTCCAGTCGAGTGCGGCATTGAACGGCCCGAGGATGGGTTTGCAACGCCACTCGATGTCGATGCAGTATTTTTCGCAAAGACGGGCCATGATATATCGCGCCACCCACATCTGGTCGGCCGCGCTCTTGGAGCCCTTGCCGAAGATTTGGAACTCCCACTGGCCCTTCGCCACCTCGGCATTAATGCCCTCGATATTGATGCCCGCATCGAGACAGATGTCGATGTGCTGCTCGACAATTTCACGGGCAACCGAGCCCACGTTCTTGTAGCCAACACCGGTGTAATAAGGACCTTGGGGCGCCGGATAGCCACCGGCAGGGAACCCAAGCGGGGCGCCGTCCTTGTAGAAAAAGTATTCCTGCTCGAATCCAAACCAGGTGTCGGGATCATCCGGGATTGTGGCCCGGGAATTGGAAGGATGCGCCACCCCGGTGTGAAGGAACGTTTCGCACATCACGAGCACACCGTTCTTGCGGGTGCTGTCCGGGAAAACCGCCACTGGCTTGAGCACAATGTCCGAGCTCTTGCCTTCGGCCTGCTGCGTCGAACTTCCATCAAAGCCCCAGGCGGGCAGTTCTTCGAGCTTGGGAAAGCTGGCGAAGTCCTTGATCTGAGTCTTGCTACGGAGGCTGGCGAGCGGCGTGTAACCGTCGAGCCAGATGTATTCGAGTTTGTATTTGGCCATAATTAGGTGGTGTGGTTCGGGCAGGGTTGACGAAGCTTTTAGCGAGAGGTTTCGAGCTTTCGCGGCCGGTTTAAGGCTTGAAAAACTCGAAGTCGAAATCAGCAGCTCATATGCCAGAGGCAATCAGAAGTTTCATTCATGACACTTTTCTTGCCGATAAACCGCGTAATTGTCCCGATCGCGTCAGATCAGGCGCTTGCCAGATCCGTTCCGTGGATCGAATGTCCGCCCACCAAGAATGCATGAAATAAAGGACACTGCCCGGGCCACCGTTCGAATTGGGTTCGACGGTCGTGTGCACAAGACCTTCCGGGGCCATATGGCGCGGGAGCGATTCACCCACGAAGTAAGGGTGCTGAAGCATCTGGAGGAAAGGGGATGCACGTTCGTTCCCCGCCTGCTCGAGGTGGAACCCGAAAATCTGAAAATCGTGACCACGAACTGCGGCGGCCGCGTCGACCAACTCAAGCCGGAACGGCAGGTCGAGATCTTCGCCGAGCTGGAAAATTTCGACGTTCGCCACGAAGATCGTGAGTTGCGGAACATCACCTACCGCATCGCTGACGGCCGGTTTTGCATCATCGACTTCGAGTTTGCCACCTTGCTCGACGATGGTACCGGAAAATCCGTCTCTCTGAAACCATCGTTGGATCAGCCACGATGAGAGCACCGGCACCCGCTCCTACGACCGCACCCTCCGCTCCCGACGTGCATTGGTCAGGACTGACCCACGTCGGACGGTTCCGAAAGAACAACGAGGACGCCTTTCTCGCCCTGGCGATCGACGGTCGCGAAGTTCGTTACCTGGGAAAGACCGGCTTTGCCTCACTGGCGGAAACGGACTATGTTTTTGCAGTGAGCGACGGAATGGGCGGCGCGAAGTCGGGCGAGTTCGCCAGTCGTATCACCGTCGACAGAGTCACCCATCTTTTCCCCCGTGCCTTTCGAATGGCAGCGTCGGGGCTGGGGACAGGGTTCAACGACATCCTGACCGAGCTGGTCACCCTCATTCACAACGACCTGCTCAAACTGGGTTTCGCCTACGAAGAATGCGCCGGCATGGGCGCGACGCTCAGCCTTTGCTGGCTGCGTCCCGACTGGATGTATTTCGTTCATATCGGCGATAGCCGAATCTATTACCTTCCACACGACGGCTCGCTCACCCAGGTCACCCATGACCACAGCCATGTCGGCTGGTTGCGCCGACAGTCCCAAATCAACGAACGCGAAGCGCGCACCCACCCACGTCGCAACGCCCTCCAACAGGCGCTCGGCTCGGGCCATCAATTCATCGAGCCTCACATCGGCGCCGTCGCCCATCGCCCCGGAGATCGTTTCTTGATTTGTTCTGACGGATTGGTTGACGGCCTTTGGGACCGTCAAATCGAGGAGATTCTGCGCACGCCGGCATCGCCTGAGGCCGCACCCAGCGAGGCCCAACGCTTGGTCGACGAAGCCGTCCTGCTTTCCGGTCGCGACAACACCACCGCCGTTGTCGTGGAAATCGGCCGGCCCAACCCGGTTCCGAAAACATGAAGGCCCTTCTTTTCGTCTACGGAACGCTGAAGCGGGGTTGCCGCAATCACCATCGACTGGCGACGCAGCGCTTCGTCGGCGCGGCCCACACTGCGGCTGGCTATCGTCTCTACGACCTCGGGGGCTATCCCGGGATCGTCCCTGAGCCTAAGGCCAACGAAGGCGTCGTGGGAGAGGTTTGGGAAGTCGACGGAGAATGCCTACGCGAGCTCGATCGCTTCGAGGGCGTTGACGACGGCCTGTACCGTCGGGCCCCCATCAACCTCGAACCGCCGTTCGACACGCGTCGAATCGACGCGTATTTCGCCGCCCGAAGTGTCGTCGGTTGCCGGGAAGTGGATCAGGAGTGGATCGAATAACGCCCGCTCGGCCTACGATTTGAGAGCGCGCTTCGGCACCCGGCGAACGGCGACGAAACGGGCGCGGAAAAGATCGTCGAGCACCTCGCGAACTCCCGGTGGAATCCGCTCCACCAGTTCATTGAGCGGCGGCAATGCCTTGGCATCGGCCTCGTCTGCCACGTCATTTTCGGGCGGCTTGACCACAACCGCTTCCCCCCGTTCGCGTACCTCGGCGAGAAAGGCCGACTCGATCGATTCATCGGGCCAATTCGCGCCGGACGCTTCACCTGCAGGCGCTGCGGCGACGGCTGCGACCGCGTCCCCCGCATCGGGCTCAGGCGTCACGGACGCCGATAAAACTTGCCCAACCGGCGCCACGCCGGACCCGTTCGCGGCTAGCCGTTCGCCCAACCGCGCTTCCAGCCGGTCAATCAGTCCTTTTTTTTTTCCCCGCCGTCCGCCCCGCCGCCGGATTCATCGGCCAGCGCAGCGAGTTCCTTGATCAAACTGTCGATCGCGCGGGCGCGACTCGCCTCCACCGCCTTAAGCAGCGTAACTTCAAAATTGATTTTCTCGGCGAGACCGAGCTTTACGCTGCCTTCCCCTTCCCTCAGCCCGTCGAGCAGCCGGGTGATTTGCTCGGTGGTCATCGCCAGCCCGCCGAGGAGGTCGCTCTTCCCCCCCTTGGCAATTGCATCGAGCAACGCGCCACGGACCAGCGCCTGGAGATCAATCAGCAGGCGGACCAGGTCGCGTCCCGCCGCGTCGCATTCATCAACAATCGCAACGATCTTACGGTGATCCCCCGCCGCGAGGGATCCGGCGAGCGCGGTGATTTTCTCCCCGGCGACGAGACCGTAGACGTCGAGCACATCGGGCTCCGCAATCTCATTACCGCAAAAGGAAATCATCTGATCGAAAATCGACTGGGCGTCCCGCATGCCACCATCGGCCAGCCGCGCGATGCAGCCGAGCGCGGCGTCCGTGACCTTGATTTTTTCCTCAAGCGCAATTTTCTGCAGACGCTCGACGATGAGTTCAGAAGGAATCGGCTTCAGGTCGAAGCGCTGGCAGCGGGAAATGATCGTAGGCAGCACCTTTTGCGGATCCGTGGTCGCGAAAACAAATTTCACGTGCGCCGGTGGTTCCTCGAGCGTCTTCAGCAGCGCATTGAATGCGGCCGCCGACAGCATGTGCACCTCGTCGATGATGTAGATCTTGAATTTCCCCTGCGCCGGAGCGTAGCGGACGGTCTCGCGGAGATCGCGCACTTGGTCGACGCCGTTGTTCGAGGCACCGTCGATTTCAATCACGTCGAGATGCGAGCCGTCGGCGATGGCTTTGCACGCCGGATCGTCGACGTCAAAGTCCGCCTTGGGTCCGCCCGTGCAATTGAGCGCCTTTGCGAAAATGCGCGCCGTCGACGTCTTCCCCGTGCCCCGCGGTCCAACAAAGAGGTAGGCATGGGCGATCCGTTGCCTCGTAATCGCATTTTTCAATGTCCGCACCACGTGGTCCTGGCCCACGACGTCGTCAAACGTCTGGGGTCGCCATTTGCGGGCGATGACTTGGTAGGCGGTGGACATTTTTTACGGAAGGCCGGTTGCAGGCCGGGAAACTGAGCGCCATCGCCGGGTCGGTTGCAAGCCAGCTCCGAAAATTCGGAATCCGCCGGCCCGGTCGGACCCGCATCGTGAACGCGTCGCGGTGCTCTGGTCGCGCGCGCCCGAAAAATAAAAGTGGCCAGGCACTCCACGGCACTAGGAAGAACGTCGTTACCGTTGCTACCTTCCGGTCCTGGCGGAGTTCACGCGCCTTCCCATGCATGGCACCTGGCCGGCGCGAACCATGGGCCGCACTTCTCGCGGCGCAACTATTATTAATTTTCCCGGCAAATTTGCCCGACAACTCTCTGGGGTCCGCGAACCGCCGGCAACCTCAAGGCCCCTGCTGGGGCTTGGAATTCGGCGGGACCAGCTGCACCGGGGCGTTGGTCCGCGGCGTACTGCCCTTGGCCTGGATCTCTCCGCGTTTTTCCCGTTCTTTACGGACGCGTTCGAGCATCTCCTGCCGCATTTTTTCGAGGTGCATGCGCTGCTCGGGTGTCAACAGCGCCGCCACATCCTCATACATCCGCTCGGAAACACGCGTCGTGTCCTGCAAATGTTCCCGTTGCAACCGCTGGATATCTTCAGAAGCCCGGCTGACGATAGGACGGATCTTCTCCTTCTGCTCCGCCGTCGGACTCAGGCGCTTGGTAAATTGGTTCATCAACGCCGGGGCAATTCGGCCGGACTGGGCTTGATTCTGCTGACCAGGGACGACCGGCGACTGGCCGGCGGCTGTCGCTCCAGCCGCACGCGTTGCCTGCCCCCTCGGGATGCCTGGCGAAGCCCGGCCCCCACTCGCGTCATTCGCAAAACGCTTGCCCGAAGTGCGAAGGGTGAAGAAGCCGCCAAAAACCGCGCCGGCGATAAACACCCCGACGAACGCGAAGACGACTTTCCAAGGTTTGTCCATCCGCACACTCCGTCAGTCCGCCAAATCGAAAACCACGGCAACCGCATCACCTCCTGGCAGCAATTCGTCTTCGATGGGGGACGGAATCAGGTGGTAGTTGATCGCGACGCTGCACAGCGCGAGCAGGCATGACACGCCCAAAGCCCGCAGCGAGAAACGCTCAAACAAGGACACCACCACGCGCTCCTGCGCCATGGCGAGGGCGGCGATGCGGGTCGCAAAACCATAGGGCGACGCTTCGTCACGGTTATCCGGGACCGTCCGCACGGCGGCGGTCAGTCGTGCCCAGGGATGGCGCGGGTCGTTGGTCGTACGGTTCATGAGCGTTCCTTTCGTTTTAGTTCCTGAAACATCTTCTGCAACTTCCGCCTCGCGCGAAAAGCCCTGACTTTGATCAGGGATTGGTTCCATCCGGTGATTTCGGCGATTTCGGCAATGGTTTTCTGCTCGAGGTCCAGCAGGCGGACGACGAGCTGGTCATCCGGCTTTAATTGATTGAGGAGTTTGTGCACCAACTCGTGCGCCGCCATCGCGTCATTGGCAGGAACGTCGTTTTCGTTGGTCATCACCGCATCGAGGACATCGGCCTCGTTCTCCGAAAGGTCGGCCCACCGAAACTCCGGCCGGCGCTTCTGCGCCCGCAGATGATCGATGCACGTCGTGACCGCAATCCGAGACACCCAATGCGGAAAAGGAACCGCTCCCTGGTACTGGGCGAGGCGTGAAAACATCTTTAGAAACACCTCTTGGGTGAGATCCTCCTCGGCCACCCGCCGGGGAAGATGCGATCGAACAATTCGGATGACCAATGGATAGAGGTGGTCAACCAGTTCGCGTGCAGCTGCCTGATCGCGCTGGCGGACCCGGTCGAGGCAGCCAGCCAGATCGAATGGCGGCACCGCTTCGTCAGGCATGGGCGAATGGAGGCAAGGACATGCACGACAAGCAAGACGTGCCTTGCCAAAACCGGTTACAATACCCTGCCGCGTGTCCTAAGCCAGAAACACACCGTGCTCAGCTGGCACACCGTGGCACGTGGCCCTTGACTTTCTTTCTCCTGCGCCGATACGAAAGGGACATCGCAATGCGATTCTTGCTCCAGGCCCTTCGACTTACGAACGCGCACGACTTCTGAGGACGCCGCCAAAGGCGGGTCGTGCGTCGGCCTGAATTTCTCCATCGCCGCGCGTCGCGGCTTGATGCCAAGCTAGCCGGTTCTCACCGGTGATTCTTTCGCCAATCTCCTTTCCTTACTTTTTCGTCAGACGATTTTTCGGTCATGCAACCTGCTCCCGTTTCCAAATACCGGCCGTTTCCTCCGGTCAATCTCCCCAACCGCCAGTGGCCCAGCCGCACGCTGAACCGCGCCCCAATCTGGTGCAGCGTCGATCTCCGCGACGGCAACCAAGCCCTCGCCCAGCCCATGAGCGTCGAGGAAAAACTCGAGTACTTCGAGATGCTCGTCCGGATCGGCTTCAAGGAGATTGAGGTCGGATTCCCCTCCGCCTCGCAAATCGAGTTCGATTTCTGCCGCCGCCTCATCGAGGAAAAACGGATTCCGGATGACGTCGCGATTCAGATTCTCTGCCAGTGCCGGGAGGAACTGATCGCCCGCAGCATCGAGGCGATGCGGGGGGCGAAAAACGCCATCTTCCATCTCTACAACTCAACCTCGCCAGCACAGCGAAAGCACGTCTTCAACGCCACCCGTGCCGACATCGTGAAGATCGCCACGCAGGGCACGACGTGGGTCAAACGCCATTCGCAGCCGCTGATCGCCGCCGGCACCCGGATGCGTTTCGAATATTCGCCTGAGAGCTTCACCAGCACCGAACTCGATTTCGCCCTCGAGATTTGCGAGGCGGTCACCGACATCTGGCAACCGACCCGCGAGAACAGAATCATTCTGAATCTCCCCGCCACCGTCGAGTACGCCACCCCGAACATCCACGCCGACCAAATCGAATGGATGTGCGGCCACCTCACGCGGCGCGACTGCACCATCATCTCGCTGCACACCCACAACGACCGCGGCACCGGCATCGCCGCGACGGAGCTCGCTCTGCTCGCCGGCGCCGACCGTGTCGAGGGCACGCTCTTCGGCAACGGGGAACGCACCGGCAATCTCGATATCGTGACCGTCGCCCTCAATCTCTACACGCACGGCATCCATCCCGGCCTCGATTTCGGCAACATCAACGAAATCCGGGAAGTCTACGAACGCACCACCCGACTGGAGGTGCCAGCCCGACAACCCTACGCCGGTGAACTCACGTTCACGGCGTTCAGCGGCTCGCATCAGGACGCGATCAAGAAATCGTGGGCCGTCCAAAAGCCGGATGAGCCATGGGACGTGCTTTACATTCCAATCGACCCGGCCGACATCGGGCGAAGTTACAAGGCGATCATCCGGATCAACGCCCAATCTGGCAAGGGCGGTGTCGCCTACGTGCTGGAAAACGAGTTCGGCTACGCGCTGCCGAAACTCATGCACAAGGAAATCGGCAAGATCATCAACGACGTCGCCGACGCCAAGGGCACCGAGCTCCAGCCGGCCGAGATTCACGATGTGTTTCGACGCGAATATCTCGATCGCACCTCGCCGGTCGTGTTGCAGCAGTTCAAGACCACGGAGCACGACAGCACGGTGAAATGCGATGCGAGCCTCACGATCGACGGGGTCTCGCGCCAACTCCTCGGCGAGGGCAACGGCCCGATCGACGCCTTCACGCGCGCCCTGGGCACCACGACGCTGCCCAAATTCGAGGTGCTCTCCTACTCCGAACACTCACTCGGCAAGGGGTCGGAGGCGCGCGCCGTGAGCTACATCCAAATCAAGACCGAACGCGGACTCACGCTCTTCGGCGCCGGCATCGACACGAACATCGAGCTGGCGTCGATCAAGGCGATCGTGAGCGCACTCAACCGGGCGCTCGCGAAGAAATAGCATTCGGCGTGCGGCGTGGGGGGGGGGGGGGGGCCCCCCCCCCCCCAAGGCGGGGGGGGGGGGTAAAATATTAAAGG
>CANJIU010000152.1 GCA_947474365.1 Opitutia bacterium | reverse complement strand
TTCACCGGCACGAGCAACGGGGTTCCATCCCCCAGGAGCACCTGGCCCTGGGCATTCGTGCGAAATTCGTCATTGTAGAAAAAGGGCATCGTGAGGTTGTCCGCCTCGACCCCATTGGTCATCGAGAAACCGAACATGGTCCGCCAGTTTTTCTTCGGTTGGGCAGTGAGCGTCACCTCCGCCCCTTTCGTGACTCGGTTGTAAACGTAGAGAGGTTGCAAGGGGAATAGGGAGTACCACCGGCCATTGATGCCTGCGGGGTCGGTGGTCGATCGAACCTCCGCGCTCAAGGCAGTGTTGAGGTTGATGGCGCGGGTTTGAAAGGCGGTGATGGACCCCGAAAGGCGGCCCTCGAAGGCATTGAGTTTGAGCCCGGCCTCGAGGCTTTCGCCCTTGCCCGCGGGGGCCGGCGTATTGTCCCAGAGTGGATTGCCCGTCAGTACTGGTTGGAAGTTCGACGACGCTCCCACGTAGAGCGACACGGGATTCGAAAACTTCCAGACCGCCCCTGCATTTCCGGTGGTGCCCGCTCCGTTTTTGCGCAAGCCCGTGGTGAGGACCGTGGTGTAAGCCTGATCGTGTCGCACCCCGACAACGGACGAGATACGGTCACCGAACCAATCTGTATAGAGAACTGCGGAGTACGCCGGGGTATGGCTCTTTGATAAGCTAGCCCCGGTGGGGCCGGCGTTGAATCCATACGGATTGTCCGGCGTGACAAAGGCGGGATTCGAGTTTTTTTGCCAGTCACGGACGTAAGTGATTCCATTGATCGTGTAGGAAGGCTGGCGCGCCACCACAAAGCCCGCTGGATTGGCGAGCACGTCGACCCACTGCGCGGGCATGATTGTTCGACCTCCGTCCGCCGTGTTCAATTGCGACTGATTCACCACAAATTTGCCGTTCGCGTCCACCTGATACCACCGCGCGCCAAAACTCGAACTATACGGAACGGTCGTTTTCTCCATATTGACGAGGAGTTGGTTCTTCAGTTTTGACGTAATGTTGAAGTCAGCCGTCAGCAAACCGCGCACGCCCCGGGTTACTCCTTCATTACGCAATACAGCAGGGGTATAAGCGACGGCCCAGGCGTTTAGTGGATTGGTCAGCGTCAAAGGCGGGCGGAGCGTGGCAAAGCTGTTTGCGCTTGCGCTGTCGTTGAAGGCGTAGGCTTCGTACGCCTGCAATTGGGCGTGTAGCCACGGGGTAATCCTCGAAGTCAGCGAAATTTCGTCAAAGCGTTCGCGACGATACTGGTACGTGGAGTTCCCGCCAAACGTGTCGATGTTCTCCCAAGTGAGTTTCCCGTTGGCGATTTGGGCCAAAGCGGGGCTCTTGGTCGCGAGCAGCACGGACAGCACGCTATTGTTGGGCACGACGGTCGGGATGCCCGTCACCAAGTTCTGCAGCTTTGGCTGAACCGACAGCATGCCCCGGTCATCGAAACTCACCTTTAGAGTCGTCTGGCTGGCCGGGAGTAATTCGGCGGCCAGTTGTGCGTATACGCCGCGCCCCTTCGCGTGAATAAAGTCCCTCCAGAACTTGGTGTCGGCGTCAAAAGTCGCGAGGCGCAGCGCCACGCGGCGTTGACCGAGTTTACCGCTTAGGTTGGTGTCGAACTCGTAGCGGCGGGTGCCGTTGGCGTCCGCCCGCAGCATGAGGCTCCCATTGTTTTGCCCCATCACCGCCCGCTTGGTGGTGGCGTTCATGAGCGCCCCAGCCGGAGAAATCCCGAAAAGGAGCGACTGCGGTCCCCGGATTACCTCCATCCGCTCATAGGCGTAACCTTCCCCGAGATTTCCGAGGAAAAGGAAGCCATTCCGAAAGAGCTTGGTGCCCAGACCGCGCGCCGTGAAGGCCCCCATGCTGATGCTGTCGCCGCTCTGCAGTCCCGAGGCGTTCGACGTGCCGTTGTCCGGCAGGCCGATCCCGGTGAAGCCTGTCGTCAAAAGCTTCGTGACGTCGGATGTACCAAGGTCGGACATCATCTGCGCCGTGAAGATCTCGGCGGTAATCGGCAGTTTTTCCAGCGAACGGTTCGTGCCCGTCAGCGACGACGTGTTGAGTGCCTGGTAGGTGTCGGAGGAGTCCGCGATGACCTCAAAGGGACTCAGCACCAACGTTTCTGTCTTCGACGCCGAGGCGACTCCGCCGGAATCCTGTTTCTGCGCAAAGGAGTAAGTACAGAGGGCCAGCGCCGAGCCTGCCGCGCGGATTGTGGTGGACCAGGGGCGGTGGTTGGCAGGAGAAATCTCTCCTTGAAGAGCGGCGTTCGGAGCCGAGCAGACCGCCCAAAACGCGGAGCCTGGGTTGCGTGATGTTTTCATGCCGTGGGTAGGGCTAATAATCGGAGGGGTTCACTGGTTCGCTAGCAGTGACCGCTAAGAAACCCCTCCTTGAGTCAAAAACGAGCAGTTTGATGTATTCCAGTAAACGGCGCCGTAAGCGGCCAAAACCATCCCTGCCAGCCGCACAGTCGCTCGAAGATCTCCGTGGAGGAAGGATCGCGTCGACGTCCATCGTTGTGCCCAACTCTGGCTCGACACCGAGATATCACTTGCCGCCGGGCCGCAGGACCACCTTGTCGCGGTGGGCGAAGTTCCCGTACTCCGAGGTGATGACCTCTTCGCCCTCGGCCAACCCTTCCAGCACTTCGTAGACGCTCGGATTCTGCCGGCCCAGCCGGATGGTCCGCTTGGTCGCGCTTTGGGACGACGGATTTACCACGAAGACCCAGAGCCCACCGGTCGAGGCAAAGAAGCTGCCGCGCGGCAGCAGGAGCGCCCGCTGCGACTCGCCCAGTTCGAGCCGGATGCGCGTCGTCTGTCCGATGCGGATTTCCGGGGGGATCTTGTCCGCGAATGTGAGATCGACCGCGAATTTCCCGGCCCTCACTTCCGGATACACCTTGGCGACGACCGCCGGATACTCCTGGCCGCCGAACTCGCAGGACGCCTGCAGCCGGAGCTTCACGCGGGCGATGTAGTGCTCGTCCACCTCGGCCCGAATCTTGTAGGCATCCAGGACATTGATGGTGCCGATCCGCGTACCGTGGGAGATCACCTGGCCCAGCTCCGGGTTTAAGGAGGCCAGCTCCCCGCCCGCCGGCGCCTTGATGGTGAGAAGGTCCAGCCGCGCGCGATTGGTCACCAGATTTTTCTGCATCGAGTCCAGCATCTCTTCCGCGGCAGCGAGGCGCGCGGTGAACGCCGTGGTGTCCGCCTCGGCTTTCTTCTGCAGTAATTCGCGCTGGCGGGTCTTTTTCTCCCGCGTCTCTCGCGCCAGGAGCAACGCATCCTGCGTGACGCCGCCACTCTTGATCAACTGTTCGCTGTTGGCCAACTCTCGCTCCAGGCGCGGAAGCTCGTACTGGTACTCGAGCAATTCCTTTTGGTTGGAATACTGCTGGTTCTCCAACGTCACCCGCATCGACCGCAGATCGTTGGTGGCCCGGGCCACCTCCGTCTCATAATTGGCGATCTGGAGCACAAGGCTGTCATTGCTGAGGCGGAGAATCTTGTCTCCCTGCTGCAAACGGGCGCCCTCCCGCAGAAAGATCTCATCCACCCTCCCACCTTCGGTCGCATCCAGATAGATGGTCTGGATCGGTTCGACCCCGCCAATCACCGCAATGTAATCCTGAAAGACATCGCGGCGGACTTTTGCCGTCGTGATCCGCTCCCGGGCGAGGGTGGTCCGGGAACTCCCGTCGCGCAGCGCGAGGTACAGCACCAAGGCGGCCACGACGCCGAACGCGATCACGATCCGCCGGAGGCGGGCCTGCTTCTTGACCGCCGGATCGATCGGCTTGTCCATGGCGGATGGCACAGGCATGGTCGGCGTTTATTCGTAGCGAAGGGCGGCAACCGGATTTTGTGTCGCCGCCCGGTAGGCTTGGAAGAGAGTCGCGCCGATGGCAATAGCCAGGGCCAGCATCCCAGCCATCGCAAACGTGGCCCACGACAGTTCGGTCCGGTAGGCAAAAGTGTGCAGCCAGTCTTCCATCAGAAGGTAGGCGACGGGGCAGGCGATCACGAAGGCGAGCCCGACCAGCGAGGCGAAGTCGCGGACCAGCAGCAGCACGATTTGCGTCGGGGAGGCGCCGTTCACTTTGCGAATGCCGATTTCCTTGGTGCGTTTCTGGATTGCGTAGGTGGCGAGGCCTTGCAGGCCCAGGCAGGCCACCACGACGGCCAGCCCGGTAAAGAGCGCGAAGAGGGTGCCGAAGCGGCGGTCTTCGCGGTACTGGCGATCGAAGGCATCGTCCAGAAACTGGTATTCGAAAGGATCAACCGGGTAGGTTTGCTCCCAAGCTTGGCGAAGGGCCTGCACCGTGGCGCGCAGGTCCCGCGTGCTCAGCCGGAGCGCGTAGTAGCCGACCTCAAACATCCATTTGTAACCGCAGAAATACACGATCGGGCGAATCTGCTTCTTCAGCGTCTCCTGGTGGTAGTTCTGCAAGACCCCCACGATCTTGAATTGCTTGTCCCCAATCCAGATAAACGCATCCACCGCTGCGGCGGGATCGGAATAGCCGAGTTGTTGCATGGCCGACTCGTTGATCAGGACGGACGCCGCCTCGGCTTCGATCTTATCGGAGAAATTGCGGCCTGCGCGCAGCGCAAGCTTGAACGTCGGGACGAAGGCGTGGTCGACGTTGAGATAGTCGTAGTTTCGCTTCGTGTTGGGCGGGTCGGAGGCTTTTCGGACATCCTGCCGCTGCGAGAGAATCTCCCGGCCGGGAATAAAGGAAGCGGTCGCCATGGCCTCGACGCCCGGCACCGCCAGGACCCGGGCGCGAAACGTCTCGAGCGAGGTCAGGCGTTTGCTGCTGCCGATGTCCGACATGGGGGAATAGGTGATCAGGGTCTGCTCAAGGTGAAAGCCCAGCGCCTGGCGCCGCATGAATTCGATCTGGCGATAAATCGTAATCACGCCGATGAAGAGGACGATCGAGGCCGTGAACTGGCAGATAACGAGCAGCCGTCGCGGATCCAGCCAGGTGGCCCTGAGCTTGTGACGCGGCTTGAACAAAAGCACGGGGGCGTAGGAGGATTGGATGAGCGCAGGGTAAAAGCCCGCGGCCAGAATGCCGGCCACCACCACCGCAAGGCCCGTCGCGACAAACCCGGGCTCCATGAACAGCGCCCCAAAATCGGGTTGGCGCTCGAGCAACTGCCAGACGTACGGCTGGAGGAGGGCGATCGCCGCCACGGCCAGGATGGTGGCCGCCACGTTGACGAGGCCGTACTCGATCAGATGCTGGACGATCAGATCTCTCCGGGAGGCACCGACCACCTTGCGAATGGCCACTTCCTTGGCCCGTTCCAGGGAGCGCGCCAGGGTCAGGTTGATGAAGTTGATCCAGGCGATCAGCATAATGATCG
Source organism: Opitutia bacterium (assembly GCA_947474365.1). Taxonomy (GTDB): domain Bacteria; phylum Verrucomicrobiota; class Verrucomicrobiia; order Opitutales; family Opitutaceae; genus ER46. Next base: position 14,619 of record CANJIU010000152.1, on the reverse strand, counting down.
CACCCAGTGCGGCCGTGGCCAGCACCGCCTTGGGATCGCCGTTGGCCGCAATCTCCGAGGTCCGGTGGGAATGGAGATGGATGTCGCGCATCGGCTGGAGATGAAACTCGATGCGGGTGCCATCCTTGGTGACTTTCCGGAGGTAATCGGCCTTTACGGCGTTGATCTTCTGTTCCACCTGCCGGGGATCCGTGCGGGGACGAAGTCGCACATAGTTGTAGTGGCCTGAGCCCAAGTCCCAACTGGTCACCTCGCGGGGCGCGCGATGCTTGTCGAAGTCGGCCTTTTCACCGCGTTTGGGAGCGCGGTTCTTGTACTGCGCGTAGTAGCGGTAGGTCTTTCGCGAGATCAACAGATCGTAGGCCATGTGCGTGTTGGGCGGCAGATCCCGGAAGACTCCGGTCACCTCGAACTCCCAACCCTCATTGACGGTGAACCATTTCCCGACCGCGTTCGGCGTGCCGAAAAGCCGGCGGGCGGCCGACTCCGAGATGACCGACGAATGCAGGTCGGTGAGCGGGCGCTCGGTCTTCCGGTCGACAAACCGTAGCGCAAACACGTCGGTGAAGTTCTCCTCCACGGCGAAGGTCGGGATGTCCTTGATCTGGTTGCGCTCGTAAGTGACCGAGACGATGTCCTTGAGCGCCTCCGTGGCGGCCGCCACCTCCGGCACCTTTTCTGGCAACACCAGGCTCATCCCCATGTAGGCCTTGGCACTGCGGAGATTCAACTCGTCGTTCTGGTAGCGATCATGCACGACCCGGTAGATCCGGTCTGGGTCCGGCCAGAAGGTGTCGTAGTGCGTCTCGTAATGGACGTAGAGAAAGATGACCAGGCAGGTCATCATCGCCAGCGCCAGTCCGAGCAGATTGACGACCGAATACGCCTTGTGCTTCCAGAGATTGCGCCGCGCGACGAGGAAATAGTGGTGGAGCATGGTCGGCGCGGTCGGGCGATTTGGCGATCAGGCCGGCCCGGCGGAATCGACGATACCACCGTCGAAGAGTCGAACGATCCGGTGCGCCCGCTGCGCATCCGCGGGCGAGTGGGTCACCATGACGACGGTGGTGCCCTCGGCGTTGAGCTTGGCCAGCAGGTCCATGACCTCCTGGCCGTGCGCCGAGTCGAGGTTGCCGGTGGGCTCGTCGGCGAGGATCAGCTTGGGCCCCGCCACGACCGCGCGGGCGATTGCGACGCGCTGCTGCTGTCCGCCGGAAAGCTGCTGGGGAAAGTGCGCCCCGCGATGCGCGATGCCGAGTCGTTCCATCACCTCGGTCACGCGCTTTTTGCGTTCCGCGGCGCCGGTTTGCAAATACAGCAGCGGCAGGCCGATGTTTTCCGCCACGGTCAATTCGTCGATCAGGTTGAAGCTCTGGAACACAAAACCGATCCGGCCCTTCCGCAGCCGGGTGCGGTCGGTCTCCCGCAGTTGCGCCACCTCCAGCCCGTCGAAGAGATACTGTCCGCTGGTCGCGTTATCGAGCAGCCCGATGATATTGAGCAGCGTGGACTTTCCGCAGCCCGACGGCCCCATGATCGCCACAAACTCACCGGACGTCGCTGTGAATCGGATACGGTTAAGGGCGGTGGTCTCGACCTCTTCGGCGAGGAATACCTTGGTGAGATTCTCGATCGTGATCATGGGAGGGCGGGAATGCCATTAACCGATCGGCATCGCATGGCTACGGGGCGGGTGAGACGACCAATATCGCCCAGGGATCGAGCGCGGGGATTTCCAATCTGGTTTTCATCCCGTCCGACTGGCCGGTGAGATCGGCACGTCGCGTGAATTTCGAGAAATCTTGGGTCTTTTCCGCCCGGACATTTTCCGCGTCGTCGAGTTGGACCGGCGTCAGCAGGCGGCAGGCGAGACGCTGGCCGGGAAAAAAGCGCGCGTGGTCCAGCGTCAGGCGGAACGCTTTCGTCGCCTTGCCCCAGTCAAACAGATGCACCACGACGGGTTGGTCGCGGGCGCCCGGCACGGCGCGGACAAAGGCGCACGCCTCGGCGTTCCCGTTCAGCACGACCGGCGGTCGGTCGCCCGGCCACTCGTCGCGGATGCCATTGCCGATCGCGGCGGCGTATTCGTAGCCGTCGAGCCAGCGCGCGTTGTCCCGCACGAAGGCGAAGAGGTGGCGGTAATCCCGCGGTTCGCCGTAAAAGCGTTCGGAGCCCTTGATCCAGACATCCCACGGCGCCACGAAATTCTGCCCGAGGCAATACGCCAGGCACAAAACCCGGCGGTTCTCGCCCACCTCAGTCTCCTTGAGCGTCCATACCTGGGCCTTGTTCAGGCGCGTGATGATCAGCGCCTTTTTCCAAAGCGACACCGGGGACGGCGGGTCATAGTGGGAGAGCTCACCCACGGCGAAGTCGAACACGTCGATCGGCGGCGCCCAGTGGGTGTAGGAGCCGTTGTTGCAGGCGAACGGGAAACGGCGCCCCGCCTTCTGGTCTGCGCTGCGGCGCAGGTTCTCCAGGAAGGTTCGAACCGTTTTTTCGTAGGACTGTTCGTAATGTTTTCGCAGCCCGGCGTGGCGCTGGCCGTCCAGAATGAACTGCCGATAATCGAAGGTGGTCGGATCGCCGACCCCGAGGGCCTTGATTTCCTCCCGGGGCAGCGCCGCCAGGTGGCCGCGGAACCGTTCCAGGCAATGCCGGCAGAAACAGCCTCGCGTCTGCGCGTCCTTCGCATTGCCGCCCCAGCGCAGCATCCCGCGAGTGTCGGGATCGTCCACGTGCATGTAGGTCGCGCCGGTCTCGGCGGCGAAGATCACATCCTTCTCTATCAAGTGGAAAAAGTCCGGGTTGCTATAGCAACCCCACGGCGCGTTCCAAGTCTGCCAGCTGGCCCGCAGCGGTTGACCATGGATGTCTTCAGCCCGCCCGATGGAGTAAGTGCTGGCGCCACCGCCTTCCGCCCGTCCCTGATCCGGCCGCCCCGCGGAGGTGCAGTGGCTGACCGGGTAGCCACGCCGCACGCATTCCGTGATGAACTCCCGCGTCGCGTACACCCAGTCGAAGCGGGTTCCGTGGAACTCCGCCGCCTTAGCAAAGGGATCCAGCTCCGGCCGCATCCAGCGGACCGAGACGGAAACGTCGCTGTGGCGGGGCGCTCCCGGAGGTCGTTGCCAGCGGAAGGCCAGGTCCGAGACGGTTTGCCCCTCTGCCGGGACCGCCGCCTCAAGGGGAGCGGCGATACCGATCGCCCCGACGGCCAGAATGATTGCGAGGCTGCACGAAGTCGCCGCGCGGGGGAGGGCTGGGGGGTGGGCGGCGGGAGAAATCTCTTCTGGCAGAGCTGCGTTCGGAGCCGCGCGACCGGCCCAAAACGCGATGGCTGAGTTGCGTGAAGGTTTCATCGGCGGGGCCGGGCTGACAATTTTGGGGGCAATCGTACGGTGTTCGTGATCGCTATCAAACCCCTCGTGGCGTCGAGTGCGAGCCGCTTGATGTATTCCAGTAAATCCCGATCGGGGCGGGCCGCCCCAGCTTCGCCAGCGCACTCCGGGCTGAAAGACCGGTGCGGCTTTGCGGGAAACCCGGCGGTTTGATTGCGGCCTGCGATTCAGCCAAGCCGGTCTGGCACGCGACGACACACTGCGCCGGGAGCAATCGGCAACATCTCGAAGGGCTGCGCTCCGCCACAGCCGGTTTCGGGAGTGAAGGCCGCGCTCAGAAGCTCCAGTTGGTGGAAAAACGGAGGCCGAACGGTTTGCTCGTGCCGAACTCGGCGGAGTACAGCTCGTTTGTGAGGTTGTAGAGGTTGAGCTGCAGGCGGACCCGGTGTTGATCGCGCCAGCGCAAGGCGTAGGTCGCAAACAGATCGGCCTGGTGGTAACCGCTCGTGTAGGAGCGGGAGAGCGGATTGTTGTTGGGCGCGGTGAGGAAATACTGGTCGTCCCGCACGACGGTGACGGCCCCGCCGAACGAGAGCTTGTCGTTGAAGGTGTAGCGGCCGAGCAGGACCACCTTGTTCGCAGGCGTGCCGGCGAGCTCCTGTCCCACCTGCAGGGGCAACTGCCGGTTGCGCTTCACGAACGAGTCGAGGTGCACAAAGCTCAGGTTGACCGACAGGGCAGAGGTCAGGTTCGCGCTCGCCTCGAGCTCGTAACCGTCCACCTGATTTTCGCCGGACTGCTCCTGCCAGGTGAGATTCGTGCCGTCCGGCTGGCGCTCCGTCACCGTGACGATGAAATTGGTCTGGGCCACCCGGAAGGCCCCCGCGGAGAGCTGCAGGTGCTGCCGGGGCAGGTCGAGCCGGAAGCCGATGTCGCCCCCGCTACCGGTGAGGGGTTGGGCCAGGGAAACGTTTTGGGCGCGGTCGGTGACGAGGGCGGCTTGCGGCCGAAACGTGGTCCCGTCGTTCACGTAAGCGGAAAGATATTTTGTGATGTTGAAGACCGCGCCGAGAGAGTGGGTGGTCTGGGGTTGATCGGCCTTGGCGACCGTCGATCCGGTGCGGGAGATCTGGCGGAACTGCTTGTTGTTCGCCTCGGCCTCGTCGCGCCGGACGCTGCCGGTGAAGATGAGTCGGTCGCTGAAGAGTTTGACGTGATTGATCCAATAGTAGCCCGGTCCCTGCACCGTGTTGGTGAAATTGCCCGCGGGCACGGTAAAGGTCGACCGGGGTGGCGTGGCCTGCTTAAGATTCCACCCGGCGCCAGGATTGAGAACGTTGGCGACGATGGGTTGCACCCGCAGCGTGGGCCCAAGCACGACGGCGTTTTCCGCGGCAGTGGGACCAAATATCCAGTTGCTGCGCCAACGGTCGAAGTAGAAAACCTCCTGGTTATAGTCGGCACCCAGCACGGTCCTCCAGCTGCCGCCGTTAAAGTCGAAATGGCCGAGGAGATTAATTTGCGCGGAATCAGACGCGAGGTTGTCGAACATGAGCGTGCCACCATCGGCCGAAGCCAGGATGTCGCCCCGGGCCGTGGGCGTCGCGACCGGTTGCCCCGTGACGGGATGAGGGGAAAGCGTGGTGCCGGCTGCGGTGACCGGGGTGTCGAACCAAATCGGCGTCAGGAGCGAATCGCGATCCATGTGGGTGCGCACCGCCGCCGCGCGCAGCCACCACCGGGCGGAGAACTTGTGGTTGATCTCCGCCCCGAACGTGTTGGTGACGACGTCCGCGAATGAGTCCGGAGTTTGCGTGTTGCTGCGGCGGTTGAGGAGACCGGAAGTGATCAGGTCGGCGCCGAGGGATTGATACCGGGCAGCTTGGCTCGCCTCATTGACCGGATGATGCCGGCCGGCCAGGCCGTCGTAGGAAAGCCGCGAGGGCGAGTCGGTGTGCCGATCGGACTGTGCGAGCGTGAGCTGGAGAGTGGTGTCGGGCGTGAACGCGTAGCGAAGGCGGGCGTAGAACTCCTTCGTTTCGAACTTCGTGTAGTCGGTGAAGGCTTCACCCGACTGGTAGCCGATCCCGAAACGCGCGGTGAGTTTTCCGTCGGCCGCGAGTGGGCCGCCCAAATCGAGCTGCGCAAATCGTTCGGCCCAGCTCCCGAGCCCGGCGTTGAGGGAGACTTTTGCTTTCGCCAGCGCGGGCTTGTAAACGTAGTTAAGGGTGCCACCCGGTTCTCCGATGCCGAAGAGATTTCCGGACGTGCCTTTCAAAACCTCCACCCGGTCAATGGCGATGTTGGGCGTGACGAGCGAATTGAGAAAGAGGCCGTCGGCATAGACGCGAACCGACGACGTGCCGCGAATGTAGGGCCGGTTCTGGGACTTCGCGATGAAGTTCTCGACCGGATTGATGCCGGCGTTGAGGCGCAGGCCCTCGGTTTCGTTGAACGCGGCGAAGTCCCGGAGCAAGTCGGCCGAAAGTACACTGAGGCTGAAGGGAAGATCCTTCGTATCGACTGCCATTTTGAGCGCGCTGTTGGAGTCGGTGACGTTGTAACCGGTGTCCGCCGTCGTTTTGACCTCGAAGGGCGCGAGTGCGATTGCCTCGTCCTGGGATTTGGGCGAGACCTTAGCCGTTGCGGCCTGCTGAGCTCCGGCGGAAGAGATCCAGGCGAAACACAGGGCAAGAGCGACCGCGGCAAAACGCCCTGCGCCGGGGGTTGCAGGCCTGGAATCCGGTTTCGTGCATGCGGCAACGGGACCTGCCGCGGAAAACGCCGATTTACGGTTGGGTGGGGTGAGGCACATCGGATTGTGGCAGCGCTGCAGCGGGGTCGGGGATGAATTCATGGGTATGAAAATAACTGACCAATGCGGGGTTGGATCCATGGCCGGCCATGGACGGCGTCGACGGAACATCGGAGGGCAAGGGAGACCATCCTTTTGATGGTTTCCAGTAAACTGCGGACGCGGGCGCAAAAAAACCCGGATTCCGAAGTCCGAAGCAACTCTCAAAGGGCGAAATGATGATACCGAAAGGCGGAAAGCTCGGTATCGGCACAAAATTATTGGGCAACGGGATATCTGGGACCTCGGCTTGCCCCCTTGGCTCGGCCCCCCAGCGCGATCTGCCGGAGGTCGGTTTCGAATCTCGATTTGACTCGGTCCTTCTCCCGCCGCTCAGCGGAACTGCCGCTAAAGCGGAAACCCTCAAGCCTGCTCGCCAACTTGCTGGAGGACCTGTTCGTAGAGGGGACGGCTCAACCGGAAATTCTGGTTTTGAACCAACTGGTCCAAGACTGGTTTGAGCGCGGGCAGACGACCGGAAAGCTTGGCCCGCAAGAGGATTCCGAGTGTTCCTGTGATAGCCAGACCGAGATTTCTCGCTGCCGCACGGCCATCGCTCTCGTCGATGAGCAGGAGCGCTGCTCCAAGCTCGGAAGCGAGAGTGATGGCTTCGGCTTCGCCGATGTCCAGGCTCGCGGCGAGCGAGGAAACCAGCGCGCGATTCCGAGGAGTCTCGACGCGAAGCCATCCTTCCTGTCTGGCCTGCCTCGCCTCTGTCGAGCCGGGCAGTGGTAGCGGAGAAGCAGAAATCTCCTGCCAGACGGCAATTGGAATTAGGACGGTTTGATAGAAGTCCTTGAGAAGGTCAAAGTGGCCCGTGGCGCCCAGCGAGATCAGAACCGAAGCATCGCTAACAACTGCGGGCATAGGCGAGGTCTTCAGCCAGTTCTTGCGCGGAGTAATGCATGGGCACGCCGCGCCGGGCGAGCACCGAATTCATCTCGAATCGGGTCAGTCCGGCCAGTTGCGCGGCTTTGCCGAGGCTTAAGACCTGTTGCGCGTAGAGGGCCGCCGCCAGTTCCAGCAGCAAGCGCGCCTCCAGCTCTGGAGGCGGCACCCGCATTGCTTGGGACACGTCATCAGGGATTTCCAGCGTCACGCTCATGGCCACACGCTAGCGCGTGGTCGCACAGAAGCAAGGTCGCTGAGAGGGGGCAAACCGGGACCCGCTCTGGCGCGACTTCCGATTCTTGCCTCTGCACCGCGAATTCGCTTTTCGCGATTCGCCCCCGCTTCAGTGGGCGAAACCTGCCGAGGGACCTAGCGGTAGGATTTACAAAATCGCGGAAGCGCATGCTTCATCCGGTGAGTATCCTTCATGGCCGCTTCGCTTGCTCCGCCATCACCCAGAGCACGTTGCCGACGACGGGCATGTCGTATTCGTTCGCGCCGTTGTTGCCGTAAAGATTCGGATCGAACGAGCGATACTGGAGCCCGAGGCTGACGGCGCCGGGAATCTGCGGCGTGGGTGGAAAGAACTCCCCGAACAGGCCCCGCAGCGGTTGGTTGTAGCCCACGCCCTCGATCGCACTCGCATCAAACGGATTGCAGCCCATCACCCAGTCGAGCTGGCGCTGGGCCACGATGCGGCAGGTATTGTCTCCCGTGATCTCCGCCGCCCGGTTCAGGAACAAGGCCGCCTCCATGACGCTCATGTTATAAAGGTAAGGGCGATAATTGTAGGCGATGATTCTTTCCTTCGGCCCGCTGGAGCGATCCTTGACCCTGCCCAGCGGGTAACGCCCTTCGGAAGTGACCGCGGCCGGCTTCGCGATTGCTACCGGCGCATCCTGCACGAGGAACTCCGAAGGGGTGAGGCCCCACGCATTGCGATGAGAAAGCGCGACCATTTGATCCGCCATCCGCTTGATCGTGGCTCGCCAGCGCCCGGCGTCTTTGTGCTGGGGGGCGGCGGCGATTAACTCGGCGAGGCGGATGCCGATCGTGCCATCGGTGAAATAGCCGGTCTTCCGCCGGGACACGAGTCGGTCCCCATCCGGCCCCTCCCAAAAACAGGCTGACTCCGCCAACTGGAGCGCCATGAGTTGCGAGGCACAGTGGGCGGCGTCTTCCAGCAGGGCGGCATCCTTCGTGACCCGATGCAGCGTGGTCGCCGCGCCGATGCGGTGGGCGAGATCCAGCGCGGAGCCCTCGTAGAAACAGGCCCACCAGTCGTTGTAATCATTGTGCCCGAGCGGCGGGATGGCCGGTGTCACGTGTTTCCCTTTGGGTCGTTTGTCGGACGTCATGTAACGCCACACGCGCTCCGCCGTCTGCCGGCACCTCACGGCGTAGGCCGCATCGCGGTCCTTGAAATACTCCGCAGCCATCGCCTGATGGCGGATGTTGTTCCAGAGCGCGGGCGCGGGCGGATCGGACGGGTAATAATCGCGCGGTCCCGCGCCAAGCGGTATGAAGACGGAATCGAACATCCCGCCGTCGTCGCGCACGATTTTCTGGTAGTAGTCGCAGCCCCAGCGCACCTCCTCGGCGATGGAGCCCTGATCCCAATCCGGCTTCTGCAGGCCGCCGAACTGCACCAGTCCCATCAGCCCAAGATTCAGCCCCCAGGGCCACTTCCGCTGGTCCGACGACTGATGGTAGCCCCCGGAGAAATCGCGATGCCCGACGCCCACGAGATTGCCGTCATCGAGATGACATGGCCCGGTGCAGTTCTTCGTCGTGTCGCCGCAGCGTGCCCAGGTAAAGTAATGGAAGAGGCTTCGCATCGGCACGTCGTAGACGCCGGCATGGACCGAAAAGGCCCTCGATTTCAAGGAACCGCAGCGCACCTGGTAGATGCCGTCGTCCTTTACGGCGGAGAAGTCGCCGACCCAGCCCGGCTCCAATTCATTCCCGCCATCGGCCAGTTCACCCACGAAGACCTGCGTCCACTTCGTGTCCTTCAGCTGATGAATCGTGAACTCTTTCTTTGGAGGCGAAGGGATCACGCAATGTTTCGCCGCATTCGGCGGGAAGCCGACGTGGTTGACGAGGATGACGCCCGTTTTGACGAACGAGGGAGCCGGCGCATCAGCGGCCTGCAACGCGGCCGGCGGAACCAGCAGCAGGGCGGTGAGGAGGGGGAGGGTGGATTTCATGTTTCTTCTGAACTTCGGTGATTTCAGCGCACCTGCATGGACTTCAAATCGAGTTCAAAGCTGCCAGCGGAGGGATAGGTTTCAAAAAACTTCTCCACTGGCAGCACGGGCGTGAACTCGCCCTAGTGCCATGTCGGAATCGCGGTTGTAGCCCGTCTTCGGCGACCACTGCGGATACACCTGATTGATCATCGCGTGCTCGATGGAGAACTTGGCCCCCGGATAGGGCGTCGCAGCGGAGGAACCCGGTGGCTGCGGCACGGTGTCGGCCGCAAGCAGCGGGAGCAGCAGTCCGCTCGTTGGATCGGCGAAGAGGGTGAGCGGGTGTTTGATCGTTGATCGCACAGTCGTGCTCAGGGCAGGTCGTACACCTCGACGAGGGCGATGCCGGGGGTGCCGCCGACGCCGGTGGTCTGGGCAGTATAGCTGCCGGGCGCGAGGGTGACGAGGAGAGCGGCGTCGCGACTGTCCGCCGGGAGCGCAAAGGCACCAAGCCGGGCGTAGGCGGCGGCGAGGGCCGCGGAGCCGCCCCAGTCGTCGTTGCTCTCCGCGAGCGTCGCGCCGCGGAAAAGTTCGAGGTGCGGGTTGGCGAGCGCTCCGGCAACACCAAAGCTCGTGCCGAGCGTCGGGCCGATGGCCCGGACAAGGACCGGCAGCGGAGCCTGACCGGCGATCGTGAAACCCACGATGAGGGTGCCGGCGCCGACCTCGGCCCGAGCCGAGAGGTTGGCGAGCCGTCCGCTGGCCGCGGACGAACGGTCGTAGATTTCCGCGAGGGCGACGCCGGAGGTGGCGGAGGCGCCACCGATCTGCACCGAATAGGAGCCCGCACCGAGGGTGCGCACGAGCGCTGCATCCAGTGAGGTCGCCGGAAGGAAAAAGGCGCCGACGGCGGCGAATGCCGCGGCGACGGAGGCGGCGGTTCCGGTGACCGGAGCGGACCAATTGTCGTTGGTCGCCAGCAGCGTCGGGCCGGCGAACAATTGCAGCGACGGATCGGCCAAAAATCCGGTCACGCCAAACGACGCGAGGCCCGGCCCGATACCGCGGAGGAGGAGCGGTTGATCGGGAGCCCCCGCGACGACGAAACCGACGATGAGCGTCTGAGCGGCGGTGCCGGCCGTGGTGCGCACGGAGAGGTTCACGAGTTTGCCGTTGTTAGGCAGCAGGGCGCGCAGCATCCAGCTCCGCGAATTGGTGGTGGTGGTGTTCATCGGGTCGTTGGCGGCTTCCCCAACCCGATCATACGCCCAGACCGCCGCGAGCGGCGCGGCCCGGCAGGCGGCGAGGAGACTGCGGAACTCCGCTTCTGTCTCAGCGCCGAACTCCCCGACAAAAAGGGCTCGGCCGGCCTCAGCGGCGATTCGCGCGTAGGCGGGCACGCGGGCTGCGTCCGCTCCGTAAACGTGGATGCTGAAGAGATCGAACGGCGCGGGGCATTGGCGCAGGGCGATCTCCTTGGCCTGCTCATACGTGTCGGCCGTCCAGGCCTGGTCGATGGGCAGGAGTCCCCTCTGCCATTGGTCCATGTGCCAGGCGGCGTTGCGGGGGATGGCGTGGCCGGAACTGATCGGCCGCCCTGGGTCGAGATCGCGCACGAGCGTGGCGAACTCCCGCAGGGCCGGAAGAATAATATCCGTGGTGAGGAGGTCTCGGACGGGATCGCGCGTGGCGGGGTTGCCGAGGTTGGTCCACGTCGGGGGCAGGAACTGGGTGGCATTCGGCAGGTCCACCATCAGGTTCCATTCGTTGCCGAACTCCCAGGCCCAGATCGCGCGCGAGGTCCGGTAACGTTGCACGATCGCCGTGACGAACTCGCGCATCTTCTGCCGGGTGAGACTGGTGGTCACGGCGATCTGGTCCAGGCGTTCTCCGGCGAGGTCGGAGAACGTGAAGGTCGTCCAGAAGAACGACGGGATCAGCCCCACGCCGTTGCGTTCGGCCGAGGCCACGACGGCGTCCAAGCGCCGGAAATACTCCGCACGATCGGCGAAGAACAAGTTGGCGTAGATCGGTTGGTAGCCGGAGAGATCGAGGCGGGCGAAGGGCAGGCTCCATTCACCGAGCTTACGGAAACCTTCTTCATAGGATTTGTCCGCCGCGTTCCACAACACGCGGCCGAAGGCATCGAAATAGTTCACGCCCATCCCGGAAAACGGCCGGTTGTCGAGGCGCACGCTTCCGTCGGGCGCGACGGTGAGCAGCAGGGAGGTGACGGACGCCACGAGATAGCCGGGCGCGATGGCCTGCCTGGGCAGGCCCGGGCCCTGCCACTGCACGTCCAGCCCGTAGCCGTGGTACATCTGCACGTACTCGATGCGCAGCTTGTGCAGGCCCTTGGAGAGCAACCGGCGGCCTTGCAGCTCCGTCATACCGAGGTCGGGTGGCGCTTTGCGGCCGGTCTGGTCGATCACTTTCTCATCGTCAATGTACAGGGTGCACTCGTCGTCGGCGTTGGCGTAGAGCGTGTAGAGGCCGTCGCGCGGAATCTCGATGAAGCCGGTGAAGACGACGCCGGAAGTCGAAGTGGGAAACCCGGACGGCAGGACGATGCGGTCAGTGCGACCTTCTTTCACTTTGCGAAACTGATAGTCGCCGCCGGCCCACTTCATCGGATCGTCGAGGTCGGGTTGTGCGCTCGTCAGGGTTCCCTGGTACACGTCATACAGCAGGCCGGGAGTGGCGGCTCTCGCCGTGACCAGACTGTTGGCGGGACGCTTTGTGAACGTGAACATGGCGATTGCGCTGGACTGGCCGCCGGCAAACACGCGGGTGCGCAGCGTGGTGCTCTGGGTAAATTCCAGCGGTCCAGCATAGCGTGGCGAGTTCGCGGTCGGTTCGCTGCCATCCGTAGTGAAATGGATCGCCGCTTCCGGCGTGCGGCTGCGCAGGACGACGCCCTGCTGGTCCAGGAAACCGAAGAGGTTCTCCGTCTCGATCTCGGCGGCCCAGACCTTGGCGGTGGTGGGCGAGGCGGGCTCGACGACGAGCAGGGCCCACGGGTCGGGCGACGGCAGCTCGATCCGCGCCTGCCAGCCGTCGCTCAGGATCTCGGGCGCGCTGCCCGGGCGGAGCAGGCTGAGCTTCAGGCCGCGGCCGGGGAAGAAACGGTCGGGCTCGAGGGTCAAGGCGAGCCGGGGTCGGGCGGTCTTGTTCCAGTTCACCAGATGAATGACCACCGGCGCGTCGGGCAGCGCGGGTCGGGCGCGGACAAAGGCATAGACGGAGTCAGTGGGGTCTTCGAGGCGGATCGGCGCAAGGCCGTCGCGCGTCAGCGGGTGATCGATGCCGTTGCCCAGGGCGAAAGCCTCTTCGTAGCCCGCGAGGTAGTTCCCGGCCCAGCGGTGGACGAAGTCGTAGACATCGGCGTAGAGCGCGGGGTCGTCGTACTTCCGCGGCCGGTCCTTCATATAGACACCATACGGGCAGAGCATGTGCGTGCCCATCGCGTAGGTGAGGCCAATCATGACCTTGTTTTCCCGGATGTCCTGTGAGCCGAGCGTGGCCACGATCGCCTTGCCGAGCTGGCGCGCGATTTGGACTTTGCGGTAGAGGCTCCACGGATTGCCGAGGCCGAATTGCCCGCCGCTGGGCTGGAGTTCCGTGATCGCATAATCGCTCCACAACTCGGTCGGCGTGAATTGGACGAACGACGAGTAATTGCAGCTCCACGCCACCTCGGGCCCCACCAGGTCGACCGTCCAGGTGCGCAGGTTGCGATACCAAGCCAGCAGGGTCTCGAGGCGAAATTCCTCCCAGAGTTTCTTGAAATCTGCCGGCACTGACTTGCCGTCCTGATGCCCGCGGATGTACGCCTTCAGGTCGAAGCGGGCCGGCTCGCTGACCGCGAGACGCTGCCGTGTTTCCGGCGACACGCGGGTGGCCAGATAGTCGTTGAATTGGCTCAACGCGTAGGGATTGAAGTCCCAATTGGCATAATCCCAGCCGGGTTCATCGCGCTGGATGGCCTTGGGGCGGAAGGACGCGAAGAAACGCAGCCAGAGCTTGGTGACTTCGGCGAAGGCCGGATCGTGCATCGAACCGCGCCCATCGATCACCTTCCCGTCGATGTCGAGGATGCGCCCGCGCGTATACAAGTCAGGCCGCGCGGCGAAGCCCATGGCTCCGGTCACCCGGGCGGTCGTGTCGAGCGGGTGGGTCAAGGCGAGGCCGAACTCGACCCCCAACCCGCGCAATTGCTGCACGATCGGCTCATCCCCCTCCTGGAGGTACTGCCACTCGAGCCGCGTGGCGTGAAAGGCCTGGGCATCTTTGATCACGTCGCGGCCAGCCGCCCGCGGCCACTCGAAGAAGCGAGGCGAGAAACAAATATCCTCGTAGCGCGGCGCGGCCGGGCTGCGTTTGGCCGGCTGCACCATGGCACTGAGGGCGGGCAGGTCGGCGGCGTGCAGCGAGGCCTGCGGCGCCAACAGCAGGGCTGTGAGGAATTTGAGGGTGTGTTTCATGGCTTGATCGCCTCTCAGCGTATTGCCTCTGTGATCATCTGGCCGCCTTGATTAACGTGGATGCCACCTTTTCACCATCCACCTCACATTTTATGAACTAAACTTTTTGCTCTGTTTAAACCGGAACATCTACTTTCCGGCAAAAAATTTTACCCCTAAAGAAGGGATTTCACTGCCTGGTTTCATCTCATATTCTGAGCCGGTCCTACTGACCTGGCAGTGCCTTTCTTTTCCGGTTTCGCTTATTTCAATCCATTTCATTTTACCCAGCTTGTCTGAAAGGGCAATTGTAACATCACTATAGCTGCCCGTGCTGTAATTGATCAGCGTGAGTAGGACCGTTGCGGGGCCACCAGCATGGCCTGGGCTGGCATCAGTTTGCCTTCCGCGTACAATTGCCTCAATACGCCTGGGCTCCCTGGCGGTCATGAAGGGCTGCAGTTGCGCGGCCGGCTCGACGGCGGAAAGCGCGGCCAGCGGCGCGAGCAGGAGGGCCGTGAGGTGGGAGAGGCTGGATTTCACGAGGTGTGTTCTTTCTTGGTTGGCCTTCGGTCATCGGCAGGCTGCCAGGCACGCGGCCGACCCTGGAATTCAAGCCGTTTTGGCTCCCGTGAGCGAGGTGGATGAAGTATTCCAGTAAACTCCGCGCGAAGGTGTGAATCGCCGGCTTGGTGGAACCTGTTTCCACACCCGCCGGCAAAGATTTCAGGTTCTTCGCCGATTATTGTGGGTTCCCGAGGGAAATGGTAAAAGGGGGATATGAAGCGTGAAACCGATCGGCATGTGCTCAGTTTCTTTCAGAATCTGTTGGAGTTGAAGGCCCCCTGGCGGGTGGTGGCGGTGGAATTACAGGAGCA
>CANJIU010000151.1 GCA_947474365.1 Opitutia bacterium | reverse complement strand
CCTCGCTCCGCTTGATCCCCCAGGGGCTGCGGCGCTGTTCCGCCCGCACCGCCGGCAAGCGCAGCCCATGTTTCGCCTCCAAGGTGAGCAGCAGGCTGCGCGCGGCGAACGTCTTCCACCGGCCCAGCGGCGTTTGCCACTGCCAACGCGCGCACAGATCCTTGGCCACCCCGTGGCGGCTCCACTCGGGATGCGCCTCGATGCGCTGTTGCAGTTCGCGCAGTTCGCCTGGCGTGACTTGGCGACCCTGCACTCGGATGGTTGGTGGTTCGGAGGACATCGTCACACCTTGGCGCCAATGGTCGCGTAAGTCCCGCTGAAAATGTCGTCCCAACCCACTTTCCCGCTGACACGCCCCGGCCAAAATCCGCGCGAAATCTGCGTGGCATTGGGCGTCGCGTCCCCAGTAATACGATGTTTGTGGTCGATGGCATTTTCCACACGCCCAGGAAGTTGGATGCACACAGGCTCCGCCGGCGCGGACTCGCGCATTGACCGCGGTGCGGACGTTGCCTTGGCTGCGGGCATGGTGCGGTTCATGGGCTTTTTCCTGATCCTGGTGCTGTGCGACGCGCGCGCTCAATCAACGGCGGGCGGTGTCATCGAGGGGCGCATCGCCAACGGGGCTGGCAGTGTTTACCTGGAGAACGTGCGGGTGAGTGTCGAGGGATCCACCCTCGAGACGCTCACCGATGCTGCCGGCCACTATCGTCTGGCGGGAGTGCCCGGCGGTTCGGCCCGGTTGGTGGCGACGTACGATGGCTTCCAGCCGCAACTGCGCCCGGTTGCAATCGCGCCCGGCCAGGTCCTGCGCGAGGATTTCGTGCTCGCGCTGACGGACGCCCACGGCTCCGGGAAGCCCCACGATATCACTAAGCTGGATACATTTACCGTGGTGTCGGAACGGCTCTCCGCCCAGGCGGCGGCAATCAACGACCAGCGGGTCGCGCCGAACCTCAAGCAGGTGGTGGCCTTCGATGAGTTCGGTGACATGGGCGAGAGTAATCCGGGGGAGTTCCTGAAATACGTTCCCGGGATCGCGATGACCCTGGTGTATGGCGTGCCGCAATTCGCCCAAGTGCGCGGCATGCCTGCGACCGGGACCTTGGTGACGATGGATGGCGCACCGATCGCGTCGTCGACGGGGGACCGCGCCTTTGAATTCACCGGGGCTGCGACCGGCAACATCGACCGGATCGAGATCACCAAGTCGCCCACGCCCGACCTGCCGGCGAATGCCATCGGAGGTGCGATTAACATCGTCGGGAAGAGTGGATTTGGCCGGCAGCGGCCGGAACTGAAGTACAGCGCCTTCACGACGTTCAGTGTACTCAGCCGCAATCCAAACCTCAGCCTCACCACGGGCAAGCCCGCGGGGCCGGAGCCGCGGGTGACTGCGAGCCCGGTGCAGCCCGCTTTTGATTTGTCGTATATCAGGCCGGTGAATGAACGGCTGGCGCTGACCCTTGGCGCGAGCGCGAGCCGACGTTATATCAACCACGACCTCGCTCAGACCATTTGGAATCACGTCACGTTCATCGACGAGCGTTACCTCAAGTCCCAGTTCATCCAGATTTCCGACAAGCGGCTTGCGGCGATGTCGGCCGACTGGCGGATGTCGCGCCACGACACCCTCCGTCTCTCAGCCCAGTACTCCAGCGAGGACACCCGGACCGCGAACAATTCGATCGATCTCCGCTTCGGCGGCGCGGGTATCGCGCGGGGAGGAGAGGCTTTCACGGAAAATCGCTCCGCGAGCGGCACCGCCGGGCAGAGCTTCAACTCGTTGAACACCTATCGCGACACTGTGCTGTCGGGGTTGCGTTACCAGCGCGAAGGCGGCGCGTGGAAATTCGAAACGGACACGTCCTATTCCTACAGCTGGCGCCGCAACCGTAATTCGGAAGACGGCTTCAACAGCAACATGTCGACCGGCTACACCGGGCTGAATCTGCGGGCCGACGGACTCAATCGCATTTCCGACGGGCAATTGCCGGTGATCGCCGCGTCGACGCGGACCGGAGTGCCGGTGGACGTTGCGAACGGCTACGAGCTGCCGGTGAACCAGGCCTTCATCACGCGCCTGAAGTACAGTGATGAAATCGCCAGCGCGCGAGCCGGATTGACCCGCGCCTTCGACACCGGGATTCCGGTCCAATTGAAGCTGGGCGGCGCAATCAACCGTGAACGTCTCGACCAGCGGTCGGCGACCGAGACCTATGTCGCCGCGATTCCCGGCCGGCCTGGCGCCAACACCGGAGGCTTCCTCGGCATCGTCGACACCGACTTTTCGGCGGCGAGCAAATGGTACGACTACCAGGGGAACCGGTTGCCCTTCTCCTGGTTGAGCACGACGAAACTTTACGGCGTGTTCCGCGGGCACCCGGAGTATTTCACGGTGAATCAAGGTGCGGTCCACACCACGGAGGTGACCGGGTCCAAGGAGGTGAGCGAAACGATCACGGCGGGTTATGTCCGCGGCGACACGCGACTCTTCGCCAACCGCCTCCGCGTCACCACCGGAGTGCGATTCGAGCAAACCCAGGACGACGGGGCCGGCCCGTTGGACGACATCGGCGCGACGTATGCCCGTGACGCCAGCGGAAATATCCTTCGCACCGCCGCCGGCACGCCGATCCGGATCACGAATGATGCCTTGGGTATCGCCCGGCTCCGCTACCGCGAACGCGGTCTGCGCAATGCGCGCACCTACGCCGGATTCTACCCGAGTTTGAACGCCTCCTATGCGCTCGCGGAAAATCTCCTCGTCCGCTCTTCCTACGCGCGCACGATCGCACGGCCGCCCATGTCGCTGATCATTCCCGGGGCGACGATTTCCGATCCCAACTCGGCCACGGTGGCCCGGACCATCACGGTCTCAAACACGGGGCTGCGCCCGTGGACGGCGGACAATTTTGATGTGACGCTCGAGGCCTACGATCTGAAGGGCGCGCAGATCACAGTGGGTGGCTTCCGCAAGGACGTGCGGGATTTTTTCGCAGCGACGACGACACCGGCGACACCCGAACTGCTCGCCCTCCACGGGCTCTCGGAGGAGTACCTCAACTACGATGTGGTGACGCAGCGGAATTTTGGTGCGGCCACGGTGGAGGGACTCGAGTGGAGTTACCGCCAGTCGCTGCGCGCGCTCGGGACGTGGGCGGCGCGATTCCAGTGGTTTGTCAACGGCACGCACCTGCGGTTGTCGGGCCGGAACGCCGATGATTTTACGAATTTTCTGCCCCGGTCGCTGAACTGGGGGCTGAGCTTTGCCCATCCGCGCTACCTCGCGAAGGTCAATGTTTCCCAGAGCGGTCTGCTCCGTGGTTCACCGGTGGCGAAGAGCGTCAGCATTCCGGAAGGAACGTACTCCTATGCCGCGCCCCAGACGATTGTGGATGCGTCGTTCGAATATCACTTCACCCGGTGGCTTTCGGTCTACGCCAGTGCGCGCAATGCGAATCAGAGTAAGAAATACAGTCTGATCTACGCACCCGCGTCACCGGAGTATTCCCGGGTGCGGACGATTCAACGCACGGGGGCCCTTTGGTCGTTCGGCTGCAAAGGAGTTTTTTGATGACGGAGGAAAAGCCCCCCTTGCGAGGAACATACCGCTCGCAACTGCGCAGAGGATGCGCGCTGGTGCTCTGCTTCAGCGCGTTCGTCCTCCGCGCCGAACCGGAACCGCCGCGGCTGCTGATGCCGGGCCCCCACGACACGACGTCTCTGGTGCGACGGCCGGATGGGAGCTTTGCGTTTTACAACCGTTCCCACCCGACGGCGGACCCGGTCGTGCTGACCGACCGCGAAGGCCGGCAGCATACGCTCACTCCGTCCCTGCCGCCACAATTGGCCGGGAGCAAGGCCGTGTTGGGCAGTGGCGTGTTGACCGACAGCCAGGTGATCCTGACCTCTGACAATCAATTGATCAGTGTCCGGGTGCGCGGAGAAAAGCTCGATTCGGCCACCGCGAAGCAGGTCGGGCTCACGTACCACCTTGATCTCTGGGTCACCCGGGCCAACGCCAGCAAAGCGGAGCCGGCGCGGCGGATTTGGAGTGGTTACAATGGCTCGCAGATGGAGGTGCAGACGGGGCCGGGCGGCCGGATCTTCGTGCCCTTCGGCAGCATGATCCCACATACCAAGCCGGTACCGCCCACCGGGCGCCACGAGACCATCGTGCTTTTTTCCGACGACCGCGGGCTCACCTGGCAGGAGAGCGCCTCGCGTCTGGTCGCCCCGTGTTACGAGGGGTTCAACGGCAACAACGAAGGAGCCTGCGAACCCACGCTCGAGCCGTTCCGCGACGGCCGGCTGTGGATGCTGATGCGCACCCAAGCGGGCTTTTTGTACGAGTCGACATCGGAGGACAACGGCACCACCTGGTCAGTCGCCACCGCGAGCCGCTTCAACACCTCGACGGGCCCGGCCAACCTGCTGCGTCATCGGAACGGCTGGCTGGTCTTGACGTGGAACAACTGCGAGATGCCTGGGCGCGTCCACGGCGAGGGGGTATACGGCGGGCGCGACGCCCTGCACATCGCGGTCTCGACCGACGACGGCGTTACATGGCGGGGCTTTCGTGAGATCTACCTCGACTACCGGCGCAACGACAACCCGGCGAAGTCCGGAGACCGCGGCACTGCGTATCCCTTGGGCGCGTACACGGAGGACGGTCGCATCATGGTGATCGCCGGCCAGGGAACCGGCGGGCGCATCCCGGTATTGATCGACCCGGAATGGGTCGTGGAGACGCGGGCGCGCACAGATTTCTCCGACGGCCTGGCGCAGTGGAGCGTCTACAAGCACCACGGCCCGGCTCGAGGATGGTGGCGGGCTCGGGCGGTTGGCGGCACGCTGGTGCCGGACCCCGAAAATCCTGCCGCCCGCTGCCTGCACCTGCGCAAGAATAACGAATTGCCGGCCGACGCGGCGGTGTGGAATTTTCCCAACGGCTGGAAAGGGAGCCTGACGGCTCGCGTGCGCGTGCAGGCGGGTTTCTCTGGGGGGATGATTTGCCTGAACGATCGCTTCTTCGATCCCTCGGAAGCGCTGGGTCAGGAGTTTGCCGTGTTCCGCGCTCCGCTGGGGGCGGACGGTGCATTCGGCAATGCGGTGCTGACGTCCGACCGGTGGCACGAGCTGACGCTGCAATGGGACCTGTCGAAACGCCGCTGTGCGTTGTTCCTGGATGGCCGGCCCGCGGGCGAGCGGCTGCTCACGCACGAGACGCTCAACGGCATCAGCTACGTGCGATTCCTCTCGACCGCCCGTGAACTCGATCCGGCCGGATTCATGGTCGGGAGTGTGAGTGTGGAGATCGCGGATGCAGTCGCGCCGGCGCACAGCCCGTCGGAACTGCGCCGGCACGAACTGCGCTACATCGAACAGGTGGTGCCGCGCTGGCGAGGAAGGGAGTAGGGCGATTTACATTCAGCTCTGGGCTTTCCGGCCCAGCCAGACGAGCGGAAACATTGAACGTCGACCGTGGCGACGCCGACCGCCAGGGGTTCGGCGGGGTTCGTGTCAATCCGGACTCTACTTGGATCGGAAGGTCGAACTCAGCACGACCTGCTCCAGCAGGCTGCGAAACGCATAGTTCTCCTTTTTCGCCGCGGCGAGCACGCGGTCGACCGCCGGTCGATCGAGCGCCTCCAGTCGGCGGCCACAGGCGTAGCTGAGCAGGCGCTCGGTCAGCATCCGGGCGAACTGATCCTTTCGCTCGACGAGGACGCGCTTCAAACCGGTGATGTCGTCGAAACGCTGGCCACTGGGTAATTCGCCCGAAGCGTCGACCTCCGCGCCCTTTTCGTACCGCGACCGCCATCCGCCGATGGGATCAAAATTCTCCAGGGCAAAACCAAGCGGATCGATCTTGCGATGGCATTCCAGGCACGCGGCGCTGTCGCGATGCTTCGCCAATATCTCCCGCATCGATTTGGCCCCGCGGATGTCGGGGTCAATCGGCGGCACGTTGTCCGGCGGCGGTGAGGGCGGCGTCCCGAGGATGTTTTCGAGCACCCAGACGCCGCGGATGACCGGCGAGGTTTCAATGCCATTGGCGCTCACGGTCAGCACACTGCCCTGGCCGAGCAGACCACCGCGTTGTCCTGACTTCAGGGCGACGCGACGGAACTCGTGTCCGGAGGCCGGATCAACTGCTTCTTCCATCCCGTAAAGGCGGGCGAGCGGTCGGTTGACGAAGGTGTAATCCGCGCTGAGAAAGCGTACGATGCTGTCGTTTCGATCGATCAGGTCGCGGGTGAACAGCTCCGTTTCCCGTCGCATCGCGGGCTGCAGATTCTCCGCGTAGTACCGCAGGAATGCGCCGCGGTCAGGGGGCATGTCGCCAAAGCTGCGAAGGTTGAGCCAGCTGTCGAGGAGACCGGCGACAAACGCATCGGATCGTGGGCTGGCGAGCAGGCGGCGGACTTGGGCGACCAAAGTTTCGTGGTGCAGCAGGGCGCCGCTGTCGGCCAGACCTCGGAGTTCCCTGTCGGGCATTGATGACCAGAGGAAGTAGGAAAGCCGGGCCGCGAGGGAATGTGGGGGCAACGTTCGCTCTGGCGCGGATTTTGTGTCCGGCTCCGCCAGATAAAGAAATGCCGGGGAGCACAACGCGGCCTTGAAGCCATCTTTCAGGGCCTCGACGTCGGTCTGTCCTTCATTTTGACGCTTCGCCACCACGGACATCAACCGGTCGACTTCCTCGGGCCGCGCCGGTCGGCGGTAGGCGCGGTCCGCGAATTCCTGCAGAATCCGGCGCATCCGATCGGGCGCAAACGGCTGGTCGCCGCTCAGCATGTGCCGGCCGGCCGTTGGCCATTTTTCGATCAGCGGTCCGCGAATCTCCACCTCATGGATGCGCACCTGTGGCAGCTGACCAAAGCGCATGATCGCGATGCGAATGGCGATCACGCCTTTGGCGTCACGCTCCTCGGGCGGGAAGAGGGAGTTGTACTCCTTGAACAAACGCCCCTCGGCGTTGCGCACATCGAGCATGCCGTTGGGAAAGGTGAAGCGTGGGCTCCAGCCCTTGTTCAGCCAGACGCGAAACGTGTGCCATTCCGGTTCGTCGTCCTTCAGCACGACTTCTCCCAGATGCGGCTCAATCGGTTGGGTCCGATGTAGCGGTCCGGCCTTGGCGTTGCCCGCCACCAGACCGAGGCGGAAGGGCATCACCGGGTCGGTGCCGAAGAAATTCGGCGCGTACGGATTCCTCCGATACTTCGCCTCCGCCTTCACCTTGATCTCGTAGAAGCCGTCCGTCGGCACGCCCTGGGCGAAGTCCAGCAGTGGTCCGTACGAGCCCTCGTTCCGGATCGACACGGGGGACTCATACAGGCCGATGAAGTGGTTGTTGTACGCGACGGCGTGGCAGCGGTTCAGCTCCTGTTGCTGGAGGAAATCCCGATCGAATCGCCAGGTGTGCTCCGCCGGGCGTTCCGTTTGCTCGAACGCCTTCTCGACCACCTGGTCCGCCGCATCGAGATATTGCGCGAGGAGATACCCGGAGGTCTTCAGCGCGTCGCCGATGTTGTCCATGTGCTGAACCATCTGGTCGCGCGGAAACTTCGTCGTGGGGTCGAACATTGTCATGTTCAGCCCGAACAGATCGCCGACGGTGTTGAGGTATTCGCGGCGATTGAGCCGCCGTAGCACCGTCCGGCCGCCAGTGCTCGCGAGCCGGGCATGTCCCTCGCTGACGAGCCGGGTGAGGCGTCCGACCACCTCGCGCACTTCATCCGCATTCGGGTGCCGTTCCGCCTTGGTCGGAGGCATTTCACCGAGGTTGAGCTGGTCGATGGCGTCCTGCAGATCGATCAGCGTGTCAGGCTTCGCGACCGGCAGGGCGAGTTGATCGAACCGGCGATCGCCCTTCTGCTTTTCCGGGCCGTGGCAGTCCTGGCAGTATTTTCCGAAGAAGGCGCGGATCGGAGCGTCGGCGGACGGGGTGGTCGCCGAGGGCGTTTGGGCCGCGGCGGAACCGACGCAGGCAACCGCGAGGGCGGCGTGGCATAGCCAGGCGGCAGACGACCGGGACATCCCGTTCACGCGCTTTCGAGACCTCGAAGCGTTCCGGTGCTCAGTCCGAAGCGTTCCGTCTCGACGCCGAAACGGTGCAGCATGCTGAGGTAGAGATTACAGAGCGGAACACGGCCAAGACCTTTTTCCGGATAGGCGCGATGCTCGCCGTGACGGTATCCACCGCCCGCGAGGATGATGGGCAGGTTGGTGTTGGTGTGCGCGTTGGCATTGCCCATGCCCGAGCCGAACAGCACCATCGTATGATCCAAGAGCGTTCCGTCACCGTCGTTGATGGATTTCAGCTTGGCGAGAAACCGGGCGAATTGTTCCACCTGGTGCTTTTCGAGCTTCAACAAGTCGTCGATGGTTTCCTGCACCTGCCCGTGGTGAGACAGCGCGTGGTAGCCGCGGCGGATTCCGAGGGGGGCGGATTCGAATTCGGAGCCGATTTCCAGGGTCGCGATGCGGGTCGAGTCCGTCTGCAGGGCGAGGGCGATGAGGTCGTAGAGAACCGGCAAATCCGAGACGAAGTTCGTGTTCACCGGTTCCTTGATGGTGGCTTTGGGCTTCGGCACGTTGAGCCAGCTCTTGCCCAGTGCCATCTGCTTTTCCACGTCGCGCACCGAGGTGAAATATTCGTCGAGTTTCTCCTGATCGCGCTTGTCGAGGTGCCGTTCGAGCGATTTGGCGTCGCGGTTCACGGCGTCGAGAATCGAACCATAGCGGGAAAACCGATCTGCGGCGCGTTCGCGTTCGCTGCCGTTTTCCCCGACGAACAAGGTCTGAAACAATTGCTTCGGGCCGGGAATTGGGGGCACCCGCGTGCCGCTGCGCGTCCAGGACATCATGCACCCGCCGTTGGCGCCGTCTTCCGGACCGATGGTGAGTGACGGAAAGCGCGTCGCGCCCCCGATGGTTTCAGCTGCACGCTGGTCGATGCTGATGTTGCCCTCCGGCATGCCCTTGGCGTCCATCGTGCGCACGCCGCTGAGGAAGGAATGGATCGCGTAGTGTCCGCCTTTGATTCCGTGGTCGAGGCCGGAAAATACCGTCAGGTCCTTCTGGTGCGGGGCAAGCGATTGCAGCAACATCGAGAGCTCGTAGGCGCGGCCCGTCTGCTTGGGAATGAACTCCGGCAGGTAGAAGCCGTACATGTTGGCGATACTGACCAGGCGGGTCGGACGACGTGCGCCCACCGCGGCGCCGGCCTTGCTGCCTACGGTCAGACCAGCTCCGAGCACCCGGGGCGACAATGATTCAAGGAGCGGTAGCGCCAGGGATACGCCAGCGGCGCGTAGAAAAAATCGGCGGTTGACGTTCGGTGGCGCGGGCAGGGGAGTCGACATGGGGCTCGTGGGGTGGTCTGACCAAAGCAGGACGCTTCGCCGTCGCAACGGTTTTAATCTTTCCGGCCGAAGTTAAAGCAGCGGATCGGGTTTTCGGGAGATCGATCGGCCGCCGTCAGCGCGGATGATGCTGCCAGTGAGGAAACTCGATTCATTCGAGGCGAGAAACAACACGACGTGCGCGATCTCCTCCGGTCGACCCATTCGGCCCAGCAACGTCGCGGCGCGTTGGTCAAGCAACCGGTCCAAGTCGGCCTCACCCATAAGCGAGCCCTTGGCGTTGAGTTTCTCCCGCAGGTCGTGCTGCACGCTCTCGGTCGCAACACAGCCCACTTCGACCCCGTTCACGCGGATCCCGTGTGGCGCAAGATCGACGGCCAGTGCCAGGGTCATCGCGTCGACCGCCCCCTTGCTGGTCACATAGGCGCTATAGCCGGGAAGGGGCAATGAGGTTTGAATCGCGTGCACGTTGATAATGGTGCCCCGGCGGTTTGCGGCGACCATGGCGCGGGCCGCCAATTGCGAGAGAAGAAACGGACCCGAGACGTTGCTGCGGAGGATGGCCTCGTAGTCCGCGCGCGACACGTCGAGAAACGGTTGGCTGCGGCCCATGCAGGCGGCGTTGTTGACCAGAATCTCGGCTCCCCGCGATCCGCCAAACACCGCGGTCGCCGCGCGGCGGATGTCGGCGTCGCGGCGAAGGTCGGCGTGGATGAAGCGCGCGTGGCGATCAATTCGCCGCAGTTCCGCCAGAGTGGCGCGGCCTTTCTTCGCATCGCAGTCGAGGATCGTCACCCGCGCCCCGGCTTCAGCAAAGGCGAGGGCGAAACCACGTCCGATCCCGGTCGCGGCGCCCGTGATCAGAACGCCGCGTCCCCGTAGGTCGACAGGACCCTTGGCTGGACGGGCTCGGGACGGGCTGGCACCGGTGCGCTGGCGAACGGGGCTCATGCCGCGATGAAATCTCTTCGCCGCTAACCGGAGCAAGCCTTCATTCGAAGGCTCCGGCTCCGGGAATCCGAGTTTGCTGAACCAATCGCACGCCAGGATTCGAGTTCCAAAAATTTACCGACACCCCAGTGGCTCTCGCTCCCCTCACCACTCCGCCAGCGTGCCGTCCGCGTTTCTCCAATTGTTGTCGCGCAACGTCCAGATCTGGTGTCGCTCCCGGACGACGCTTTCGTTGATCGTGATGCCCAGTCCGGGTCCCGTGGGAATACTGAGGAAACCCTCGCGAACGGCGTTCATTTCCGGTCCGACGAGGTAGTCGGTCATCTCCCCGGGCACGAGTCCGGCGTAACCGCGGTGGTAGTGCATGCCCATGCTGTATTCCTGGAGAGCCACATTGGGCAGGCAGGCGTCGACCTGTAACGTGGCGGCGAGGCAGATCGGGCCGTTCGGGCAATGGGGTGCCAATGTGACATCGTACGCCTCGGCCATTCGCCCGATCTTTTCCAATTCGTGAATGCCGGTGAGCGAGACATCCGGCTGGATGATGTCGACGACGCGGGCTTCGAGGAGCGGCTTGAATTCCCAGCGACTGCAGAGGCGTTCGCCGGTCGCGATTGGAATCGGCGTGTGGGCGGCAATCGCAGGCAGGGCGTCATTGTGTTCGCTCAGCAGCGGTTCCTCGATCCACAGCAGGTGGAACGGTTCCAACTCACGGATCAGCTGCTTCGCCATCGCGCGGTGCACGCGTCCGTGAAAATCGATCGCAATGCCCAGATCGCGGCCGCATTCCCGGCGCAGCGCGTCGACCCGGCCAACAACCGCCTCGATTTTGGCGTGAGCGTCGAGGTAGTGAAGTTCCTCGGTTGCGTTCATCTTTACGGCGGTAAAACCCTGCGCGATGCGTTCCTTTGCCATGGCCACGACATCGTTCGGACGATCTCCTCCAATCCACGCGTAGGCGCGAACCTTTTGCCGGACGCGGCCGCCGAGAAACTCATGGATCGGAATGCCGTAGTGCCGGCCCTTGATGTCCCACAAGGCCTGTTCGATCCCGGCGATCGCGGTGGCCAGGACCGGACCGCCGCGAAAAAAACCACCGCGGTACATCCGCTGCCAGAGATCCTCGATTGCGAGTGGATCCTCCCCGAGGATGTTCTCTGTCAGATCGGCGATCGCACCCAGCACGGCGCGCACGCGACGCGGCATGATGCACTCTCCCCAGCCGATGATGCCGGTTTCGGTTTCGACGCGGAGAAAGACCCAGCGGGGGCTGACGCAGAACGATTCGATTTTGGCGATTTTCATGGCGGGGAAATTTGGTGGCGGCTCCAACGAGCCAGAAATTGGTCCGGGTGCAACCGTCGGCGCGGTGAGGTTCCAGGCGATGTTGGATTCCTTCATGGAACACCAGAACAGAATCGCCCCGCTGCGCGGTCTGGCGGCAAGCGGGATTTTCACAGTGACTATGAGGGCGGTTGCGTGTTTTTCACCCTGCACGAGCGCTTCGACGCACCACCCCGTTTTTCCCGATGCCGATTTACCCCGTAAACTCACACTTCCTCCCGGCGGCGTTCGCCCGCCTGCCCGACTTGGCAAACGGGTGTCATGATTTGATTCGTAGTTGGGCGCGATTTGGCGCGATCGGTGGACTCCTGTTGTCTTTCGTTTCGGTTCACGCGGCCGAGGTGCTGACGCCACCGCCAGCCGCGTTTCACCCTTCGGTGGCGGAGACCGCTCGGCTGCGTGACTGCCATGAAAACCTCGTTCGCGCAATTCAAGACGCGGAGCCAACCGCACGTCCGGAGCTCGTGCCGGACGTCGCGGTTTTTGCCAAGGCGGTCGAGTACCTGCTGCGATATCCCGAGCAGTTTTACACGGCCGACTATTATACCAACGCCTTGCGGCTGGTTGATGAGGGACTGCGTCGGGCGAAGGAACTTGCGGCCGGAACGAGTTCATGGCGGACGAAGTCGGGAATTGTTTGCCGGGGCTACCGCTCGGTGGTGGATGGAAGCATCCAGCCCTATTGCGTGTGGGTGCCGGAAAGCTACCGGCAAGGTCAGCCGGCCCGTCTCGATGTGATCCTCCACGGTCGCAACCGAGTCCTGACGGAGGTCAGCTTTCTCTGCAGCGCGCTCGACGGCAAAATCATCGCAAGTGAAACCGGACGCAAGGGGGCGCCCGACTGCCTCAAGCTCTATGTCTTCGGGCGCGGCAACAATTCGTACCGTTGGGCGGGCGAGAGCGACGTGTTCGAGGCGCTGGCGTCCGTCCGTTCCCGATATGCCGTCGATCCCGAACGGATCGTCCTCCGTGGTTTTTCCATGGGGGGAACGGGCGCGTGGCATCTGGGGCTGCATTTTCCGTCACGCTGGGCGGCGGTGGAAGCCGGCGCGGGGTACGTCGAGACGCGGCCCGAGGTCCGCCAAACCATCCACGACGGCTGGCGGAGCGAAGCGTTGACCATTCACGATGCCTCGAATTGTGCGCTCAACATCACGGATGTGCCGTTCGTGGCGTATGTGGGCTCCGAGGACACGCAGCGGGAACAGAACGAGATTATCCGTCGCAACCTGACGAAACTCGGCCTTTCTCCAGATGCGCTGCCGCGGGCGCGATTTTTGATCGGGGAAGGGTTCGGTCACGCGTTCCGGCCGGAGAGCAAGCAGGCATCGGACTCACTTATCGATCATTGGCTGCCCCGACGGTGGCCGGAGTCGTTTCACTTTGTGGCGTACACGCCCGCCTACGGGGAAGTGGGGGAGTTCCGGATCGATGCTCTGGAGCGCCTGTATCAACGCGCGGAGATTCGTGCGGCCGGGGACGACGTTCACACCTCCAATGTGCTCGTCCTGAAAGCGGCGACGACTCGCACGTTGACACTCGATGGCCAGAGGCTGACGGGAAGCGAATTTCACAAGGTGGATGGACGATGGGTTGCGGGCGTACTGGGCCGGCCGTACAAGCGGGCGGGCTTGCAGGGCCCGATCGACGACGCCTTTCAGCAACCGTTTCTCTGTGTGAAACCGGACATGGGCGAGGATACCGCGTTGGAGGCATTTCGTCGCGACTTTGCGCGTTACCTCCGGGGCGATATTCGCGTCAAGCGCGCCGGTGAGGTGACTCCGGACGATGTCGCGAACTACAACCTGGTACTTTTTGGTGACCCGGCGACAAACGCCTGGATCCGAAGAGTGCTGCCCCGACTGCCGTTGGTGTGGAATCAGGATGAAATCCGGATCGGTGAGAGGAAATTCCCCGCCGCGACGTCAACTGTCGCGCTGATCCATCCCAATCCGGAAAACCCGAAACGCTATGTGGTGCTGAATTCCGGGCACACGTTTCCCGGGAAGGATTTTGACGACATGCATTGGTACCTGCACCCGCGGCTTGCTGATATTGCCGTGCTGAACAAGAACGACCGAGCGGTGCTTTATGCCGGATATTTTGACGCTTTCTGGCAGTTGAGATCAGGGGAAAAGCGCCGATGAAACGCGCACCTACGGGTTCAGCGCGGCATGGAGAATTTCCACGGGGTGGAGCGCAGTGCGGCCGGTGCCGTCCTTGATTTGATGTCGACAGCTCGTGCCGGGAGCGGCGAGCAGCGTGTCCGGCGCGGTCGCGCGCACCGCGGGGAAGAGGACGAGTTCTCCGATTTGTTGGGAGACGGCAAAGTGTTCATGCTCGTAGCCAAACGAGCCGGCCATTCCGCAGCAGCCCGACGGAATCAGCCGGACCTTATAGTTTACTGGCAGCTCCAGCATTTTCACGGTCGGAGTGAGCGAGGCGATGGCTTTTTGGTGGCAATGCCCGTGCAACGTGATTGCTTGCGCGCGAGTGGTAAAGTCGCCGCGATCAATTCTGCCGGCCGCCGCTTCGCGCGCGACAAATTCGTCAATCAGCAATGTGCGCTTGGCGAGCTGGGCTGCGGCGGCCTTGAGTTCCGCGGGCATCAAATCGGGAAATTCGTCGCGGAAGCCCAGCACAGCTGACGGCTCGACGCCGATCAGCGGTGCGGCGTCCGTGACGACATCCTTGAGCAACTCCACGTTGCGGATGGCGAATTGCCTGGCCTGACGCAGGAGGCCTTTGGAGAAATGGGCGCGGCCGCTTTCGACGTGCCGCGGAATGACGACTTCGTAGCCGAGCCGGTTGAGCAGGGTGATTGCCTTGATGCCCACCGTTGCGTCGTGAAAGTTCGTGAATTCGTCGCAGAAAAAATGGACGCGACCGTTGACGTAGCTGCGCCCGGGCGGATTGGCGTACCGCGCATGCCACGCCGAGAGAGTCGTTTCGTGAAGGGTGGGAAGGCTGCGGGCGGCCGCGAAACCGGAGAAGCTCTTGATCCATTTGGAAACACGCGGAGACGTGACGGCCCAATTGTACAACCCGGGGGCGACCGACGCCGCTCGCATTATCCCGGAGAATCCCGCCACGAGCCGCGAGCGCAGCGGCACACCGTGGAGGTCGTGATAGTGCTGCTGCCATTCGGCCTTCAGCCGCGCGACGTCCACATTGGACGGACACTCTGATTGGCAGGCCTTGCAGGAGAGACAAAGGTCCATCACGGCCTTAACCTCTTCGCTGTCCCAAGGGCGGTTGACGTCGCGCGGGTGGGTGAGGACATGGCGGAGCATGTTGGCGCGCGCTCGGGTCGTGTCGGCCTCGTTCCGCGTGGCCATGTAACTCGGGCACATCGTGCCACCCATGAGATGCGATTTGCGGCACTCACCAGCGCCAGAACATTTTTCGGTGGCTCCGAGCAGTCCCTCGGCGGACGAGAAATCGAAAATCGTCGCGTAGGCCGGCACAACGTGCCCGACGGCCTGACGCAGCTGGCTGTCCATCGGCACGGGGTTGATGATCTTGCCGGGGTTGAGGATGTTCTTGGGATCGAACGTTTCCTTGATCCGCCGCATCATGGCGTAGCAGTCCTCCCCGACCATGAACCGCACGAATTCGCCCCGCAACCGACCGTCGCCGTGCTCACCGGAGAGGGAACCTCGGAATTTTTTCACCAGGACCGCGATGTCGGTGGCGATCCCGCGAAACGTTTTCACGCCTGCGGCGGTCTTCAGGTTGAAGAGCGGGCGATTGTGCAGCTCGCCAGCGCCGGCGTGCGCGTAGTAAACGCAGCTGATGCCGTACTTGCCCTTCATGATCGAGTCGAACTCCGCGATGTAGGCCGGGAGATCCTCCACCGCGACCGCCGTGTCCTCGACGACCGCGTGCGGCTTGGCGTCGCCACGCACATTGTTCATCAGCGCCTGGCCCGCCCGGCGGAGTTCCCAGACGCGGTTGCTGTCGTCGCCCCAGAGGGTCGGAAAGGCATAACCGAGACCCGCGGTGCGCATCTCCGCCTCGATGTTCCGAATCTGCTCTTCGATTCTTGCGCGATCGGCGTGGCGGATTTCCACCACCAATACGGCCGCCGGGTCGCCCTGGACGAAGAAGCGGTTCTTGGTGAGCTCCGGGTTGCCCTTGGTGCATTCCAGGACATGGCGGTCGATCAGCTCGCAGCCATGGGGGCGGTGCCGCATCGCGATGACGATCGCGCGCAGCGATTCGCTCAGGCTGGAAAAATGTGCGCAAAGCAACGCCCCGGGCGGAGGAAGCGGCTCGCAGTTCAATTCGAATTCGACTCCACAAAAAAGCGTGCCTTCGGAGCCGGCGAGAAGCTGGCAGAGGTTGAAGGGCTTCGGCGCGGCCGGGTCGAATACGGCGCAGTCCATCAACCGGTCGAGAGCGTAACCGGTGTTGCGCCGCGTGACGGTGGGCTTGGGGAAGTTTTCGCGAATCAGCCGGCGATTGCTCTCGCTGCCGAGCTCGTTGCGAATGCAGCGGTAGAGCCGGCTCTCAAGCTCGCCGGTGTCTCGGCATTTCGCGTCGAACTCCGCCGGGGTGAGCGGGCCAAACGTGGCTTCCGATCCGTCGCTGAGAAAACCGCGGACCGAGACGAGGTGTTCGCGCGTGCTGCCGTAAACGATGGAGTTGGCGCCGCAGGAATTGTTTCCGACCATGCCCCCGACCATCGCGCGATTGGCGGTGGACGTTTCGGGAGCGAAGAACACTCCGTGCGGTTTGAGGAAGACATTGAGATCGTTGCGGACAACTCCGGGCTGAACCCGGACACGACGACGGACCGCATCGTAGCCGAGGATGCGGTTCAGGTGCCGGCCGAGATCGACGACGATTCCGTTGCCGACCACCTGGCCGGCGAGCGATGTCCCGGCAGCGCGAGGAATCAGGCCGATGCCGTGCTTGGTCGCAAAAGCGAGCAGGTGGCGCAGATCGGCCTCGGTCTTCGGCAGGGCGACGGCCAAGGGCATTTCCTGATATTCCGAGGCGTCGGTCGCATAGAGAATGCGCATCGCACGATCGTGGTGCAATTCTCCGTCAAGTTGCTGTGCGAGTTGGCGAAGGTCGGCAGGATCAAGCGAACGCGTCGGCGGGTGAAGAACGGTACTCACGTCAGAGGATTTTTTCGTGAAGCCTGAACATCGGAAAAGTGTAT
Organism: Opitutia bacterium; assembly: GCA_947474365.1. GTDB lineage: Bacteria > Verrucomicrobiota > Verrucomicrobiia > Opitutales > Opitutaceae > ER46. The sequence continues at coordinate 3,370 of CANJIU010000151.1, read as the reverse complement.
CTCATTCGAGAGGACGGTGGCCAACCGATTCGCTCCAGTGCGGGCGGGTGCCGGCGGGCGTCGAGAGCAGGGATGACCGTTTGCTGCTTGACGGCGCATAGCCGCAAATCCGTTATCAAAATCAAACCCACGGCGCTGGTTCCTGACCATCGCATCACAGCGGTCGCTCGTACCCACCGACGGCCTAATTTCCGTCCGGCTCATACCCCATGAAGTCCCACCCCACGCGTGTCTCGTTCCAATCCGGCTGCACGTTGCAGGACCGGATCGGCTGCCTTCAGAACCAATTTTCGTGGCGCTTGCGGCGGCCGGCGTGTCTCGCGGTTGTGTTGATTGCGGCCTGCTCGGCTAACGCCCAGCAGGCGGTAGTTCGCCCCCAGACCGAGTTGCCGGGCGCGGCCGCAATTCCAGCGGACGCCGTTCGATCGAAGACCGGGCCGATCGTCATGAATCCCTTTCTCGTCGATAACGCGGAAGACACGGGATACCTGGCGCAGAGCAGTTTGTCGGGTAGCCGGCTCAACACCAATCTGGGAGACCTCGCGCAACCGCTGACCGTATTCACGTCGGAATTTCTGTCGGATGTCGCGCTGACCAACGTGGACGACCTGACGCAATTCATGGCGAACACGAAAGTCGACTACCCCGAGGGCGACAACCTGTTCAAGGACGCCGACAGTGCGCGCTTTCAGATTCGCGGACTGCCCGCGTATAATTATGCGGTGAATTTTTTCCAGACGACGCTGCGTTTGGATTTCTACAATCTCGAGCGGGTGGAGCAGTCGCGCGGACCGAATTCGATCCTGTTCGGTCTCGGCTCGCCCGGTGGTTTGGTGAATGTGACCTCGAAGAAGGCCGTCTTTAATCGTTCCTTCGGTTCGGCGCGGGCGATGGTGCGATCTCCCGAGGGCTATCGGACGGAATTGGACTACAACCAGGCGGTGCTTCCGGGAAAGCTGTCGGCGCGGGTGGCCGCGGTGTGGGACGACAAGAACACCTGGCGCCATCGTGAATTCGACAAGCAGAAGCGCCTGTACGGGACGGTGGGGTGGCAACTCGCGAAAAGCACCCGTCTCGACCTTGAGGGTGAACACGGGCTCGTGAACAAGTCGCTGTCGCAGCCGATGACGGTCAAGGACAGTTACACGCCGTGGCGCGATGCCGGCCGCCATCTCAGTGACGTGGCCAATGCCAATTTCCGGATCGCCAGCATCAGCGCGGCGAATTGGAACGCGATCGACACCACGACGGGAAAGCTCTGGGACTGGCGGGGGAAGATGATCGGTACGGCGTACAACGTGGGTGGGACACCGGTCTGGCTCTCCGATTTTAAGATCGTGCCCAAGGATGTGGTCTTCAACGCCGGCGCGCCCTTTGCGCAAAACACGAATTATTCGCGCGGGTCGCTGTTTCTGACTCACTCCTTTTCACCGAATTTCAACGTGGAGTTCGCGGGCAATGCGCAGAAGAGCGCGCATAACGCGATGGCCGCGCGCGGCAACATTCTGCAGGTGGACACCAGCCTGACGCTGCCGAACGGGCAGCCAAATCCCAACGCCGGACGTCCGTTTGTCGACGAGTTTCCCGGTAGCGTGGATGAATACAACAAGGCGGAGAACCTGCGCTTGAGCGCGGCCTACAGCCAGAATCTCGGGTGGTTCGGGCGACACCAAGTCGCGGCCCTCTATCAAAAGGACTGGACGTGGGGCCAAAATACTCAACTGCGCCCGGCGATTACGGACAATCCCTACAACACGACCAACCCGACCAACGGGGCGAACAGCCTCCGTTTCCGGACGTATTTGGATCTCAACGGCCCGCCTGCCAGCATGGGCGAAGGCGACTGGCGGCCCTTCATCGTGGGGCCACCGGCCAACATTCGTGCCTGGGAGAATTTTTCCACAACGCAGCTGGTCGACGCGGCGACCGGGCGGAAGATGGGGGTAAAATGGATCAGCAATGCCGTCCCGGGCGACAACCGGTTCGCCCTGAATTCGGCCATGGGAATTCTGCAGAGTCATTTCCTCCAGGACCGCCTTGTGACGGTGGTGGGGTATCGCGCTGACCGGGAGGACGCGTGGTATTCGTTGACGGACGCCGCGGTGGCCGTGGCTCCGCCGTATGGTAGTTTTACGACAGGCGAGCTCAAAGCCGTAACCAACGTGCCGTCGGTGGAAAAGACCGCGTACAATCTTACGTACAGCGGATTATTCCGCGTAACGAAGAATCTGTCGCTGACCTACAACCGGGCGAAAAATTCCTCGCTGCCGGATCCCAACGGCACGCTGGTAAATCCCGATGGCTCCGGTCATGTTCCTTCCCCTCGGGGAGTGAGTCAGGATTTCGGAATCAAGGTAAACATCGGGAGCCGGCTCAGCGTGAACGTAATTTACTATCGGACATCAGCCCAGGGAACGACGGCGAACTCGAATGCGACGATTGAAGGACGATTCCCGGTCATTTGGGCGGCGCTGGACACATCGGGAATCAAGGGTCCGGATGGCGGTTCCGCGCTCAACGTTCCGAACAAGTTCAATCGATATACCTTCGACTCTGCCGCGAAGGGTTACGAGTTCGAGTTGATCGCGAATCTGACCAAAAATTGGCGAATGCTGCTGAACTACAGCGACAATATCGTCACGCAAACGGATCTCGGCTCCGAGGCGATTGCGTATGTCGCCAAATACCGGGGATACTGGACCCAGAACGGAAACGTCCCGGTGGCGGCGGGAACGACGGTGCGGTCGGAGTTGGCCGGCATCGATTCGAATATCGCTAATCTTTATGTGCTGCCGGACGGGCAGATGGGGCGCGGCCAGGTCCGGTATCAGGCCAACCTCCAGACCAATTATTCCTTTACTACCGGAACGCTGAAGGGGTTTTCGGTCGGGGGCGGTGGCAACTATCGCAGTGCCGAGGTGGTGGATTTCCAACTCACACCCGCTTTTGGGCCGATCCGCGGACGCTCGAACACGCTGCTCAATTTCATGCTCGGATACCGGGGACTGCCGTTGAAACGGCAAAATCGCGACATCCGCTGGAGCACGCAGCTGAACATCACCAACCTGCTCGACAACAAAAAGCTCCTGCCCACCCGCATGATCTCCGGAGTCATCGTCACTTACCGGCTGCAACCGCCGATTCAATTCAGCCTGAGCAGCAAGTTTGATTTCTGATTGCGACCGGGATTGGCGAGGGGCGCCTCACGATGGCGGCAAATCTCGGGAGGTCCAGACAGATCCTGACCCACCTGGGCGTCGAGAAGGACAGGTGGCAGGAGAAGGATTTTTGGGCTGAGAAGAGGAGAGCGTAGGGCGAGGAGATCAGCCGGGGCGAGGTTGCCGCGAGAGCGATTCTTGCGAGCGAAGTT
>CANJIU010000150.1 GCA_947474365.1 Opitutia bacterium | reverse complement strand
TCATCTTATTACAAATATATTTCGAACAGACCGGCACACGATCCGCGAAAATGCCGCAGGCATTTTCATTTAGCAGCCTGTCGGTTCCGTTCGGCCAACATTCGTTTGCCCCAGATCGGACTTCCTAAGTCCGACAGGCTGCTAGGCGGCACGCGGGCTGACCGCAGTGAGGCGTGGGACGGTGGTCTCAAACTCCAGAGTCGTTTTTCCGATCACGGATGTGAAATTCTCGGCTTCGCGGGAGACGGACCGGAAGACCATCTGCGGCATCTGCGGGCGTTGGGGCTGTTCCTGCGACGGGTGCGGCCGTGATGCAGCGCCGGGCGCCCGATGCCGAGCGTTGCGCTGTCCCGCCGCCGTCGTCAAAGTCCGGGCTCCCGACTTCCATGAAACGCCTTCTGTTGCCGCGCTGGTGTATTTTTGTGTTCGTTCTCCTTTCGCCGGGGGCGCGGTTGGTCGCGGCGAATCCGCCGACGCCGGTTGCGGTTGCATCGGTTGACGAACTCCGCTCGCGGATTACGGCACACGTCTCGCAGCCGCGGTTTGCATCGGCGTTATGGGGGGTGAAGATTGCGTCGCTGGCGTCGGGACGCACGGTGTTCGAGCATCACGCCGACCGGTTGATGAGTCCGGCGTCGAACAGCAAGCTCTACACCGGTGCGCTCGCGCTCGATCAGCTGGGACGCGATTATCGGATCGTGACGCCGATTCTCGCGTCGACGAAACCGGATGCCGCCGGGGAGCTTCACGGGGATCTCGTGATCAGCGGACGGGGGGATCCGAGTTGGAAGGCGCGCGGGACGAAAAACGATTTCTGGGCGGCTTTCACTCCGGTCGTTGACGCCATCGCGGCGGCCGGCGTGCGCCACGTCACGGGCGATCTCGTGGCCGACGCAACTTTCTTTCATTCGTTGCCAAACGGCGCGGGCTGGACCGCCGACGATCTCAACGACGACTACGGGGCGGAGATTTCCGCAGTGACGCTGGAGGACAACTATGCGGAGGTCCGCCTCGCTCCGGGGCAGCGCGTCGGGGAACCCATCACGGTCTCGTGGCTGCAGCCACTGGCGGCGCTGCAGGTTGATCTGCGGATGACGACCATGCCGAAGGGGGCCGAGAAACACGTGGTGGCCCAGCGGCTGTTCGGCGAAACAACGGTGCACCTTTTCGGCGGACTGGCGATCGGGTCAGCGCCCGTGGTGGTTGAGGTCACGGTGCCGCGACCGGCCGATTGGTTTGCGCGGGGGCTGAAAGAGGCGCTGGCGAAACGTGGCATCCGGGTGGAGGGCGCCGCCCGAGGGGTGCGTTGGCCGGAGGTTTCGGTCGCAAGCGGAAACAGAGTTGAGATCGCGAGGGTGCAGTCACCGCCGATGCGCGAACTCGTGGCGGCGTTCATGAAGCCCTCGCAGAATCTCGAGACCGATTTGATCTTTGGGCACATCGGTGAACTCACCCGCACGAATCGGACGCCGGAGTGGAAGACGACGGAGGAACTGGGCGTCGTGGCTCTGGAGGGTTTCCTGAAGAAGCACGGGCTGCGATCTGCCGAGGTGAAATTCGAGGAAGGTTCGGGTCTCTCGCGCAACAACCTCACGACGGCCAACGCCACGGTTGCCGTGCTCACGATGATGAAAAAGCATGCCGCGCGCGATGACTTCGTCGGTGCGCTCCCGATTGCGGGCGTCGATGGCACGCTGCGGCGGCGGATGAAAGGCACGGCGGCCGAGGGCAACGCCCGGGCCAAGACCGGATCCTTGCGCTACGCGAATACGATTTCCGGCTACGTGACGACGGCGGTGGGGGAGGAACTGGTGTTCAGCGTGATGCTCAATCGCAATTCCGGCCAGCCTGCGAACCGCAATGTGCGTGAGGAACTCGACGACATCGTCGTGATGCTCGCCGGCCTGACCGGGCGCTCGGAGGCGCGGTGAGGGATGGGGGAGCGTGTGGTGGATTTTGGCGGCGCGCTCCGGCAGAATGATTCCGCCGACAGCGCGATGATTCGGTCGAACGACGGATCGCCCAACTAAACCCAACGAGGGACCCGCGAGCGTTGGGGCTCGGAAGTCGTAAAATTTGGGGACGGGCATAGATCCTCTTGGAATCTCAAACCAGCTGCGGCGAAACGCGTTTCTGCGGGCGTGGAGTCGGCCGGCACTTATGATTCACCGACTGAGTCGATTGGCTGAGATGTTCCAGGTCCTCCGGGAAAAGCCCGGCCGAGAAGGATCCGAGAAGGATCCGTATAGGACCCGAGAAGGATCTGAGAAGGATCCGAGAAGGATCCTGAGGAAATCCCCCTGCCCAGTCTTGGTGGCCGACCCCATTAGTGTCGTGCCGCGGCCCAACCGATTCGCCCCGCGCATTGGCAGGAGCAATCAATTGACGATTCCTTGCCCGATCGGCAGGAACACACCAATCCTCCCCGAACCGTATGATCTCCTTTGCCGAAACCGTCGCCAGAAAAAGTCGCGCTCCGATCTACCAGTTGAAGATCGTGCTGATCGACAGCAAGCCGAGCGTCTGGCGGCTCCTGCAGGTGCCTGGTGACGCCCGGCTCGACTGGCTGCACGCCGCGCTTCAGGTCGCGCTCGGCTGGACCAACAGCCATCTGCATCAGTTTATGGTCAGGGAGGCCTGCTACTCCGACACGCGTTATCACCAGGCTGAGTTCGAGGGCGATCAGGAGATTCTCGAGGAGCGCAAATTCACTCTCCAGCAAATTGCTCCGCGTGAACAGGACACCTTTGGCTACGAGTACGACTTTGGCGATTCGTGGGTGCACTCGGTCACCGTGCAACAAATCCTGCCGCCCGCGGCGACGGCCGTCTTGGGCGCGCTCTGCCGCGATGGTGCCCGCGCCTGCCCGCCCGAGGATTGTGGCGGTGTTCCAGGCTACGCGAATCTGCTTAAGATTTTGAAAAATCGAAAACACCCGGAACACCAGAGCATGAAGGACTGGCTGGGCCGGGAATTTGACGCCGCTGCCTTCGACGTCGCCACGACCAATCTTTGGCTGCGAAAACTGAAATGGCCGCGGGTGACCGAGGCACAGTTGCGAAAGGTGCTGATGGCGCGGGACGAGGTCACTGGGTGACCATCCGGACCGGCGTGCGTGCCGTAATCAGAATTTCAGCGTGCTGGTGAGCCGCAGTTCCGGCGGGTTCATCCGGCGGAAGCCGTAAGGCACGAGGCGGTTTCCGACCACGAACATGCCGTTCACCATCGGCGCGTCGTGGTTCAGCAGGTTGTCGATGTTGAGCTGCAGATCGAGGTGGGCGCGGCGGAGCTTCACCGGATAACCGAGCGAGCCGGAAACCAGGTAATAGGACTTCGCATACACGTAGTCGTAGGGTCGGTCGATTTCGTTGCCGATGACCCGCGGGCCGTAGATCTGTGCGCCGGACCCGATCCGCAGGCCTTTCAGCCGGCCGGCGCGCACGGTGTAGACGCCGGTCAGGTTGTAGCGGTAGCGGTAGGTGCCATTCTGCACGCGCTCGTCCTGGAAGCCGTTGATCGTGTTCTGAATCGTCCGCACCTGAGTGGTGTCGCTAACGCGGTTCACATTCGTCGGATCGTTCATCCATTGTTCCCAGAGCGGGAGGTTCTTCGCGACGTAGGCGCGGTAGTCGGCGGCGGTGTCAAATTGCCGCGTCTGCGGCAGGGCGGCGTTGACGATGAGGCGGAAGGCGTTGGCCACGTTCATCGTGAGGCTGCCTTCGTAGCCCTTGCCCGCAAAGCTCCGGGTGCTCTGGATGGAATTGAGCGCCGCCGTCACTGTTGGGGAGGCGCTGAAGGTTTCGATGTAGCGCTCCGGGAGGCGGTGATTGGCCCAAATCGTGTTGATGGAACCGACGTTGATGCTGAGGGCGCTGTTGTTCTGCTCGGCCTGGTAGTAACCGACGGAACCGACGATCGTCATCATCTGGGTCTTCGCGAGGCGGAAGCGGAGGCCGGCCGACTCGGCCTTCGAGGGCACGATGTTCGCGCCGGCGAACGTGCCGTCCATTTTGGGATTGGCGTTGGTCTGGATGGTAAAGCCTTCCGCATAGTCGGCGTAGGCGCCGAGCCGCTCCCAGGGAAACCAGACCACGCCGAAGGTCGTCGTGTTGTTGTACGCCACGCGGTCCTCGGTGGTGTAGGTGCCGAAGGCGCCGGTGACGCGGTTGCGCGACGCGGTGTCGCCATTGCGCGTCTCCAACGCCGATTTGTCGCGGCGGAAACCCGCCACATAGGTGAGGCGACCGCGCAGGTAGTCGCCGGAGGCGGCGAGTTCGAAGGCGTCGTTCTTGTTCTGCGTATACCCGTCGGCCGAGGGCACCGCCCGCAGGTCGTAAAGCTTGGAAAAATCGGGGAGGCTGGGAGTGAGGTTGTCCCAGTAGCGGTAGATGTTGATGCGCCGGGAGCCGTCGTTGATTGCCGTGGTCTGCCGCGGGTCGGCATTCTGCATGTCCCAGTACACGATCCGCGAGTTGGATTCCTGGCGGTGGCCGAACGCGCTCAGGCTGGTGGTGCCTCCGAATCCCTTGATTGGATACGCGGCGACAAACCGCACGGTTTTGGAATCACGGAAGGTGCCGTCGATGTTCCGGCCGAGGTAGGAGGCGCTGTAGAGCTTCCCGAAATTCGGGTTGGGGCGTCCGCCCGGGAGGTTGACGTTGGGATCGATCAGGGCGCCGGTGAAGGGATAGTTGCCGCCGTCGGCCCGGTACTTCGCGAACTGGCCCGCCAGCTGGAGCGAGAGGCCGTTGCGAAAGCGGTGGTCGATGCCGGCCTGCAAATCCTCGGTGCTGGAGCGGACGTCGATGTCGGAGGGGTTGGCGTTGAAGCTGCGGCCGGGGTCTGGGGTGGTGGCGATTCCCGCGGGGTAGGAGCTGATGAGCGGGATGCCAGAGCCGGTGGTGTTGGCTGTTCCACGCAGGTCGATCATGCCGAGGCCATCGATGTACGTGAGGAAGCCGGTGGTGCCCCGCAGCGCGAGCCCCGCGGCTGTAGCCTGAGCAGTCGTGAGGTTGGCGGTCACGGGCACGCGGTTCCAAGCGGAGTTCGAGTCGCCATAGCTCGTCATGATAAAGCCGGGTCGCCGCACGCGGGTGAAATCGGCGTCGACGTTGACCCGGGTGCCCTCCCACGGTCGGTAGGCGGCGCTGAAGGCGTTGCCGAGGCTACGGGTTTTTGTCCGATCCACGTAGGAGCGCTGGTCGAGCACGCTCGCGTTGTAGCGAACCTCGAAGGTGTCGGAGAGCGGACGGTTGAGGTCGAAGGCCACGCCGAGCGACGAGAGGGTGTCGGTGCGAAACCGCACGCTGCCAAATGGCCGACGCTCGGCCTGTTTTGTAATGTAATTCACGCCGCCGCCGGGTCCGCCTTCGCCGTAGAGGATGGCGTTGGGTCCGAGGCCCGCCTCGACCCGTTGCACGTTGTACTCCATCGGGGTGGTGGCGCTCAGGAAGTAATTGCGCGTGCTCGGCTGCGTGGCCATGCCGCGCAGGCTCACGTTACTGCCGGAATCGTGCGACGCCAGGCTTGCGGGATTCATGCTGTTGCCGTTGATGCCGTTGGTCTCGAGCGGATGGGAGCTCGTCAGCCAGGCGGAGGCCTCGTCGATGTTGAAAATGCCGAGGTCGTCGAGGAGATCGCGCGTAAACACCTCCATCGTGCCGGGTGTCATCAGCAGATTCGTCCGCAGACGGCCGGCGTTGAGGGTGTCGGCGGCGATGTAGCCATTATCCTTGTCGGTCACGACGACAAAGGGCGACAGGCTGACGGCCTCATCTTCGGTGGTCTTCTTTCCACTGGAGCCGGCCGCAATCGGCGGGAGGCTTTGCGCGTAGGTGGACGCGGCCCCGATGAGCAGCGACAGGAAGGCCGTGGAGCGGAGGCACGATGCGAGCGAACGCAGAGACGAATTCATGGGGCGGAGCGATGATTTGCCCAGTAAAACACCTGAATCGAGCAATTAAATCCCGTGGTCCCCGTGGCAGGATACCGTTTCGTGGCCACACGAGGCGATGCGGCGCGTTTCCGAAATTCCTCTGGATGCGACTTCACCGGTTTGCGAAGTCGTGGCCGAGAGTGAACCCGCCCTCCGGACAAAGGTGCGATATTGAGCTTCCCGTGTCGTGCTCGGCGTCGTTTGCTCGGGGCGTTGAACACGTTTGACCGGCATCTCCTGCGCGAATGGCTCCAAATCCTGGGCCTTGTGTTGGCTGCGACCATCGGGCTGCTGCTGGTTCAGGTGCTGTACGATGATTTCCGGCAGCTGCGCGAATTGGGAGCGCGGGGTTCGGTCTTCTGGCGCTATCTGGGCGTGACGATGCCCAATTACCTCTCGATTGTGCTGCCGTTGGCGCTGCTCGTCTCGCTGCTCTACGTGCTGGGGAAACTGCATCGCGCCAATGAATTCACGGCGATGCGCGCCGCTGGTGTCGGCTTCACGCGTCTCACGGCGCCCATTTGGGTGGTGGGTCTCTTTTGCTGTGCGCTTTCGTGGTGGCTCAACACCACCGTCGTCCCGTGGTCGGTCGAGGAGTCGCGGACGATGAAGGAGGAACTGGAGTTCCGCCACCAGACGGCGAAGGCGATTCCGGCGGATCGCGTGGGTGCGCTTTACAGCGTGGCCTTCGACAACTCGATCGGCCGGCGGATGTGGTTTTTCAACCGTTACAGCAAGTCGACCGACCGCGGTTACGGGGTTTCGGTGTCGGAACTCGACCGCACCCGCCGAGAATTGGCGAGAATCACCGCGGCAGAGGCGTGGTACGATCCGGCGCGCAACGGCTGGTATTTTCGACGCGGCCGGGAATTGTCGTTTGCCCCCGAGACCGGGGAGATGACGGGCTCGAAGCCGTTTGAGGAGAAGTTTGCGGCGAACTACCACGAGAAACCGGAATTGATGCTGCTCATCGACCGCCGGCCGACGCTGCTGTCGTTGTGGGAGCTGAATGAGATGGTGTCCTATTTGGAGGTGGAGCGGAGCCCGAAGCTCGCGAGTTACGCCGTCCGTTATTATGGGCTCATCGCCGATGTCGTGGGGCCGCTGATTGTCATTGCGATTGCGATTCCCTTCGCGGTGTCCGGCGTGCGGGTAAATCCCGCCGTGGGGGTTTCGAAGTCCCTCGGGCTGTTCTTCCTTTACTATGTGTTCAGTAGCCTTTCGACGGCGCTGGCGACCAAGGGTTCGGTGGACCCCATCGTGGCCGCGTGGCTGCCCAATGCCGGTATGGCGGTCCTGGCGCTGTGGTTCTTTTCGCGACTGAGGTAGGGTGCCGTGCCCCGCCGGGTTTCGCTCGAACGCGCCGAAAGTTGAAGTTTTCTGAATTTTGGCGGACGGTGCCGCGTCTTAGCACTGAAATGAAAACACTCCTCGTCGCTCTTTCGGTTGCGCTGGCAGGTGTAAGTTCGTCCCAGGCGCAGATCTTCCGTCCTTCGGTTGGCAACGGTGCCTTGGTTGGTGCGGTTGCCGGCGGGCTAATCGGTGGCCACAACCATGATCGTTGGGTTCAGGGTGCAGTCATTGGTGGTGTTGCTGGGGCCCTGATTGGAGCCGCGGTGGCTCCGGCGCCCGTCTACGCGCCTGCGCCGGTGTATTATCAGACGCCCGCTTCCTACGGCCAACAGTTGTACGGCCCGCAGGCCACGGTGGTGCAGAGTGCGCCGACCGTCGGCTACGCGCCCTATGTGCCCGACGCTCCGATGGTGGGAGCGCCCGTTGCGACGCAATACGTGCAGGCGCCGCCTCAGGTCGTCTATGTCGAGAGCGCCCCGCGCGTCGCATACTTTGCGACCCCGGGAGTGATCTATGCGACCCCGCCGGTCGTGAGTTTTGGGTTCGGCTACTATTCCGGACATCGCTACCCGAGCTATTATGGCTCGGGTTACCGGGGCGGCTACGGCCACCACCACCGCTGAACGTCGCGTGCAACGCGTTGATTTCCGAACCCCGTCGCGAATTGCGACGGGGTTTTATTTTTGTGGGCCGCGGTGGGAGGGGAACGCATCCGACCCGATCGCATAGTCCGAGAAATCGTTGTGAATCCCCGTGTGCGCCCGGTCCTGCTTGTAGATTTGCAGCACTCGGGCGTGCTCCTGGTCGCTGGTCGGAAAGATTTTTGGCGGCTCCCCGGGGAGCATGATCGCCGTATAGGAGCGATGCCGGTCGACCATGCGTCTAATCACAACCATGGGCGGAGGGAAACCCTCCCGGGCAATTTCGCCAGCGCGAAAGCGAATCTGCCTCGGCGCGCTACGGTGCCTTTGGTGGTGCGATGACTTCGAGTGTGAGAACCTGTTGCTCGACCTGGCCGTTGCGGCGGATTCGAACGATCAGGGGCAAGGCATCGGCCGCGACCCCGAGCCGGGACGTCATCGGTTCGGCCTCGACTGATGCGCCCGGCGGCAGGGACATTTTTTTCGGCTGGACGACGAAGTTGCCGAGGTCGGAATTGAAATCCAGCACCTCGACGTCGACGGGCTCGCTGCCGTGATTGGTGAGCCGCAATTGGAGGCGGACGGGCGGTTTGTTGCTCGCGACGATGTGCGAGGCCGGATCGGCGTCACGTCCCAACGCTCCCCGGGTCGCGGACGATTCACCGCCCTCCCGGTAAGCTGCGCCTGCCCGGCGTCGGCCGCCGCCGTATCCGGCTCGTCCACGACTTCCGCTGTCGTCGCTGCGCGGACCAAAACCACCGCGGCTTAGCAAGACTTCGGTTTCCAGCTGACCGACGAAGAAATTGCCATGGGCGGCCATTTCGGGGGCCGAGGTCGCCGTGGGCGCCGGCGCACCTGCTTCGGGCGTGGGCGGTCCTTTGCGGGAATGTCGTTCCGTTTCGCACGCGGCGAATGCGAAGAGCGCCAGCGACGCGGACACGGAACGGAGCGGGGAAAAATGACGGCGGAGCGGGGTGGACATCCGGAGGGCTTCGACGCCCAAGGCTGGGCAAGGTTTCCTGAAAAATGACGGGAAACGTTTCGGCCGGTGTGCTCAGCTCCAGTTGAAATTGAAACTCACGCTGATGCGTTCCTCGGCCACCCGATTGGCGGCCACCTCATGACGCAGCCAGCTCTCGAAAAGGATCACCTTGCCGGCCTCGGCCGGGTAGGTGACGTGCACCTGGTTTTCGCGGCGCGCGCCGCTGCGTTTGGGCGGTGCCGCCATGAAGCGGTCGAGGCGCGGATCCTCAAACTTCAACCCGGAACAGCCGGGAGGCGTCACCACGTAGTAAGTGCCGCTGATGAAGGAAAGGGGATGGAGATGCAGGGAATGTGCCGCGGTCGGCGGCATGATGTTCACCCAAAGATCGGTCAGCCGGATCGAGTGGCCCCGCAGGTCCATGTCGAGGGAATGGGCGAATTTTCGGACGTGCCGGGTGAGTTTTTTCTCCAGGTCGGAAAAGGTGCTCGAGAAACGGTGCAGCTCGTTCATCGACGCATAGCTCGTATAGCCGCCGGGGTAGTTTTTCTCCGACCAGCGTCGGCCCGCGGCGTCATAGTCGCGCAACCGCCGGCACTCGTCGGCGAGGTCGGTGTTGAGCCGGTCGAGTCCTGATTTTTGCAGGGGCTCTTGATAAATGAAGGTCGGAAACCAGGCGCGGATCGGCATGGAAGGAAGCGTGAAGTGTCGTCGCGCCGGACGCTCCGGCAACGGAAAACCGGCGAACCTCAGAAAGGTTGCGAAGGATTTTGGGGCACGCCACAAACGGCGATGCACCCACATTTCCAATGGACCTGCGCGCGCGTGCGTCGCGCGGTGTTGATTGTTGCCTGCTTGCAGCTGGCGTTGGCCAGCCTGCCGGCGGCGGACGATTCCACCACCCGGATGACGGGATTTACAGCGGGACACGCGACAGAGCAGGCGGCATTGGAGCGGAAGTTCGACGCCTTGGTCAGTGCCGCCGATCTGCGCGCGTGGCTATTGCGGATGTCGGCCGAGCCGAACCACGTGGGAGCCCCGCACAACAAGGCGAACGCCGACTTCATGCTGGAGCAGTTCCGCTCGTGGGGGTGGGACGCCCGCATTGAGACGTTTCGCGTGCTCTATCCGACGCCGAAGAAGCTCAGCTTGGAACTCGTCGCCCCGACGGGCTACCGCGCAAAACTGAACGAGCCCGCCGTTCCCGGCGACGCCACCTCGGGCAAGGCGCAGGGCGGGCTCCCTCCGTTCACGGCCTACGGCGCCGACGGCGACGTCACCGCGGAATTAATTTATGTGAATCAGGGCATGCCCGACGACTACAAGGAACTCGCGCGCCATGGGCTCGACGTGAAGGGCAAGATCGTGATCGCGCGCTACGGTGGCGGCTGGCGCGGCCTGAAACCGAAGCTCGCGTACCAGCACGGTGCGGTCGGGTGCATCATCTATTCGGATCCGCGCGACGACGGATACGGGGCGGGAGACGCCTATCCGAAGGGCGGCTTCCGGCCGGCGGACGGCGTGCAGCGCGGTTCGGTCGCGGATATGCCGGTCTATCCAGGCGATCCGCTGACGCCAGGCGTGGGAGCGACCGACGATGCGAAGCGGCTGTCGCGCGAGGAGGCGAAGACGCTGCTCAAAATTCCAGTGCTGCCGATTTCCTATGGTGATGCCCAGCCGCTGCTCGCCGCACTCGGCGGTCCGGTGGCGCCGCCTGCGTGGCGGGGGGCCTTGCCGTTGACGTACCACATCGGGCCGGGACCGGCCAAGGTGCACCTCGTCGTGGAGTCAGATTGGAGCCTGAAGCCGATTTACAACGTCATTGCGACGCTCAAGGGCAGCGAGCGGCCCGACGAGTGGGTGATTCGCGGCAATCACCACGACGGCTGGGTGTTTGGCGCGTGGGATCCGCTCTCGGCCAATGTTGTCCTGATGGCGGAATTGAAGGCCATCGGGGCGTTGGCAAAAGAGGGTTGGCGGCCGAAGCGCACGCTCGTTTATTCGAGTTGGGACGGCGAGGAGCCTGGCCTGCTCGGCTCGACGGAATGGGTCGAAACCCATTTCGAGGAGTTGCGGCGCAAGGCGGTGCTTTACGTGAATTCGGACACGAACGGTCGCGGTTTCCTCGATGTCGCGGGCAGTCACTCATACCAGGCGATGATCGGTGAGGTCGCCGCGGCGGTCAAAGATCCCCAGACCGGAGTCACGGCGCTGCAACGCCTACGCGCCAAGTACCAGGTCGATGGTAATGCGAAAGGGGCCGGTGAAGACATCAGGAGGGTGGCGAAGGTGATTTCGGCCGGCGGAAATCCGCCCATCGGCGCACTGGGTTCCGGGTCGGATTTCACTCCGTTTCTCCAGCACCTGGGCGTGGCCTCGCTGGATGTGAGTTTCGGAGGCGAGGATGATCAGGGCGGCGTTTACCATTCGAATTACGATTCGTTCGATCATTACGAACGGTTTGGCGACCCCGGATTTGTCTATGGAGTCGCCTTGGCGCAAACCATCGGGCGTATCGTATTGCGGACGGCGAACGCCGACGTCCTTCCGTTGCGCGTCGGAGATTTTTACGAGGTCGTGGCGCGCTATGCCGACGAAGTGCACAAGCTCGCCGACGGCATGCGCGAAAGCACCGAGGTGCAGCACCGCCTGCTCGACGAGAAGGCGTACGATTTGGCGGCCGACCCCACGAAGTCGCACGCCGCGCCGCCGCGGGAGGTGGCGGTTCCGGTGCTGAATTTCGCTCCGCTCGACAACGCCGTGCTGCGCTTGAAAAAATCGACCAAGGCCTATGACGAGGCCCAGGTCGCCGCGACGAAGGGGGAGTTGAAGCTGACCGCAGCGCAGCGCGCCAAGCTAAACGAATTGCTGCAGGGTCTGGAACCGGCGCTGCTCGATGCGAAGGGCCTGCCGGGTCGGGAGTGGTTCCGGCACATGATTTATGCGCCGGGTCTCCTCACTGGGTACGGCGTGAAAACGCTGCCGGGCGTGCGCGAGGCGATAGAGGAGCGTCGCTGGGCGGATGCCGAGCGTTTCGCGACGATCATCGGCGCGGTGCTCAACACCTATTGTGACCGGCTCGATCAGGCGACGGGGCTGCTGAAGTAGGAAGGCGGCGAGGCGCCGAACGGGGCGCAGGTTCCTACCGTACGCCGCCCATCAGTTTCTTTACCCATGGGACAAGGGCGAGCAGGACTACGGTGGCGCCGGCAACCCAGAGGGCTTGATGGAGGAAAAACGTCGCGAGCTCACTGGGATTGTCGCTCTTGAATTCGCCCGCGAGCACGCCGGCGAGCTTGTTGCCGAGTGCGGCGGCAAGGAACCAGATACCCATCACGAGGCCGACGAGTTTTTGCGGGGCGAGCTTGGTCATCGTCGAAAGGCCGACGGGGCTGAGGAGCATTTCGCCGACGGTTTGGAGGAAGAACAACCCGACGAGCCAGAGTGGTCCGACCTTGCCCGTCGCGGTGAGCTTGGCGGCGGGGACCATGAGCACAAAGGAAAGGCTGACGAAGAGCAGACCGAGCGTGAACTTCATCGGGCTGGAAGGTTGTTTCGATCCCATCCGAATCCACAGCCATGCGAAGACCGGAGCGAGGAGGATGACCCAGACGGAATTGACCGACTGCCAATAGGAGGAGGGAAATTTTGCCCCGAAGATTTCGTTCTGCGTGAGCCGATCGGCGAAAAGGGAGATCGACGAGCCCGTTTGCTCGAAGATGGCCCAGAAGATTTCGGCGGCGAAAAAGAAAACAAGGATCGCCCCGAGGCGCTTGCTGTCTTCGTCGGGGCGAAAGGCGAAGAAAAGAATCGCGACGATTTGCAGCGCGAAGAGCAGGTAGACGAGGGCGGGGTATTGGTCGCTGGCCTTCATCGCGATGATCAGGGCGAGGGAGGCGATGGCGACGAGGGCGAGCTTGCCCCACGGGCGCGAGCCGTCGGCTTCCGGTGCCGGGGCCTGGCCCACATGGGAGAGGCGTTCGCGTTGAATGACGTAGACAATCAGGCCGAAGGTCATTCCCACACCCGCCGCCCCGAAGCCCCAATGCCAGCTGTGGGCGGGGTCCATGCCCCAGGCGGTGAGGCGCGCTTTCCAGGCGTCGCTCTGGGCGAGAAACCCGGTGACGAGCGGGGCGAGAAACGCGCCGATGTTGATCCCCATGTAGAAAATCGAGAAGCCGGCGTCCCGGCGTTCGTCGGTCGGACGGTAAAGGCTGCCGACCATCGTGGAGATGTTGGGCTTGAGGAGGCCGGTCCCCAACGCGATCAGGACAAGACCGGCGTAGAACGTGGGCAGCGACCCGAACGCCATGGTGAAATGACCGGTGGCGATGATGATGCCGCCGAACAGGACGGCACGCCGGGCCCCGATGAAGTTGTCGGCGATGAACCCCCCGAGGATCGTGAGCAGATAGACGCTCATCGTGTAGGTGCCGTAGACTGCCGCCGCTGTTTTCGTCTCGAAGCCCAGCCCGCCCTCGGCCGCGGTTTTCACCATGAACAGCATCAGCAGTGCGCGCATGCCGTAGTAGCTGAAGCGTTCCCACATCTCAGTGAAAAACAGCGTGGTCAGGCCGCTGGGATGGCCGCCAATGCCACCGGTGTCGGACGATTCAGGGGACGAGGATGAAATCGGCGCGGAGGGGGAACTCATGAGGATTGCCCGCGGAGCTTGGGAATGGACGGTGAATGGGCAAAGCCCAAATGCAACGGCTGGCGGAAGCGGGTGCATCTCTCGTTTGACGGTTCCCAACCGCACCGTAACCGGTTCGGCTACAAAAATTCGTTTTGGTAGCCGCACCGGTTACGGCGCTGTCAGGTCAGGCCGATCTGCACGTCATCAAGCCGCCGCCACCGTCAATCGGCAGATGCGCCCGGCGGAAGCCGCCAAGGTTGCCGCGGGAGCGGTCAGCCACGCCGTGCCTACTTGGCAAAGAGCTTTCCCAGCTGTTCGCGAATCACTTCGGCGGGCTCCTTCGGCCGGATCGTCGGCTGCCGGTAATTGGCGTCCGCGAGTTTTTTGCGGGGGTGGACGTTGTGGAGCTCAAAACTGAGATCGATCATGTAGTTCTGAAAGTCCCATTCCCAACGCGCGTCGTAGGTGAGAAGGACGTCGATTTTTTCCGGCATCATCGTGAGCGGCCCGGATGAGGCCTCCCGACCGAGTCGTTTCAGTTCTGCGACGAAGAGCTCGTCGAGGCGATGGTTGTCGTTGAGTCGCTTCTCGACGTAGAAGCGTTGAAAACGATCGAGTGGCATCACCTTCCGAGCCGACGACGACGTCGAGCACCCCGCGGTCAGCGAGGCGAGGAGCGACAGAAGGATCAGGGACGGAAAAAACTTCATTGGAGCAAGGATTGCCGGCGAGCGGCATGGGCTCAAGACGCCGATTTGGCAATCCTGGGTGCGTCTTTTCCCAAAGCCAGCGTGCGGCTCACCGTGGGACGGAGGCGGCCTTGCTGCCGTGTGCGAGCACCTCGCGGAGTGTGGTGCGCCAGTTCACCCGGGCGGAGACGCCCTGATGATTGTCCCGGCCTTCCTCGTGGCTGATCTTGTAGGCGAGTTCGAGCTGCCATTTTCCTGGAAGTTTCCAGCGCTCGGAACGGGCGAGCGGAACGTCCCAAATGGCGCCGACGAGCACCTCGTGCGCGAGATGCCACTCGGTCTCCTCGTTGATGTGACGCCAGCGGTACTCGGTGAAGTATCCCAGTTCGGAGGGCTTGAACAGGAGCCCGGGCACGACCTCGATAATATTGCGTCGCATCACCTCGGCGGGTGGTGCGGAGCGGTGCGTGAGTTCGACGCTCCGATCGTAGGCCAGGTTGAGGTAGAATGTCGTGTTCGGCCAAGTCGCCAGTTTCCGGGCGGCGGAGACGATAGGTTTGAGGTGGGTGTAATGGTCGTTGAGCTCGACCGGCGGCCGGCCGAGAGGAACCCGGGTCTCGAATCCCACCGTCGTTTCGTCGAATAAGCCCAAAGTGGGGCCGACGTCGTGGCGGACGCCGAGCTTGGCCTCGCCGGGGCCCCAGCGATATTCACGCCCGCGGTTGAACACGTTGGGGACGAAGGGCACCAGCCCGCCAAAAAGCTCCCATGTATTCGTGAGGCCGTAGCGCAATTCCAGCGGGAAGCGCATGAATTCGTTGTCGCGCAGGTCGCTGAATTTCGGTCGAAAATGGAGCGTGATGTTGTTCTCTCCGAGCACGCCCGGCAGCATCGTGTCGAAGAATTCCGTCATCCGCAGGACCTGCTCCCGCACGCGCTCGGAGGTGGAGTTTTGGGCGTCCGCGGCCCGCAGCACGCAGCCAAGCGCCAGCGCCCCGGCCACGAGGGCCGGTCGGAGGGAGAGGGGGATTCTCGGCATCGTGCGACTGACAGCGACCAGGCGGCGCGGTGCCGAGGAAAATCGGCAGGCCGGCGGGAACGAGTACGGATCCAATCGGCAAGACTGCGCCCGATTGCAGTGAAATAAACCCACGGTCCGCCGGATTTCCCGAGCGAGCCGACGCGGCGGTCAGCCGTGGAGGTAGCGGTTGAGCAGGTTTTCGAGGTACTCCTGCCGGCCCGACTTGGGTGTGGGCTCCCCGAGCTTCGAAAGCACGAGCTTTTCAAGCTGCCGGAAGTTGGTGCGGCCGGTTTCGATGTCGCGGCCGAAACCGGAATCGTAGCTGGCATAACGTTCTTGGACGAACTGGGTGAACTTGCCGTCGGCCAGGATCTGCCGCGCGATCTTGAACGCCAAAGCGTAGGCATCCATGCCTCCGATGTGGGCGTGGAAGAGGTCGGCCGGATCGATCGACGGGCGGCGGAGCTTGGCGTCGAAATTGAAACCGCCGGTGCCGAGGCCGCCCGCCCGCAGAATCGAGGTCATCGCGAGGGTGAGTTCCTTCACGTCAGTGTTGAACTGGTCGGTGTCCCAGCCGAGCAGCAAGTCGCCGGAGTTGGCGTCGATCGATCCCAGCATACCCTGGGCCGCAGCGACTTCGATTTCGTGCTGGAAGGTGTGGCCGGCGAGTGTCGCGTGGTTGGTCTCGATGTTGAACTTGAAATGCTTCTCCAGGCCGTAGGTGCGGAGAAACGCGATGCCGCTCGCCACGTCGAAATCGTACTGGTGCTTGGTCGGTTCCTTCGGCTTTGGCTCGATCAGGAACTGGCCTTTGAACCCGATCGACTTGGCGTAGTCGACTGCGAGGTGAAGGAACCGGGCGAGGTGATCCTGTTCCCGCTTCAGATTGGTGTTGAGGAGTGTCTCGTAACCCTCGCGGCCGCCCCAGAAGACATAGTTCTCGCCGCCGAGTTCCTGAGTGACATCGAGGGCCTTCTTCACTTGCGCCGCGGCGTAGGCAAAGACGTGGGCGTCAGGATTGGTGGATGCGCCGCACATGTAGCGCGGATTGGAAAACAGGTTGGCGGTGCCCCAGAGCAGCTTTACGCCGGTCGCCTTTTGCAAGGCCCGGGCGTGGGCGACGATCGCGTCCAGATTGCGGTTCGACTCGGCAAGCGAACGCCCCTCGGGCGCGATATCGCGATCATGAAAGGCGTAGAAAGGCGCGCGGATTTTTTGGAAAAACTCAAAGGCGGCGTCCATCCGCACCTTGGCGACGGAGACGGGATCCTTGCCGCTTTCCCACGGACGGACGATCGTGCCGGGACCGAACGGATCGGAGCCGGTGCCGCGAAACGCGTGCCAGTAGGCGATCGAAAACCGCATGTGTTCGGCCATCGTCTTTCCGTCGACCATCTCCTCGGGATTGTAGTGGCGGAAGGCGAGGCTGTTCTCGGACTTCGGGCCCTCGTAGGCGATGGTCGGGATGGCGGCAAAATGAGCGCGGGCTTTTTTCATGGAGTGAAGGCGGCGGGGAATTGGAGTGAAGTGGCAGTATAGCGTGCGACTGCCTGGGAGTGGTAACAAAGATCCCCATATTTCTTTTGATCTTTCGTACCCGGTTCGGCTGGCTGGCGGCATGCCATCGAAGTCCCAGCCCGCTTCCGCCCGGCCGCGGAGTTTGCCGGGAGTGCGGGCGGCCACGTTCAAGGTCGCCCTGCTGATCGAGACCTCGAACCGCTATGGCCGGGACTTACTCTACGGGGTGCGCGATTGGACGCATACGGGCGACCGTTGGGCTATTCGCTTTTCAGAGCAGGCGCGTCTCGCTCCGCTGCCCGCCTGGCTCCGGCAATGGAAGGGGGATGGCATCATCGCGCGGGTGGATTCACCGCAGATCGCGACGGCGCTCCGTCGGACCGGACTGCCGGTGGTGGATGTGAGCGCGGAACGTTTCGCCTCGGAGTTTCCGCGGGTGAGCGTCGACAACTCGGCCGTCGCGCGGCTCGCGGCGGAGCATCTCCTGGCGAAGGGGTTTCGCGACTTCGCGTTTTTTGGCGACCCCCAGTTTCTGTGGGCGAGGCAACGCGGAGAGGAATTTCGCCGGGCGATTGCGGCGGCGGGGAAATCCTGCGCGGTCTTCGGCCAGGAACGCGGGCGGCGCAAGCGTCCCGGTTCCGATGCGGAAATTCGCGCGATGGCGGACTGGTTGGCGGCGCGCCCGCGGCCGCTGGGCGTGTTTGCCTGCTATGATGGCCGGGCACAGCAGGTGCTGGAGGCCTGCCAGTCGCGGGAGTGGAAGGTGCCGGACGAAATCGCCGTCCTGGGTGTCGACAACGATGAGGTGCTGTGCGAACTCTGCTCGCCGCCTCTGAGCAGCGTGCAGCCCAATGCACGCCGCACCGGCTACGAGGCGGCGGCAATGCTGGCTCGCATGATGCGCGGGGAGCATCCGGGACCGCAGACGCGTTTCGTCGAACCCGTGCGGGTCGTGGAACGGCAGTCGACCGATGTTGTGTCCGTGGCGGACGAGCGCGTCGCACAGGCGCTCCGCTTCATCCGGGAGCATGTCGGTGAGGGTATCGATGTGAGCGACGTGCTGCATGCGGTGCCGATGTCTCGCACGTTGCTCGAGCGGAAATTCAAGATCGCGCTCGGGCATTCACCGCACCGCCAAATCGTGCAGCAACGCATCGAACGGGCGAAGCATCTTCTGGTGGAGAGCGAGGTGTCGATCGCCGTGGTGGCGGAATTGGCGGGTTTCGCGGACGCGAGTTATCTCAGCGTCGCTTTCCGTCGGGAGACCGGTGAGAGCCCCTACGGTTATCGCGCCCGCCACCGTACGAGTCGCGCCAGCGGGCGGGCGGCGGAAAAGAGCCGCGGAGCGGCCACCTAACGCGGTTCGACACCGAGGAGGTGGCGCACGAAAAAGTCCATCCGGCGTCGGGCGGGATACGGTTTTTCTCCCGCGCCGTGGCCGGCGCCCGGCACAACGATCAATTCGAAGTCCTTGTCCGCCTTCACGAGTGCATTCACGACCTGCATCGTCGAGGCCGGGTCCACATTGCGGTCCAGTTCGCCAAACGTGAGCAGAAGCTTTCCCTGCAGCTTGGCGGCATGGGTAACGTTGGAGTTTTCCGCATAATGCGGCCCCATCGTGCCGAGCCACGCCTCGTTCCACCAAATCTTGTCCATGCGGTTGTCGTGGCAGCCGCAGTCGGCTGCCGCGGCCCGGTAGAAATCGCCGTGGTGCAGCAGGGCGGCGAGGGCGTTCTGTCCGCCGGCACTGCCGCCGAAGATTCCAACCCGCGTGAGATCGAGCCACGGGCGCGTGGTTGCCGCGGCGCGCAGCCAGGCGATGCGATCGGGGAAGCCGGCGTCCTTTAGATTGCGCCAGGCGACGTCGTGAAAGGCCCGGCTGCGCCAGTTCGTGCCCATCCCGTCGATCTGGACGACGACAAAGCCCAACTCCGCCATCGCATGTGCCTGTAGTTCGCGGTCCCACTCCTTCGGCACAAAGAAACCGTGCGGGCCGGCGTAGATTTTTTCGATAACGGGATAGCGCCGCGTCGGATCGAAATTCGACGGCAGGACTAGGATGCCGTGGATGTCGGTCCGGCCGTCTCGTCCCTTGGCGACAAACCGTTCGGGCGCGCGCCAGCCGGTGGCGAGCAGCCGGGTGACGTCGGCACGTTCCAACTCGCACACGAGGGCGCCGTCGCCACCGCGGCGCAGCTCGGTGACCGGCGGCGCATCGACCCGGCTCCATGTATCCACAAAGAAGCGCCGATCGGGCGACCATTCCCAGCGATGGGTGCCATCGCCTTCGGTGAGACGCTGAAAGCCGGTGCCGTCGAAGTTCACGCGGGCGAGGTGGACGTGATAGGGATCTTCCTCCGCGCGGACGCCCATCACCTTGAGCCAGAGCACGCGGGCGGATTCGTCAATGTGGTCGATTCCGCGTACCACCCATTCGCCGCGGGTGATTTGGTTCTTCAACGCGCCAGTCTTGGCATCGAAAAGGTAGAGGTGATTCCAGCCGTCGCGTTCGCTCGCCCAGATGAACTCGCCGGATCGATCGAGCCAGCGGAGTTCCGTCTTTTGCGAATAGTCGATGAAGGTGGCGCTCCGCTCTTCGACCAATGTCCGGGCCGCTCCCGTGGCTGCGTCGACCGCGATCACCCGTAGGAGTTGGTGGCCCCGTTCGTTGTAGAGGAAGGTGAATTGGGAGCCGTCGGCGGCCCAGCGCAGGCGGTCGACCGCCCACGGATTGGAGAAGAGGGCGTCGCTTACGGGGATCGACGCACGCCTCTGCAGATCGAAGAGCCGTGGCCGGGGATGCGCGATGCGATCGCCCGGCTTCAGATAGTCGAGGTCCTTCAGTTTTGGCTGCACCTGATCTTCGGGCGAGGACTCGATGAGGTAAATTTTGTGCTTTTGCGGCGGTTCAATCTGGCGGGCGACGACCTTTAGACCGTCGGGTGAAACCACCAAATCCTCCCGGTACTCGTTTGCGTCCGTGCCGTCACGTGAGAGCTGGAATTCCTTCCCGGTTTCGCGCTGCAGCATCCAGACGTTTCGCTCGCGAACAAAGGGACTCCATTCGAACCGATCGTTGCGTTTGGCCTTCGAGCCGGTGGGCGCGGTCGGACGTGTTGCTCGTTCACCGCCTCCCTCGCGAATTTCCACGACTTGGGGATCGTTGCGTCCGACAAACGTCCCGAGCGTCACGCCTCGCGGGCCCTCGGCGATCCAGCGATGTCCGGCAAACGTATGTTGGTTCAATCGACCGTCTGGCTCGATCGTCCCGTAACGTTCCCTTTCACCGTTGTTCGGCAGCCAGTAAAGCGATACGGGATTCTTGGTACGGTTGACGAACGTGATTCGCGTTTCGACCGGAGTGGAATCACCGGACTTCTCCGTTGAGTCGGCACCGGGAAGTTTCTTGGGATCGATCGTCCGCCCTAGCAGCCTGTCGGACTTAGGAAGTCCGATCTGGGGCAAACGAATGGAGTGAACATAAACCGACGCCACTGGCATCTCGTAGATCTTGTGAGTCAATTAATTACAGGCCGTTCTTTTGTCGAAATACAGCCACGATTGC
>CANJIU010000149.1 GCA_947474365.1 Opitutia bacterium | reverse complement strand
CTCGGCAGTCCGCTGCAGGACGCCGCCGTCGCCGCACTCTGCCAAACCCTCACCGCCACGGAAACCTGCTTTCCCACCACCAAACTCCGCCTGATTTATCGCCAGGTGGGTTCACCCTGATTCCGCGGCAGGTCAGGAGGTCTGAGGCTACCGTCAGCACCCTCGGTGACGCGGGCCTCGCGGGCACGATGGCCCGGTTGCAGGCCGATTGGTCCGTCGCCAAGCCCCGTCTCGGCATCAACAACCCCGATGAAAACGGCACGCTCCTGTCGCTCCGTCGCGAGCTCTTCCGTCTGATCGATGATCCTTCCGGGGACAGTGCGTGGCAACAGACGCTCGAGCAGCACATCATGACCAACATCATGGCTGACTCGGATGTCGCCGCCGCCTGTCGCAGTCTCAAGAAATCTGACGGCAGTGCCGTGCCCGGCATCGTGATTTCGTTCAGCACCACGATTCAGCATGGCATGAATTTCTTCGGCCTGCCGCTGGCCGGTGGGGACAACACGTTTTCCACGTCGAACTACGCCACCAAGATTTATTCCGTCGGCATGGTCTTGCGTGGCTATGTCGGCATGAATCCGTACGTCGTCGGCGTCGTCAATGCGGGCACCGCCCCCGCCGGCGCCCCTAACGCACTCAGCGCCACCCCATATGTTTATCTGATTCCGACCGGCACCGATTACATGCTCGCGCCGCCACTCGGAGATACGGGGGCCGTGCGCGCGTTCGATGTGCACGACCAGGCCCTGCCGCTGCCCTTCAATCTCGGCGCGACCGCATTCTCTTCCACCCAGTTCTTCAGTGCCGACGGTACCCTCAGCGAGGCTCCGTGGATCCTGCGCAAACACCAAGCCTTCCGTCCGGTCAGCGATCCGGCTTTCTTCTACAGCACGGTCCCGTCGGAGTTCACCAGTTCGCGACTCGTCGGCCGCAGCGTCTGGAACAGTGGCTGGAAGATTGTCATTCCGGCCTACAGCCTCTTGTCGGCCGAACAGGAGGGACTGAATCGCTTCGTCTCGACCGTAAAGGACATCGAGCTCTTCCTGCGGACGTATTCGCATTCGGGAAATTGAGCCCCATGAATCAACGCCTCGATATCGGTACGTCCGAGGAGGAGCGGCTGGTCCTCTGGAGCCGCGACGCCCCGTCGCGGTTGACGGTCGTAACGCGACGAGGGCGTCGCGTCCCCAGGAAATAATTCGAGCCAAGCCAATGCCAGAGAAACTTCCCATGCACTTTTTTCATTCCCGCCTCTTGTTCGCGTTGGGTCTCGCCACTGCCGTCGCGTCCGCCCAGGAAGGCCGCTCGCGGCCTGTCGGCTACCTCGTGCAGACGATCCCGTCGGGACAGACGCGCTCGTTCTCCGTCCCGTTTGATGCGGACCTCTCTAGTCTCACGGGGTCGGTCGGCCGGCTCACGGCCGTGGGGGCGAACTATCTGGAAAACTCCGCCGCCAACTGGACGCCTGGGGCATTCTCGACCGACGCGGCGCCGTATTTTGTCCGGCTGACCTCGGGCGCACAGACGGGACGCACGTTTCGCATCACGTCACCGGCGAATACCGCGACGCGGATCTACGTGGCGGATGACGGCGTGGGCCTCGCGACGCTCGGACTCACCGTCGGCGCCACCGGCACGACGTTCGAGATTATCCCGGGCGACACCCTCGCGACGTTTTTCGGCACGATGACGCCGACCAACACACTCGTGGTACAGGGCGCGGCCGATCCGCTGCAGGCGGACATCGTCCAAGTGTGGGGTGGGGCGGCTTGGCTGAATTTCTACTACAACACGACTTGGCAGCGCTGGGCGCGCGACACTGACGTGCAGGCCGACCCGAGCCGCGACACGTTTCTGCTCCGCTCTGATCGCGGTCTCATGCTGACGCGCCGTGGCGCGACGCCGCTGGAGATCTCCGTGATCGGCCGGGTGTTGAACACGCCGCAGCGGGCGTTTCACGCGCGAACGGAAAACGCGCTGACCTTTCTCGCCACGATGCAGACCGGTAACGTGACACTGGGTTCACTGGCGCTGCAGAGCGGAACGCGCACGGCGGGCTGGCGCGGTGCGGCGGATCCGGCTGACGCTGACACCCTGCTCGTTTGGAATGGCGCGGGGTGGTTCAGTTTTTATTTTAACACCACGAGCGGACATTGGCAGCGCGTGGGTGATCCCACGCCGGACCGGGACAGTTTCCCGATTGCGGCGGGCACTCCGGTCTTTGTGCAGCGCCGTACGGCGGGGACTTCGGCGGACGACAAGACGATTAGTTTTCCCGCGCCCGGCACCTGACGTTGACCCCTTGTCGTAATCGCGCTTAGGCCTTTGGCGCATGCTGTTCCCCTGTAATTTCGTCCGGCGACTCTGTCTGGTCGTCGCTTTGGCCGCTGCCTTTCAGCGAGCGGACGCCCAGACGATCCTGCTGGATAGCTTCAATGCGGGCGACGCCACCGGCTCGGTCGTGGCCGGTACGAGTTGGGTGGGCAACGTCACTCAGAATGCGGGCACGCTCACGGTGGGTGGCTCAGCGCGCGACGAAAACGGCTGGCGGGCCACGGGGCGGAGCATCAACGCCACCGGCATGAACTTCATCGCGATCTCCGCGCAACGCGACGCCGGCAACGCTGCGACGTCGCTGGTGATTCAATTCGAGGACCGCAACCTCAACACGCAGGTCTTTTCCGTCAGCTCGGGAGCGTTCAGTATCGGCAGTCTCAGTCTGGTCCAAATCGCGCTCGGGTCTTGGAATACGGGATTCGATTCCACCCAGATTACAGGCTGGAGCCTCGGCGGAGGCGGACTCGGTTTGACGGCGTTTCGAATGACGTTTGATCAACTGTCGTTGACGGCGACCTCGTCTCCCGGTGCGCCGGTCGCGCCCACGGTCACCGGCGACTACAGCCCCAAAACAGCGGTCGCGGGAGCAACGGTCACGTTTTCGGTCAGCGCCGCGGGCACCGCGCCGCTCAGCTATCAGTGGTTCAATAATTCCAGCACACCCATCACCAACAACCCGTCCGCCATCACTGCGACGTTGACGTTGAGCGGTGTCACCGGGGTCGACGCAGGCAGTTACACGTGTGCCGTTACCAACTCCGCGGGCACGGTCGTGAGCGGTGCGTTTTCGCTCACCGTGAGCGCCACGCCCGCGACGATCGCGTTGGGCGGACTGGCCACGACGTACACCGGCACGGCCCGGACCGTCACCGCCCTGACTACACCGCCGGGTCTCGCCGTCGTGATTACCTACGGCGGCAGCGCGACTGCGCCGGTCAATGCCGGCAGCTATCCCGTGGTGGCGGTGGTCAACGACCCCAATTTCGTCGGTCGGAGCGAGGGCACGCTCGTGGTGGCCAAGGGCACGCAAAGCCTTTCCTTCGGGGCGTTGCCGGCGACCATTCGGGTCGGCACTTCGTTTAACGTCGCCGTCACCGCGACATCGGGTGGGCCGGTGGTGCTCAGCGTCCTCCGCGGCAACGCGACGATCAGCGGGAACACGGTGACGCCGAACGACGCTGCGACCGTGACACTGCGTGCCACCCAGGCGGGCGACGCCAACTACAACGCGGTGAGCGCGGATTTTGCCTTCACCACCAGCAAGCAGAACCAGAGCATCGACTTTCCCGAAATCGCCAGCGCCGGCCTGAGTACGGCGCCCGTGGCGCTGACGGCAACCGCAACCTCCGGACTGCCGGTGTCCTTCAGCGTTGTGGGCGGTCCCGCGACGGTGGCGGGTCAAACGCTGACTCTGATCGGCTCAGGCATCGTGATTGTGCGGGCGTCGCAGCCCGGGAACGATGCCTTCAACGCCGCGCCGGATGTCGACCGCTCCTTTTTGGCGACGGTGCCGGTGGCGCCCACGATTTCGCAGCCGCCGGTGGGACGGACGGTCGCGGTCGGGGCCGTGTTGACTTTGTCGGTGGTCGCGAATGGCGATGGGGTGCTCCGGTATCAGTGGCTCAAGGACGGGGTCGCGATCGCGGGGGCAACGGCCGCCACATTTTCGCTGCCGCGCGTGGCGAAGGGCGATGCGGGGTCCTATCGGGTGGATGTTTCGAACCTCGCCGGCACGACGCGATCGAGCGTTGCAGTCGTGGAGGTAACCGACGCTCCGGTTGCAGGGCCGGAGCAGCGACTCGTCAATTTTTCCACCCGCGCCCGGGCCGGAGCCGCGGACCAGGTCGTGATCGCGGGTTTCGTCATCACCGGCACGGTGCCCAAGGCGGTCCTGATTCGCGCCATCGGGCCGACGTTGGGCAGTGTCTTTGGCGTGGGTGGTGCTTTGGTTTCGCCAAAACTGGAACTCTTCCGTGGCACCGCCCTGGTTGCCAGCAATACAGGTTGGACCACCGGAGGCTCGGTCACTGCCCTGGCCGCGGCGGCGGCGCAGGTGGGCGCCTTTGCGCTGGGAGCGACCACGGCTGACTCCGCGCTGCTCGCAACGCTGGAGCCGGGTAATTACACTGCCGTGATCAGTTCCGCGGACAACCGGCCCGGGGTCGGCTTGGTGGAGGTTTACGACTTGTCGGACTCCCTGCCCGGCCAGCGCATCAGCAACCTTTCCGTTCGGGCGGTTTCGGGCGCGGATGCCGACGTATTGATCGTCGGCGTCGTGGTCCAAGGGACGGCGCCAAAGCGTCTGTTGATTCGCGCCGCCGGTCCGGCGCTCACTCAGTTTGGTGTCGCTGGTGCGCTCGCCCGGACCCAACTCTCGCTCTTTTCCGGAGCGACCGAACTCTCCCGCAACGCCGGTTGGTCCACGTCGGCGGACGCCGCCGTCATTGCGGACACGGCGGTGGAGGCAGGGGCGTTTCCCTTCACGGCTGGCAGCCAGGACTCGGCTCTGGTCGTCAATTTGCCGCCGGGTGCCTACACGGCCCAGGTCTCGGGCGTGAACGGTACCACGGGCGTCGCTCTCGTCGAAGTCTACGAACTCCGTTGAAATATCAAAGCAACCCCACTCTCTCCGTGACCTACGCCCCATTCATCCCACGTTTAGGCCGCCCGTTCGTTCGGCAGAGATTTGTTAAAGCCGGGTTTCGCTGCAATCGGGCTGGCGTCTTTGCGGCGCTTTCGCAAACAAGAGGCGTGATCTCCCTGCTTCGAGTTCCTGCGGCGCTGTTCGCGCTGGCCTGCGGATTGGCCAATTTCGCCACCGCTCAGGTTGTGGTGCTGGACAATTTCAATGCCACCGGTGCCACCGGCAAAGTGATTACGACGCCGGCTTCGACGTGGATTGGAAGCCACCGGTGCCACCGGCAAAGTGATTACGACGCCGGCTTCGACGTGGATTGGAAATGTCACCCGTAACCAGACCTCGATCACCGTGGGCGGCAACGCCCGCGATGACAACGGCTGGGGCGCCAGCAATGTGACGGTCAATGCGACCGGGATGAAGTTCATCACCATCGCCGGTCAACGCGATTCGGGAAACCTGGCGCCCTCCCTCGTTATCCAATTGATCGATTCAGGCCTGCAGACCCAGATTTTTTCCGTCCCCACGACGTCGTTTTCCGCCGCTGGATTGAGCCTCGTGGAGATTCCGATCGGAACGTGGACGTCCGGTTTCAATCCGGCGCAGATTACCGACTGGACGATCGGTGGCGGCACGACCGGGATCGCGGCTTTTCGGATGACGCTGGAAAATCTCTCACTCAGTGCCACGGCGCTCCCGGCGCGGCACAGTGCCGATACCGATCAGAATTTCCGCATCAACCTGACCGAGCTCACGCGCGTCATGGAACTGTACCAGACCCGCAACAGCGGCGTGCGAACCGGATGCTACGATGTTGCCACCAGCACGACGGAGGACGGATTTGTTCCCGCTCCGGGCCGTGCCGCCGGTGCGGTCACGCTCTCGAAATTTCACTCCGCCGATACGGACCGCGATGGCGCCATCAGTCTGGCCGAGCTGACGCGAATGATCGAACTGTACAACTATCGCGACGGCACCTTGCGCACGGGTCAGTATCGCGTGCAGACGACGGGCTCGGTGGATGGATTCGCGACCGGCCCGTGAGCGGCGTGGCGCCGAATTGGCGCTGAGTGAATTTTGCGATCGGTAGTGGGTGGACTTCTGCTTTCGCCGCAAGAGGGCCGACCGGCCTTGCGGGGTTGTCGATCGTCGGATCTCCGGCAACGGTGATGCCGCGCCAGCGCCCCGCCATGAACTCCCGCCTGTTTCCTCTCTTGGCCCTTGGGGCCCTTTCCCTCCACCTGTCGGCCGCTGACAACCGGACGCTGATCTTCGAGGCGGAGGTCGTTTCCGGACCGGCCAGTGCGTGGCTCGTGAACAAGACGTCGCCGGATCACTGGAACCTGTGGAGCAACGACGTCGACGCGGAGAAGAAGTGGTCGGGCGGCACGGTACTGCAATCGCCGCCGGTGATGACGGACCGCGCGTCACCCGAGGAGGGCGCTCCGCCGTTGCACACCCATATCACGGGAATACCCAACGGGCGTTATGATGTGACGGTGAAAATGAGCCGGACCCTCGCGGTCTCGCGGGACGGCGGGAAGAGCTGGGAACGCCTGACCAACGGCGATCTTGGCGAAGTCGAAATCACTGACGGCACCTACGATTTTTGGGTCGATGATCGATTCTCCCATGCGATGGGGCCGGGGACCGGCTACTACGACACGATTCAGTTTTCTGCGATCATGCCCGTTGCTCCCAAGCCGCGGGTCGAGGGTTTTGCGAAGGAACGCGTGCGGGAGAAACTCGACCGTGGGTTGGTTGCGCTGCGCCGGTCCGCGACCGCGGTGCGTCTCTCTTGGCGCCTGCTGGCGGACGATCCGCCCGACATCGCGTTTCATCTGCTGCGGACCGACGGTAGCGGTCGTCCGCAGCGCATTACCACGAAGCCGATTGCCGCGACCTGCGATTTCACCGATCTCGCGGCGCCGTCCGGAGCCGCCACCTACGTCGTGGTCGCCGTCGTGCGTGGCGTGGAGTCGCCGGCGTCGCGCCCGGTCTCCGTTCCGGCGGGCGACGGACAGCAGTCGTTTGTTTCCATCGCGTTGGACCCGGGCACGACGGTGCAGAAGGTCGGAGTGGGTGACCTCGACGGTGATGGCCGCTACGACTACGTGCTGAAAACTCCGAACCAGAACATCGATCCGTACGCGGCGTATTGGAAGAAGAGTCCGGGCACGTACCAATTGGAGGCGCGCACGGCTGACGGCCGGCGACTCTGGACGAAGGACCTCGGCTGGTCGATCGAGCAGGGCATCTGGTATTCGCCCTACATCGTTTTTGATTTGGATGGAGACGGAAAGGCCGAGGTCATTGCCAAGACCGGCGAGGGCGATCCGCGCGATGCCGACGGCCGCGTCCAGTCGGGCCCCGAGTGGGTGACGGTGTTCGACGGGGCCACCGGCCGCGAACTCGCCCGCGCACCCTGGCCCTCACGCACGATCGGTGGCGAGACCATCGAGTACAACTATGCCAGCCGAAACCAGCTCGGCGTCGCGTATCTCGACGGCCGGACGCCCTGCCTGATCGTGGAGCGCGGCACGTACACGACCATCCAGGTGCATGCGTTTCAATTCCACGACGGGAAACTCTCGCCGCTCTGGCAATGGAACGGTCTCCAGGAGAGCCGGCCAAAACGCTGGCGGGGACAGGGCGCGCACACGCTGCAGTCCCACGATGTGGACGGCGATGGGCGCGACGAAGTCGTGGTCGGCTCAGCCGTCATCGATGACAACGGCGTCGGCCTGTGGACCACGGGGCTTGGACATCCGGATCATTGTTACGTTGGAAAAATCCTGCCCGACCGTCCCGGCCTGCAGATTTTTTATGGCATGGAAACCGCACAGCAGAAGGCCAACGGCATGTGCGTCGTCGATGCGGCGACGGGAAAGATTCTCTGGGGTCTGGAAGGGGCGACGCGGCACATCCACGGCACCGGATTCTGCGCCGACGTCGACGCGAGCCATCCGGGTTTGGAACTTTACGGCTGCGACACCGATGCCGCCAAACGATTTGAACGCGGCTGGCTGCTCGATGCCCGGGGAGCGGTGATCACTGCGACCAACAAATTGACCGAGCACCGGCCGGTGTATTGGGATGCGGACCCGCAGGCGGAAATCATTACTCGGCGTCGCATCTCCGACTTCGGCTCCGAGGTGGTGCTGCAGGAGATTGCCGGTGCCGTGGTATTGGTCGCGGACGTGCTGGGCGACTGGCGCGAGGAGGTCTTCACTTCGCTGCCGGGCGAGTTGCGCATCTATACGACGCCGATCCCAGCGACGGATCGGCGGGTCTGCCTGATGCAGGATCCGGTCTATCGCAACACCGTCGCCGCCGCGGCCCAGGGTTATTTCTACAACGCGATGCTCAGTTACCTTCCGGCGCAAAAGTGAGATTTGGCGGGCGCATTCCGGGTTCTTGGCCCGTCAGAAAATACCGTCGTTGATATTCTGGGGACGCGACGCCCTCGTCGCGTGGATTGAAAACGCGACGAGCGCGTCGCGTCCCCAGTATTCCGCAGCTGAAATCCGCAGGTCAGCGATGCCGCGCTTTTGTTTTCGCGTTCGAACGAGCATCGGGCTCAAGCTACCGGCACCCCCATGAAGCCTCTGTCCAAATTTTCGTTCCTCGTGTTTGTCCTGTGGGCGTGCGTCGTCGCCTGTTCGGCCGCGGAGGTGCGCTGGGTGTCGTTCCCGGATGCCCAATTGGAGCTCCGCGGGTTGCCGTGGTACCGGGAAAATGGCGGGGAGTTGTGGCGTTTTCCGCAGGCGTCCAAGGCGCAGATTCCCAAGGGGGTCTGGAACCGGGCGGTCGCGTCCGACGGTGGCCGTATCCGGCTGTCGAGCACGACCTCCCGCCTTTCCATCCGCGTTCAACCCTCGTCCAGCCCGTCGAAACCTTGTTTCATCGACGCCTATGTTGATGACACCTATGCCGGTTCGGCCCGTGCCACGGGCACCGGCGTGGCGGACTTGGTCCTGTTTGAAGGCAAGGGGCGCGAATGGAAGAACATCACGCTCTACCTGCCCAACAACGGAGAGATCCGAGTGCAGGCGGTCGGGCTCGATTCCGATGCCGAGGTGCGACCGCCGCCGGCGTTTGCCTTGCCGCGGCCGATCGTCTGCTACGGCTCGTCGGTGCTTCAGGGAACCGGCGCGACCCACCCGGCGAAAACCTATCCGGCTGTGTTGGCGCGGCGGCTCAACCTCGACTTCGTGAATTTGGGCTTTGGTGGCGCGGGCAAGGCTGAACCTGCCGTCGTGTCGCTCGTGAACCAGTTGGACGCGTGCTGCTACATTTTCGATCTCGGGAAATCGTACGGCAACCAGGATGAGAAGCCGTTCGTTGCGATGCTGGCGGCAATCCGGGCGGCCCGTCCACGGGTTCCCATCTTTTGCGTCACGCCGATCTATTCGACCAACGAACCCAAGGACGCGGCATATTTGGAAAAGTCGGTGCGGCTGCGCAATATGATGCGCGACGCCGCGAACGAGCGGCGCAAGGCCGGCGATGAATTTACCTTCGTGGTGGAGGGGCTCGATCTGTTTGGTGAGCCCGACAAGAAACTGTTCCATGATCCCCAACACCCAAATGACGAGGGCAATGAACTGATCGGAGGGCGGCTGGTTCCGCTGGTGGAGAAGGTGGTCCTGGGAAAGCGGTAGCGAATCATCCCTGAACGCACAGAGGATGAACCGCCGCCAATTTCTCCGCCGGTCCGCCCTCGCTGGCGCCGGTCTCTGGGCCGGTCGCGGTGCACTGGGTGCCAACGCGAGCGCGGCTCCCGGTGGCAAGGCGCGGATCGCGATCACCCTTGATCTCGAGATGGCGGCCAATTTTCCCAAGTGGGAGGATACCAGTGCGAACTTCGACAAGGGTAACCTCAGCGCGGAGGTGAAGAGCTACGCCGTCGAAGCGGCGCGGCGCGTGAAGGCGCGCGGGGGCGTGGTGCATTTTTTCCTCGTCGGCCGCTGCCTCGAACAGGAAGACGTCGGCTGGCTGAAGGAAATCATCCGTCAGGGGCACTCTGTGGGCAACCACACCTACGATCACGTGGCGTTTCTCGCCAAGTCCAAGGACGAACTCCAATTCCGCTTCCGGCGATCGCCGTGGCTGATCGAGGGCAGGAGCATCAGCGAAGTATTGCGGGATAATGTTCATCTCACCACTCAGGCATTCCAGTCGCGGCTCGGCGTGGCTCCGGCCGGTTTTCGCACGCCCGGCGGCTTCCGCCTCGGTCTCGACGAACGGCCCGATCTGCAGCGCATGCTCCTGGAACTGGGGTTTTCGTGGGTGAGCAGCAAGTACCCGGGACATGCCAACAGCCGACCGGGTGTACCTCCCGATGAGGCGGTGCTCGACAATATCATGGAGTCGCACGCCGCCGCCCAGCCCTACGTCTATCCGTCCGGCCTCGTCGAGGTTCCCATGAGCGCGATCAGCGACGTCGGGGCGTTTCGCAACGGACGGTGGAAACTGGAGCATTTTCTCGAGGTCACGCGGCGGTCGGTTGCTTGGGCGATCGAGCGTGGCGCGGTGTTCGACTTCTTGGGGCACCCGGCCGTGCTCTCGACGATGGATCCGGAATTCAAGACGATCGAATTGATCTGCGATTGTGTCGGCCGGGCTCGTGAGCGCGCCGCGATCGTCGATTTAGACACGATTGCACGGCCATTCGTCCGGAAACCGGACTGAAACGGACCGGAACATGGCTTGGTGAAATCGCCGCAGCGGAGCGCAGGAGTCGCCCTGGTCATTCTGGGCGCGGCTGGTGTCGTGACGCCGCCGGTGCTCGCGGGCGATTCGCTTTGGATTGCCGGCCGTGATTCTGCATGATGGCTCCGTGAAACCGATTCTCTGCGCCGCCCTTTTTCTCGTTCTGGGCGCGCGCTCGTGGCTGATAGGAGCTGGCCAGCTCACCGTGACATGGCTCGAACTGCCGGTTCATGGCCTGGCGGTTGTGTTGGAGACTCCTTCGGGAGGCGTGTTTCTCATCGATACGGGCGGCGCCGCCTTGGCTGGTGGGAACGGCGGTCCAGGAGGGTATGACGCCGGGCGCGACACGATCGCCCCGTTTCTCGCCGGACGAGGCCGCACCGAGATCGACGGGATGCTTCTCAGTCATCCGCACGGCGATCATTTTGGTGGAGCGTTGTGGCTTCTTGAACACTGGAAGGTCCGCACGTTTGTCGACAACGGCTACACCGGCCGGGGTCAGACCGAGACGTACCTGAAGATTCGGGCACGGGCGCAACAGACCGCCGGTGTCTACCTGCTGGATCGGATTGCCGGAGAAAAGGCCGACGCGTTGCGGTCGACCGCGCAGAAACAGGGCGGAAATTATCGGGCGGTCGTCGCGGGCGACCGCCTCGACTGGGGACCCGACCTCGACGTCGAGGTGCTCTCACCGCCGGCGGAGTATCTGGGCAAGGGGGCAGACGCCAAAAAGGTCTCCGACCACGGACTGCTCAACCAGAACTCCATCGTCCTTCGCGTGCAGCATGGAAAAAACGTCTTCCTGTTTCCCGGCGATTGCTACGGCGGCTCGTTCGAACACCATCTGACGACGACCGTGAAACCGGAACACCTCAAGGCCACCGTGCTCACCGCGCCGCACCACGGCTTCAATCCTGGCACGAATTTCCCGCGGATGGTGTCGGCGCAAATCGTGGTCGCCTCCGCGCTCGCGGATTATCCGGGCAATGCCACGACGCCCTATCCGCGTTCTCCGGGACTGCATGCGCACCGGGTCTTTGGCGCAATCGGCGCGACGGTTTATGTGACCGCCTGGCACGGCAACGTTCGGGTAGTCTCCGACGGCGAGTCAGTGAAGGCGTCGGTGCAACGGGAGTCCGAACCCTGGCCCGAACTTCCGAAGTCGGTCGCAAAATGAGCGGCATTGTCGGTCACTCGATGTATGCCCTGCTTGGCGCCAAGGCCGCGGCCCATCGCGGCCTGGGGATCGCGGCGATTGCCGGCCGGAATTTTCCCAGCTTTCTCGCGGGCGCATATCTCGGCAGCGACATCCAGGTGATGCCTGAGGCCGTCTGCGTGGACACGGGACGCGAGGTGGGCTTTGGCACCGTTCCGCTCGCGAAGAGCCCAATCACGGGCGGAGCGGTGCGGCCGTGGGTGTTGCGGCACGACGGGCGCGACTACCGGCCGTCGGAGATCCACGAGCGATTCTACGGTCGCTCGCACCTGATTTTCGGTTGGTCGAAAGCGGAACGTGGCCACACGTTGCCGTGGGAACGACTGGACGCCTATTTTGCCGCCGTGCTGGAGGACACGCTCGAGTTCTTCGGCCCGAGTGAGCGGAAAATCGCCTATGTTCTCGGCTGGATGGTCCACGTCGTGGGTGACAGTCTAATCAAATCGCAACGCGCCGGCCTTGAGTTGCACCTGCTCGACGGAAAATACACGCCGCGGAACCGCCCCATCCAGGACCTCGTCACGTTTCACGAAATCGGAATCGGGGATTTCAACCTGAACTGGCCGGCCCTGTTGGCCGACTTGGCCGCCACCCCGGTCGAACCCGTGCAGTTGCATTTTATGCGGGTCGCGGAGAAACGTGGCCGGCTCGCGCGCGAGTTTCCCGAACTCTGGTCGCCGGAGTCGCAGTCGCTGCTCCGTGCCGTGCTGACGGAGAACCGCCGCTGGTGCGCCTTCCACGCCCGCGACGTGCTCCAGGAGATGGAATTGGTTCCTGCAGGCGATGGCCGGCTGGAGTGCAACGCGGAGATCCGTCGCAGTGTCGGACTTCCCTATCGCGAAATGGTCGTGTTGGCGGACAGAGCGAATTTCCGGCGGGCCCTCGGCTACATCGGCGACGTGATTGCCGATGTGATGGAAGCGACGGTGCGTCGCGCGCCGCGCCTCGAGAAACTCGTGGGCGACCACGGCCCGGAATGGGACGCATGGATGAAGCGCTGGTGAGCCCGGCGGGCGAAACGGGCCGCTGAGCGACCGCCCGGTGCCATTACGGCTGCATCTGGCGCCGCAGTTCGTGCACCTTGGCGACGACGGCGTCCTCGGCGCCGTAACTGAAACGACCGGGGAGATTGAGGATGCGGGTGTTGGCGCCGCCGCCCTCATAGCCGCCCTCCTCGATCACGCGCCTGCTGCCGAGGTAGCCGAAGACGTTGTTCGAATAGCCGGCAACCCAGACGGCGGAGGTTCCCTTCAGCTCTCGTTTCAGGCGCAGCGAATAGTCGACGACGACCTCCCCGCCGATTGCGACCAGAGTGAGGTCGTTGCCGAATTGCAGTACCTGCACCGGGCAGGCGAGGGGAGCGGGGCGCTCGCCGCGCTCCAGCGCGCGGGTCAGGTTCCGGGCGCGTTCGATCACGCCGGGCGTGTAGGCGGCGCCGGCAAATTGGGCGAGTTCCCCCTTCGAGAGCGGTTCGTAGTCGAGCATCGCCTGTCCCAGCGCGGTCCGCAGCGGGCCCTGCACCGGCCGCGGGCGCGCCGCCAGGGCGGTGTGCACCGCGTTGGCGAGCGCGCGGCCGTGTTGTTTCACCGATTCGTCCACGGTCTGGCCGGGCGCCATGTTGCCGCGCGGGTACGGGTTCTGATCCCCTCCGCAGCCGATCATGAACAATGCGGTGGCGCCGGGGTAACTGGATTCCAAATACTGCTGAGCATAGCCGGCGTAGTCCCCGCTCACCTTGGTGCCACCGAGCGTGGTGTTGTGGCAGGCGTATCCAAAGAGCAGGGCGCGGATCTGGCCGTCGACGCCGCTCACCTTGAGGACGGGCACGTCGTGGTCGACGGGGCCGTCGGGATTCGGGTTGTTGGAAATCACCCCCTTGGGATCGAGCCGGCGCCGGTTCATCGCAAACCCGGCCCGCGCCTGACAGAAATCGAGCCGTGCCGCCCACGGGGACTTCAGGCTTTCGCCGATCACGTCGACGATGGACTGGCGGAGAAAGCCTTCGTACGCCGTCAAGGCCGCGATGTGCTCCGGCTTGGCCATCCGGCTGAAAACGGTCTCCAGCACCATGCGGTCGCCTTCGAGTTCCGGGCCGCTGTGCGTGTGCGACGAGTTGAGCAGGAGTTCGTTCGGCTTCAGTCCGAACTGCTGGGCGCACGCGTGTTCGACGTACTCGCGCAACGCCAGCGGTACGCGGATCAAATCAAGCGTCACGATGACCGCGCGGCCACCCTGGCCGTCGTCGAGCGCCAGCGCCTTCGCAAAAATATCCAGGTCGACGCCATCGGACGGCGCGATTCGGCTGGCATAACCGGCGAGCCAGATTGGGCCGGCCGGTGTGATCTTGCGGGTGGCGACGCCCGCTTTCCACGGCGCGTGGGCGGCCGCAGGAGCGGCGTCGAGCGGCGCGCCGGCCGTTCCGACCACCGCGATGAGCAGCACGCAACGCAGCGCGCGGGCGAGCAGGGAGGGGAACGTTTGCTTCATAGGTGGGGCTTGGACCGTGGAGGAAATAGGATCTGGTTTCTGCGTGAGACTGTCTGGAGCCAATCAAATCCCGGGTGGCCGATCTTTCCCGCACTCTTCGGGGCGCTACAAGCTTTCCGTTCGCGCGGAGGGCAGCGACCGTGCGCCTCAATTCTTCGCCAACGTTTCCAATTCCGCGGGTGGGCGAGCTTTCGTGGCCGTTCGTTTGGTGATCATGGCGCCGAACGGTTTCGACATTTGCGAATCGGACGGATGCGCTCCCCGCATGCGCCACCCCAGCGTTCGCTTCTTCCCGGTCGTGTGCCTCGCGGTCGTGCTCTCCGGATTGGTTTCATCGCCGGCAGCCGCTCCGCTCGCCGCCGTCGGCCATCCGCTCCCGCCTTGGCAACGGGGCATGCTCGACATCCATCAGATCAACACCGGCACGGGCAACGCCGCGCTCTTCATCCTGCCGGACGGGACCACCTGGCTGCTGGACGCCGGCGCGGTCAATCGCAGCGGCAGCCGTGAGCCGCGGTACGATGCACCGCAGCGTCCGGACACGTCGGTACGCGCGGGGCAGTCAATCGTGCGCTACATCCGCCGCGTGCACCCGGAGGGCGAGGGCGGTGCGCTCGACTACGCAATGCTCACCCACTTCCACGACGACCATATGGGCACCCTGTTGCCGGAGTCCCCGACGGCGAAGTCTGGCGCCTACCAACTCACGGGCATCACCGAGGTCGGCGACGAACTGCGGATTCGCCTGCTGCTCGATCGCGACTGGCCCGAGTATTCCTACCCGGCGCCGTCGGGCGGCGCGATGATGCTGAACTATCGTGCGTTTCTCCAATGGCAGCGGGAGCACCGCGGCCTGCAGGTCGCCCGGTTTGAGGCGGGCCGGAACGACCAGATCGGGCTGCGCCGGGCCCCGCGCGATTTTCCCTCGTTCGAAGTGCGCAACATTGCCGCCAACGGCCGGGTCTGGACGGGCGCGGGTACGACGGCGCGCACTCGTTTTCCGGAGGGAATTATGCCGAACGAGAACAATTGCAGCCTCGCGTTCCGGCTCACCTACGGAGCGTTCACGTATTTTAATGGCGGTGACATGGCGGGCCAGCTTGCGCCGACGTCCGCCGCGTGGACCGACCTTGAATCGGCGGTCGCGTGGGTGACCGGCCCCGTCGACGTGCACGCGCTGAACCACCACGGCACACCGGATGGTGCGAACGCGTTTTTTCTCAGCGTGCTCCAGCCGCGGGTGCACATTCTGTCGACGTATGCCTCGAGCCAACCCGGACCGGAGGTGATGCGGCGGATGTTGTCCGAGCGAATCTATCCGGGGCCGCGCGACATCTTCATGACCAACACGCATTGGCCGGGCCGGCGCGAGCACATGGTGAAACTCTACGGCGAGAAGGAAACCGCGTGGCTCCTTGAGCGTTTTGGTGAGATCGCCTCGACGCAGGGACATGTCGTGGTGCGGGTCGAGCCCGGCGGCGCGCGTTACAGCGTGCTGGTCGTCGACGACAGCAAGGTGGACGGCGGCGTGCGGTCGGTGCACGGACCGTACGAATCGCGCGGAGCCGCTCGGGCGGCGCGGTAGCGGACGAGGAACACGACCTGCGGGATTGACCGGGTCTGGACCGTGCTTTTCCCTGCGACGCGTTGAACCCCACGTTGCGCCCCTCGAACGACACCGCTTTCTCGGCGGGACAGCGCCGTGTGCTGTGGGTCCTGTGGCTCACCTATGGTTCGTTTTATTTTTGCCGCAACAACCTGGGTGTCGCGTTGCCGGGACTGCAGGCGGAGTTCGGCTACACCAAGACGCAACTCGGCACCGTGCTGATGTCGCTGAAGCTCGCGTACGGCGTCGGCCAGTTCGTCAACGGCCAGCTCGCGGAGCGTTTTTCCCCGCGCAAACTGCTCGCCGTCGGCCTGCTCGCTTCAGCCGCGCTCAACCTCCTCTTCGGCTGGGCGACGGCGCTGTATTTCCTGACGTTCATCTGGGCGTGCAACGGCTACGTGCAGGCGCTCGGCTGGCCGCCGACGATGCGGGCGGCGGCGAATTGGTTTCCGGCCGCGCAACGCGGACGCGCGATCGGGATCATCGGGACGGGTTATCAGCTCTGCGGGGCGCTGACGTTTGTCGTTTCCGGCTGGGCGGCGCAGCACTTTGGCTGGCGCGGCGCGCTGTACGTGCCGGCCGCGCTTCTCGTGGCCAGCGCCGCGCACCTGCTGTTCTTCCTCGAGGATGCGCCGGCCGAGCCGATCGCGTCGACGAGCCTTTCCGCGAAGACGCCGGATGCCCTCCCTGCGCCCGCCCGGTCGTTTCGCGCGAATATCGCGATCACCCTCGGCAATCCCGCGCTGTGGCTCGTGGCCATCGCGCTCTGCCTGCTCGATGCGTGCCGCTACGGCTTCACCGACTGGGGCGTCACGCACCTGAAGGAAGTGTTGAGCGACAGCGTGAGCACGGCGGCGTTCAAATACGCGGTGCTGCCGTTTGGTGGAATTGCGGGCGCCTATTGGTCGGGTTGGGCGACGGATCGTTTTTTCGCCGGACGGCGCGCGCCGGTCATCTGCGGGTTGCTCACCGTGCTCGGCGGGCTCGGGCTCGCCTATGATCACGTGCTGCATCTTGGTCTCGTGCCCTCGACGCTCATCCTCTTCGGCATCGGCTTCTGCATCTTTGGCGCGCAGGTGCTGCTGGTGGGCACGCTGCCGGTGGACCTCGCGCGCCATGGCACCGCGGCGGCGGCGGCGGGCTTTGTGAACTTCATGGGCTACATGGGCGCCGCGGCTGGCGACCAGCTCACCGGGCATCTCGCGCAGGATTACGGTTGGCAATTCGCCGTGCGCTTCTGGTCGGCGTGTGCATTCGGCAGCGCGGTCACGATTGCCTTCTTGTGGAATACCGGACGAAAACCGGCCGGCGGATGAACGCTTCCCTTTGTGTCATTGCGAGGAGCCTGGCGACGAAGCAATCCAGCTGTAATTCAAGCTGGATTGCCGCGGTCGGCTACGCCTCCCTCGCCATGACAACCCCCAATCAATTCGCATGAAGGCCATCATTATTGCAGCAGGACGCGGCCGCCGGCTGATGCCGACGACAGCCGACTCACCGAAATGCTATGCCGAGGTCCATGGGCGCCGGCTCCTCGACTGGGCGCTGAGGGCGTTTGCCGACGCGGGTGTCACCGAGGTGTGCTTCATCGGTGGCTACCAGATCGACAAAGTGAAACGCGACTATCCGCAGTTCACGTTTCGCCACAACGCCGGCTGGGAGCACAACAACATCCTGCTCTCGCTGATGCACGCCGAGGACCAGATGGGCGACGGCTTCGTGTGCTGCTACTCCGACATCCTCTTCACCGGCGACGTCGTGCGGCGCGTCCTGGCGCATCGGGCGGACCACGTGCTCAGCGTCGATACGAAGTGGCTCGATCGCTACCAGCACCGCACCCAGCACCCGCCGGATGACGGTGAGAAAGTCACGGTGTCCAACGGCGTTGTCACCCGCGTGCACCGCGGCATTGCGCCGGGGCACGCCCACGGCGAATACACCGGCATCGCCAAGTTCACTGCGGCCGGCGCCACGCGGCTGCGCGAGGCGTTTCATCGCGCGAAGGAAAAGCACGCCGGCAAACCGTTCCGCGAGGCGGCCGTTTTCGAGAAGGCGTATCTGATCCTGCTTTATCAGGAGATGATCGAGGCGGGCGTGCTGTTTGCCCATGCCGATACTCCCGGCAATTACATGGAGGTCGATACGCAGGAAGACTTCGAACTCGCGCGCCGGTTCTGGCCGAAAGACTGAATCACCATGAGCAAACCCCAACTTTTTCCCACCTCGGTCGTCGGCTCGCTGCCGCGGCCGGCCTTCGTGCTCGACTTGATCAACGACCGGCCGCCGCTGCCGCCGGAGCGCTATGCCCATGAGATGGAGGCGGCGATTCGGTTTGCCGTCGCGCTGCAGGAGCACGCGGGCATCGACGTCGTCACGGATGGCGAGTGGGGGCGCAAGTCGTACATCGGCGTCATCGCGGAGCTCGCCCACGGGTTTGAGGTGGGCAAGCTGCCCGACGGACGGCCGTTCACTCTCGTGGCGGATCGACTGGCGCCGAAGAAGCCCGGCTTCATCGCGCAGGAGGTGACGTTCCTGAAGAAAATCACGAAGAAGCTGATCAAGTCGACGCTGCCCTCGCCGGCCCTGCTCGGCGAGCGGATCTGGAGTGCCGATAAATCCTCCAAGGCGTATCCGAAACGCGACGACTTTGTCCGCGCGTGCGTGCCGATTCTGCGCCGCGAGCTGGAACTCGTGCGTGACGCCGGCGCCGACATTGCGCAAATCGACGACCCTCACCTGTGCCTCTTCGTCGATCCCGAGGTGCGGGCGAAGTACCCCGATCCCGACGCGGCCGCGGCGTTTGCCGTGGAGATGGTCAACGAGGTCGTGAGCGGCGTGAAAGGCATCAAAATCGCGGTGCATCTCTGCCGTCGCGCGGGCGGTCGCGCGCGGGGCGAGGCGTGTCACTGCGGCGGCTATGGTCCGATCATCCCGCACCTGAACCGGCTGCAGGCGCATCATCTCACGATGGAGTTCACCGCGCCGCAGGCCGGCGACATGGATGTGTTCCGCGAGCTGCGCGAGGATTTCGAAATTGGGCTAGGCTGCGTGGATGTCACGCCGGGCCAGATCGACTCGGCCGAAACGATTGCGGGCCGCGTGCGCAAGGCGCTCGAGTTTCTCGCCCCGGAGCGGATCACGCTGAATCCGGATTGCGGATTCGCGCCGGGGTCGGGCGCGGTCGTGAGCATCGACGAAGCCTATCGCAAGCTGTGCCACGAGGCCGAGGCGGCGCGGATGCTGCGGACGGAGCATGCCTGAGACGCGATCGCGGAGAAGACACCGGGGTCGCTTCGGACGCTCGGTGGGCCGGCGACAGATGTGAGAGCCTCTGATGTCGGTTGAGGTGAAACGTTTTTGTCCGTCCGTCTGCCGCAGATTCGTTCATCGAGTGCCTCGGCGAGATGGGTGACCCCTTCCTCCGATTGCTACGCATGGGTGAACCCGGCACCTGGCCGACCGCCAAACGATGCTCGCCGCGCCTATGGGCGCGACGCCGATGGCCGAAAGCACGCTCGACCAAGTGTGCGCCTTTTCGCGGCCAACGGGATTGTTGAGTCGAGCCACGCCCGCCAAAGCATTTGGCCGCCAAGAGGCTCATAGGGGTTGAGCATGCCAGCGGAGAACTCCCGAGCGACTATAGTCGCTTTGGATACTCGGTTTGCCGGGACATCACGCATCACACCTTGCGCTCCGCCGGAACGATTTACTTGAACCACGAATGGAAACGAATGAACACAGATGTTCAGAGCAATGCGTGTTCACACGCGCGGATCCG
This sequence comes from Opitutia bacterium, assembly GCA_947474365.1. GTDB lineage: Bacteria > Verrucomicrobiota > Verrucomicrobiia > Opitutales > Opitutaceae > ER46. The sequence goes on along the minus strand of CANJIU010000149.1, from coordinate 578 downwards.
ATAGGTTCACCGTTCGGTGGCGTTTCGGATTTCCAGCCCGACCGTTTCTTCCCTTTGTATCCGTGTCGATTCGTGTCCATTCGTGGTTTCCTGCTGCATGGCTTTTGGCTCAGCGGACTGCCCCCAATTGGGCGAGCGCGGATTGCCTCTGCCGGGACGTTTCCGGGGTTCTTCTCGAATAGTCCTCGAATCGTGCCCGAATCGTGCTCGAATCGTCCTCGAAGCCGCACCGGGTAAATCCCCTAGGGAATTAAGTCCAAGTTGTCGAAATCTGGGCCGGCCCGACCGGATCGGTCCACTGAATGCGGGTCGGACGGGGGCAATCCGCGGCTAGTGGCTTCGTTCAACCGGCAGACTCGGCCCCGTGCCCGTTTGCGGGGCTGTCCGCACTCGTCGGGCGCGGTTCGGCCAGAACGGAGGGCGCCAAAACGGTTCTTCCGGAAAGTTTAGTCATTTTCTCGGGATCGAAACGGGGACGGCTCAGACCGGCTGTGGAAGGGGCGGGTTTGGCAACTGTCGTACCCGCGTCCTCGCTCGCTCGGGGGCGTCCCGCGTGGTGTCCTGAGCGCAGAGCCCCT
>CANJIU010000148.1 GCA_947474365.1 Opitutia bacterium | reverse complement strand
TGCGTACGAGGTAAAAGATCGCATTGAGGATCGCGCGCTTCGCATATTTCTCCGGCCGCCCCGCCTTGCGCGCTCGCGGTATCAATGGATCGAGGATCGTCCACTCCTCGTCTCGCAGATCACTTGGATAGCTTGTCGTCGTACTGGGAGTTGCCATCCCCAGTTTCGATCGGAAACCGATCCGACGCACGATCATAAACTTACGTCGTTAGGGGCTTTTTAGACGCCCTCTAAGCCCTTCGTGCAGCTCGACGGCCGGCTCGCCCGGCGCTATGAGGGCACTGGCCTCGGCCTCGCCTTGGCGAAACAATGGGTCGATCTCCACGGCGGCCGGATCGAGGTCACGAGCGAACTCGGGGCCGGTTCCCGCTTCACCGTCGTGCTCCCCTCCCCCGCCGACGCCGGCCAACGACAGGGTTGAGTGCGGCGTCATTCCCGGCGACCGTGCCCCCGCCCATCCATGGTTTCCCCCGCCAACCTCCTGATTGTCGACGATGACGAGACGAACCGGATCGTCCTGCGCGCCCAATTGGAATCACTCGGCTACTCCGTGGCGGAGGCGGCCGACGGGATCGAGGCCCTGGATTACCTCCGGAACGAAACCGCCGCTGCGGTGATCGCCGACATCCTCATGCCGCGAATGGACGGCTACCGACTCAGCCAGGAAATCCGGCGGGACGCCCGGCTGCGCCACCTGCCGATCGTCGTCTACACCAGCACCTACGTCGCCGACGACGACGCCAAGCTCGCGCTCCGCAGCGGTGCCGACCGCTACCTGTTGAAGCCGGCTCCACTCGCTGTCCTGCAGCAGACGATGGTCGAACTGCTCAGCACGCCGTCGGCCGCCGCCCGGCCGTTGCCGCCGCCAGCCGACGAACAGATCGTCATGCGGGAGTACAACGCGGTTCTGGTCAGCAAGCTCGAGGAAAAGTCGCGCGAACTGGAGGCCAAGAACACCGAACTCGCCCGCGTCAACGCGGCGCTGGAGGAGAGCCGGGCCCGCGCCGCCGGCATCATCGCCTCGGCCCTGGACGCCATAATCACCGTGGACCAGGATGGGCGCATCCTGCTTTTTAATACGGCGGCGGAGACGATGTTTCGCGTCCCTGCGGCGGACATGATGGGCCGCACCCTGGACACCCTCCTGCCCGACCGGCTCCGCGACCCGTCGGGGATCCTCGGCTCGGGCTGGAGCGACGCCTCGCCCCAGCCGGATCGTGAAACCGGCGCCCGCGGCGCGATCACGGGCGTGCGTGCCGATGGGGAGGAGTTCCCCATCGAGGCGGCGCGCTCCCAAATTGAGGTCGCCGGCCGGAAGTTGATCACCGTCATCCTGCGGGATGTAACGGTACGGGTGCAGGCCGAGCGGGAGGTGCGCATCGCGTCCGCGCAGATGCGCGCCCTGGCCCTCCGCCTGCAAAACATCCGCGAGGAGGAACGCACCCGCATCGCCCGGGAGATCCACGACGTCCTCGCCCAGGAACTCACCCGGCTGAAAATCGATCTTGTCTGGGTCGGAAAACGCGCCGGCAAACCAATCGACGAGACGATTCGCGTCGCGGTCGAGGCGCGGGTTCGGGACGCGCTCTCCCAGACCGATGTCGCCATCTCGACCGTCCAGCGCATCGCGACCGAACTGCGCCCGGTGATTCTCGACAGCCTGGGGTTGCCGGCCGCAGTGGAATGGCAGGCGGAAGATTTTGCGCGGCGGACCGGTATCGCCTGCCAGGCGACGATCCCCGACGCGGACCTCACCCTCGACCGCGACCGGGCCACGGCGTTGTTCCGCATCCTGCAGGAAAGCCTCACCAATGTCGCGCGACACGCCCACGCCACCCGCGTCGACGTCCAACTCGACGGCGGCGACGATTACGTGGCCCTGACGGTGCGGGACAACGGCGGCGGCATCGCCGGAACGCAACTGGACGATCCGCTTTCGATCGGGCTCGCCGGCATGAGGGAAAGGGCGCAGGCGTTCGGCGGCTTGGTCGAGATTGCCAGAGCCGCGGCCGGTGGCACCGTGGTGGCGGTCCGGCTGCCGCTCGACGCGACCGCCACGCCCCCCCTGCTCTCATGAAACGCATCCTTATCGCGGACGATCACACCATTCTCCGACAGGGATTGAAACAGATCCTCGCCGAGGAATTTTCCGGGGCGAAATTCGGCGAGGCGGGTGATGCCGCGCAGGCGCTGGCCCTGCTCCACAAGCAGACGTGGGACGTGCTGATCCTCGACATCAACATGCCGGGCCGGAATGGCTTTGAGGTGCTCGACGAGGTGGCGCGGCGTTTCCCGTTGCTGCCCGTACTCGTGCTGAGTTCGACACCCGAGGATCAACTGGGGTTGCGCGCGATCAAGGGCGGCGCTTCCGGTTATCTGAACAAGCAGACGGCCCCGGAACAACTCGTCGAGGCGGTCGAAACCATTCTCGCCGGCGGGCGATTCATGACCCCCGCGCTCGCCGCCAGGCTCGTGGCGGAATTTCAGCGCGGAGCGGATCGTCCGCGTCACGATCTCCTCTCGGATCGGGAACTTCAGGTGTTCAAGCTCACCGCGGGCGGAAAATCCGTGAAGGAAATCGCGGGGGAACTTTCACTGAGCGCGAAAACGATCAGCACGTTTCGCAGCCGCGTGTTCGAAAAACTCGGCGTCAAGAACGACGTCGAGCTCGTGCACTACGCCCAGCAGCACGGGCTCCTGCAGGGCAGCTGAGCGTCCGGCTCTCCCCCTCGCCCGTCCCGGCCGTGCCGCTCGGGTGACCGACTGGGTTACTCGAGGGCCGGTGAGGCGCCGTGTAGCGCGGCCCGATTTGTAGGCCAAATCCTACAAACGGCGGCCTGCACGCCTACAAAACGATCAGGGACCCGCCAATAGCGCGGGCGCGCGTTTTCCGGGATACTGGGCGCAGATGAAATCAACGCCCTCCTCGCTCCGACCCGTCCGGGTCCTCCTCGCTGGCAACGCGACGGAATCCAGTTCCGCCCTTGCCTCGTGGTTGAACGAACAGGATGGGCTGCACGTGACCGGAACCGGCCGCACCACCGCCGAGACCCTCGCGCTCGCGACAGTTGTGCGCCCCGAGGTCATCCTCCTCGATTTCCACGGTCTGCCGTTCTCGACCGCCTTCATGGTCGCGCTCTTCAAAGAGCTGTCGCCCGCTCCGGCGGTTTTTGTGCTCACCCACGATGCAAGCCCGGCCATGCGCCGCCGCTGCCTCGCCGCCCGTGTCGACGCGGTGTTCGACAAGACCGCCGACCTCGAGGCCCTGCACGCCGCGCTCGCCAGCCTGGCCCGCAACTGACCGCCATCTGATCCGCCGCCCCTCCTTTCGTCCTTAATCATCCTAATTCAATCATCCGAAATCGCCATGTATCTCGACAACACCGCCTACGCCTCCGAAACCGCTCCGATTACCTGCGACTCCTGGCAAAATGAAAGCTCCGCATCCGCAGTCTCCCAGAATGAACAGGAGCTGATCGAGAGCCACCTCCATCTCGTCCAATCCGCGGTCGCCCGCATCAAACGCAGCGTGCCGGCCCATGTTGACGCCGAAGACCTTTACAGCGTAGGCTTGGCCGGACTCGTTGCCGCCGTCCGCAAATACAATCCGATCCAGGGCCGGACGTTCGCCGGCTTCGCCGCCCTCCGGATTCGGGGAGCGATGCTCGATGAGCTGCGCCGCATGGATTCCTGCTCCCGTCGCGCCCGGGCCCGCGCCCGTCAGATTCGCACCGCCACCAACACCTTGGAGCAGAGTCTTGGTCGTGACGCGACCCAGGACGAGGTGCGCACCTCGCTCGGCCTCGATCGGCAGGAGTTCGGCAAATGGACGGCCGACGCCGAACCCGTCACCTTTCTTGCCCTCGATCACCGCGGCGCCGGCGGCGACGGCACCGGTTCCGCCCTGCACGAACTGCTGGCCGACGACCACGACGAAACCGGCCACTCCCACCTGGAAAAAGCCGAGTTGATCGAACTGCTCACCCAACGCCTCGCCGAGCTTCCTGATCTGCAGAAGAAAATTCTCTCGATGTACTATTTTGAAAACGTGCGAATCGCCGAAATCGCCGCGACGTTCGGCGTCTCCTCGTCTCGTATCAGCCAAGTCCACACCCGCGCCCTCGCCGGGCTGCGCGAATCCCTGGCCGTCGCCCGCGAGCAGTAAGGCGGGTTGGGGTTCCGTGCGATTTGAAACAGCAGACTTTCAATCGGACTCAAGCGGGGCGGCACCTATTCCCCCCGGGCCGCACCTGACCGGCACTACCAGTTCAGGCACCGCTCCCAGAGGCTCGGTTCACCTGTGATCGTCAGAGTGTGGAACGCCTCAAGCCGCACCGTGGTAACGGCGCTGCGCGCACCACTGAACGCCGCGGGGATGTTTCGTTCCTGCGTCCAGTCGGGCACATCGACGACCAAGGTCGTCGCCTCGCCCCCGCGGACGCGCAGCCGGCGGCTCTCCCGCGGCGCCAGTTCGCGCACACTCCACTGTTCGTCTCCCGCCGCGAGGCCGATGTCGGTGAGCGTCTCACTGGTGTCGTTGTAAACCACGAGCCATCGGCCGGACTCCATCGTCCACACGGCTAAGGCCGCGGCGACCGGCAGCAGGGCGACCAGCGCGATGCGCCGGCGCCGGCGGGCGGACTGTTTCATTTCGTTGGGAGTTTGCATTTTCGCAAGGTTTCGAACCGGGACACGACCCCGAGGAGGATCATCCACGTCGACAGGTTCTTCGTCTGGGTCAGCACCCGCTCGAGCGAACTCTGCAGGTAAGTGAGCACGAGGGCCACGAAGAGGCCGATGAGAAACGCTCCCATCGTCGTGCCGCGCCAGGCCCGCGCCCCGCGCAGCGCCCACCAACCCGTGACGGCGATGAAGAGGAGGTAAGCCCAGGCCCCGGGATAACCGTTTTCAGCGAAGAGCAGCCAATAGTGGCTTTCGGAAAGCCCCTTCGGCTCATCCTCGTCGACCCGGTGGCCACGGTCCCGCTCCCAGTCGTCGATCACATCGCCATACGGATACGGATGATTGATCGTGATGCCATAGTTGTTCCAGCCGATCCCCTGCCACCGGTCGTGCAGCATCGCCCGCGAGGCGATGTTGAGCAATTCCCGCGTCTCACGGCTCGCCGTGTTGCCCTCGTCGTGAAACCGCGAGATGATCGTGCCGATCGTGGCCGCAAGACCAAGCGCGCCAATGAATCCGATGCCGAAGAGGATGCGCAGCCGCTTTTGATTGATACCGTCGGCGAGGCTCAGCAACGCGACACTGACGACCCCGATGGCAAACATCGCCAGGGCGGCGCGCGACAGGCTGCATTCGAGCAAGATTGCAGAGGCGACAAATCCGACCAGCTGCCAGCGGGTCTCGGTCTTGTCGCCGGGGCCGAGCGCCGCCGCGAAGAGTGGCAACCCGAGCAGATAGGACCACATCGCGAGGGGATTCTGATGCTCGAACCAGCCGCGCACCTGGTAAAATCCGTCCACGTATTTCATCTTCAGCACGACGATCGTCTGCACCACGAGCGTGAACGTGACCGCCCGCAGCAGCAGGCGGAGATCCTCGGCGTCACGGATCGCATGATACGCCGCGGCGAAGATCACGACGGCGCTGGAGAACTTCCACGCGGCCATGAGTCCATAGGTGGCGTTCGGCGCGCCGAAGAGCGAGAGGGAGCACAGGACACATTGCAGCACCCACAACCCGGCCCCAGGCGGCAGCCAGCGGAACTCCGCCGGAGCCTCGCGGCGGCGCGCCCAGAGGAGCGCGAGCGCCAGCACCTGCAGAATCGATCCTTCAAAACCCTTGGTGTGGCCGCGGTAGGTTTCCACCGACATCAGCATCAACGTGAGCTTGTTGATGTGCCACGAAGTCATGAAGACCATCAGGCCGACCGCCAAGCGCTGCCAGGATCGCTTGCCGGCGAGCACCGCGCCCAGCAGTGGAGCGCCCAGCAGGTAGGCCAGCAGCAACACCGGCGCCTTGATGTAATCATTCATGACATCGCGGGCTGGGCGCGGACCCGGGAGGAAAGCGGGTGACGCGACTCCGCCGCGCGATAGATGTTTTCCAGGGCAGCGGCGACGCGCGGCCACGAGTAACGCTCCTCGGCCAGCGTCCGTCCTGCGCCGGCGCAACGCGACGCGAGGCCGGTGTCCGCCAGCATCCGGCTGATGGCGTTGGCGCCGTCCGCGGCATCGCCTCCTTGAAAGAGCAGCCCGGTCTCTCCCGGCGTGATGAGATCCCGCAGTCCGCCGACGGCGGAGGCCACGATCGGAAGCCCGGCGCTCCACGCCTCGAGCGCGACGATCCCGAAGGGCTCGTGCCGTGAGGCCAGGACAAATACATCCGCCGCGTGAAAGGCGTTGGGCAACTCCGCCCCGCCGGGGGCCAGGGCGCCCAACATCCGCACGCGGCCGGCGTGCGGGCTGGCGGCGATGCGCCGGTTCAGGGCGGCAAGATAGTCGGGCGCGGTGGCAGGTCCGGCGAGGACGAGATGCAATTTCGCCTCCGAGGCGGCAAGACGGTCGAACGCCTCGACGAGCAGCATCTGATCCTTTTGCGGATCGATCCGGCTCACGCAGAGCATGACGCGCGCGTCCGCGGGGATCGCATGGGCCGCGCGAAACGCCCCGCGGTCGCCCCGAGCGAACCGAGCACAGTCGACGCCGTTGGGCAGATGGTAAACCCGGTCATGGCCGAGACTGGCCCGCGCTTTTTCTGCTTCCCCGCGTCCGACGCATATCACCGCGTCGGCGTCGAGCAGCACGCGGCGCGAACCCAGCAGGGCGCCGGCGAGACGGCCCCACTCCACCTTGCCGGCCTGATTCTCAATCAGCTGGGCAAATTCGTCCGACGGCACGTCGAAGATCCCGCCATGCAGCGTGATCACGTAGGGCAGGCCGCGCCGACGCGCCGCGGTGCGCACGATCCCGCCGAGGCGCTTCGCCGCATGGGCGTGAAAAATCCGCACGCCCGGCGCCCGCCACAGGGCCGCCAGCAGCGACCACGAGAGCAGGTTGCCGCCCTTCTTGTCCATCGCGTGACGCTGCGGCGCACTGAGGCCAAAGAACGGGTAGCAATACGGAAACCGGCGCAGCGGCACGCCATGAAAGGAGTCCTCCCGGCGGTCGCTGAGCGCGAGCGAGGTGAAGATCTCCGGCCGCCAGCCGGCGCCGGCCTGTTCCCGAACGAGGTTGGCGAGGACCGATTCGGTGCCGCCCCATTCGTGTTCAACAAAGCGGCGGGGTACATGGATGATGGTGCGAGCGTCGGCGGTTTTCATCGGCTTGCCTCCCCATCGCACTCCGCCACCGGCATTCCGCCGGCACGGTTGGAAGGCGGGACGCATTTCGCAAAGGGCCTCTCCGCGGAGCTTCCGCATCCGGACGGGTCGGCGCCCGGACGCTGGCCGCCGCTGACGAAACTGGGACGTAAGTAATTTTTCACGCTGTTGACGCTCACCTACGGCCAAGTTCGCCGATTGGTGAGGGCACAAATGCAGAACTGCGTCGAAATCGTCATGCGCTCGAAAAACGACGGCCCGTTGATTCGGGACGTCCTTGACGCCGTGCACCGGCAGGACCACCCGGTGCCGGTCCGGATGGTCCATATCGACTCCGGTTCCACCGACCACACGGTCGACATCATCCGCTCCTTTTGCCCCTGGAAACTCATCCAAATTCGGGCCGAGGACTATGTGCCGGGGGTGGTGCTCAACCGCGGTATGCGCGAGACGAGCGGCGATTGGGTCGTGTTCCTCAACTCGGATGCGGAGCCGGCCGATCCCGCCTGGCTTGGCGCGCTGCTGGCGACGACGATGGCGTCACCGCGGACCGCCACCGCCTTCAGCCGCCAGCTGCCGCGCGCCAATTGTGATGCGGTCTTTGCACATGATTACGATCGGTGCTTCGGCCTGGATCGTGAGTCGGATCGCTGGGAACACTTCTTCAGCATGGTCAGCTGCGCCGTGAACCGCACGGCCTGGCGCGAACACCCGTTTCGCGAGGATCTGCAATACGCGGAGGACGACGAGTGGTCGAAGCGGGTGAAACGGCACGGATGGCGCGTCGCTTTCTCAGAGACGTCCCGCGCGGTGCATTCCCACAATTACACCTGGCGTGAAGCCTACCGCCGCAGCCGGGGCGATGCGTTCGCCCAGTCCGCATCGGGCGAACACGCCCCCGGCCCTAAAAATTCTCATCCCGCGGCCGTCGCCGGCGCGCTGCGCGATGGGATCAAGGACTGGGCCTGGTGCCGCATTCGGGGTCGCCGACGCGAGTGGCCACATGCCCTCGCGATCCGGTTAGCCCAACGGCTCGGAAAGGCCGATGGCTACCGAGCCGGTTGGAAACACTACGGACGGACCCAGACCGGCTCACTCGCCACCGCTACATGAAGATTCTCGCTCTCTCCAATCTCTATGCGCCGCACGCGATCGGCGGCTACGAGGAACGCTGCCGGCAATGCGTCGAAGGTCTGCGGCGCCGCGGACACGACGTGCACGTCCTCACCTCGACGCACGGCTGCGAGGCGGAAACCCGCGAGGGCCAGGTGGAGCGCCGCCTGCGCATCCACGGCTTTTTCGGGCACCCCTGGCTGCCGGTGCACCGGCTGTTCGCCTTGGAGCGTCACAACCACCGCGTGCTGCGCGAAACCCTCGCGACCCAGCGCCCCGACCTCGTGCACGTATGGAATCTTGGCGGCCTGAGCAAGAGCCTGATGCTCACCCTGCAGGCCTGGGGAGGACCCGTGGTGTATGACGTATCGGATCATTGGATCGCACGGAGCCTCCGGGCCGACGTGTGGTTGCGCTGGTGGAACGGCGAGGCCGGCGGTTGGGGCGCGGGCGTCATTCGCACGCTGTTGCGGGCGACAGGAATGGCCGCCCTCCTCAACCGGGCGGCGCCGTTTGCCCCGTGGTCCCGGCTCACGTTTGAGCGGGTCTACTTTTGCAGCGCCGCGCTCCGGTCGCTGACGGTGGCGGCCAACTGGCCCGTCGGACACGGCGGCGTCATCTACTGCGGCGTGGACACGGCATCGTTTGCCCGCCGCGCCCGGAACAGTCGATTTTCCCGACTGCTGTACGTCGGAAGGCTGACGGATGACAAGGATCCGCTGACCGCCCTGCGAGCCGTCGCGACGGTGCGCGCCGCCGGATTCGACGTAACGCTCGATCTCTACGGCGCAGGTGACGACGACTACGTGGCGAAACTGACGGCCGAGGCCGCCCGCCCGGAGCTCGCGGGTGCGATTCAAATTCGCCGGGCGACGTCCGCCGAAATGCCGGCGGTCTATGCCAACTATGATGCGCTGCTCTTCACGTCCGCCTGGGAGGAGCCGTTCGCCCTCACGCCGCTGGAGGCCATGGCCGCGGGAGTGCCGGTGATCGGCACGCCGAGCGGCGGCAGCCGGGAGCTTTTCCGCCACGGGCAAAACGCGTTCGTCTTCAATCGCCGCGACGCCGGCCAGCTGGCGGAGGGCATCCGACAACTCGCCGCGAACCCGCTGCTCCGAAACCGCATCGCTGAAACCGCGCAGCGCGAAGTGATCGAACGGCACGACCTCGGCACCGTCACAAATCAGATCGAATACTACCTGGAGGAAAGCCGCCGTGGCCGCTGACTCCTGGCAAGGGCGGTACTGGCGGAACACCCTGACCAATTACGCGCGCGTCGTCGTGCGTCTCGCCAGCGGCGTCGTGCTGTTCCGGCTGACGTTCCAGTATCTGGATGCGGAGACCTTCGGCTTTTATTCGCTGCTGTGGTCACTCTTCGGCTTCACGGTGCTGCTCGACTTCGGGCTCGGTTTCACGGTCCAAAAAGCGATGGCCGAAGCCTCCGCAAGCGGCGACTTCTCGGCGGCGAGCCGGTTGGTCGCGACCGTCTTCTGGAGTTTTACCGCGCTCGCCCTCGTCGTGGCGGCGGTGGCGTGGCTGGGCGTGGATGTCTTCCTGCAACGGACCCGGGTGCCGGTGGCCCGTTATGCGGAATGCCGCTCGGCCTTCTTTGTGTTTTTCGGATTTCTGGCCGCCGGGTTTCCCTGCGGGCTCTTTCCCGAAATGCTCCGCGGGTTGCAGCGGATCGATCTCATCAACTGGCTGCAAATCGGCGGCGTGCTGCTGAATTTCGCGCTGCTCGCACTGGCGCTCGTGCGGCAGTGGTCGTTCCCGCTCGTGATGCTGGTCAGCGTGGCCTCGGCCATCCTGCCGAGCGCGCTCGCGGCCTGGTTCGTGTTTCCCCGCGCGCCGGGGCTGAGCCTGCATCCCTCGCTCTTCCACCTGCCGAGTGTGCGCGGCGTGCTGTCGTTTTCGCTCATCGCGTACCTGGTGACGTTCACCAATCTCATCATGGCGCGGACCGATCAAGCGGTGATCGGATTCACGATTGGCGTGGCCTTCGTCGCCGCCTATCAAGCCGGCTACAAGGCGGCGGAGATGTTCAACCTCTTTGCCGTGCAGCTGCAGGACGCGATTTCACCGGCGGCGGCGCGGTTGCAGGCGCAGGGAGACCGGACAGCCCTGCGGCAACTCCTGATCGCGAATTCCCGGATGACCACGGCGCTGGTTGTGCCACTCGGCGCCTTGTGCGCGCTGTATCTGGAGCCGCTCGTACGGTTACTCACCGGGATTGCAACGGTCGAGACGGCGACGCTGCACGTCGGCTGGGCCCTGCTCGCCTCAGGCGTGAGCCTGATGATGACGAACAGTGTCTCGAAGCGCGTGCTGATGATGTGCGGCTGGGAGCGAAAACTCCTCTGGGCGAGCCTGGCCGATGCCGGCATCAACCTACTGCTGAGCCTCGTCCTCGTCCGCCGGTACGGCATCGTGGGCGTCGCCATTGGAACGTTGATTCCGACGGTACTCGTGGGCTGGTTCTGGGTGCTTCCGTTGGCCGCACGTTTTGCCGGGATCAGCGTCCGGGAATTCTGCCTCGCCGCGTATCTGCCGGCGTTGAAGGTGGTTTGCGCCGCCACGGCCGCTCTGGGTGTGCTCGCCTGGCTCGCCCCGCTGGCAACCCAGGCCGGTCTTCCGGACTTGGCGTGGCGGGGTGGCGTCGTCGGTGCGATCACGCTCGCCGGAGCGTGGCCGTTAATCCGAAGTGTGCGCCATGCTTGAAGTGACCGACCGAACCAATCGGGGCGCCTGGCTGCCGTGGGTGCTGCTGCCACCGACCGCGGTGTGGCTTGGCATGACGTTCCTGCGTGAGTCCGTTTCGTTTTGGCGGAATTCCGGCGGGTACCCCGTGGAGTTGCGTTCGCTGGTGCAACACACCTATTATCCATTTACGGCGGCGTTGCTCGTGACCTGCGTCACCGGAGCGACCGTGGTGTTCCGTCGGGCGCAAGCAATCGCGCGGCACACAATGTTGTGTTGGTTGATCGTCGCGATGGCGATCGGTTTCGGACTCGCCTACGCGGGCGCCAACAACCTCGCCAATCTGATCGACGGCCGTCCGCTGCACTATCACGCGGAATAGCGGCGAACCGCATCGACCCGCACCCTCGGCACCCGACGGGTCCGTTTTCCCAGCGAAAGGCTTTCTCAACCGGGAAGAACACCAAGCGGCGGGCCCGGTCAGAGGCGCGACAGCTCCGGCCAATGCCTGAGGACGGACGGCCACTGCGGTGGAGTCGCGTCAAGCGAGGTCAAAAGCACCAGCACGGGCTCGGCGCCGGACGCACCAAACGTCAATCGCCGCCAGGTGGCCGCGAGCCAGTAGCGCGCGGGTTGCGCGAAGGCTTCCTCGCCGTTGCTGAACCAAAAGAGCGCCTCGGCCGTTGTCGCGCCTTGGCGAAGACGCAGGAGCCGAGCACGGCCGGCGTCCATGATGACGTCGGATCTTTCCTCGACCGTCCACCCTGCACCGCGGAAACAAAATTCCGGGTCGTGCACCGCCTGGCGGTTGCGCGAGCCGTCGATCACCGTGAGCACAAAACGCTCGCGTTGCACGACGGCGACCTGCTTCACGACGTTGGCCCGGCCGAAGAAATCTTTTTCCCAAGGAGCCAGCTCGACCGGGGCCGTGCGATGCCATATCCCCTGAGGCGACAGGCTGGAAATTCGCGCCGCGGCGTCGGGCAGCGACCAGAGCTGCGAGGCGACAACGAGCGCAGCGATCACTCCGGCGCCACCCCACCAACAGACGGCTTCGCGCGTTTTCATGGATGGACGGGCACTGGGCGAAACCGCGGAATCAGCGCCGCGCCAAGCGCGACGGAGGCGACCACCAGGCGGGCTGCGTTCACCGCCGACGACGGGCAAGCGGCCAGCAACCAGCCAAACGCCGGCATCCACGCGAGCGCAGAGAACGCCGCCAGGAGACGGGGAAGATGGCCCGGCAGCCAGGCGCAGACCGCGCAGACCACCGCGAGGTGTTGGGCGACGTGCAAGGCACCCATCACCCCCAGCAGCGAGCCAAGCCAGGCGGCGATCAACCACAGTTGCGCCGGTTGCCCGCGGCGGGGCAGGAGCGCCACCGCGGAGAGCCACAGCAACGCCGCGGCGAACCCCGTGCGATCATACGGCGCATGCCGCCATGCCTCGATCAGGTCGGCACACCACGCGACGGTCCACGCGAGCGTGAAAACCGCGAACCAGCCAAAACGGGAGTTCGGCGCAGCGTTCATTTTACCGCCTCCGTCCTATGCAGAATCGCCACCCATCCTCCGGCCAAGGTAAACATCGCCACAACGACGGAAAGCCCGCCCCAATCGTGAAACCAGCCGATGGCGGCATCCGGCCCCCAGGTCAGGGCCACTCCTCCGAGCACGATAACCCGCGTGGTGTTGGCCAGCCACGCCAAAGCGGGCAGTGCGATCACTCCGAGCCAGAAGAGGCGCCTCGTTCGTAACACGCCTGCCAGCCACGCTCCCGCGACCAACGTGATGTGCAGCGTATCGAGCCCCGCACACGCCGCCGCGACCGCGAGCGGCTGACGCCCGATGGTCAGGGTCGTGCCGTCGCGCACGACGTCGAAACCCACCGTGTGAAACACCATCTCCGTCGCCCAGGCCGCACTCTGGCGGCACGCGAGCGCGAGTTGCGCACCGTCGGTCGCCAACCACGGCAGCGTCAGCAGCGCGAGCAGCCGCAACTCGTCGACGCGCCGCGCCTCCGGCCGGCAACCAAGTCCCGCCACGAGCACGAGCGCCAGCGCCACCGGCAGGGTGCATTCCGCCATCACACCGGACACAGCGAGCAGCAGCGCTACCGCCAGCACGGGGATCGAAACGGGCACGGGACCCTCCGATTGGCACCGACGCGCCGCCACCACGAACAATCCCGCGGCGGCGAGTGCCGCCAGCGCGTCGTTGAGGGAATGACGGCTGCGCCAGAACGGCAGCCAACCCATGAGCCAGAGGGCGGCCGTCAGGCCGTGCGCGATCCCACGTCCCAAAATCATCGCGGCTTCTCCTGTTCGGCAATCGCCGCGAGATTCCGCCGCAATTGCAGGTTATCGGGATATTTCCCGAGCCACAGCGTCGTGAGCCGGCGCGCCTCGGGCCAGTCGCGCGCCGCGAAAGCCTGACGAGCCATGTAGGCCCCCGCCTCGAGCGATTGTTCGCGCAGCGCGCGATACCGTTGCTCCGCTCCCGCCGTGTCGCCGCGCAGCAGCGCGACGCGCGCGCGCAGTTCACCCGCCGCCACGGTTGTTTTCAGCGCGACGCACTGGTCGAGCGTGGCGAGCGACTCGTCGTAACGTTTCAGCTCCACGAGCCGCAACGCGCGCAACCATCCGGCGCTGTAGGCGGTGTCGCCCGTGCCACGGGAGAGCCGTTCGAGCAGGGCCAACGCCTCAGGCTCGCGGCCGCCTTTCAACATCAACTCGGCGCGAAGGTAATCGGTCGCCGGATGCGCCGGCAGCCGCAGGGCAAAAGCGAGCGCCGCGTCGACCCCGCGTACGGCCCGCAACGCCTGGACCAGTCCAAATTGCAGCCATTCCGGCGCGGTCAAGGCCGCTTCCCAGTCGGCGAGCGCCACCGCCGGGGCCGGCCAGCCTTCCGCCAGAAAACACGCCGCCAGTCCGTTCTTCGAGCGGAGCACGCTCGTCACCTCGGCGACAACGGCCGGCGCCGCCTGTCCGGCGGCGACAAAGCGCATCTGCCGCACGAATTGATGCTCGTTGGGAAATGCGGTCGGAAACGTGATGCTCCGTTCCACCTTCCCTAAGCCCCCCCGCACCGAGACGGCGAGTCGCAAGGAGGCGTGCAGGGCCGGCGCCTCAATCGTCGCCGCACGCGTGGCCTGCATCACGTGCGCACTCGCCGTGGCCTCATCGCCGCGGCGAAAGCGCTCGATCAACCCCAGCCAAAACGCCGAGGGGCGCGAGAGCTCGTGGTCCGATGACAGGTGCAGCGCGGCGTACCCCGGTCCATCCCAGAGGCGATCCTCCGCCAGACGGGCAAGCCAGGCCGCATAGCTCGACCGACGCTCGGGCGGGAGCAGAGAAGTATCCGGACCTCGGCGACCGAGGAGCCGGGCAAGGAACGCCGCCCGTTCCCAAAGGTAGTCCGGCGCCTCGGGTCCCAGTTTCTCGGAGAAGGCCTGCGCCGCCTGGGGCAGGTCGCGCTGGCGGAGATAAAAGTTGCCGAGTTGATCGCGGAGCAATGGATTGCCCGGATCGGCGGCGAGCGCGGCGATGAATTCCATCCGGGCATATTCCATCTGGCCCGCTCGTTCAAGCAGCCGGCCCCGCAACGTCCGCAGGTCCGGGTTCTTCGCATCGAGGCGATACGCCGCATCCAGGTAACGCTCGAGCTCCGCCGGACGATCAGCCGAAATCAGCGCGAGCCGCAGGAGCCGGTTCACGTCCTCCGCTCCGGAAAAGGACCGGCGGGACAACAGCGTGCGCGCTTCGGCGAGGTGATTGGTTGCGATCAGGCGATCGGCATCCACGCACAACCAGGAAACCTGACTTACTTCCCGGCCGCGCCAAGCCGCGCGCAAACGATCGGCCGGAGCGGCCATGCCCGCCGCGTCATACGTGCGGAAGAGCCACAAAGCCGCAGTCTCGTCGATCGTCGTGAGCGAAGCATCAGATTCCGCGAGTGCCACCAACCGCGGCAGATCCCGCAACGCCCCGGCGATGCGGAAATCAAGTTCGCGCCACGCGGCCGCCCGGCTGACACTCGTCAGACGACCGACCGCGCGGTGCTGCTGCTGTGAAACCTTTCCAGCGTCGGTCCAGCGACGGGCGTCGACGAGTGCGCGCACCGCGTTGACCGCACCGGCTTCCCGCCGGGCGCGGGCAACCTCGCGCCACTTCACGACGCCAAGGATCGTGCCAAGGCCGAGGATGAGAATCCCGGCAACGACGACCACCAACCGCCGCGTGTTCCAGCTACTGGATCGCTCCGGATTCATGCCGTGCGGAAGCGACGGCGCCAGTACGCCGAAACACCCATCAGCGCCGCAAGCGTCCACGCAAGCGGAGGAACCGGGGCTGACACCATGCGGGCGACGTTTGCGCGGCCAATGTCGATTGCCACAATCACATCGTTGTAATCACGGTCGCCGCCACCGCGAAGATCCTCGAACGCCGCGATCAGGTAGGGACTGTTCTTCAGGGCGAAGCTGACGACGTGGGTGATGTGGTCATCATTGCGCGCCGGGGAGGCGACGAAGACATCCTTTCCTCCGCTCGCGCCGTTCGCGATGAGGGCGAGGTCGAGCCGGCCCTTGGCCTGAAAGGTACCGAGGTCGACGAAATCCCCCGGGAGTAGCGGATTGGACGTGGACCGAACCGCCTTGCTGGACGGATCGTAGGTCGACACCGAACTCGAGGCGTCGGGGAAAATGAGCTTGGTCGACGACGTGATGACATCCCGCGACGCCGCCTGGTCGGACACGTTGACCCCTGGCATGTAAAAGTTGAACGCGAGCGTGTTGTGGTAGCCGGCGCCTTCGCCGACAAAATAGACGCGGATGGTCGAGTCAGTCGCGAGCTTGAGCTGCGAAGGATCGAGCATGAGCGCCGTGGCGTTTTTCAGCGACATGGTCTCCTTCAGGTTCAAGTTGATCAGATTCGTGATCGAAGGCAGCACGTTGATCTGAAAATTGGCCGACGCCGCGTCGGAGCCGGCGAGCTTCACGGAATCGGCAATCGCGAGGCTGAACGGCCGGGCGGATGACTGAACCGGGGAAACAACACCGGAACTGACCCCAGTCACACCCGACTTCCCGTCGTCCGAACTCTCCGTGGACGATTTTCCGTCCGATGATTTTTCCGCGGCCAGTTTGGCGGCCGCAGCATCATCCTCGGCTTTTTTCTTGGCCGCATCGTCGGCGGCTTTTTTGGCGGCGGTCGCCTGATCTTCGGACTCTTTGTTCGAGACCGAAACGACGGTAGTGGTAGACTCCTTCTCCCCGGACTCGGCGGCCAGGCCCAGGCCGGGCATGGTCAGGGCTAAAAGGAGAACAAGGCGTGTTTTGGTGGGCATAGGAACTGGGTGCACCCGCGCCAAACGGCGCGGCGGGCGGATTGGTTAGTTTGTAGGTTGTGGACAACTACGTAGCACCGTTCCTCGCGATCCGGCACCGGACGTCAGAATGACAACCGGGCGAAGTGCGGGGAAAGGCGTGCGCATGGCATCGCATTTACCACGACGCATGCCGTTGCGGACTGAGGAACGGCAAGTTTCTGTTCCACAGCCGATTGAGTTTTTCCGGCTAAATTCCCCGCACTTTGGCCGATTGCGGCGCACGAATTATGCAATGCGACTTCAATGCAAACGCCCCGCTGCTGCCCATCGTCTTGCTCGGCGAGGAAACGGCCGGGCCGATCACGCTCGCACTGGAAAACGCACGCTGCCAGGTGCGGCGCATGACGCCCGCCGAGTGGACAAAGCTGGGACGTCGCGACGCCGGAGTACCAGTAATCGCGGCCGCGGAACTCCAGCATCCGTCGTGGCCGTTCCTGCGAGTGCGGCTGTCCGAGTCGGGCCGGTTCTTTGTGGTGGTCACGCCACGAGCCGACTCCGCCATCTGGGTGCGCGCGTTGCGGGACGGGGCGTATGAGGTTCTTGGTTCCGACGATTCCGCCAGCCGCATTCGGGGCGCGATCGAGCAAACGCTCGAGGCCGAGAAGCTCTGGCAACGGCTCTTTGAAGCGACCCCGGCCGCCCCATCAGGGGCTGAACTGTTGACTGGACGCTCGGAAGCGATGCGACGGCTGCGCGACCTCGTGGCGCGAGTGGGACCGACCCGGGCCACCGTGCTCGTGCTCGGCGAGTCCGGAGTCGGCAAGGAGCGGGTCGCGGAGGCGCTCCACGCCGCGTCGGGCCGCAAGAAATTTGTCGCACTCAACTGCGCGGCCATTCCGCGCGACCTATTGGAGGCCGAGCTGTTTGGCAGTACCCGGGGTGCGTTCACCGGTTCGACGCAGGACCGCCCCGGGCTGGTGGAGCAGGCGGACGGCGGCACGCTGTTTCTCGACGAAGTCGGCGAGATGGACCGGGCGCTACAGCCAAAGCTGTTGCGATTTCTGGAAACCCGACGGGCGCGACGGGTCGGCGGCGGCGCCGAGTACGGCGTCGACGTACGGGTGATCGCCGCGACCAACGCCGACCTGCGGGCCCGCGCTTCGCGAGAGGGTTTTCGCGAGGACCTCTACTACCGGTTGGCGGAAATCACCCTGGAACCGCCGCCGCTGCGGACGCGCCCGGATGACATTCCCGTGCTGTGCCAGCGTTTCCTGACGGAGGCCTCCGAGCGCCACGGAAAACCCGTGGGCGGCATCGAGCCGGCTCTGATCGAAAAAATGATGCGCTGGTCATGGCCCGGGAACGTGCGGGAATTGCGTAACGCGATCGAGCGAATGGTGGTGCTTTTGAGCGGACCGGTCCTCGGTGCGGGAGCCTGGGAGCCTCCCGCCCCGTCGGAGCGGTCGGAATTGGCCGTTTCGTCCGCCGTCTCCGTAGTGGCCGCAACCCCGCTGAACCGGCGGCAGAAAAGAGAGCGGGCGTTCCAGTTAATGCGGGAAAATTCGGGCGATTACGGGTGGGTGGCTGCTCAACTTTCCATTCATCCGACGACCCTCTACCGCTGGCGCAAAGCCGCCGGCCAGGTCTGACCTCAAACTCATTCCATGCGCATTCTCGTCGTTTATCCATACGCCCCCTACCCGCTGGTCCGCGGAACCTTTCAGCGCACCTTTCACCTGCTGCGCGAACTCGCCCGCCACAACACCGTCGACTTCTTCGCGCTCGACGAAGGCGGCGTCGGCGCACCGCACGCCCACATGTTCGCGGGGTTTTGCGAACGCGTCCATCTGCAGCCGTTCCGGCATCCCGCCTGGCCGGGCATGTTCGGTTCCCGGCTCGCACATCCCACGCCTACGACCGTACGCCACTGGCACGACGAGGCGGCCCACGCCGCCCTCGCCCACTTCACCGCCGGCCAGGACTACGATCTGATCCATTTCTGCGACCTCGTGATGTGGCCGTACGTGAAACGCCTGCCACACTCCTGCCCGCGCGTGATGGACCGCAGCCGAGTCGACCTGATGTTCCAGACGGACGAATTGCGCACCCTCCCCATGGGCACGGCGGAGAAACTCCGACGTCGCGAGAACATCTTCAAACTCGGTTTCCTCGAACGCGACGCCGCCCGGCACCTCGACGCCACCGTGGTCTGCGGCCCCGACGATGAGCGGTTCCTGCGCGAACACGTGAACGAAAGCGCCAATATTCTCGTCCTCCCCAACGGTTGCGATCCGACCTTTTTCAACGCGGAGGACCATCCGCCGAAGCTGCGCCCCAATCCGACCTGGCTCTTCTGCGGCGCCATGGACTATTCCCCCAACGTCGACGGCATCGGCTGGTACTTCAACGCCGTCGACCGGGACGTCCGGACGGCGTTGTCCCGCCGCCGGGTCGACATTGTCGGCAAAAACCCCGTCGACGCGGTGCGCAGCCACACCGTGATTCGCGGCGTCACGGTCACGGGCGAAGTCCCCGACGTGCGCCCTCACTATCAGTCGAGCTGGTTTCAAATCGTGCCGTTGCGCATCGGCGGCGGCACGCGGTTGAAGATCGTCGAGTCGCTCAGCATCGGCTGCCCGGTCGTGTCGACCACCGTCGGGGCGCAGGGTCTCGATCTTCAGCACGGCGAACATATCCTGCTGGCCGATACGCCCACTGAATTTGCCGCCGCCACGTTGCAACTCGCCACGGACGGCGCCCTACGCGACCGGCTCCGCACCGCGGGTCGCGCGCAGGTGCTCGATCTCTACGGCTGGCCCCGGCTCGGGGCCACGCTCCACGCCTTTTACGAATCACTCGTTTCGGTCCACGCATGAACTCCCCCCTCCTTCCTCCGCGCGCCGCCGTCATTCTCGGCGTGCCGTTTCACGATCTCACGCTCGACGAGGCTGTCGGCCGTGTCGGCGAACTCGTCGCGCAGCGGACGCCACGCTACCTGGCGACCGCCAACCTCGATTTCGCGATGCAGGCCAGCCGCGACGTCGAGTTGCAGCGCATCCTGGTCGAAGCCGAATATGTGCTGTGCGACGGCACTCCCCTCGTCTGGGCCTCGCGCTGGCTGGGCGTCCCCCTGCGCGAACGGGTCGCCGGCTCCGATCTGGTGCCACGCCTCGCCGCCGAAGCGGAAGCCCGTGGCTGGCGGATTTTCGTCCTTGGCGGCGCGCCGGACACCCTGGAGGGCGCGATCGCCCGCCTCCAGGCACAACATCCGCGTCTGGCCGTCAGCGGCTATTCTCCGCCGGTCGCGTCGCTGCTCGAAATGGAGCACGACACCATCGCGGAACGAATCCGCGCCGCCCAACCCGACATCCTGCTCGTCGCCCTCGGCTGCCCGAAGCAGGAAAAGTGGATCTACATGAACCACGCGAAGCTCGGCGTCCCGGTGAGCATCGGCGTCGGGGCGACGATCGATTTTCTCGCCGGAAAATTCCGCCGCGCCCCCGTCTGGATGCGCCGGAGCGGCACCGAGTGGATCTTTCGACTGATCCAGGAACCTCGCCGCCTCTTTGGCCGGTACGTCCTCGATCTGGCCTTTTTCGTCCGCGCCCTGCGGCGCGAGCGCCGACTGCTCCGGCAGCGGCGCGCTCCCGTCGCCGCAGTTCCGCCGGCTCCGGTCGCTCCCTCTCCGGCCGTGGTCCGCCACACTTGGAGCGGCGAGGTGGACGCGGCGGCGATTGCCTCCGGGCTCACCCCGGCGATACCCTCGCTCCTGCCGGGCGAGGTGCTCGCCCTCGATTTATCCGGCGTCACGTTTCTCGACAGCGCCGGCGTCGGCCGCCTGGTGAGCATTTACCGCGAACGCGTACGCAGCGGCGGCGGCATGGTGCTGGTCCGCCCCTCTACCTTTGTGACCGACTTGCTGGCGACACTGAAGCTCGACCGGCTGATTCCGTCCGTCAACGAACCCGGCGATGCGCGTGCCGCACTGGGCATGCAACGTGTCCGATCGTCCGCCGTGCCGGACGACCGGGCGGTCTCGCTCGCGCTGGTCGGCGAGCTCACCACCGGACGCGTCCAAGGCCACGCTGCGTGGCTCGCGTCCGCCTGGGAGGCGAAACCCGCCGCCACTCGGCTGGTGATCGACATGTCTCAGGTGGGATTCATCGACAGCTCGGGCCTCGGCCTGCTGGTGCGCGCCCGCAAACTGGCGAAAAACCGGAACGGCGGCGACTTCCTCATCCGCGGGGCGGGACCTAATGTGCATAGCGCGGCGGAGCCGCAACCAAAGATGGAGGAACGCCGGGGTTGGTCATAGCGTGAGAGGGTATGAAACAACCCACGATGAACACTCCGCCCGGCGTTCCGAGCGCCTTCGTTAGCAAATTTGGCCAACACGTGACAGGATTTCT
>CANJIU010000147.1 GCA_947474365.1 Opitutia bacterium | reverse complement strand
CTACGAAAAAGCGGACCGCGAACGCCAACAGCACCGGCTCGAAAAACGGGCCGCCGAAATGGGCTTCGCCCTCACTCCCATCCATGCCCAAACAGTATAAGTTCATTGGCAGCGTAGCGAAGAATCCAATTTGATCTTCGCGGCGTTTTAAGAGGAGCGAACATCTTGATGGATTCTTCGCTGCGCTCAGAATGACAAACAGGAAGAATCTTTTTCGACGCCCTCTGAGAGTTGTGTGGCGCCCGGGGCCGGGCATTGCGCAAGATATGCGTGGCGTAATTCGCGCGGGGGAAATACAATGGGGTCAGGTTATCGTCGAACCTCCGACTCCATGCCCCTTCCCACGATCCGCCGCTTGTACGCCCTGCTCGCCGCCGCCGCGGCGGCGGCGATCGGAGGTTTTGCGCTCGCCGCCTGGGTCTTGGGTCGGTCGTCCCAAATCGCGCTGGGTCCCGATTATGTCCCGGTGGCGCCGGCCACCGCGGGCCTGATTGTGCTGATCGGCCTGGGACTGTTTGCCCGGGTGCACTGGCCGGAAGCCCGGTCGGGCAGACACCTTGCCCTCGTCAGCGTCGCACTGGCCATGCTGGTCGGCACGCTGGAGTTGCTACGCCTGCTCCATGATTTTCCCCTGCCCTGGGACCTGTGGTTGGGAAAAACGGAGACGAATTTCGGCACACAGGTGACCGGCCGGATGGCACCGCTGACGGCGGTGAACTTCCTGCTCGTAGGGGCGGCCTTGGCTGCCCAGTGCACGCAGCTGCTCCGGGACCAGGTCGTCAGCTGGATCGGCGGCACCGCCGAGATGACCGGTCTGATTGTCACCGGAATTGTGGCCTTGGCCTACGCCGCCGGCACTCCGCTGGGCTACGAACGCGAATCCGTGCCGATGGCATTGCCGACGGCCGCGGCCTTTCTCGCCCTTTACACGAGCCTGCTCGCAACGAATGTCGGCGACGCCCTGCGCCGCGAATGGCAGCGCCAAACCGACGGCGGACGCGACCCCGCGGTCGGAACACACTGGCTCAGCTGGCGCCTGCTGGCCGGGGGCGCCTTG
This sequence comes from Opitutia bacterium, assembly GCA_947474365.1. Taxonomy (GTDB): domain Bacteria; phylum Verrucomicrobiota; class Verrucomicrobiia; order Opitutales; family Opitutaceae; genus ER46. The sequence goes on along the minus strand of CANJIU010000147.1, from coordinate 20,324 downwards.
GGCGTGCTCCTCTGCTGTCTGGCGGCGTTTTTCTACGTCCAGAGCGAACAGGAGGGCGTCCGCCAACTGGTGCACAATCAACTCCAGTCCATCGCCGCCCTGAAAGTGCAGCGGATCGCGGAATGGAAAAACGAGCGCCTCGGCGATGCACGGGTACTCGCCGCCACCCCAAATCTGGCGGAAATTATCACGCAACTGTCCGATACTCCCGACGCCAACGTACGGCGGGCCCGCATGGCGAAGCTCCTGACCTCGGCCCAGCTCGCCTACGGTTATCCGCAGATTGTCCTATTCGACCGGGAACTGAACATCGTGCTCACTTTTCCCGATGACGCGAAGTGGGACTCCACCCTCAGTCCCCGGGTGCGCCGGACCCTGCGGGAAACACCTGACGTGCTGCTGGAGGATCTGGATCGCAGCGGGAACGGAAACGTTCATCTCGACCTCGTGGCGCCGATCCGCAGCGAAGCTCAGGATACGTTCGCCGGGGCCATGCTCCTGACGATCAACCCGGAAACCCAACTTTTTCCGCTCGTAAAACAATGGCCCACCCCGAGCGCATCCGCGGAAACGCTGCTCGTACGCCGCGAGGGGGAGGAGGTCGTGTTCCTGAGCGAACCGCGCCACCAGCCGGGCAAGGCCATGATTCGGCGGTCGCTCCACAACCGGTCGCTGCTCGCGGCGCAGGCATTGCGCAACAACACCCGCGGGCTGATGCAGGGCATGGACTACCGCGGTGAAAGAGTGCTGGGAGTATCGGAATCCGTGCCGGGCACCGACTGGGTGATGATTGCCAAGATGGACCTGGCCGAAGCCTACGCCCCGGTCTACGCCCGGGGACGGCAGATCTTCGTCGGGTTCGGGCTGGTCGTGACGGTCCTGGGACTCTTCGGGCACAACCGGTGGCAGCGGCAGCAGGAAGACCAGATTCAGCGGCGGCTGGCGTCGGAGCAGGCGGCCCGGGCCGTGAGCGAACGGCTCGCGATGGTGATGCGCCACGCCAACGACGCGATTCTGGTCTTTGACGGGCAAAAACGGATCGTGGAGGCCAACGCCGGCGTCCGTGCGTTTTATGGCCGCGGCCCGGAGGAATTGTGCGGGAAGAGCGTGCACGACCTGCACCCGTCCGGCACAGGCGCCGTGACCGACGGACTCTTTGCGCAGGCGATTGCTTCCGAAGGGCGGGTGTTCGAGACCGAACACGCGAGGAAGGACGGCACCGCTTTTCCGGTGGAGGTGAGCACCCAGCGGGTCAATCTCGAAGGCCGGCCGCACATACTGGCCATCGTCCGCGACATCACCCAGCGCAAGATCCACGAGCGGGAAATCGAACGCCTCAACCGCGTGTACCACGTGATCAGCGCGGTCAACCAGATGCTGGTGCGGGCCAAGTCGCAGGACGATTTGTTTCGGGAAGCCTGCCGCGTGCTGGTGGAGACCGGCGGCTTTCGCCTCGCCTGGATCGGGACGCTGAACGAGGCGACCCGTCTCATCGAACCCGTGGCGGTCGCGGGCGACGGACATGATTACGTGTCGCACCTCAGAATCTCCATCGATCCTTCCGTGCCGGAGGGTCGCGGGCCGAGCGGCACCGCATTCCGCGAGGGGCACACTTACGTCTGCAACGACTTCTTCGCAAATCCGGCGACCGCCCCCTGGCACGCCCAGGCCCAGAAAGCGGAATTCCAGTCTTCCCTCGCCCTGCCGATCCGGCACCAGGGCCGCGCCTTCGCGCTGCTGACCGTCTACGCCGCCGAGAAAGACTTCTTCGCCGGCCGCGAGGTCGGGCTGCTCGAGGAAACCGCGGGTGATTTGGAGTTCGCGCTTGAGGTATTTGCCGTCGAATGCCGCCGGCGCGAGGCGGAAGCGGAGCTGGCGGCCGCGCTGCGGAAGACCGCACTGAGTGAAGCCCGTTTTCGGAGTGTCTTCGAAAAGACCGGGGTGGGCGTCGCGCTCGTGGCCCTGGATGGACGTTGGATCGACGCCAACCAGCGGCTGTGCGACATCCTCGGATACACCCGCGACGAACTGCTGCCCCTCACCTTCCAGCAAATCACCCATCCCGACGATCTGGCCCCCGACCTCCGACTGGTCGCCCAGACCCTCGCCGGGGAAATTCCTGGGTACACGCTCGAGAAGCGCTACCTGCACAAGAGCGGCCGTGAAGTCTGGATCAACCTGACGGTCTCGCTGGTGCGCTCGGACAGCGGCGGACCCGTGCACTTCATCTCGGTCATCGAGGACATTTCCGAGCGCAAGCGGATGGAACACGAGCTGAATCGCGCCCGTGACACCCTGCAGGCGGCGATGGACTGCAGCCAGGCCGGCATCGCCCTCGCCGAAGCGCCGAGCGGGCGCCTGACCTACGTGAACCAGGCCGGACTGCGCATCCGCGGCGCGTCGGAGGCGGAGGTCGTGACCGGAGTCACCGCCGACCTCTACAGCGCAGTGTGGAATATCCGGAATCCCGACGGCACGCCGATGGCGCCGGACGAGATTCCCCTGGCGCACGCGATTCTCCGGGCCGAGCCCAGCAGCAAGGAGATCGTGATCCGACGAGCCCCGGGCGACGACCGGATTGTGCTGACCCACGCCGCCCCCATTTTCGACCGCACCGGACGGGTGACGGCTGCCGTGGCGGTGTTCCTCGATCTGACGGAAGGCAAGCGCGCCGAGGTGAAGTTGCGACAGTTCGCGGAGGAGCTCCGGATCCGCAACGAGACGCTGACCCGCTTCAACCGCGTCGCCGTCGGCCGGGAGTTGCGCATGATCGAGCTCAAACGGGAGGTCAACGAGCTCTGCGTCAAGCTGGGTCAGCCGCCCCGCCACGCGATCGTCGAGTCCGGAGCGAACGCGCCGGAGGCCACCGCGTGAATCGCCTCGACCCTTCGCCCTCGCCACCGTCCAATGCGCCGATGAACGGTGCTTCGTCCCCACCCTTCGACCGCGAGGGAGCCTACCGCCAGTACCTCGAAGGATTGCTGACAGGCAACCGCCAGCAGTGCCGCGATTGCTTCGAGCAGTGGCTGGAGGCGACGCCCGACCTGCTCACGATTTACGAGGGTCTGGTGATGCGCGCCCTCTACGAGGTCGGGGAGCAGTGGGAGCACGGGAAGATTTCCGTGGCCACGGAGCACCTCGCCACGGCCATCAGCGAGACCCTGCTGAACCTGACGTATCCGCGGCTTTTCGCGCGGCCGCGGGTGGGCCGCTCGGCGGTGATTTCCTGCGTTGCCAACGAGTACCACCAGATCGGCGGGCGGATGGTGGCCGACCTGTTTGAGCAGCACGGCTGGCGCGGGTATTTTCTCGGGGCCGACACGCGGGTGTCCGAAGCGTTGGCGCTCATCTCCGAAAAGCGACCGGAGGTGGTGGCGCTATCGGTGTCCACCGTGGCGGGGCTGCCGCGGCTGATCGAGGCCGCGACGGAGATTCGCCGGTTGTTTCCGAACCTGCCGATCCTGGCTGGTGGGCAGGTGTTTCGCTGGAGCGGACGCGAGGAGGTCGAACAGATCCCGAACGTCCGCTGCCTCGCGGGCCTGGGCGAACTCGAGGCGTGGATCAAGGGGGCCACTCCCCATGACTGAAGACGCCGCGGTTGCCGGGGCGATGCGGGCCTACGTGGAGGAGACCGCCCCGGTGCTCGCGCTCCGCCTCGACGCCCGCCATCGCGTGGCAGAGGCCAACGCCGAGGCTCACCGCGTGCTGGGTGCCCATCTGCCGGGGCGGGCATTCGAGGAACTGATCGTGGATTTCACCCGACCGCGCGACGTGCCCGCTCTCCTGCGACAGGAAGGCGTCGTTCATCGGTTGAACGTAGCGACGACCACGGGGACGCCGGAAACGATCGGATTTCGTTTCTTCCCGCTGACCGCGGGCACGCTGGCTCTGGGCAGTCTCGATTTCCGCGAGCAGCAAAGTTTGCGCGAACAGGTGCTGGGGCTGAACCGCGAGCTGAACAACCTCACGCGCCAGTTGCATCAGGCCAACGCGGAACTGCGCGAGCTGAATCAGTTGAAGAACCAGTTTCTCGGCATGGCCGCGCATGATCTGCGCAAGCCCATCGGCGTGATCATGACCTACGGGGAGTTGGTCCTCGACGAGGCCGGAAAGGAACTGGCACCGCCGCATCGTGAATTCCTGCGGACGTGCCTGCGGGCCGCCACCGGCATGCGCCAGGTCATCGATGATTTTCTCGATCTGTCGGTGATCGAGTCCGGCCAATTGCGACTCGACGCTGCGGCCGTGAGCGTGGCGGAGATTCTGACCGGCATCGAGCCGATGATCCGGCTCCTGGCGGAGAAAAAGCGGGTCGTGCTGGCGGTGGACGCGGCGGAACCGGCGCGGAAGCTGCGCGTGGATGCAGGCAAGATCGAGCAGGTGCTCCTCAATCTCGTCGGCAACGCGATCGAGCACTCCGTGGCCAGCCAGCACGTGGAACTCGCGACCCGTTGGGAGGGCCCAAGCCTCGCCGTTTCCGTCCGTGACGAGGGCCCCGGCATCGGGCCCGGGCAGCAGGCGCGCTTGTTCAAGGCATTTGGGCGGGCCGGCGGGAAAAAAACCGGCGGCGAGCGCAGCACGGGACTCGGCCTGACGATCGCGCGCCTGATCGTCGAGGCCCACGGCGGCCGCATCTGGGTGGAGAGCCCACCCGGGCAGGGCGCGACGTTTCGCTTCACCTTGCCCGGGCAACGTTGACCGTACCGTATCCCTTTAATCATGACTTTCCGCCCCGACCGCCAGCCACCCACATTGATGGAGGAACTGAAGACGGCGACAGGTCCGCTGCACGCCCGGCTGGAGGCGACACCGTTTTTCCCCGCGCTCGCCGCCGGCCAGCTGGCCTTGGAGTCCTATGTCGGGCAGCTCCGCGCGCTCGCCGTGATTCACAGCGTGCTGGAAAACGCGCTCACGGGCTGCACCGACGAACGCGTCACCGCGGTCTGGCAGCCGGACATGCGCAAGTTCCCCCTCCTGCAGGAGGACCTGCGGTATTTTGAACCGCGCGCGGTGGCCGACCTCAAGGAGGCGGCGGAAATTGCGCTGCAAACCGCCGAACACTTACGGTTGCGGGCCATCGGGCAGCCCCTGGCGCTGCTCGGAAGCATGTATGTTTTGGAGGGCTCGACCCTTGGCGCCGCGGTCGTGCGCCCGCTGGTCGCCCGCGCCTTTCTCCTGGCCGGAGACGACGGCCTGGCGTACCTGCGCCCCTACGGTGATCACGCCCCGGCCCGGTGGTCGGCGTTCCGGGAGCGGATGAACGCCTTGACCCTGGGCGCGGAGGATCGCGCCCGAATCGTGGCGGAGGCCGTCGATTTTTTCGGGCGGCTGGAGACCCTGTTCATCGCGCTGCATCCCTTCTCCCCTGACTCCCGGACGTTTCTCGTCACCTCGATCAATCCGGAAGCCGGGCGACACGCGGTGACAGCCGATCCGCGCGAGATGGAGGCGGCGATCCGGGCCGGCGACCGGTGCTGGGCGCGGTATCCGTATTTTGAGCAGCGTTACGGAGAGAGGGGCCGGCGCTTCACCCGCAGCGACGGCGCGTGGCAGGCCACCCTGGTCCACTACGAACCGGCGCAGATCAGCCAGCAGGTGAAATGGCTGGGCCGCGTGCTGGCCGGACGGGGCATGCCCAGCGTTCTGCTGGAGGAGCATCTGGAGATGGTGTCGGACGAGCTGACGGCGGCGATTCCGGCGGGGAAAGCCGGCTATGAAAAGCTGCGGGCGGCCGCGGCCGAACTGCGCGCGGCACGGCGCCGGCGTCTGAACGACGATCACCTTTCCGCCCTCGCCACGGAATTCGATCGCATGGCAGGTCCGGAGTGGAGCACCCGGTTGCCCCACACCGGGAAGCTGCTCGGCTGCGCGGTGTGTGACGAAGCGGAGGGCAGTCCCCTGGCGGTCAAAAGCCTCCACTCCTGGTTGACCGATCCGGCGCGTTTCCCGCCGAACTGGATCACCGCGGTCGACGCAACAATCGCCCGGGCACGCGAGGTAGCAGGATTGCACCCCACGCGTGTTTCTGAATAATACGCTCTGCCGATGAATTCCGCCGAGATCAGAATCCTGGTGGTGGATGACGATCCCGACCTCCTGCAGGGAACGGTCCATGTGCTGGAATCCGATGGCTACACGGTCGCCCGTGCGTCCGGCGGCGAGGAGGCGATTCAGACCGCGGCCGCCTTTCGTCCTGACGTGGTGCTGTCGGACCGTGACATGCCCGGAATGGACGGACTGGAAATGTGCCGGCGCATCAAGGGTCATCCGACGTCGGCGGAAATGTTTGTCGTCATCATCTCCGGCACGCACACGCTGCCGGAAGATCAGGTCTCGGGGCTGAATTCCGGGGCTGACGGCTACATCCTGCGCCCCATCGGCAACCGGGAACTGTCGGCGCGCGTGGAGGCGTTTGCCCGGATTGTGCGATTGACGCGGGCCCTGCAGCTCAAGAACGCCGCGCTGGAGGCGGCGATGGCCAAGGTGAAGGCGCTGAGCGGGATGCTGCCGATTTGCTCGGGTTGCAAAAAAATTCGTGACGATCGCGGCTACTGGAACCAGGTCGAGGCCTACATCGAGAGCCACTCCGAAGCCAGCTTCACGCACAGCCTGTGTCCGCAGTGCGTCCAAAAATACTTTCCCGGGCTCGTTGATCCCGACTCTGGCGCCGTTTGATCCATCGCATCGCCCGCCTCATGTGAGCACCAATGACCTCAGCATCCTCGTCGTAGACGACGATCCCGACATTCTGCACGGCACGGCGCACGTGTTGCAACGGGCGGGTTATCGGGTCACGGAGGCGGCCAGCGGCGAGGAGGCTCTGGCGCTCTTCGGCGAAATCCATCCGAGCCTGCTCCTGCTCGACCGCGATCTGGGGAGCATGGACGGCCTCGAGGTGTGCCGGAGGATCAAGGCCGATCCCGCCACCGCGGAGTGTTTCGTGATCCTGGCCTCCAGTACCTATGTCGAGACGGAGGATCGGTCCGAGGGACTGGAAGCGCAGGCGGACGGTTACATTGTCCGCCCCGTCGCCAACCGCGAACTGCTGGCCCGAGTGGCCGCGTACTCCCGCATGATCAGGCTGGGAAACGAACTGCGGCGAAAGACCGAGATCCTGGAGCAGGCCGCCGCCAGCGCCGCCGCCGCACAAGTCGCCACGCTCAACCTGATGGAGGACGCCACCGAGGCGAACGTCCGGCTCGAAACCATCAACCGGCAACTGCGCCGCGAGATCACCGTGCGCGAACGCGCCGAGCAGGCGCTGCGCGAAAGTGAAACGCTTCTGAAACAGGCGCAGAACATCGCCAACCTCGGCACCTACAGCCTGGAGCTTCCCACCGGCCGGTGGAGCAGTTCCGAGGTGCTGGATCGGGTTTTCGGAATCGATCACACCTACGAACGGACGCTCGACGGATGGACCGCCCTGATCCACCCGGACGAGCAGCACGTGATCAACGACTACTTCCGGACCGAGGTGCTGGGCCGCCATCAGGGGTTCGACAAGGAGTATCGGATTGTCCGTCCCTCCGATCAGGCCGAGCGATGGGTGTGGGGCCTGGGCAAACTCGAACTCGACGAAGCCGGCCGGGCGGTTCGGATGCGCGGAGTCATTCAAGACATCACCGAGCGCAAGCGGGCGGAGCTCGATCTGCTGCAGCAAACCCGGCTGCGCGCCGCACTGCTGGAGCTGCCCCTCGCGGTGGAAACGCTGGACGAGAAGGCGTTCATGCAGCGCGGCCAGGAGCTCGCGGAAGATCTCACCGGCAGCGTGATCAGCTTCATCCACTTTGTGCACGAGGACCAGCAGTCGATCGAACTCGTCACCTGGTCGCGACGCACGCTGGAGAAATACTGTCACGCCAATTACGTCAGCCACTACCCGGTCCAGATGGCGGGCATCTGGGCCGACGCGCTGCGCGAACGCCGACCGGTCATCTTCAACGACTACGCCTCATATCCCGAAAGACACGGATTGCCCGAGGGGCATTCCCCGCTACAGCGGCTGATCAGCGTGCCCGTGATCGAAAACGACCGCGTCGTGATGATGACCGGCGTGGGCAACAAGGCCACCCCCTACAACGAGCAGGACGTGAAGGTCGTCCAGCTCATCGGGGAAAGCATCTGGCGCCTCGTGCAGCGACGGCGGTCGGACGCGTTGTTGCGGAAGCTCTCGCTCGCCGTGGAGCAGAGTCCCGCTGTCATCGTCATCACCGATCTCGCGGGCGCGATCGAATATGTGAACCCGCGCTTCACGACCCTGACCGGCTACACGATGCAGGAGGTGCGCGGTCAGAATCCGCGCCTGCTCAAATCGGGGCTGACTCCACCGGCGGTGTTTGAGGAGATGTGGCACACGATCATCCGCGGCGAGGTATGGCGCGGCGAGCTGATCAATCGCAAGAAAAACGGGGAGCTTTTCACCGAGACCGTCCTCATCACTCCGGCGCGCAACGCCCAGGGCCAGCCCACGCATTTCATCGCGCTCAAAGAGGACATCACGGAAAAGAAACACGCGGATCAGGCCTTGCGTGAGAGCGAGGCGCGTTATCGCGAGCTGTTCGATCTGGAGTCGGACGCGATCCTGGTGTTTGACGCCGAAACCGGCCGGATCATCCAGGCCAACCGGGCGGCGTCCGAGATCTATGGTCGCCCGGTAAATCAGCTGGTCACGATCACGATCGAGGAAACATCCGCCGAGGTGGACGACACCCGGGCGACTAGGAACGCCCTCCTGCAAAACGTGGGCCAGGTGGTCCACATCCCGCTGCGCCGCCATCGGAAGAGCGACGGAACCATTTTCCCGGTGGAAATCAGCATGCGCGGCTTCCACCGCGAAGACCGGCTGCTGGTGGTGGCGGTGATCCGCGATATCACCGAGCAGGTGCGGACGAACGAGCGGCTGCGGCAATTCTCCTCCGAGCTGGAGGCCCAGGTGGAAAACCGCACCGCCGAGCTGGCGGCGCGGAACCGCGAGATCGAGGCGTTGCTGCAGTCGATTCCCGATCTGGTGATGCGGCTGGGCCACGACGGGGCGGTGCACTATTTCCAGCCGGCGAAGGGCTCGACTCCGCTGGCCGGCCTGGTTTCGAAAGGCGCTCCATCGACCGTTCCCGCACCGCCCGAAGGACTGCTGCAGGCTGCGCTTTCGGTCGGCCAGGGCGCCCTCGCGAAAATCGCGTCCGTCTCCGCCGAGGTGGAAGTCCCGCTCCAGAGCGGATCGCTCGCCGTCGAGCTCCGCGCCGCACCGATCGGGACGGAGGAATTTGTGGTCTTCGCGCGCGACATCTCCGCCCGCCGGAGACTGGAAGCGGAGACGAACGCGATGCTGGAGCGGGAACGCCAGATCTCCGAGATGAAGACCCGTTTCATCTCGGTCACCTCCCACGAATTCCGCACGCCGATGTCGGCCGCGATGGGTTCGGCGGAACTCCTCCACAACCACTATGAACGGCTCGCACCGGCCAAGCGGGAAGAGCTGTTCAGCCGCATCAGCACCTCGCTGCACCGGATGACGGAAATGCTCGACGATGTCCTGACCCTGAACCGGATCCACGCGAAGCGGGTCGAAGTGCGCCTGGTCAACACGGACCTCCGGCAGTTTGTGCAGAATGTGATCGAGGAGATCCATGTGGGCGATCGCGACGCGCACCGCTTCGAGTTACAGCTTCCGGCCGCCGCGACGCCCTTTGTCACCGACACCCATCTGCTCCATCACATCCTGAGCAATCTCCTGAGCAACGCCGTGCGCTATTCGCCGGCCGGCACGCGGGTGACGGTGCAATTGGAGGTGGACGACGTCCAGGCGCGCTTGACCGTTCAAGACGAGGGCATCGGCATCCCGACCGCCGACCATGCCCGGATTTTCGAGCCCTTCGAACGCGGCTCAAACGTCGGCACGATCAAGGGCACCGGCCTCGGACTCAATATCGTCAAACGCATGACCGAACTCCTGGGCGGCACCATCGCGCTCGAGTCGCCCGCCGGCGGCGGCACCCGGTTCAGACTCGGATTCCCCCGCACCAACCCCACGTGATGCCAGTCCCTCCCACCCTTGGCCACCAGTTAGTCCCACCGACGGCACGACTATTTGCACTCTCACCGGTTGACATTTGGAGAATTGGCCGATGAGAGGATCCTCGGTGAATAATCTAACACTGTCTGCCGGAGGTGCATCTCCCCTGCCCACTCGCCGCGGGATCTGGCCCAGCCTGGCTCTGCTGCTGTCCGGGTTCGTCGCGACCACCATGCTGACCCGCTTTACCACGTCGGTCGTGGAGGCGGAGCGGCAACACGACTTTGAGTTCAATTGCAGCGAGATTATCGCCAAGGTGCAGGAGCGGTTGACGGCCTGTGAGACCATCCTGAGGAGCGGAGCGGCCTTTCTTGAACACACCCCGGACGGGATCACGCGGCAGGAATGGCGCCGCTTTGTCGAAGACCAGCAGATTTTTAAGCGATTTCCCGGCATTCAGGGGGTGGGCTTTGCCCAGCTGATTCCGCGGAGCGAATTGGATGCGCACCTCAAGAAAATCCGCGCCGAAGGGTTCCCCAACTATGAGGTACGGCCGGCGGGCGAACGGGAATTCTACACCTCAATCATCTACCTTGAGCCCTTTGAGAAGCGTAATCTCCGGGCCTTTGGTTATGACATGATGACCGAATCCGTCCGGCGCGAAGCGATGGAACGGGCGCGGGATCGCAGTACCGCCGTCCTGACTGGCAAAGTCCGTCTGGTCCAGGAAACCGAACAAGATGTTCAGGCGGGCGTACTGATGTATCTGCCCGTGTTTCGCTCGACCAAACCCGTTGAAACAACCGCGGAACGGAGAGCTTCCCTCCTGGGCTGGGTCTACAGTCCGTATCGGATGGGGGACCTGATGCAGGGAATCATGGACGGCCGCGATTTGGACGACAGCAAGGGCATCCATCTGGAGATTTACGATGGCTCCCCCCAGTCCGACGATACGCTGCTGTTTGATAGTTCACCCCAATGGCACGCAAGCGGTGGCAAGGAACGACACGCCAACTGGGAACGGACAATTCCCTTCAACGGACGGCAATGGACCCTGAACTTCGTGAAAATCCAGGATTCAGAAAGGGGATTTGCTGACAGCCGGGTCGCGCTGGTGGTGGTCGCAGGCGGCGCCACGAGTTTCCTCTTGGCGGGACTGCTTTTTTCCCTGCACAACACCCGGTATCAGGCCGGCGTGCTGGCCGACCGCCTGACCGCGGACCTGCGGGCCAGCGAGGAAAAATTCCGCGCCATCGCCGATTATTCCGTGAGTTGGGAGACATGGTTCGGCCTCGACGGGAAAATCCTCTGGGTGAATCCCGGAGTGCAGCGCATCACCGGTTATACCGCGACCGAGGTGCTGCACATGCCGGACTTCATCGCGACGATCATCGCGCCGGCCGACCGGGAGGCCTTTGGCGCGATCGTGCGGAACATCTCCGGCGCAAGCCGGAAGGACGATACGGAGTTTCGCGGCATCAGGAAGAGCGGGCATGACTTCTGGCTGAGCATTTCCTGGCAACCGATTTACGACCGCGGTGGACAGCCGCTCGGCCTGCGCACCAGCGCGCGCGATATCACGCAACTCAAGGTCGCGGAGGAAAGCCTCCATCGGGCCAACTGGGTCCTCGAGCAGGCCAATTCAACAATCATCATCACCGACCGTCAGGCGAACATCCAATACGTGAATGCGGAGTTCACGCAGGTGACCGGATACTCGCGGGAGGAGGCCATCGGGCGAAATCCTCGCTTCCTTCAGTCGGGACTCACCAGCCGCGCCACTTACGTCGCGATGTGGCACGAGCTCGTGCACGAACGAAACTGGCAGGGGGAGTTTCAGAACCGGCGAAAGAATGGCGAAACCTACTGGGAAACCGTTGCCATCACTCCGCTCCGGAATCGGGACGGGCGGGTCACGCACTATGTGGGAATCAAGCAGGATGTCACCGAGCGCAAACGGCTGGAGGTGGCGCTGCACGAGTCGAAAGACCGCCTGTTCCTGGCCGCCCGGGCGGGCGGCGTGGGCATCTGGGACTACGATGTCATCGACGACAAAATGGTGTGGGACGATCAAATGTTCCGGCTCTACGGGCTCAAACCGGAACGGTTTGACGGCTCCTATGCCGGCTGGCAGCAGGGAATCCATCCCGACGACCGTCTGCGCGTCCACGACGAGATCCAACAGGCGGTGAAGGGCGGGCCGGGATTTGACACCCAGTTCCGGGTCATCTGGCCGGATGGAAGCATCCACGAAATCCGTGCCATGGCTCTCGTGCAGCAGGATGCCGCGCAAGGGCCGTTGCGCCTGATCGGCACGAACTGGGATATCACCGAGGAAAAGAAGGTCGCGGCCGCCCTGCGCCAAAGCGAGTCGCTGCTGCAGCTGATGTTCCAGTCCTCGCCGCTGGGATTCCTCGTCGTCGACAACCGCACGGACGCGATCCTGCATTTCAACCACCGCTTCTGCGAAATCTGGGGAATCGAACACCTGGAGGAGCGCATGCGGCGCGGGGAAATGAAGAACAACGACATCATTCCGCATTGCCTGCCTGTCCTGGCGGACGTTCCGGCATTCGCCGCCTCCTGCACCGGCCTGCAGGACGAGTTGATCCGCACCATCGTGGAGGACGAAATTACGTTTACCGCCGGACGAACCATCCGGCGTTTCTCGACCCAAATCCGGGACGACGCAGACCAGTATCATGGCCGATTTTATATTTTCGAGGACATCACCCAGCAAAAGCGCCTGGTGCAGGAGACCGAGGCGATGCTCGATCGGGAGCGTCAAGTCTCGGAAATGCGCACCCGGTTCATTTCCGTGACGTCGCATGAATTCCGCACCCCAATGGCGGCGGCGCTGGGCTCCGCAGAATTGCTCCAGAAATACCAGGAACGTCTGACCCCGGCCAAACGGGAAGAGTTGTTTGAACGGCTCGGGCGCTCCCTGCACCGGATGACCGAAATGCTGGATGAGATCCTGATCCTCAACCGCATGGACGCAAATCGGGTCGAGGTGAGCCTGGGTTCGATCGATTTGGCTGCCTTTGTGCGCAACGTGGTAGACGAAATCCGCGCGGGCGACCACGACGCTCACTCGTTTGTCGTGACGTTTTCCGGGGACGCCGCCCGCTTTGTCAGCGATCGCAATCTGCTGCACCACATCCTCAGCAACCTCCTGAGCAACGCCGTGCGCTATTCGCCCGCCGGCAGCGCGGTGGATGTGCAGACGGTGGCGGACCCGACCAACGTCCGGCTTTCCGTCCGGGACCAGGGCATCGGCATTCCACCTGGGGATCACGCCCGAATCTTCGAGGCTTTCGAGCGCGGCTCGAATGTCGGCAACATCAAGGGCACCGGACTGGGCCTCAATATCGTCAAGCGCATGACCGAGCTGCTCGGAGGCTCGGTCACACTCGACTCGCCCACCGACGGCGGCTCCCGATTCACCCTGCTCCTCCCCGTAAACCCGGGGAACCCACCGGCCGGAAAAACATGAACAGCCCGAAAAACACCACCATCCTGGTCGTCGAGGACGACGAGCCGGTCCGCCAAACCCTCGCTGACATCCTCGAGATGAACGGATTTCGCACCCTGGTCGCCGCCGACGGTCTCCAGGGTCTCTCCGCCGCCAAGGCCGGGGGGGTTTCGCTCATCATCACCGACATCGCCATGCCGGTGATGAACGGCTTCGAACTGCTGGAGGCACTCCGAGCCGATCCCCAGCTGCGCTCAATTCCTGTCATCGTGATCTCGGCGAAAGTTGACCGAGCGGCCGCACGCCGCGGGATGGAGCTGGGCGCGGACGATTTCATCACAAAACCGTTTTCGGAGGACGAGGTGATCCACTCGATCGCCACCCGCCTGGAAAAAAAGGAGCTGCTCGACGAGCTCGACGCCTTCGCCCACACCGTGGCGCACGACCTGAAGAATCCCCTGTGCACGCTCAACGGCCGGATCGAATTGGCGACGATGATGGTCGGAAAGACCGACGACACGACGCTGCGGCACCACCTCGCCGAAGCAGCAACCTCCGCCAGCCGACTGAGCAACATCATCGACGAACTCCTCGTGCTGGCGGGCGTGCGCCGGCAAGCCATCCTCCAACGCCCGATCGACATGGCGGCGGTGGTGGCCGAGGCACAGGACCGGTTGGAAAACCTGCTCCAACGGCACTCGGGAAACATTCGCAAACCCGAGACGTGGCCCGTCTCGGTCGGTCACGCCCCCTGGGTGGTTGAAATCTGGACCAATTTCATCAGCAATGCGCTGAAGTATGGAGGCTCCGACCCGCAGATCACGCTCGGCGGGGAAACGACCCCAGGCGGCCAGTTTGCCCGTTTCTGGGTCCAGGACAGCGGCGCCGGACTTGACGCCGAGGCGCAGGAAAAAATGTTCGTGCCCTTCACCCAAATTTCCGCCGTCCGCGCCAGCGGCCACGGACTCGGCCTTTCAATCGTGCGACGTATCGCCGAGAAACTCGGCGGAAAAGTGGGCGTCATCAGCTCACCGGGTGCCGGCGCCCGCTTCTGGTTTGAGCTGACCACCTGCGCCAAAGTCCAGAGCCGCCCTCCTTTTTTACCATCATGCATATCCTGATCATCGAAGACGAAATCTCGATCCGGCAAACGCTCCAGGAGTTGCTCGAACTCAACGGCCACACTGTGACCGCCGCGGCGGACGGCATCGAGGGAGTCAGGCTCGCCGAACAACGGCCCGAGTTGATCCTCTGTGACATCGGCATGCAGGGCCTGGACGGCTTTCAGGCCATCACGGCGATCCAGAAGCTGCCGCAATGCCGGGATATCCCCTTCATCTTTCTCACGGCCCGGGCGGACCGGGCGGATCAGCGTCGCGGCATGGCGTTGGGGGCAGATGACTACATCACCAAGCCCTTCACCGAACGCGACCTCATGGAGGCTATCGCGGCCCGCGTTCGCCGGCAGCAGCCGTTGCGCGAACGGATCGAACGATTGCTCGGCGAGCGGCAGCGCGAAATTGATGCCAGTTGGTCGCATGAGCTGATGACCCCGCTGTCGGGCGTTCTGGGCGGCCTCGAGCTGATTGAGTCGGAAGCCGACTCGATCAAACCCAATGAATTGCGGGAACTCCTGGCGCTCATTCGCGGCGGCGCCGAACGGCAGCAAAACCTGTCCCGCAAGCTGGTGCTGTATTATGAATTGGAACGAATGAAAATCGCGCCACCTCCGGCCAAACCCAACCGCTGCGAAGCGGCGGAGTGCGCCGCCGCCGGGGCCAGCCGCGCCGCCCGGGACGAAAAACGCAGCGGAGACCTGACAGTGCGCTGTGAATCCTGCTCGGTTCCCGGATTTGAGGCGCATCTGCTCGCGGCGGTCGCCGAACTCGTCGTGAATGCCTTTCGCTTCTCCAAGCCCGGGGACCCCGTGTCGGTCACCGGCACCCGACAGTCCGACCGCTACCGAATCGAAGTCGTCGATCGGGGCCCGGGCATGACCGCGGAACAACGGGCCGATATCGCGGCGTTCACCCAATTCGGTCGGAGCCAGCACGAACAACAGGGACTCGGGCTTGGACTGGCGATCGCCAAGATGACGGCGGAGCTGGCGGGCGGCCAACTCCTGCTCGAGGCGGTCGGGCCGGGCGACCGCGGATTGAAGGCGACGTTGGACCTGCCGACGGTCTGATCCGGAGGCATCCGGTTGATCGCGCACGGCCACAGCGGCGAGAAAAGCCGAACGCCGCCGCGTTCCTTGGTCGCTTGAAGACGCGGTCGCTCGATTCGCGCGCAGATACACACCACCGTCCGCTCAATTGTGGAAAATTCGGCAAGAAATGCGCAGGTCGCGGCCGCAAAGTGACGTAGTATACGTGGCATCGGCCAATCCGACCGAATGAAGCGCATGTTATTTCCCGCCAATCTCACAACCGTCCTCTCCCGGCCGGGGGTAACACCACGACCATCCATCAGAGGACACAGGGTTAATTTCTGTCGCGCGTGTCAGGGCGCCCGTTTAGAATTCCTCCGGCGCCCGAAAAACGCATGAATCTCTTTACCCCAGTTGCGGCGAAAATCAGAGTGCTGGTCGCCCAGGGCGATCCGGCGGTCGCCCGCGACACCTGTCAGCAATTGACCGACCTTGGCTACGATCCCGTGGCCCAGGCACCGAGCGGTGAAGCGGCGATCGCTCTGGTGGAAAGGCTGCATCCGGATCTCGCGCTCATCGGGATGACTCTGACCGGCCGGATGAACGGCACCACGACGGCGCATACCCTGCAGCAACGTTTCGCGATGCCAGTGGTGCTCCTTACCACTCCATACGGCCGCGAGTTGGCGCCCGCAGCGAAAGACTGCACTCCGTTCGACTGCCTCAACCAACCATTTCATGCCCAGGAATTGCGGACGGTGATCGAGCTGGCTTTCCTCCGGCAGCGCACGGATGTCCTCTACCGAACGTTCACCGAATCCACACCCGACGCGATCGTCACGGTCGACAGCGTCGGCAACATCTCCGGTTGGAATCGCGGCGCCACGCAAATCTTTGGCCACACCGAGGCGGAGATCCTGGGGCGCCACATGTCCCTCGTGATCGAGGAGTTTTCCCGGGTGGTGAACCCTCCGTGGTCCGGCCGGACAGCCACCGGCGAGGAAGCGCCCAGTGGTAACCGCGTCGTGGAGCTGACGGGGCATCGCCGCGACGGCCGGGAGTTCCCGATCGAGTTGTCGCTCGCCCGCTGGCACACCTCGGCCGACCATTTCGTAACCGCCATCATCCGCGACATCAGTTCCCGCAAGCGGGCCGACGAGCAGATGCGACTGCAGGGCGCCGCCCTGGAGGCGACGGTCAACTCCGTGGTCATCACCGATCCGCTCGGCACCATCGAATGGGTGAACCCAGCCTTTTGCCGCATCACCGGCTACGAAAAAACCGAGGTCATCGGCCAGAACCCCCGGGTGTTGAAATCGGGCCGGCAGAGCTTGGAGTATTATGCGGAGATGTGGCGCACCGTGTCCGCGGGTCGCAGCTGGAGCGGAGAGTTCGTGAACTGCCGCAAGGACGGCACCCCCTACACCGAGTCGGTCACCATCACGCCGGTGAAGGACGAGACGGGAAAGATCGCGCACTACATCGCCATCAAGCAGGACATCTCGGCGCTGAAAAAAAGCCTGGCGGAACTGGAGAGCGCCCACGCCGAACTGGAGGCCAAGAACCGCGCGCTCGATGCCGCGCTCGTCGACTCGCACGCCGCGCTGGACGCCAAGGCCACGTTCCTCGCGACGATGAGCCACGAGATCCGCACGCCGATGAACGGCGTCATCGGCATGGCCAGCCTCCTGCGCGAAACCGCGCCGCTGACCGCGGAACAGCAGGACTATATCGAGACGATCCGCTCCAGCGGGGAGACGCTGCTGACGATCATCAACGACGTGCTCGATTTCTCGAAAATCGAGTCCGGCCATCTTGAGTTGGAAAAGGTGCCGATCGAGTTGCAGCGCTGCCTGGAGGAAACGCTGGAAAATATCGCGCCCCGGGCCCGGGAAAAGCGCCTGGATCTCGCGCTCCAAATCGACGACTCGGTGCCGACCGCCATCATCGGCGATCCGGTGCGGCTCCGACAGGTCCTGACCAATCTGGCGGCCAACGCCGTCAAGTTCACCGAGCGCGGCGAGGTGGTCATCGAGGTGCGCGCCGATCCGGCGGCCGACGGAAGCCTCCGCATTTTCTTCGGCGTGCGCGACACGGGCATCGGCATTCCGCCCGACAAGATCGACCGGCTCTTCAAGGCATTTTCCCAGGTGGACTCCTCCACCACCCGACTCTACGGCGGCACCGGGCTCGGCCTCGCGATCAGCCAGCGACTCGTCGGCCTCATGGGCGGCGTGATTGCGGTCCGATCGGTGCCCGGCGTCGGCTCGACCTTTCATTTCGACTTTCCCACCGCCGCGGCGCCGACGCCCGAACCGGAAGCCGCGCCACAATGGACGGTGGAACTCAAGGATCGTCGCATCCTGATTGTCGACGACAACGCCACCAACCGGCAGATCTTCTCCACCCAGCTCCGGCACGCCGGTCTGGTTCCAGAGGAGGCGGACTCCGGTGCCGCAGCCCTCGCCCTCCTGCGTTCGCAGCGCTGGCCGAGCGCAATCATCACGGACATGCTGATGCCGAACATGGACGGGATGGATTTTTCCCTCGCCGTGCGTGCATTGGAAGCAGCGCATCCTGAACAGCCCCCACTGCCGATCATTCTCGTGTCCTCGGGCGGCTACCAGAGCAGCGACCCGCGGACCAAGCTCGCGCGGCTGCACGCCGCGCTCTCCAAACCGCTGCGCCGGGCGCAACTGATCGACACCGTCTCGCGGGCCCTCGCCCAGGCGCCACAACGGCGCAGCGCAGCCCCGACGTCGCTCGCCTCGATCGCCGATTCCCGGGAACTCGCCCGGCAACAGCCGTGCCGCATCCTGCTCGCCGAGGACAACGCCGTGAACCGCAAGGTCGCCCTCGCACTGCTCACCCGCATCGGCTACGCCGCCGACGTGGCCGTCGACGGTCTCGCCGCCGTCGATGCGTGCCGCCAGCACGACTACGATCTCGTGCTGATGGATGTGCAGATGCCCGAATTGGACGGCCTTGAGGCAACCCGGCGGGTGCGCCTTCTGGCCGGTCACCGCCCAACGATCATCGCGATGACCGCGAACGCGATGGAAGGTGACCGCGAAAAATGTCTCGCCGCCGGCATGGACGACTACGTGTCAAAACCGATCAAGATTGAGGATCTGAAACGCGTCGTGGCGTTTGCCCGCGCACTGCAGGTCCCCGCCTAAACGATTCCGCCCCCCGGCGAACGTCGTTTCGGGCGTAGCTGAGCGACGTGAAATTAGAAACGAATGCGCGCGATCTTTTCCTTGTTGGGAAAATCCGCCAGCGTGGAGAGCTGCCTCGTGGGTGGATCGTAGACGAGGATGCCGTTGTCCGTCGCGAAGATCACATAGGCGTCAAGTGCACCGTCGCCCGGCAAATCGCCCCAGCCCACCGTGCGCTCGCAGATCATCACCCCGATCGGCATCGCAAGGGTGATGTCGTTTTCGCGCAACGCCGCCAGCGACGTGGCGACCGCGAGCAGCCGGGCAAACACGGCCCCGTCATAGGCACGGGTCCGCGCCTGTTGCACATCGAAGTCGACCGCGCGGCAGGCCGCCTCCAGCCAGCCGGCGAGCGCTCCGAGCGAATCCATCCGCAACAACGCATAGTCGGCATCCATCGTTTCCAGGTTGCCGGAGCCATGAACCCCGCCGCGTTGCAGTTCGCGGAGCAGCCGCACCGAGCTGAACTCCCGCGGCGGCCCGCCCTCCCGCACGAGCGAAGGCAGCGGAAAGGCAGGCAACTGCATGCTCGCCGGAGCGCCCTTGGCGTGGAACCCGAATCCGAACAGGAGCAAAAGGCACCAGACGGGCTTCATCGGCTAAAAATTAACCTCCTCGATCGTGTGCCGGTTGGGGAAATCGCGGAGCGCGACCATTGTGCCATCCTGCGGCTCGATGATGAAAAGCCCCTTGCTGGTTCCGACCACCACGACCGCATGCGCGGTGCCGGCGCGGACGCCAGCGAAGCGATTGCGATAGTTGACGGTGGCCCAGCCGATGCAGAACGAGCCGCGCACGTCGCCGGCTTTCATCGCCAGCAAATCGGCAAACGCCACGAAGCAACTGGCGTAGTTGTCGCAATCCCACAGCTGGTCCACGAAGCGGATCTTGAGCGGCTTCTCCAGGCTGCGGAACCAGCCCTTGAAATCGACCAGTTGCCCGTGATCCGGACGCAGCAGGCTCGGCCGGAGAAAATTCACCCGGGGCGGCGTGTCGGTAATCTTGGCAAACTCCGCGTTGACGTCATCGACCGTCCATACCTCGGCCGTACGCGCCGTGTTCCAGGTCGGCGGCGGCGGCAAGGTTAGCATCGCCTGACGGGCCAGCGCAGCGACGTCCGGGACGATCCGACCAACCTCGGCCCGGGCCGACGGAAGACAACACCCGAGGAGGCCGCCGAGCACCCCGGCGCGGAACGCGGCAGAGACCCGGGTGAAGCGGACACGGGGAGGACGGGCGCGTGGCATGGTCGGGAGGAGACGAAATTCCGGCTTCAATACGCGGCGGTTTGTGCCGATCGACAACGCTTAATTATCGACCCGTTAGGGCGGATTTCTTCACCCCCGTAATTTTCACTCGCGGAGGGCATTGCTATTTTTCGCGGGACTTTCTTCCCGGCTTTTGTTTGGGTGGTGCCGATGGCAAAATCCAAAGCTCAATTTCGCCGACCCAGCGCGAGCGAGCAACTTG
>CANJIU010000146.1 GCA_947474365.1 Opitutia bacterium | reverse complement strand
GATCGACCCGAGCCTTCAGGTGAAGCTCGCGAAGCTCGCCACCGCCATCGGGGTGAAGTCGATCCTTCATCTGGGCTACAAATCGAAGGCGGCCTTCATCGAAGAAAAAACCGGCTGGCTGTTAAAACCGACTTGAAAAACCACATGCCCGTCCTCCCTGGTCGATTGGCTTGGGGTTTGATCTATTTCACCGCGGAGAGCGCTGAGGGCGCGGAGGCAAGCCCTTGGTTGAAAAGGTGCCCACTCGTACTTCGGGTGAGCCAAGGGCTCGGATTCCTGACCGTGGTCTTCCTCCGCCGGCCGACAAGTTTCCCTCCGCGCCTACGGCGCACAGGAGATCCTCGCCGCCACGCTGAACAAGGTTTGCGCTTCTTTACGGCAAAAGTCTCGCGGTTTGAATTCCAACCCCAAGGCAGTTTGCCCACGAAAAAACACCAAATCTGAATAACCCAACCCGCCACGGAGCCTTGCTCGTCGCGAACGCCCCGGTCTGCGATAAGCAGACCCCACCCCCCTGCCACCGGAGGCGATGAGCCGGAGGAGTGCCCCAAGGATTCGCCCGTTGGCGAATCCCATCAGCGTTTCATCCCGGTCTTTCTCTGCCGGTATTTGTTTCGTGTCTTTGGTGTGTTTCGTGGGCCCGTCGTTTTTTTTCTGCTTCGCGCGTTCGCGCCTTCGCGTGAGGCCAGGTTTGGAATCATTTTACCGCGATCGCCCCGGTCTGCGATAAGCAGACCCCACCCCCTGCCACCGGAGGCGATGAGCCGAAGGGGACTCCACACGATTCGCCCGTTGGCGAATCCCATCAGTGTTTCATCCCGGTCTGTCTCTGCCGGCATTTGTTTCGTGCCTTTGGTGTGTTTCGTGGGCCCTCCGCCGGTTCGTCCAATTCCCATTCCCCTGTTTGAAATCTCAAATCCGTCCTTTGAAATCACGCACAGCGCGCGCGCCTTGCCCAATTCCTTCGATTGCTTTTGTCTCTCGCCCCTATTCTTCCCATGCCATCGCCTTCCTCGCCGTCGCCCTCTGGCGCCACTCCGCCGCCGCGCACGCTGGCCGATGTCGTTCGCCTCGCTCCCGAAAAGATTCTTCACCGGGCCTCGGTCGCCACCCGGGCTCCCTTCGATTCCGCGTCGGTCGCCCTCGTCATCCTCGCCGCAGGCAAGGGCACGCGTTTCGGGCAACACCCCAAGTGCATCCAACCGGTCTTGGGCTCACCGCTCGCCCGGCATTCGATCGATGCCTTCCGTTCGGTCGCGTCGGGACCCGTCGTTGCGATCGTGGGCTACCGTCACGAGGAGGTCTCTTCGGCGTTGGGCGACGACAATGTTTACGTGCTGTCCGACGACCCCGCCGGCGGGACAGCCATGGCCACGTACGAAGCCTTTTCCGTGGCCGGCTTGGCGGAGGCGAATCCGCTCGTCGTCATCACGATGGGCGACCGGGTGGTGCCGCCGTCGATCTTTCGGCGTCTCTTGGAATTGCATGCTTCCGGCCCGCGGGAGGCCGATCTTACGTTGCTGACGGCCCGCTATGAACCCCCGCGGCACGTCGGCAAGGGGCGCGTGCTCCGCGACGAAGCCGGTCGCGTCACACGCATCATTGAGGAAAAGGACATCGCCACTGAGCCCGAGGCCGTCACCCGCCAGGCGCTGCACAATCTCACCGAGGGAAATTGCCCCCTCTATGTCATCCGCGCTGCGCCCCTCCTCCAGCACCTGGGGCGTCTCCGCAACGACAACGCCCAGGGCCAATTCTACCTCACCGACATCATCGCGCGCATCAGCGCGCTCGGCGGCGACATCCGAACCGTCACGACCCACCCCGCCGAGCCGGAGTACGATTTGCTTTGCTCGGACGTGACCCGCCCCGCCGATCTTGCTCTGCTCGAGGGAGTGCTCGCGCGCGCGCCTGGATTCCTGCCTGACCGCGACGACGTGGCTCTTGCCGCTGCCGCGATTCGGGCTGACCGCCCTCCCGGTCAGGTGGCCTCCATCGCGCGTCAACTCACGGACCTCTGGGAAGCCAACCGCCGCGAGAAGCTTGGCTTCAACCCCGACGAACCCATCGCCCTCGGCATTTCGGGCGGCCGCCTGAGGATAGCCTTCATGCATCCCGACATGGGCCGGTTTTTCGGGCCGGCGTGGCAGATGCCGATTGGAGCGGCCGATGCGCAGGGCAACGAACAAATCGTCGTGCTCGCCCAATGCGCCACTGACCACCGGATTCACCTCTTTCCGCTCGATCCGAAATTCCGCGAGACGATCAACTCGGTCGAGGCGGATGGCGACGCAATGTTTCCCGGCGCGGAGGTCTCCGACTGGCACTCCTATGAGGGCTTCGGCACGCGGATGAGCGAGACCCTGTTGTTGTCGTTGGGCTATTTCACCGACGAGGAAATCGAAACGCGCCGTCGCCGGCAACAGCCGCTCCCGCCTGCGTCGTTGCGGGTTGCGACCAACATGCGGCGGCCGTTCTCGCTCGTGGGCAACGCCATCGCCTCGTTGCGCACGCTCCGCGACGGACACCTCGGCGCCACGGTCCAGGCCCGCCTTGGCCGCGACCGCTTCCAGGGCCTTCGGCTCGTCTGCACCGGTGGCATCCCGCAGGGCGGGTTTTCCAGTTCCTCCGCGTTGACCGTCGCCACCAAGAATGCGCTCAACGCCCTCCTGCATCTCGGTGTCCCGCCGGACCTGTTGGTCCATCTGGCCTGTCAGGCCGAGTACGGTACCGGCGTCCGCGCCGGCTCGCTCGATCAGGCCACCGAGCAGAAGGGCCGCTCCGGCCAGGGTACCCTCATCTCCTCCAACCCCGCGGAGAATTATCGCATTCTCGGCACCTATCCGGTGCCGTCGGACCGTTTCCGGGTCATGTTTCCCTACACCGTCGAGCGCGACCGCGAAGCCTGGCGCTGGTCCTGGGGCGCCTACGCCGAAACGGCGGGCTCCGAGGGAGCACTGACGACCGGGGAGATGCGGAAGCTGACGGGCAAGGCCGCCGAGATTGCGGCCATCCTCACGCGCCTGCCGCTCGACACGTCGTTCTTCCAAAAAATCGAGACTGATCTGGTCGACGACGGGTTGCTCTCGCTCGAAAACCGTGCTGCGACCGCGCGCCTCCTCCGGGAACTGCCGCTCCTGATTTCGTTCGAGGAGTTGCGCCAACGGGTGATGGCACAGCGCGCTTGGTATGCCGGAGAGCTGGCGCGCGTCGAGTCGCTCGACCGCGCGGCCGCGGAGCGAAAGGCCGACGCGACCCTGGGGTCGCTCTTCAACGGCTGGCGCGAACCGTCGTTGCGCCGCCCTGGTCTCGACGGGGGCGTCACCGTGGAGCGCGGTGTGCCGCTGCGGGCGATGCTGGCCTACCTCTTCAGCGAGGTCGCCAAGAATTGCTTCCTCATTCATCATCCAGAGCAATGGATCGATTGCGTTTCCCGCTCCCAGCTCGGCGATCGCAGTGTCGCCCTCGATCCGGAGAAATTGCCCGACATCGCGGCGATGATCGGTCCGCTGGAGTGGGAGCGCGAGCTGCGCGGCCCGGCCTTGCTCGATGCCTGGCTGGAGCGGTCGCGGGCCATGCCCTACGACTTCAACGCCGGTTTGGCCGATGCCGATTTGTCCGCGGACACCCCGCCCGAATTTCACCGGTGGGCCGGGGGCAGTTTCTTTCGCGGGCTCGCGTTGATCGATCTGGCGGAGGCGATGTTGCACCGTGCCTTTGGACGGGATGTGGTGGCGGTGCGGGTCAACGCCGCGGGGCAGGGTGACTATTTTCAGGTGCATGTGGATACGCAGCGCGTGGCGGTGGAGCCGGTGAAGGCGTTTCTCCGCGCCGCCGTGTATCGCCGCTTTGGTTTTTCGCCCGAGCCCGAGTTCGTGGAAACCCATCCCGGCGGAGGCGCCCTCGGACTTCACCTTGCCCGCTTCCGCGATCTCCCGCGCCTGATCCCGCGCCTCACCGCACCGACGACCTGAAGCGACCCAGTGGAACCAAGCCGAGACCCGCGTGGCGCGGTCAACCTGACCGCGTCTCGAGCGCACGGAATTTCGCTGCTGCAGCTTCAGTCCAGCACGGGCGGTCTTGTCCGCATTCGGATGAAGCCCCCCGCCGCGCTTATGAGCGCGCAGGAGATCCCGGCCTCCACGCTAATCAAATTTTGCGCCTCGTGGCGGCCATCCTCTGCCGGTTTGAATCCAACCCAAGCGTTCTGAACAGGAAGGCCGGGAAGGACGGAAAGGGGGAGGCATTCCTTCCCGCCCTTTCCGCTCTTCCTGTTCAACGTTTTTTTCCAGGTTGCTGCCTTCGGAGGTCTTTTTCGCGCCTTCGCGTGAGGCCAGGTTTGCAATCATTTCACCGCGATCTCCACGTCTGCGATCAGCAGACCCCACCCCGGCCACAGGAGGCGATGAGCCGAAGGGGTGTCCTAAAGATTCGCCCGTTGGCGAATCTCATCAGCGGTTCATCTCAGCCTGTCTCCTCCGGTATTTGTTTTGTGTCTTTCGTGTGTTTCGTGGGCCCACTCGGGCCCGTCCCGTTCCCCGTTCTGCATTCCCTGGTCATAGACTTGGCGCCTTGCCCTACGTTGAAATCTCAAATCTGCCCTTCGCAATCGCGTGTAGGGTATCACCATTTCCGGACACTGGGGACGCGACGCCCCCGTCGCGTGGATTGGGTTCCGTCTTAACCCGCGCCGCGCGCCCGTATGGGATTGAGTCCGCCCGGCCTCCTCTGGCATCGCTGTGCCCATGTTATGGCGGAGATTCCGGACCTTTTGTGCGCTGCCGGGGAATGAGCAGCGCTGCTACGTGACGGCCCTGGCGTTGTTGCCGGCGGTCGACGTGGGGCTGCGCCTGTTTTCCTGGCGCCGCTGCGAAGGATGGGCGAGTCGCTGGGGTCGGGGCGGGGCGGAGAAGTCAGTCGGACGCTATCCGTCGCCGCGCCGCATCGCCTGGCTGGTCGACCGGGCCGCGCGGGACTGTCCCTGGCCGGCCACGTGTTTGCGGCGTTCCCTCTTGCTCCGGGCGTTTCTGCTCCGAAGCGGCGTCGCCAGCGAACTCCGACTCGGCTTCCGGATGACCGACGGAAAATTCGAGGCTCACGCCTGGGTGGAGTGGAACGGAGTGCCGTTGAACGACGCCCCGGATGTTCGCCTCCGTTATACCGTCCCCGCGCAGGCGCTCGCCGGCTTGGGCGGCGACGCCTCTCCCGCCAAGCCGGTGCCCTGAGGCAGCGAGATAAGGTTGAACGTTGTGGGGTGGGCGATTCAGCTGGAAGCCCCCGCTGAAATTTCAATTCGACCCTTCACCGTCGCCCGAAGCGTATCATAATTGCCATACACTGGGGACGCGACGCCCCCGTCGCGTGAAGTAAAACCTCAGCACGGCATCGCGGCTCCGTCACGGACAGGCTTGCCTGCCTCGGGAGGGCTTGCCCGCCTACGGAGGGCCTGACCGCGTCCGGAAATTCAGTCACTCCGCGCTCTCCGCTCCGATCTCGTCGCTCCCTGCTCAAAAATATTTCTGCCCCCATTTTACTGCCCATCCCCGGATCGACTCCGCGCCCGTCTTTTTCGCGCCTTCGCGGCTTTCGCGTGAGCCACGGTTTGGGAGTCCTTCCCGTAGTCTTCCTCTGCCGGCCCACAAGTCCCCGGTCGCGCCTATCGGCGCGCAGCAGATCCCCGCCGCCACACCGAACAAATTTTGTGCCTCTTTGCGGCCATCGCCCGGCGGTTTGAAAAAGCCCCGGAGATCCAAGGCAGGTTGCCGCAAAAAGTCGCATAAGGGCCCATCTCTGCTTGCGGATATCTGCGTCGCGCCGATAGGCCCGTTGGGGATCCCGCTCGCGGCCCAGATGATGAATCTGTCCACGCTCCCTGTTCCACGCTCATCGCTTCCTCCTTCCCGCCCCTTCCGTTCTCCCTGTTCAACGAGTTCCCCCAGACTGCTTCCGTCGGCGTATCGTCTTCGCGCCTTCGCAGCATCCGCGCGAGCCCAGATTTGGAATCGTTTCACTGCAAACGCCCTGTCTGCGATAAGCAGACTCCACCCCGCCACCGGAGGCGATGAGCCGAAGGGGTCTCCCCACGATTCGCCCGTTGGCGAATCCTATCAGCGGTTCATCCCTCCCGGCCTCCACGCTGATCGAATTCTGCGCCTCTTTGCAACACGTGCCCGGCGGTTTGAGCCCGTCTCTGAAATCTCAAATCTGCCGTCTGAAATCACGCACCGCGCTCCGCTCTTGAACGTTGCGCGTCAAACCGTATGCGTTGAGCGTTTTCTTTTCCCCGCACCCCCGCTGACCGTCGCCCCCTCGACCCGTCGCCGTTTTCCACGTCTCCCGCTCTTCGCTCTCCGCTTCCCACCTGCGTTGTCCCATCCCCATGCCCCGCCTCGTCCGTCTCGATCTACCCTTCGCCCAGCTCCGGGCCTTTTTCTACATCGTCCGTTTTCATGGCATCATGCGGGCCGCCAAAGCCACCGGGATGGCCGCGTCGACGTTGAGCAAGCAATTGTCGGAACTCGAAGCGCTCGGCGGGCAGGTGCTCTACCAGCGGGATCGTTTCCGGCCGACGCGGGTCGGTCGCGAGCTCGCGCGCGGCCTCGAGCTGGGGCTCCTGCAAATCAAGTCGAGCTGGGACACCGTCTGCGCCGACGGGCACGCCACGCACCACTTCGGTGCTCCCGAGGTCATCTCCCGTCTTTATCTGCCCGGCACGGTTCAGAAATTGGAGGAGCAGTTTCCGCAGCTGCGCTGTTCGACCGAAAGCGCCACCGAGGAAAACCTGGAGCGCCTGCTCGCCGACGATGAGGTGGACTTCGTCATCGCGACCGAGGGGCCGTTGTGGCGGAAATATCGCTCGAAGCGACTGGCGGTGCTGCCGATTGGCCTGATCTGTGCCGCCTCGAGCCCGGTCCGGTCGGTGGCGCCGCTCTGGGCGCAGGGGGCTGTGCGCGACCGGCTCTATCTTTCGCGTTCCTGTGACGAGGCCTTGCGCAGCTTCGATGCCGGCTTGTCCGGCCTGGGTGTGACCTGGCCCGACCGTCGGAAAGTCAGCTCGATGATGCCCGTGATCGAAGACGCCGCCGCCGGTCGCGGTTTTGGTCTCGCCGTAAAGGTGCCGCCGTTGATTGCCGATCACCGGATTCGTTTTTTACCGCTGCCGAATTTTTCACCGGTGCGGGTCTCGGCCTTTTGGAAAGGCGGCACGACGCCGGTTCATCAGCGCGCCGTGGATTTGCTCCATTTGCTCGCCGTCAAGATGAAGATCGCCGCGTAGGGCACGGGACATCCTTCGAAGGCGGCGCGGACTGCCGTTGCTCGCTTGAAACCGCGTAACCGAAATTCTGTGCGCCCAAAGACGCGGTCAGGTTGACCGCGCCACGTCGGACTGCAGACCACGCCCAACCCGTAGCACGGGCAACCTGCCCGTGCTGGATTGCAAGGTGCTCCGCCTACGAACGAGAGCCTTGTGCCTGCGTTTCACTGTGCGTCCAGGGATGCTCCTGCCATCTTCTGACCAGCCCGGCTTTTACCGGATTGTTGCGGATGTAGTCGCGCATTCGCGTGGTTTCTGCGTCATTGCGCGACCAGCGATCAAACCAATCTGATTGCCAAAACGCACCCGTCCGACCCAGGGAGCGATTCGCTTCCCGAGCGACGTACCACTTCCAGCCGCGAATCGCGGTCTTCAGGTCCGACGAGCCGGAGCCCGGCGCGATCAACAGATGGACATGATTGGGCATGAAGGTGTAGTCCGTGGCCCGCCAGCCGTTTTGCTCGGGAAATCGCTCCAGGCTCGCCGTGGCGAATCGGCACACCAGTCCATTGCGAAACGGACATTCCCCGAATCCTGCGTCGCCGTAACGTTCGGCTTCGCGGAAGTACTGCCGCTGCAGCGTGGCGAACTGCGGGGAATGACTTGGAATGGCCTCCAAGGTTTGCCGGATTTCGAGCAGACGGCTGACGGCCTCCGCCGGCAACGAGCCTGCGCAACGAATGGTGATGAAATGGGGTCGGTCGTGTACTTCCCAATGCGGCAGGCGAAATCGCCAACGCGCCCGGGTCGTCATCATGCGCTGAAGCCTCGGTCAAAGCACCGCTCCGCGTCAAGGATCGGCCCGCCCGTAGCACGGGCAACCTGCCCGTGCTGGATTGGGATGTGCCGTCAGTTCCCAGAGCATCGACGAAACATTCTCTCCGAACCTGCCCGCATGAGAATGAAGCCGTGGTACTGAATGTCCGTTTGCCCAAGACGTGGGCAGACTCGCCCGCCTCAGGCGGGTTGACCGCGCCACGTCGCCCGCCGCCGCCCGCGCGCGCCCTTCGACGCCGTCGAAGCCTGGCTTCGATTCTGGGCAATGCACCCTCCGCCCCGCAATCGGCTATGCTGTGTCCGTTCCCGACGGATACGGCCGACGGCCTCTCTGGCCGCCGAATCTTCCGGCTCCGGATTGGGGACATTCAACCAAAGGAAAAAAGATGAAAATGAACAGTGACAGTGCCACCAGCCGCAGCGCCTCGCTGCGGATCGACGCCGCAGCCCACGCTGCTGGCCGGGGTGAACAACGCGTTCACCCCCACAACGGAACCCGCCAGATCATTGGCGGCATGCTGACCCTCGCCCTCCGGATTCTCCGGCAGCGCGGGCCCAAGGTACCGACCGCCGGGCCATTCGCCTCGCCGCCGGGAACGAACCCGACCGCAGCACTCCCGGGAGTTACCGCGAGTTTACCCGGGAGCTCGGGGCAACCCGGCCGCAACGGGAAAGCGGGCCAATGGGAAGCGGAAGGGAAGCCGAAGGGAAGCGGACCAGAAGCGAAAGGGAAGCCGAAGGGAAGCGGGGTCGCCCTGACCGCGCTAAACTCCCGCCGGAAGCCCCGCTCGCTGAAGCACGGCGAGGTCTACTACGCCGCCACCTCAACCGGAGGGCTTCGCCATGGGTAAAACACCTGTTAACCGCGCCCTGGGTGAACTCCGCGGCAAGATCGACGATTACGTCTTCCGCAATCTGGAAGGCGAGACCGTCGTCGCCCGCCGTCCGCGTCCGCTCAAGGTCCCGCCAACGGCCAGCCAGCTGGCAGTCCAGGAACGGTTCCGGCAGGCCGGCAAGTACGCGAAGGCGGTGCTCCGTGATCCGGCGCGCAAGCAGCCGTATCTCGACTTCGCCGAGGAAAGCGGGGTGTCGAACCGCCGCCTGTTCGGCGTCATCGCCCGCGACTACCTGCAGCCGCCCGAGATCCTCAACATCGACACGACGTACTACAAGCGGGTGGTCGGTGGCGAGATCCACGTCATGGCCAAGGATGACGTCCTCGTGACCGGCGTGACGCTGAAGCTGACCCGCCATGCGGACGGCTCGCTGATCGAAGAGGGTCCGGCGACGTACTATGGTCCGTACTGGCGCTACGTGGCGACCGCGGTGGCGCCGCCGGCGGGCGAGTTGATCGACATCGAGGTCATCGCCACCGACCTGGCCAAGAACCGCACGATCGAGAGGATGGGATTGATGACGTAACGGAATAACACCTACATACCAACCCCGAGGGCCGCCCCGGGGTTGGGCTCCCCGAACTGCGCATTTCCCCTGCGGCGCGATTGCGCTGCCCCCCGGCCGCCGGCCTGATCCCCCGGCGGCCTTTTCGTGGGCTTCGGTCGCGCCTTGGCGTGGAAATCCGGGTGAGCGTTGAGGGTTGAGAGTTGAGAGCTGCTCCGCGATGAAGCCTGGGGCTTAGCCAAACTACCGATACGGAACAATTCATTTGAACCACGAATGGATACGAATGAACACGGATGTTCAGAGCAGCCGTGCCAACGCGCGCGGATCTGATATGCTCACCTTTCGGTGGCGTTTCGGATTTCCCGCCCAGACCGATTCTCCCCTCTTTATCCGTATCGATTCGTGTTCATTCGTGGTTTCCTTCTACATGGCTCAAAGCGAAGAGCTGAAAGCGAAGTCGGTGCGAACCCCGCGAATCTCCCTATGTCCCGCTCCGAAATTTTTCTGCCCCATATTTTTCTGCCCTCCTGCGGATCGACTCTCACCCCAAGCAGGTCTCCCACGAAAAAGCCCGAAAGACCACGAAAGCTCAACCCGCCGCGCTCCGCGGTTTGCGGCCTTCGAGCTGAACAGGAAGGCCGGGAAGGACGGAAAGTGGGATTCGACCCTCACCGCGAAGTTCTCGGTCTGCGAGCAGCAGACCCCGTCCCCTGCCACCGAAGGCGATAAGCCGGAGGGGATCCCACTACGATTCGCCTATTGGCGAATCCCATTAGCGTTTCATCCCTGACCGTCTCCGCCGATATTTGTTTCGTGTCCTTCGTGTGTTTCGTGGGCCCCTCTGGCTCTTGCCTTTGCGTAAGAGAGAAATGGATGCACAATCGTAAACAGGAAGGCCGGGAATGACGGAAAAGGGAGGCATTCCTTCCCGCCCTTTCCGCTCTTCCTGTTCAACGGTTTTCACCAGATTGCTGCCGTCGGCGCGTCTCCTTCGCGCCTTCGCGCCTTCGCGGCTTTCGCGTGAGCCACGTTTGGAATCTTCTTCACCGCGATCTCCCTCGGACTGCGATCAGCAGACCCGTTATCCGCCACCGAAGGCGATAAGCCGAAGGGGTGCCCTCACGATTCGCCCGTTGGCGAATCCCATTAGCGTTTCATCCCTGCCTGTCTCCGCCGGCAGTTGTTTCGTGTCTTTGGTGGGTTTCGAGGGTCCCGGCTGCGCTGGCCCGTTCCATTGACCGAGCGCCGACTGCTCCCCTGCGCTGCCCGGCTTGACGTCACGACCTCGATCTTCAACGTGATAAGTCGTGCGCAGCGATCAACAGGAGCTATCCGGATTCGAAATGACGATCGGCCCCGTGCGAGATCTCCTCCTTGCGTCGGGGGTGCGACGGTTGGGTGTTTTCGGGTCGATGGCTCGCGGGGAAGAAAACGCGACGAGTGATGTCGACGTGCTGGTGACCTTTCAACCGGAGTCCCGGACCTTCGACAATCTGTATGCCGTCGGGGAGGCGTTGGAGACGGTGTTCCGTCGCCGCGTGGATTTGGTAACCGAAGACGCGCTCAGTCCTTACCTTGGCCCGCGAATTCGCGCGGGCGTGAAGTATGTCGACCTCGGTCGTTCTCCTCGCCTGCTTTGTCCGCGAACTCCGTCCTCCGTGGTCGATTGGCTTGGGGTTTGATCTATTTGACCGCGGAGAGCGCTGTGGGCGCGGAGGCAAGCCCTTGGTTAAAACGTGCCCACTCGTACTTCGGGTGAGCCAATGTTTCGGATTCCTGACCGTGGTCTTCCTCCGCCGGCCGACAAGTCCCCCGCCGCGCCTATGCGCGCACAGGAGATCCCCGCCGCCACGCTGAACAAGGTTTGCGCTTCTTTGCGGCAAGAGTAATTCCAACGCCAAGGCAGTTTGCCCACGAAAAAACACGAAAAACCACCAAAGCTGAATTACCCAACCCGTCACGGGGCCTCACTCACCGCGATCTCCACGGTCTGCGATTAGCAGACTCCGCCCCCCAGCCACCGGAGGCGATAAGCCGAAGGGGTGCCCCAAAGATTCGCCCGTTGGCGAATCCCATTAGCGGTTCAACCCGGTCTGTCCTCCGATGGTATTCGTTTCGTGCCTTTAGTGTGTTTCGTGGGCCCCGCCTGGATCTCGCGTGAGGCCACGTTTGGAATCTTTTACCGCGAAGTCCCCTCGTCTGCGATGAGCAGACTCCACCCCGGCCACCGGAGGCGATGAGCCGAAGGGGTTTCCCAAGGATTCGCCCGTTGGCGAATCCGATCAGCGGTTCAACCGTTTTTCCACGTTCCGCCGTCGTTCTCGGGAAAGGCAGTTCTACTGCGGAATATCTTGGACCCCACTTTCTTTGCCCTCCCGGAAAGCGACGGCTGCCTCACGTCGACGTTGTGGTTACGAACCCTTGCAGTCGCCGCGATCCGCGAGCTTGCCGTCCGCTCGGTGCGCCGCATCGTTGCCGGCATGAGCACGGTCACCGAAATCGAATCCGCCATTGAACGGCTTTCGCCTGAGGAACAGCGCGCTCTCGCCGAGTGGCTGAACGCACGCCTCATCGAGGAGACGCCGGAAATGCTCGCGGCCATCGACGACGCGGATCAATCGCTCGCGACCGAGGGCGGCGTGGCAGTTGCGGACGTGCGCCGCAATTTGCGCCAATGGATTACCGGGTAATCCTCTCGAAGCCGTCGTTGCGCGACTTGGGGCGGATCGCGCGGTACATCGCACAGGACAATCCGTCGGCTGCCGAGCGCGTCGGCCTGGAGTTGGTGGATCTGGCGGAGTCGCTGAACGCGCTACCGCTGCGCGGCGCGCCGTTGCGTTCGCGGCTCGGTGTGCGGCGGCTGGTGAGCGAACCGTACCTCGTGTTGTATCGCGTCGACGAGGCCCGCCGTGTGGTGAGCGTGCTGCGCTTCTGGCACGCTAATCAGAACCCGGCTGCTCTGTGGCTAGAGTGAGCCCAAACACGCTTCCTTGTGCCGTAGGCTTGTCATCGCAAGGTGTGCGCAGCCCACCGTGGTGATCCTATCGGTGTGAATCCGCGTCATCCGCGATCAAACATGTTTGGATGTGAGATGCCGGAAGATCTTTCGCCTGCCGACGAACCCCCCACCGCGCCGATGGGCGCACAGGAGATCCCTGCCTCCACGCTGAACAATTTTGCGCCTCTTGGTGGCCATAGTCTGGCGGTATGAAAAGTCCCGGAAATCCAAGGCAGGTTGCCGCGAAAAGTCGCAAGAGGCTGTTTTCCGCGTGCTTGCGTCTGCGTCGCGCCCATAGGCGCGTCGGGGATCCTGTTCGCAGCCCCGTAGATGAATCTGTCCACGTTCCCAGCTCCACGCTCATCGCTTGCTGATTCGCGCCTTCGCGGCCTTCGCGTGAGGCCATGTTTGGAATCTTTTCACCGCGATCTCCCCGGTCTGCGATCAGCAGACCCCTTTATCTGCCACCGGAGGCGATGAGCCGAAGGGGGTGCTCCAAAGATTCGCCCGTTGGCGAATCCCATTAGCGGTTCATCCCGGTCTGTCTCCTCCAGTAGCTGCGAGCGCCAGCGAGTGGACTTTCGGTGTGCTCCACTCGCTGGCGCTCGCAGCTACACGGCACGTTACTTGCCGGTCACCGTACCCGCTCCCGCCGCCTTCGCGTGAGCTCAGGTTTGGAATCTTTTCACCGCGAAGTCCCCGTCTGCGATAAGCAGACTCCATTGCCGGCCCCCGGAGGCGATGAGCCGGAGGGGCGTCCCAAAGATTCGCCCGTTGGCGAATCCTATTAGCGGTTCATCCCGGTCTGTCTTCCGATGGTATTTGTTTCGTGCCCTTGGTGTGTTTCGTGGGCCCCTCTGGCTCTTGCCTTTGCGTCAGAGAGAAATGGATACCCGTCGCAAACAGGAAGGCCGGGAAGGACGGAAAGTGGGATAATAACCTTCCCGCTCTTTCCGCTCTTCCTGTTCAACGGTTTTTTCCCCAGGTCGCTGCCGTCGGCGTGTCTCCTTCGCGCCTTCGCGTGAGGCAATGTTTGGAATCTTTTCACTGCGAAGTCTCCCGTCTGCGATCAGCAGACTCCACCCCTGCCACCGGAGGCGATAAGCCGGAGGGGTCTCCCCACGATTCGCTCGTTGGCGAATCCCATTAGCGTTTCATCCCGCTCCGTGTCCTCGATTCTGCGTTTGACTTGCGGCATCATCCCCTACGGCGGACTTTACACCGACGAGCCGTCACGGGTGTGGAACCAAGTTCAGCAAGTTGGAATGTGTCGCTGCCGCGCGTCCGCCTCTGCTGCTTGTGTTGGAGCCGTCCGGCGCTCCACGTTGCCACTTGACGCTCCTATTGTTCTGAAGAACGGTTGACCCCATGGCGACGCGCAAATCTACCATGATGGCGAAGGAGGTGGCCTCAAAGGGCACTGTCCTCGCCGCGAAGTATCGCAGTCGTGCGAATGCTCTCTCCGACGCCGAACGGCAGGAGCTTCGAACCCATGCGATGAGACTGATTTATGGCACCCCCCAGGCGCCTGCGCTCCACGCTCGTCGGGGTTGATACGAATTTCCTGCTCGATCTTGCCGTTCCTAAAGACAGAGCGCACGACGCAGTAGAAATTATCCGCCGTCGCGTCCCGGGGGGTCGAGTTTCTGGTTCCGCCCACGGTCATCGACGAACTTGATTACATTGCTCAAAAGGGCGATGCAGCCCCCGATCGTGCACTGGCGACGACAGCGCTGCAGATGCTGGTGTCGGCGTGGCGGTTTCGACCACTCGATTTCATCCCGGTCGGACATGGGATTGTCGAAGCCGTGGCCAAGAAGCTGCGGGCTCAGCACTTGATTCCCGCCAAGGAAATCAACGATTCATACATCCTGGCTGAGGCTGCTCTGGCGAACTGCACGATTCTCATCACCTCAGATGAGCACCTCCGGGCCGCCGATCCAACCTTGCTTGGCCTGGCACTCA
Organism: Opitutia bacterium; assembly: GCA_947474365.1. Lineage (GTDB taxonomy): Bacteria > Verrucomicrobiota > Verrucomicrobiia > Opitutales > Opitutaceae > ER46. The sequence continues at coordinate 7,358 of CANJIU010000146.1, read as the reverse complement.
AATCCTGCGATGTGGGCGTCATTCTCGTGCGTACTCCGGCGGAAGTTGTTCGGCAGTTCGGCGGCAAGCGTTAACCCTCCAGCTCTTCAAGGTTGGGCTGCCCTCGTCGGGGTGGGAACAATCACAAACCTCTGCTCACGCGAATGCCGCGAAGCCGCGAGGTCCCAGGCTGCGATAAGCAGCCTCCACTATTTGCCCCTGGAGGCGATGAGCCGAAGGGGTGCCCCAAAGATTCGCCCGTTGGCGAATCCCATCAGTGTTTCAACCCCGTCTGTCTTCGATTCCGGGTTTTGGTTGCGGCCTCACCTCCCGCCTGCCGATGAAACCCCGCCGCGCTTATATGCGCGCAGGAGATCCCCGCTACTCAGCTAATCGAATTCTGCGCCTCTTCGCGGCCATCGCCCGACGGTTTGAAAAGCTGACCAATCCAAGGCAGGTTGGCCGCGAAAAGGCTCAAAAGGGGTGCATCCGGCTTTCGGGGCATTTGCATCGCGCCCATAGGCGCATCGGGCATCACTTGCACGGTCGCGATGGCAGTTGTTTCCGCGCTCCCAGATCTGCGATCAGCAGGCCCCGTTACCTGCCCACCGGAGGCGATAAGCCGGAGGGGTTTCCCAAGGATTCGGCCCTTGGCGAATCCCATCAGCGGTTTATCCCGGTCTGTCATCACCCGTCACTCTGTCCGTCGCCTTCAGCAACTTGAGCGTTGAGCGTTAAAAGTTGAGCGTTGAGCGTTTCTTCACCCCGCTCCTCGCTCCAAGCTCCGCGCTCCTTGCTCTTGTCCGCCTGCCATCGATATCGGATCAGTCGCGCGCGGACAGCTTCGGGGTCGCGCGCTCCCTCCATCACCTCGGCCCATGTCACCGGGCTGATCCAGATCTGGGCAGTGGAATTGCGGCGCAGCCAGCTCATAGCAGGTCCGCCCCGGCCGTCTGCCGCGTCATTGAGCAGGTCGATGAGAAACGAGGAATCGATCAGGCAGCGCTTCATCGCCGCGCGATGCGCAACCGGTCATCGCCAAAATGCCGTTCGATATCCCGCAGGACATCGCCTGCCGTGTCGAACGGCGTCTCGCGAATGAGCTGGCGCACAAACGTCGCCTTTTTCATCCCCGCCTGACGCGAGCGGCGGGCCAGGATGCGTTTTTCTCCCGCGGTCAGGCGAACCGTAAGGAGGGTGGACATTGTAGTTCTTTTGTAGGCCGGAGATGATCCGCGTCAAGGCCCGGCCGCGGGCGATGAAAGCACGACCGCCGACGTCGGGTGGTCCGATTCCCCCCCCAGCCCCAGGCAGTTTGCCCACGAAAAAACACGAAAACCATCAAAGCTGAATTTCCCAACCCGACACAGGGCCGCGCTCGTCGCGGTCTCCCTGGTCTGTGATAAGCAGACCTCACTCCCTGCCACCGGAGGCGATGAGCCGGAGGAGTCACTCTACGATTCGCCCGTTGGCGAATCCCATCAGCGGTTCATACTTGTCGATCTAAAGCGGAACACCTGTTGCCCTTGACCCCGGTCTATACGCGGAGCCGCGTCCCTACCTGCCGGTGGTCTTTTGCGACGCCCGCTCAGTTCCTGCCAGCGTGCGCCCTCGGCGTTGACGCACGCCGGCGCAGTGCTACTTTGCCGCCGTGGAAATCACATTTTCAGTCGAACCCTGTGCCGCGACGGGCGGTTTCGTGGCCCGCTGGGACGATCCGGCTGGGGGTGGCATTACGACGCAGGGCGACACGCTCGCCGAGCTGCAAAACATGATTTCTGATGCCGTGGGCGGGTATTTTGACGAAGGCAAGGCTCCCGCGCGTGTCCGCCTTCACTTCGTGCACGATCCGGTGTTTGCGGTCGCGTGAAGATACCGCGAGACGTCAACGGTGCGGAGGCCGTCAAAGCCCTCCGTCGGCTCGGTTTTGACGAGCATCGACGGACCGGGTCTCACGCCATTCTGCGGAAGGGGAGCCGAACCGTGGTCGTGCCGATGCACAAACCGATTAAGCCGGGTACGCTCCGCGGACTGATTGAACAAGCAGCCGTGACCTTGGAAGAGTTTTGCGCGGCGTTGTAGTTGAACCTGTCCGTGCTCCCAGCTCCTCGCTCCCTGATCCGAATTTTTCTGCTCATCCGACAAGCGACCGTCCAGACTTGGCCACTACAGGCTCCTTGCTCCTATCTCCGTGCTCCTCGCTCTTGTCGGCCTTCGCTCCTTCGCGGCTTTCGCGTGAACCAAACCACGGTTTGGGGGCTTCGCCATACCCGACACGGGCAGGTTGCCCGTGCCACGCCGAGCCCCGTGGCGCGGTCAACCTGACCGCGTCTCGTGCGCAGATCGCTGCTCGCCCCGTGCTCGATAATATTTTTGCCCCCATTTTTCTGCCCATCCGACAAGCGACCGTCCAGACTTGGCCACTACAGGTTCCTTGCTCCTATCTCCGTGCTCCCTGCTCTTCGCGTGCGCCAAGGTTTGGAAACTTTTCACCACGAAGTCGCCCGTCTGCGATCAGCAGACCGCACCCCCTCCCACCGGAGGCGATGAGCCGCAGGGGTGCCCTCACGATTCGCCCGTTGGCGAATCCCATTAGCGTTTCATCCCTGCCTGTCTCCGACGGTATTTGTTTCGTGCCCTTGGTGTGTTTCGTGGGCCCCGCCTGGCCTTTCCAGGGCGTCATAGAAAAAGTGATACCCGTCGCAAACAGGAAGGCCGGGAAGGATGGAAAAGGGAGGCATTCCTTCCCGCCCCTTTCCGCTCTTCCTGTTCAACGGTTTTTTCCCAAGTTGCTGCCGTCGGCGCGTCTCCTTCGCGCCTTCGAGGTTTTCGTGTGAGCCAACGTGTGGGTTCGTTTCCATACTCGGCACAGGCCGATATGTCCGCCTTGAAGGATTACCAACGCGCCCGGCGCGCAGCGAGTGCCTCGCTTGACCTGGCCATCTGGACAGTCATCGTTCTTATGTGCTGACGCTTGAACACAGTCCGGTTGCCTCGTCTTCGGACGTCTTGGGTGGTACGCTGGTCTTCCGTGGCACCCGTGTGCCGGTGCAGAGCTTGTTGGATTATTTGCAGGACGGTTTTTCCTTGGACCAGTTCATCGATTACTTTCCTTCCGTCAGCCGCGAGGATGCCGTCGAATTTCTCCGACTGGTCCGGAACGAAAAGGGATGAGGGTGATTTTTGACGAAAACATTCCCGCGCCGCTCCGTGTCTCCTTGGCAGGACATGAGGTGACGACGGTGCAAGAGCGGGGCTGGTCGGGTATCGCCAACGGTGAATTGATTCGGCGCGTGGACGGTATTTTTGATGTGCTGCTCCTCGCCGACAAGAACCTGCGGTATCAGCAGAATCTGGTTGCCCGGCGGATCGCGCTGGTGGAATTGCCGACCAATCGTTGGCCTTTCCTGCAGGCGATTATTCCTCAGATCGTGGAAGCGGTGAACCTAGCCAAACCGGGTTCGTATACCGTCATCGAGCTTCGCCCGCCGTTCCCTGGTGTCTGACATCAGGGCATGCAAAGATTGCTCGGCGCCCGCGCCCGTGAGATCTCCGCCGGCACGCTGATCGAATTTTGCGTCCTTCGTTCTGAACAGGAAGGCCGGGAAGGACGGAAAGTGGGATATTAACCTTTCCGCTCTTTCCGTTCTTCCTGTTCAACATCTTTTTCCCCGCAGGTTGCGGCCGTCGGCGTGTCTCCTTCGCGGCGTTCGTGTGAACCAAACCACGGTTTGGGGTCTTCGCGATAGCTGACACGGGCAGGTTGCCCGTGCCACGCCGAGCCCCGTGGCGCGGTCAACCTGACCGCGTCTCGTGCGCAGATCGCTGCTCGCTCCGTGCTCGATAATATTTTTGCCCCCATTTTTCTGCCCATTCCGGCAAGCGGCAGTTGCCTCGGAGCAAAGGTAATCCCCCGTCGTGACCAAGAAGGCCAGGAAGGACGGAAAGGGGGATTCGACCCTCACCGCGAAGTCCCTCGGTCTGCGATCAGCAAACCCCGTAATCCGCCACCGGAGGCGATAAGCCGAAGGGGTGCCTTCACGATTCGCCCATTGGCGAATCCCATTAGCGTTTCATCCCTGCCTGTCTCCGCCGGTATTTGTTTCGTGTCGTTGGTGTGTTTCGTTGGCCTCGCCTCGCCTTTCCAGGGCGTCATAGAAAAAGGGATACCCGTCGTAAACAGGAAGGCCGGGAAGGACGGAAAGTGGGATATTAACCTTCCCGCTCTTTCCGTTCTTCCTGTTCAACATTTTTTTCCCCTCAGGTTGCTGCCGTCGGCGTGTCTCCTTCGCGGCGTTCGCGTGAACCAAACCACGGTTTGGGGGCTTCGCCATACCCGACACGGGCAGGTTGCCCGTGCCACGCCGAGCCCCGTGGCGCGGTCAACCTGACCGCGTCTCGTGCGCAGATCGCTGCTCGCTCCGTGCTCGACAATATTTTTGCCCCCATTTTTCTGCCCATTCCGGCAAGCGGCGGTTGCCTCGGAGCAAAGGTAATCCCCCGTCGTGACCAAGAAGGCCAGGAAGGACGGAAAGGGGGTTCGACCCTCACCGCGAAGTCCTCGGTCTGCGATGAGCAGACCCCATCCCCTGCCACCGAAGGCGATAAGCCGAAGGGGTGCCCTCACGATTCGCCCATTGGCGAATCCCATCAGCGTTTCATCCCTGCCTGTCTCCACCGGTATTTGTTTCGTGTCGTTGGTGGGTTTCATGGGCCCCGCCTGGCCTTTCCAGGGCGTCATAGAAAAAGTGATACCCGTCGCAAACAGGAAGGCCGGGAAGGACGGAAAGTGGAATACTAACCTTCCCACCCTTTCCGCCCTTCCTGTTCAACAGTTTTTCCCAGGTTGCTGCCGTCGGCGCGCCTTCTTCGCGCCTTCGCGTGAGGCCATGTTTGGGTACAATTTTCCGACTCCAGGCGCAGAAATCCATGCTCACGCCCCCTTGGGGACCTCGACCGAGAGATTTCGACAAATCGATCTCGCCAGATGGCGTTTGATTTCATCGTTCCGCGGAACGGCCTCTTTGCGGCCCGTCGTTGGGTTGATCCAAATCGAATGACTTCCTCCCTCACGCCAGAGGCGGCAACCGCCCTGATTCAAGTGCGCCAGCAAGGCCCGACGCTTCATTTCAAACCGAGATCAACACTTCCTCGGCTGAAGGATCCTCCTGAAAGACCGCTTCACGCCCGGATTCCAACATCAGACGCACCGCGGCAGATAAATCTTGGAGACACGCTTCACGCGTTTCCCCCTGGCCGTTGGCCCCCTGAACTTCCAAACACGTAGCCCAATATCCCCCCTCATCCGCTTCACCGGCATGGAGAATAGCCGTAAATTTTTTCATGTCTCAAACCTCAATCACCCACGGCCCAAGTCAAGGCACCTTGATGATGATCGGAGCTGGGCCCGGGTAGAGTCGGAGGGGAATGGGAAGATCGGATCCAGCGGTCGCTTTCCAGGGGTACAGAAAAATGGGGGCATAAACATTGACCGAGCACAGAGCGGAGAAATCGGAGTTGGCCGGAGCGGCACAATCGGTGTGAATCCGCGTCTTCCGCGATCAAAAATGTTTGGATGTTCGATGCCGGAAGATCTTCCACCCGCGAGCCAATCCTCCGTCGCGCTTATGAGCGCGCAGGAGATCCCCGCCTCCACTCTGAACAAGGTTTGTACCTCTTTGCGGCCATCCTCTGGCGGCTTGAACCACCACCAAGCGTCGTGAACAGGAAGGCCGGGAAGTACGGAAAAGGGAGGCATTCCTTCCCGCCCTTTCCGCTCTTCCTGTTCAACGGTTTTGACCAGATTGCTGCCGTCGGCGCGTCTCCTTCGCGCCTTCGCGGCTTTCGCGTGAGCCAAGGTTTGGAAGCTTTCAGCGCGAAGTCCCCGGTCTGCGATCAGCAGACCCCACCTACTGCCACCGGAGGCGATAAGCCGAAGGGGGTGCTCCAAAGATTCGCCCGTTGGCGAATCCCATCAGCGGTTCATCCCCGTCTGTCTCCGACGCTATTTGTTTCGTGTCCTTCGTGTCTTTCGTGGGCCCCTTTTGGCTCGTGCCATTGCGTCAGAGAGAAATGGATACACTGTCGTAAACAGGAAGGCCGGGAAGGACGAAAAGTGGAATACTAACCTTCCCGCTCTTTCCGCTCTTCCTGTTCAACGGCTTTTCCCCATATGGCCGCCGTCGGCGTGCCTCCCTCGCACCATCCCAGCCATCGCGTGATCCGAGGTTTGGAATCTTTTCACCGCGAAGTCCCCGTCTGCGATAAGCAGACTCCATTGCCGGCCCCCGGAGGCGATAAGCCGAAGGGGTGCCCCAAAGATTCGCTCGTTGGCGAATCCCATCAGCGGTTCATCCCTGTCTGTCTTCCGATGGTATTTGTTTCGTGTCGTTGGTGTGTTTCGTGGGCCCACGCAGGCCCGTCGCACTCCCCGTTCGTTGGACCTTGAGCCCCGCCCGATCCTGTCTTTCTGTTTTCCCATGATGTCGCTGGATGAGGCTGCCCTCCTCGCCGCTTGTCGTGGCATCGCACGCGAATTGCTGGACCTTCCCCGAGAACCCGCCCCCGGGGAGGTCGTTCCCACCGCCGCGTTCGAGGCGGGAGTGGCCCGGACGTATGAGGTCGCCTCCACGCTCGCGAAGCTCGTCGCTGAGGCGGACGGTGATCCCAACCTGGTCGTCCGGGCCGTGGAGTACTCGGCCCATGACCTCTTCGTGCTTCACGAGGACCTCACCTTCGCGTGTTGGGAAGCCCAGCTCACCGCCCTGGTTCTCCTCGCCTGCCCGGGGCTGTATGGCTTTCCGATGCCGCCCAGCGAATTTCACCCCGATCTCATGGCCGGCATCACGAAAGCCTACTCGATCGACGACGACGATGACGATGGCGACGATGACAACGATTCCGATCCCGACGGACCCCTCGCGCCGCCCTACGACCCGCCGCCGCCGTCCGTCCCCGGATTCAATCCCCGGATCCCGCCGCAGGGCCGCCGCCGCCGTCGTCGTCAGAGAGAAGACGACCCATGATGATGGAAACGATGTAGGTGAGAACGGAGTAAAGAATTTAGCCGGACGAGTTCGTTTGAACCACGAAGGGACTCTGCGCGACGCAGTGGCAATCATTGACCGGAGGAGGGGTGCCCACGGAACACACAGAAAACACGGAAGCAGCTTCTGCCAACGCCCCATAGTCAGCGGGCTGTCAGCGCAAGGAGCGTAGCGCCGCAGCAATCTAGTGTAGTGCTGCGTAAATGACTATACGTAATTCAGGCGGCCTTTTTCCGGCGCTTCGGGAGCGTGCAGCCCGGCTCGATTTGCTCCAGGCGCCGACGACAGCGTTCGATTTTGGCGAGGATTTCTTCCGCCTTGGCCTGCCAAATG
>CANJIU010000145.1 GCA_947474365.1 Opitutia bacterium | reverse complement strand
CTCGGCCGACGTCTCGCCCACCGTACCGGCCGACGCGCCCGCCGCGACCCTCGACGCCTCGTGGCAATGTTTCGCGATGACCTACAATCACGCGACCCATGAGCTCACGGGCTGGCTCAACGGCCGCGCAGGCGATCGCTGGCTGGAGAATCCGAAAAGCGACCGCCTCATCTCCTCCGCCTATAACGCCTGGCTGCAAAATCGCCTCCATCGCGAGCCCGGCCTGCAGCCCGGCGAGGACCCTGCGTTTCCGTCCGACCAATTCTACCAACCGCCCGAGGATCAGCTCGTCTCCACGAAAGTCGTCAGCGAGTCCGCGGACGAGCGCATCGAGCTGCGCGAATTCCGCTACACGCGGATCAAAGTCACCCTGCGCAAAGATGCGAACGGAACGTTTTCCGAGACCGCCCGCGACCTCGCCGCCCTGCGGTTGAACCCGTGGTGGTTTTCACCCGACCATCTCTACACGCCCGCCAACGACGGCACCGGCGGCCCCTTTACCATCGGCCGCGTGATCCACAGTTCGCGCGGTGTCGGCTTCACGGGCTGGATCGGCGGGGTGGCGGTCTTCAATCGGGCGCTGAGCGCGGAGGAGTTGGGACGATTGGCGGAGCTAAGGCGCGCGCCGTTCGTCGCGGCACGTTCGAAGCCATGAAGCCGTTTGCCCTCCTCCTTGCCGTTGTTGCGAGCACGTTGGCGGCGCAGGCGGCCGCGCTCGAACTTTACGTCGCTCCAACTGGCAGCGATGCCAACGCCGGCACGCAGGCCGCGCCGTTTGCAACCGTGGCGCGAGCGCGGGATGCCATCCGCACGCTGAAGGGCGGCGCCGGGTTGCCTGCCGAGGGCGTCACCGTGTGGCTGCGGGGCGGCCTTCATAATCTCGCCGCCTCCGTCCTGTTCGACACTCGTGATTCCGGCACGGCCTCGCTGCCCGTGACGTATGCGGGCTGGCCGGGCGAAGACGCGCGCATCACCGGCGGCCGCTCGCTCGACCCGGCGGCGTTCCGGCTCGTCGACAGCGCGTCGGCCGTCTGGAACCGCCTGGATCCGGCGGCCCGCGGTCAGGTGTATGCGCTCGACCTTCGGAGCCAGGGCATCACGGACTTCGGCACCCTGCGCCCGCGCGGATTCGGGCTCTCCGCCGCCGCGCCACTGGAACTTTTCGTCGATGGGCGCCCGATGACGCTCGCCCAGTGGCCCAATCGCCGCGATCACTGGGTGAGTACGGCCACGGTCATTTCGGAGACCCAATTCACCTACGCCGGCTCGCGGCCGGAACGCTGGACGCAGGCGGGCGAGCTGTGGCTGCACGGTTTTTGGAAAGAGGCATGGGCGGACTTTCATGTGAAGGTGGCGGCGATCAATCCGGCGACGAAGGCGATCACGCTCGCGGCGCCCCCAGGCACCTACGGGATCGAGGCCGACCGGCCCTACATCGCTTACAACCTGCTCGAGGAGATCGACGAACCCGGCGAATACTTCGTCGATCGCACGACGGGCACGCTCTACGTCTGGCCTCCGGCCGCGCTTTCGACCGCCAGGATCCAAGTCAGTCTGCTGGAGACCCCGCTCCTCCAGTTCGCCGGCGCGCAAGCCGTCACGCTGCGCGATCTGGTGCTGGAGGTGGGCCGCGGCCCGCTGGTGCGCATCGACTCGGGCGACCACGTCCGCCTCGAACGCTGCCTGCTGCGAAACGCCGGCCAGTATGCGGCGCAGATCGCCGGCACGGCGAACGGCCTCGAACAGTGCGAAGTGGTCGACTGCGGCGAGGACGGCGTGCGGCTCTCCGGCGGCAGCCGCGCCGCCCTCACCGCCGGCGAAAACTTCGTGACCAACAGTCGCCTGCACCGCGTCTCCCGGCTCGCGTGGACCTATCATCCCGCGATCTCGATCAGCGGCTGCGGTCAACGAGCGGCGAACAACCTGATCGATGACCTGCCCCACAGTGCGATCCTGTTTTCCGGCAACAATCACACGCTTGAGCTCAATGAGATTCGCCGCGTCTGCCGGTTCACCAGCGATGCTGGCGCGATCTACATCGGGCGCGACTGGGGCTACCGGGGCAATGTTATCCGCACGAATTTCATCCACCACATCCAGACGGCGCAGGAGGGCTTCGGCGCCCACGGGGTCTACCTCGATGATTGCGTTTCCGGCGTGGAGGTGAGCGGCAACGTGTTTCACCGGATTGACGACATCGCGATCATGGCCGGCGGCGGGCGAGACCTGATTATGCGCGGCAATCTGATCGCCGCGTGCGGCTTCGGCCACCGCAACGACGACCGCGGGCGCACGCGCATCACCAACCTCACCGGCGACTCCTGGAATCTGCTCGCACGGCTTTCCGCCGAGGGCATCCGCTACCAGCAGCCGCCGTGGTCGACCGCCTTTCCGGCCTGCGCGGCGATTCCCAACACCTGGGAGGCCGTGCAGCAGGGCCTCTGGCGCAATCCGGAGAACTGCGAGTTCACCGGCAATGCGGGCTGGGCCAACACGACGTGGACCGCCGAGTCGAATCCTTCCGGCACCGGCGTGTTCAGCGCTTACGCGTCCATGGCCAATAACACGTCGTCGCAGGCGCCGCTGTTCGATGATGCGTCCAGCCTCGACCGGGCGCTCCGACCCGCGCAACTCCGCGCGGCCGTGCCTGGCTTCGCGGCGATTCCCTTCGCGGCCATCGGCCGCACGTGGTCGCAGGCCCCGGTGGCCACGGCACCGCCGCCCGTTCCCATCCTCGAGGGCCAGGTGCTTTCGCCGACACAGATCGATCTGCAGTGGACCGACGACGGCAACCTCGCGCGGGTGCAAGAGACTGGTTTCGTCCTCGAACGCCGCAACGAAACCGGCGGCGCCTGGGTGCCCGTTCGGTCGTTCGGGCCGGACGTCGATTTCGCCAGCCAGGCGGGCCTGGCACCCGGCACACGCTATTCCTACCGGGTGCGCGTCGCGAACGCCGCGGGCACCGCCGTCTCCAACATCCTGACACTGACCACCGAGCCTGCGCCCTGGATCGCCGGCAGCGCCACGCGCTACGAGGCGGAAACGACCTTCGCGGTGGTCAACGAGGTGGGCGCGCTTGGCACCATCGGCGTTTCGAACGCCACGCTCGACAGCGGCCAGAGCGTGCGGCTCTACGATCCCGGCGACGTGCTGCGCATCCCGTTCGCGATCACGAGACCGGGCGCCTATCGCATCGGCGTGCGAGTCCGCTCCGGCAGCGCATCGGGACCGGCCAGCTACTGGCCCGGCGGCTACCGTTTCAAACTCGACGGCGACGACATTGTGCTGCGTGGCGACAGCACGACCCTCTCCGCCCAGGATCCCAGCTACGGCGTGTCCTACTGGGGCACGATGCTCAGCGGCACCCAGACGCTGGCCGTTGGCGCCCACGCGGTGGAAGTGCGGGCGGTGTCCTCGTTCTGTGTCGTGGATTTTCTGGAAGTGGCCCCGTTGAGCCCCCGAGCGAGCGTCACATTTCCCGACTGGCAGGCGGCGCACTTCAGCGCCGACCAACTCACCGACGCCGTCACCTCCGGCGCGCTGTCCGTGCCTGGCGGCGCCACGGCACCCAATCTCCTCGCGTATGCGCTCGGGCTGGATCCGTGGAATCCGATTCCCGGAAACGGGCTGCGCGTCGCCAACGTCGGCGGGCAGTTCCAGCTCACCTATGGGCGGCCACTGGGGTTGAGCGATGTCGACTATGTGGTCGAAAGCTCCGCCGACGCCCAGACGTGGGTACCCGTGCCGCAATCGAGCCTCGCGCAGGATCGCGGCATGGAGACGATCCAGGCGACCGACGTCGCCGTGCCGAGCGATGCCCGGCGCTATCTCCGCCTGAGGGTGATTCGCGGCAGCCAGTCCGTGACGAGCGAGACGTTTTCAGATGCCCCGCTGCCGGTGGCCGCGCCTTCGCCGCGACTCGGGAACATCTCGGCGCGGGTCGTCGCCGGGACCGGCGCGAACGTGTTGGTGGCCGGGTTCAACCTCGCCGGCACTGGCCGCAAGCAACTCCTCATCCGCGGCATCGGTCCCGGCCTCGCCGCCTTCGGGCTTACGACCGCACTCGTTGATCCCATGCTCCAAGTTGTCCAAGGCGGCACCACGCTGGCGGAGAACGACAACTGGTCCGCGATTCCGTCGGAAGCCGCCGCCGCCGCCTCGGCGGCCGCCCGTCTCGGCGGATTTCCACTGGCCAGCGGCAGTCGAGACGCGGCGACCCTTGCATCACTCGGGCCCGGCGGCTACTCCGCGCTCATTACGGGAGCGGGCAACAGCACCGGTCTCGCGCTCGCGGAACTTTACGACGCGGACAACGAGCCTCTCACCAGCAGTGTCCGGCTGGTCAATCTGTCGGCCCGCGCCGCGATCGGCACGGGCAGAGACGTTCTGGTCGCGGGATTCAGCCTGATCGGCTCCGGCAATCAAGTCGTGCTCGTCCGCGCCGTGGGCCCGACACTCGCGCGTTTCGGGATCGCCAGCCCTTTGCTTGATCCGAAGCTCGAAGTCTACCGTGGAGCCGAGGTGATCGCGGCCAACGACAATTGGGGCAGCCAGAGCAACGGCGGCACGGTGGCGGCGATCCAGACCGCCGCCGCCCAGGTTGGCGCGTTTCCCCTCGAGCCGGGCACCAAGGATGCCGCGCTGCTGCTCATCCTCGCGCCCGGCACCTACACCACTCAACTTTCCGGCGTAAACAGTGCCACCGGCGTCGCCCTGGTCGAATTATACGAAGTACTCTAGCCGTTCGTCCTTTCTCCCGTTCCATGAGTCGCTCTCTCTCTGGTCCACGCACCGCACCCCGTCGCCCCACCCGTTCCTCCCGCCCGGCGAAACCCCGCCGTTTCTCCCTCGCCATCTTTACACGACCGCAATCGAAGGCTCAGGCGGCCCCTGCACCATCGGCCGCGTGATCCACAGCTCGCAGCAAGCAGACGTGCTCGCTCAGCTCGCTGCCCTCGCCAAACAGCCTCTGGTCTGAATCCCAGCACAGCGATGAAATCGCCCCGCCTCCTCTTTGTTCGCGCTCTCGCCCTCGCATTCGTCCTCCTCGCTCCGGCCGCCGCCACACCCGACATCGTGGCTTACTCCGGCGTGCCCTGTGGCATCGCCGCCGCCGTCACCGCCGCCCGCGAGGGCGCGAAGGTCGTGCTCATCGAACCGACGAAGCATGTCGGCGGACTCAGCACCAGCGGCATCAACACCGCCGAAAGCGAGCACATGCTCCCGTGGACCATCGGCGGCTTCGCCGACGAATTTTACCGGCGCATGGGCCGGCACTACGAAGAAAACAAAGCCCAGCCGATCCGGCCTCATTCCGACAAACGCCTCGATACCGTTTACTTCTTCGAATCCAGCGTAGCGGAAAAGGTCTATCTCGACCTGCTCCGGGAGGCGGGCGTCGAGGTGCGTTACGGCGCCAGTGTCGCCACCGTGAAGAAGGACGGTGCGACGATCACCGGCATCACCCTGACCGATGGCACGACGCTCGACGCGAAGGTGTTCATCGATGCCTCCTACGAGGGCGATCTCATGGCCCGCGCCGGCGTGCAGTATGCCATCGGCCGCGAAGCGAAAGCGGAGTTCGGCGAAGAAGCGGCCGGCATCCGCTTCGACAGGATTCCGCGCCAAGCGCGCACCGTCGATGCGCGGGGCCGATTGCTCCCCGGCATCAGCGCCTGGGCCAAGGACCTCAAGGAAGGCGACGCGCATCGCGCACCGATGAACTACAACTTCCGTCTCACCGTCGCGAAGGACCCGGCGCTGCAGGTCCCCATTCCCGCGCCCCAACACTACGACGCCACGCGCTACTCGCTCCTTGCCGACTGGCTGCGCGATCAGACGGCGCAGAAAAAGCCGGTGAAGCTCTACGACATCATCGACCTCTACGCGCGCCGCAACGGCAAGTTCGAGCTCAACAACAAGCAGTCCGCCATCTTTTCGCTCGGCCATTTCGGCGGGCAGTTCGACTGGCCCGACGCCACCTATGATCAGCGCACCCGCATCTACGAGGACCATCTGGACTACACGCTTGGTCTGCTGCACTTCCTCGCCAGTGACGCCGCCGTGCCGCCCAACGTGCAGGCGGAAATGAAATCGCTCGGCCTGCACCGCGGCGAGTTCGCCGACAACGGTCACCTCCCCTACCAGCTCTACGTCCGCGAAGCCCGCCGCATGCGCGGGGCCTACGTTATGCGCCAGCAGGACGTGCAGACCGACCGGCGCAAATCCGACAGCATCGGGATGAGCAGCCACTTCATCGACAGCCACCACGTCCAGCGCGTCGCCCTCAACGACCATGAGTTCGTGAACGAAGGCCGCATCTGGCGCATGGGCTACGCGTATCAAATTCCATACCGGGCGCTCACCCCTCGACCCGCCGAGTGCACCAACATCCTCGTCCCCGGGGCGGCCAGCTTCACCCATGTCGCCTTCTGCACACTGCGCCTCGAGAGCGTCTGGATGATCACGGGCCACGCCGCCGGCGTCGCCGCCGCGCAGGCCGCGCAAGCCGGCAAAACCGTTCAAGCCGTCGATGTCTCCGCGCTGCAGGCCAAACTCCGCGCCCAGCATCAGGTCGTTGATTTTGTCACCGGTCAGCCGGAGAAATGCGAACACCTGAACGGCCCTCCGGAGTTCTGACCATCGAAGCCGACCTCTCGCCGTTCGCCGGCCAGACGGTCACGCTCCGTCTCGACCAAAATCTCAAAACCGGCATCCAAATCCGTCCACCCCGCACCGCTCACTGGATAAGTATCACGCTCAAGCAACTCCCTTCTCCATGCGCCGAGCCGTCCTCTCCACCGCACTCTTCGTTTGCTCGTCCTTCGGTTTGCTCGCCGCCGAGCCCCGCGACGCCGCCGTCGACCAGTGGCGCGCACTCCGCGTCGGACTCTTTATCCACTGGGGTCCCTCCTCCGGCCTCGGCCTCGCCGAGTCACACTCGCACGCGCGACTCAGTCCGCTCAACCCACACGGCGTGCTGCCCGCCGCCGACTACGATCAGCTCTACAAGAAATTCAACCCGTCCGCCTACGACGCCGACGCCTGGCTCCAACTCGCCCACGCCGCCGGCATGCGCTACGCGGTTTTCGTCGCGAAACATCACGACGGCTTTGCGATGTTCGACAGTGCCACCTCCGACTACGACGTGATGGCCACACCCTACGGCCGGGACGTGACCAAGCTCTTTGCCGATGCGTGCCGCCGCCAGGGCCTCGCCCTCGGTTTTCAGATTTCGCCCAAGGACTGGAAGCACCCCGACTTCGCCACTGCTCAGCACGACCGCTACAATACCTACTACGAATCCATCATCCGCGAACTCGCCTCACAGTATGGCCCGCTCGCTGTCATGTGGTTTGACGGCATCGAGGGCGTGACGACCGAGCAATGGAAAGACACCCCGGCGCGCATCGCCGCGCTGCTCCATGAAAAGCACCCGCACATCATGCTCGGCACCCACGGCGGAGCGAAAGAAGACTTCACCAGCTTTGAAATCATGGTCGGCCCCTTCGACCGAAAGAATCCGTGGGAAACCTGCGAGGCGATCAACCCCAGCGGCTGGGTCTACAACAAACCGATGCCGCCGTTTCCGCTGAAGAAGCTGCTGACCAACCTCGTCTACACGGTTGGTCGCGATGGCAACTACCTCCTCGACGTCGGCCCGATGCCCGACGGCCGCCTCTATCCGCCCGACGCCGAACGCCTCGGCGAAATCGCGGCGTGGATGAAGACCAACGCCGCGGGCATCCACGGCACACGCGGCGGTCCCTATCGCGACGGCTCCTGGGGCGCAGCGACCTGCCGCGGCAACAACGTCTTCCTTTTTCTCAGCGACGAGGTCGGCCCCACCCTCACACTGCCCAAACTTGCCGCCGAAATTCGCTCGGCCCGCCGTCTCGATGGCGGTCCGCTTGAATGGAAAACCGACGCCTCAGCGCTCCGCCTCAGTCTGGGCGACCGCAGCGCCGCCGCCTCCCGCCCTTCGTTCACCACCGTTCAACTCGAGCTCGACCGCCACGCCTTCGCCCTCCCCGTGCTCGACACCCAGCCCAACCTCGCAGCCCACGCCCGCGTCATTGCCTCCAGTATTCGGGACGGCAATTCCGGCACCTTCGGTCCCCAGCATCTCTTCGACGCCGACGGCGACACCGCGTGGGAAAGCCAGGCCGACGAGACCACCAGCACCCTCGAAATCGATCTCGGTGCAACCAAATCCATCGCCGGCCTCGCCTTCGCCGAACGCGCCCAACGCGTGGGCTGGAATCACGGGTTCAAGGTCGAGATCAAGTCTCGCGCCACGCCCGACGCCGAGTGGCAGTCGCTGAAAAAACACAACGGCATGCTCGGTGCACCGCCAATCCTCACTCTGCCGGTCACGGCCTCGCGCTATCTCCGCATCGAGATCGCCAAGAAATCGGGCGTCGCCCTCCAGGTCGCCGAGTTGCGCCTCTTCGGCCCGCTGCCGTAGGGTCGCCGCGCCATGAAACCCATTTTCTCGGTTCTGGTTCCCCGTCGCATGCCGCGCCAGTCACGTCGGCGACCAAACGCTACGCAGGGAGCCCGTGTTCCTGGCGCTCCGCGAAGCCCGTGGTATCGCGGCAAAGATTGCGCCGAACGCCAAAAGCGAAGTCCGCACGTGAACGTGCCTGCCGCGCAGCGGGAGATTTTGAAGCGCGGCGGAGTGATTCCTTTTGAAAACGTGACGCTGAAACCGGCAGGGCTTTGATTGATGAGACTCCGGCTCGCATTGATCGCCACCGTCGCGCTGTCGATCACGGCTGCTGCTGCGACACCGATCGAGGCCGACGTGTGCATCTACGGCGGCACCAGCGCCGGGGTGATCGCCGCAGTTCAGGCGGCGAAAATGGGGAAGCGCGTGGTCCTCGTGGAGGCGGGGCAGCATCTTGGCGGCATGAGCGTGGAGGGGCTCGGCGGCACGGACATCGACAACCACAAGGAGTTTCAAAACAGCCCGGCGGTCGGCGGACTGGCGCTGGAGTTTTATCGACGGGTGAGCGGGCGCTACGGCAAGACGACGGCATTTGACGAGATGGTGCGCACGCGAGCGAAGCGGAGCGCCCTGTGGCGGTTCGAGCCGCATGTGGCGGAGGCTGTCTTTGATGCGTGGGTGAAGGAAACCGGCGTCACCGTGCTGCGCGGGCATCGCTTGAAGGAACGCGATGGCGTGACAAAAGATGGCGCGCGAATCACGGCGTTGCATTTTGAAAACGGTGCCGCTGCTCAGGCAAAGGTCTTCATCGATGCGACCTATGAGGGCGATTTGCTGGCCTTTGCGGGCATCGGCTTTGCCGTGGGACGCGAGGGCAACACGAAGTATGGCGAGACGAAGAACGGCATTCGCACGGACACGAAACATGGGCAGTTCGACAAACGCATTGACCCCTATCAAACACCCGGCGACCCAAGGAGCGGGCTGGTGTTTGGCGTGCAAGCCAGCGCGCCCGGCACGCAAGGCGAGCCGGATGTCAGCATCCAGGGCTACTGCTTCCGGCTTTGCCTGACGCAGAATCGGGCCAACCGCATCGCCATCGAAAAGCCGGCCACTTACGACCCGGCGCACTATGAACTGCATCGGCGCTACCTCGCTGCTGGTGGCACGATCTCGCCGCCCGGTGCATCGTTGCCGAATGACAAGACGGATCCAGGTTCCTGGCATCATCTCGCGGGCAACTTCACCGGCTGGAACCACCGCTATCCGATCGCCAGCTACGCGGAACGGGAGGCGTTGCTGCGCACCAGCCGGGACTATATCCAGGGTGTGTATTGGTTCATGGCGCACGATGAGTCGGTTCCCAACCGACAGCGCGAGGCCTGGGCGGCGTGGGGCCTGTGCAAAGACGAGTTCACCGACAACGCCGGCTGGCCGCGCGCCTTCTATGTCCGCAACGGGCGCCGCATGGTGAGCGACTTCGTATTGACCGAGGCGCACGTGCGCAAAGCCAACCCGGAGTTGCTCGAGGACAGCGTCGGCTTAATCTGGTGGCCGCCCGATCTGCATCACGCGCGTCGCATCGTGAAGGACGGTCGCGTGTGGAATGAAGGTGCGGTGTTCGATGAAGCGAAGGACGCGGATTGGATTCCGTGCGGCATCCCGTATCGCTGCCTCGTGCCGAAGGCCTCCGAAGGCACGAACCTGCTCACCCCGACGTGCCCCTCGTCGAGCTACGTCGCGTATGGCGCTTATCGGATCGAGTTCACCTTCATGGTTGCCGCGCAGTCGGCGGCGACGGCGGCGGTGTTGGCGCTGCAGGGTGGCCTGCGCGTACAGGACGTGCCTTATGCAGAACTCCGCATGGCGTTGCTGGCGGACGGCCTGGTGTTGCGAGTTCCCTCTGCCACCACTCAGTAGCTGGCCCGCTGCATGAAACACCGACTCGCCCTCATCCCCCTCCTCGCGCTCCTGGCGACTGCGACGCGCGCCGATGACTCGGCCAAACTCGCGGCGATTCTCAGGCCAGCCGCCGAACGCGGTGGCACGGTGACGATTCCGCCCGGTGACTATGCACTCGATGGCGCGACGCCGCTGCCGATTGCTTCACGCACGACGGTGTCGGCTTACGGTGCGCGCTTCCATTTTCCGCAGACCCTCGGCGACAAGGCGCGCGCGGTGTTGTTCGCCGGAACGAACGTCTCCGATTTCCGCTGGTTCGGGGGACATTTTGACGGGAACGTCTTCGATCCGGCCAGGGCGGACAACTCCTGGGAGCCGAATGCGAACACGCGGGCCATTCTCATCACCACCACGCCGGGCGGGCGCACGGAGAACCTGACCTTTCGCGACATCACCAGCGCGGGCGTGGCCGGAGCCGTCATCACCGTGCTCGGGGCGGAAAAGAAAGGCAGCGAGCGCGACGTGGAGACCTTCGCCCGCAATGTGACGGTCGAGAATTGCACGCTGGAGCGCAGCGGGAAGTTCATGTGGGACTACGGCTACCTGTGGCAGATCACGGTGTGGCCCGAGGACTACAACGCAGCCGAGCGCACGATGGCCGCGAAGTATTTCCGCCACGACCTCGTGCGCGGTCCGGTGCGGATGAAGGCGGGCGACGACCGGGTGTGGTTTGACAACGCGCAGCGGCTGCCGGTGACGCGGAGGCGCGACGGAGCAGACGCGGCACGCGGCCACGACACGATCTGCTTTTTCGGTGACGCGCTCCCGGACAACCTTGTGCGCGGGCGCCAGTATTTCGTCGTCGAGAGCACGCCGGAGTTCATCCGCATCGCGGATCAGGCGGGCGGCGCGGCGTTGACGTTCTCCACCGACGCCGGACCGCAGGCCCGTCTCATCAGCAACCTGTTTCAGGCACATCTCGCGCTTTACGCTCCGGCCGGCAGCGGGCCGGGCAAGGGGGCGCTCGACCTCGTCGGCTGCGAAAAGGTCATCGTGCGCGGCTGCCGCCTCAGTGCGCTCGGCGACACGATGCACATCCAGAAAGGCCGGGGTGTCCTCTTCGCCAACAACCACATCACCGGCTCGCGCATGGGCGCCTTCTTCCTCGCCGAGTACTGCCAGGACGCGACGATCACCGGCAACACCGTGGACGGCTCCAACGGCTCCCGCGTCATCAGCGTCGAGAAGTCCTGTGAAGACGTGACCATCGTCGGCAACACCTTCCGCAATGGCGGACGCGGGTCGTGGATCAACCAGCCGCGCAACTTCGTGCTGGCCGACAATATTTTCGTGAACAACACGACGAAGTGCGAACCCGACCCGCGCCGTGGGCGCCGCAGTTTCGTCACCGGCGACTACGAGCGCTATGCCGAGTTGTATTTCACGACGCATGAACCGGGCGGTCGCTACGGCAACGTGATTGTGCGCGGCAACGTTTTCACCAGCGGACCCAGCGCTGAGCACGCCCTCACCTTTGCTCCCGGCGGTGATACGATTCTGGTCACGGACAATATCTTCTCCGGCCCGGTGCGCACGTTTCCCGCGCCGCAAGGCTGCGAGAATGTGACCGTGCGGAACAACGCGGGCTTGCTGCCGCAACCGTGAGCCTTTCGCCTTGGGGGTCCGCGCCCCGGCAGGAAACTATCTCCGGGGCGTCCGGTTTTCTCACCTAATTTCGCGCTGGTCTTGCGGACGGCGCAGGGAGCCGTCCCGACATTTTCCCTACATTTTTCGACGGCTTCGCAGGAACCTTGCCCTCGACTGTCCTGTCGCCACGCCGCTGGCGGAAAGTTCCTCCGATTTTTCCTCGCCCTCCGCCGGGTGCGGAATTGGGATCGATTCTTGCCACCAAGGTGAGTGGAGTGTGGTGCGCTTCGCCGGTTGAAGGCGGGACTCTCGCCCCAAACCAGGCAGAACGGGACACCCGGCATCCTGTACCCATCCTGTAGGGATCCTGTAGGCGTCCTGTACACCTCATCCTATCTACCTTCGGGCGTCCTTCTTGCACGGTTCGGGCAACGCTTACCCCCAGGTGCGTCCTTACTGCGTTCTGGGTTGAGTCCCTTTCTGATCGAAGCAACGGTGATATCCTGATGGCTGGAATTTCCGTGCGCACCCTTTCCGCGGCCTGCGGCGTATCCACGGCCACCGTGTCCCGCGCGCTGACCCGGCATCCGTCCGTCCGGCCTGAAACCGCCCGGCGCATCCTCGCGGCGGCGCGGCGTCTCGGTTACGTTCGCAACGATCTGGTCGGGAAAGTCATGGCCCGGATGCGCTCTGGCAACGCGCAGCAATTCGTCGGCAACCTCGCCATCATCCATGTGCCGGGGCCGTTTCAACTCCACCTGCTGCCCGCCCACCGCCGGATCATCGCCGGGGCCAAGTCCCGGGCGGCCGAGTTGGGTTTCCACCTGTATGAGTTCAGCGTCACGGCCGCCGGATTCCGCTTGGGCAGCTTCGTGCGCGTGCTGCAGGCGCGGGGCGTGCAGGGCGTCATCTTCATTTTCACCGCCCCGACGAATGCGATGGCCGATTTTCCATGGGAGAAATTCTCCTCCATCGCAATCGACAACGGGTCGCTCGAACCTCTGCTGCACACCGTCTGTCTCGACCACTTCATGACCCTGACCCGCGCGCTCACCCGGCTGAAGGCGCGTGGCTATCGCCGGATCGGCATGTTTCTGGAAAACTACAAGGATGAACGTATCGCCCACAAGTGGTCGGCGGCGTTTCGCTCGTTTCAGGAACAGAATTTGGAGGGTCCCTTCGTTCCGGTGCTGACGGCCGACCGGATGGACGAAAAACTTTTCGGGAGATGGTACCGCGCGCACCGGCCCGATCTCGTCATCGGACACATGGATGAAGCCATCGTCTGGCTTCGTCGCATGGACGTGCGCGTGCCGAAGGCCACCGCGTTTTTCAACCTGAATTGGAGTGCCCGCCAGCGAGCCTGTGCGGGGATTGACGTACGCTTCGAACTGCAGGGGCGGGTGGCGGCGGAAAGCTTGATTACGCAGATTCACCGGGACGAACGCAGCCTGCCGTCCGATCCACGCACCACGATGGTGGATGGGCGGTGGGTCGACGGACCGTCTCTGCGCAGGGTAGCATCTCACAATTGACCTTCCCTTCGCGCCATCCCGGGCGCGGCTCCACCTGACGGTTTCGCGACCATGCCGGTGATGGCGCAGTCGGTCGTTTGGCCAGCAATCCCGCAAACGCTCCCGGACGTCACCCGTGCGACGGGCAGGCATGTAACAGTTTCATGAACGCCGACGTGACTCGTATCCATTCGCCGGCAAGCGTCCCGTCAAACTCAGGTTCGGACAGGATCTGCGCCTGAAACCCAATCCCTCCCCGTTGTTCCCGCGTGAATTTCCTATGAAGTGCCATCAGCCGTTTCCGTTCCTCCACCTCTGGCTCGCCTTGTCCGTTTTCCCCTGCCTCACGCTTTCGCTGCGCGCCGCCTCCGCCGCCACCGGCTCGGTGGTCGGCCGGGTCCAGAATGCCGATACCGGCACTTATCTTTACGGCGCGCAAATCCACGTGATCGAGGTTGCGAGTGCCAAGACGGAGCAAGCCCCATCGCCGGTGGGCACCACCACAGCCTCCGACCAAGGCGGCTCCTTCCGGTTGGATGGCCTTCCCGCAGGGGCGGTGACGTTGCGGATTGTTTACTCCGGCATGTCGGCGGCCAACCTCGTGGTGACGGTGGAAGCCGGACGAGAAGCGCAGGCGGACGTGCGGCTTGCCGGGCGAGGCGGTGATCTCGTCAAACTGGATCCGTTTCAGGTCAACGTCTCGAAGGAGATGAGCGCCAAGGAACTCGCGATCAACAGCCAGCGCCATGCCGCGAACCTGAAGAGTGTCATCGCCCTCGACGATCTCGGTTTCATCGGAGACGGCAGCATACCCAACGCGCTGAAATTCCTTCCCGGCATCGACCTGGAAGCGGATTTCTATGGCAACGGCAATGCGATCACCATGTCGGGCGCGCCGAGCGCCAATGTGCCCGTGACGTATGGCGGCTTCCAAATGACCACCTCGGCCGACAGCACGCAGGGCCCCACCGTGGCAGGTACCATTGGGGCGAACCCGGTCCCGCCGCAGCGCTCCTCGCAATTGATGGCCCTCTCGCTCAACAATATTTCGCGCATCGAGGTGAATCGCTCGACACTGCCGGACGATCCGGGCAGTGCCCTGGCCGGCTCAATCAATTTCGTACCGAAGAGTGCGTTTGAACTGTCCGCCCCACAGTACGCCCTTTCGCTGTTCGCCGCGGCGGACCGCGACAAACTTCTGTCCTCGACCATGTCGGGTCCGTGGTCATCGAAGATCAATGCCCATTTCCTGGGGACGTCGATCTCCGTCATCGTGCCCGTGAATTCGCGCTTTGGGTTCTCGGTCAGCGTCAACGCCAACACCTTCCCAAAAGCGTCCAGTTCGCAAACGATGAATTGGAATGCCAACTACAACGCGAGCACCGGCACCTACGCGAACACCCCGCTCAATCCCACCCACTATTTCTCGAACGGGCATACTTTGGACAATTTCCTTTCCGTCTATGAGCGAACGAGCGTGAACCTGACCGCCGACTACAAAGTCACGGAGCACGGCAGCCTCTCCGGCACGTTTACCCAGAGTTACAACACGCTGAAATACGGCAATAATACCGTCGCCTGGGGCAACTCCAACTGGGTGAACCTGGCGACCTCCACGCTCACCAACCAGGTGGAGATCAATTCGACCTCCGTGCAGCCCCGGCTGCTGAACTCCCATATCACCTGGCAGGCGAATGACGCGAACCGCCAGTTCACGCTCGATTATCGCTATCACTTCAAGGGGTGGAAGGTCCGGTTCGGCAACAGCTATGGCACCTCCCGGAAGCAGACCCGGGACGCCGACATCGGGACTGCGAACGCCGTGGCCTATAATCTCCGGCCCCTCGACACTCTTCGCTTCAACAACATTGGCAGCTGGGGCCCCGCCAGCATCACGTCCACCAAGAACGGCATCGTCGTCAATCCGATCGACATCAATACCTTTGCCGCCACCGGCAATTTCACCGCCGCCGTCAACGATCCCATCACCGGAGTGGCCACCAACGTCAGCAGCGTCCTGCCGGCGATCCGCTTCAAGCCCATCTGGGTGGACGACCGTCGGTTTGAAGCCATGGGTGCGGTCAGCAAAGCCCTGGAGTTCACCGTCCCGACCACGCTCAAAGTGGGCTACAACCTGACCAATTACCGCCGCGGCACGTATTTGGATCCCGTTTACGGCACCAACGGAAACGGCTTCCTCTACACCGGCAATCTTCCCTTGTCGGCCTTCGTCCAGAGCGGCTATAACACGCCCCTGTTGGCGGGATATGGTGTTCCTCAAGTGCTCGACAACCAGGTGATCGGGAAAGCCTATCGGGCCAACCCCGCCCAGTTCGTGCAAGTGCGGCCTGGGGCCGATTTCCAATCGGCAGCCCAAAACGACAACCGACTGACGGAGATCATCACCGGGGGCTACGTGCGCGCGGACAATACCTTGCTGACCGGCCGGCTGAAGCTCGCCTACGGGGTGCGTTACGAACGAACCGAAAACAACGGAGCGGGTTTCCTGTTCAACCCGGCCAACAACGAGGCGCATAACGCGGCCGGCCAATTGCTCAGCACGACAGGCGCGGTCTTTGTGCCGGGAACCGGGCAAACAGTGCGGACCTTGAATCCGGCGAACTCACTGGCGGCCGCCAAGGCGCAGTACATTCCCTATGGGCAGACCGCCAAGGCCCAGTACGGAAACTTTTTCCCCAGCGCCAGTGCCAGTTACGATGTGACCGCCAACCTCGTTGGCCGGGTGTCCTATTCGCATACCGTCGGCCGCCCGGATCTGAACAATATTTATCCGTCCATCAACCTGCCCGACCCCGCGCTCGTCGCTTCGGAGGGCAACGTGAACACCCAAATCCAGATGAACAACACGGGGCTGCATCCGTGGGAGTCCAACAACGTGGGCCTGTCGCTTGAGTATTATTCCCCCGAGGGGATGAACAACGTCACGCTGCGCGGATACCGGCGCTTCGTGTCGAATGCGTTCGCCCAACAAACCACGAGCGTCGCGCAATCGGCCAATCTCATTCAGCAATACGGAGCGAATCCGTCCGATTACCCAGGCGCCTACCTCGTGACGAAGGTGAACATGCCCGGCACAATTGTGACCTCGGGCCTGGAGTTGAGCGGCAGCTACAGCTTCAACCGGATCCTGCCCGAGTGGGCGCGGGGCGTGCACCTGAACTACTCCGCGGCGCGCTCCACCCAGACCGGTGGCGGCAATATCGGAATTCAGTTTGCCGCCCAGAACCTCTATCTGGTGCCTTACTCGGCCGGGGCCGGCCTGTCGCTCACGCGCAATCGGTTCTCGATCGCGGTGAAGGGAAAGTGGAACTCCAAGGCCCGCCTCGCCTATCAGGATTTTGCCGTGAACGCATTTTACGATCCGAACACCTTCCAGTATCGCACGGCGGCGCTGCGCGTCGATCTGGATGCGAGTTTCCACCTGGCCCGGAATATTTCCCTGTTCGTCAATGGCCGGGATATCAGCGGATATACGCAAATCCTGCAGGTCTACAGTCCAACGACGCCGGACATCGCCAAGAACTTCAGGCGGTCCATTTATGAACCCGTCTGGACGGCCGGGGTGAAGGCGCGGTTCTGACGATGGCGGGCGCAGCGCCGTCTTCCCTGCAGGCCTTGCCCGGCAGGCGCGGTTGAAGCAGATTGGCACCACCCTATGGTCTCACTGATTTTTGTGCGATGCCTCGCGGCAACGCTCCGCCAGCGGATGCTCCTCGGCCTGGCGGGCGCCCTGCTTTCGCAGCAGCCAGCTCACGCGGTCGAGCCTGCTCCCGTCGCGGCGCAGCACATCGTCGTTTACCACGACCCCGATCGGTACGCGTGTTGGCCCACTGACGCCGGCTGTTGGAGTTGGGGAGATGAAATTCTCGTCGGATTTCACAAAGGATATTATCTTCCGCACTCGCCGGAAAACGATCATGCCTACGATCGCGCCCGGCCAATGGTGATCGCACTGGCGCGAAGCCTCGATGGCGGAGAGTCGTGGACGGTCGAGGACCACCCCGAATTGGAGGCCGGCAAGCCGATCGCCAGCCCCGGGGGGATCGATTTTACGCATCCGAATCTTGCGATTCGCGTCCGTGAAGGCGCGTTTTACGTCTCCCGGGATCGCGGGCGTCGTTGGGTCGGGCCCTACGTGATGCCCCATTTTGACTTGGGTGCGCCCACGTCACGCACCAACTACATCGCCGAGGGAAGGGAGGGATGCTTTTTCTTCCTTTCGGTCAAAAAACCACGGGAGGATTCGGAACAGCGGGATGGAGCGTTCGCCGCCCGCACGGTCGACGGAGGCCGGACTTTTCAATTCCTCGGTTGGATGACGGGAAAGCCACTCGCGACGCGCAACGCGATGCCCGCGACGGTGAGAAACAGCGACGGGGATTTTGTTTCGCTCCTGCAACGCCGCTTTGACCTCGATCTCACCGCGGGATTTCGCGACGAGGTCAGCTGGATCGACGCCTATGGGTCAAAGGACCAGGGGCACACCTGGAGGTTTCTTTCCCGCATCGCCTATCCCGATACGATCTTGCACAACGGCAATCCGCCGAGCCAAGTACGCCTTCACGACGGCCGGCTGGTGGCGGTTTATGGGGTGCGATCACCACCCTTCGGCATTCGCGCCCGGATGAGCCACAACGGCGGTCGCGACTGGGGCCCGGAATTCTCCCTGCGGAACGACGGGAGAAACTGGGACCTGGGCTACTGCCAAAGTTTCGAACGGAGCGACGGCAAGATCGTCACGGCCTACTACTATTCGACGAAAGAACTCCCGATTCAGCACATCGTCGCGACGATTTGGACGCCTCCGTCGCCCTAACCGCTCCTCTCATTGCAGCTGCTCCAAATTCCGTGGTCGGGACGCCTCTCCCCCACGCCTCCGCGGACGATTTCGGAATGACACACCCTCCCGGGGGCGCATCCCGCATTTGGACAGGCGAAACAGGTACTGATCACCCCCGTGCAACTGCTGGAGCCGCGACGCCTCTCGTCGCGTCCCCAGTGTCCAGAAATTGAGAGGCGCCCCTACCGCCTGACGATGGCGGCGGGCTGGGAGAGTGAGGTGGACCCCACTAGAAACTGGCCGCAACGGTTTAGGCCTGACTCTTGGGAATCCCTCTTTTGGATCCCCTGAAACAAGCCGCACAAAAAGGGCGGGGTGTTTTTTGCGGGGAACTGCGCACCGCCCGCAAGAACCCTCGTCCGCTTCCGTCCGTCTTCCCCCTTCCTACGCCCGCACTCTTTCCCACCACATGACCCGCCACGCCCTCCGACGTCCACTCGCCGTCCTCCTGCTCTTGCTCGCCGTCACCGCGGCCCCACTCGCCGCGGCTGACACCTTGCCCGCAGACCTTGAGTTGAAACGCTTCTCTGGCCCCGACGTCACGCCCTGTGTCGCGTGCCTCTGTGTCTCCGCGCAGGGTGAGGTCTACGCCGGCGTCGATCTCAATGGTTCCCTCGGCAAGGGCCCGGGCAAGGGCCGCATCGTGAAACTCATCGACCGCGACCACGACGGCGTGGCCGATTCGCACACGCTCTTCGCCAACATCGACAACCCCCGCGGCCTCCTCGCCATTGGCACGCGCGTCTATGTGCTCCACACGCACTTCGGCCCTGACGGCAAGGCCACCGGCATGAACCTCGCCGTCCTCGAAGACGCCGATCACGACGGCATCGCCGACGGCCCCGCGAAAGTTCTCGTCAAAGGGATCTGCGTCTCCAAGGCCATCAACGACCGCGGCACCGACCACTCCACCAATGGTATCCGCATGGGGATCGACGGCTGGATTTACATCGCCGTCGGTGATTTCGGATTTCACGACGCCACCGGCACCGATGGCATCACGCTCACGCACTTGGGCGGTGGCATCGCCCGCGTCCGCCCCGATGGCACGGAACTTGAGATGTACACGACCGGCACGCGCAACATCTACGACGTCGCGATCGATCCGTTCATGAACGCCTTCACCCGCGGCAACACGAATGACGGCGGCGGCTGGAACATTCGCTTTCTCCATCACGTCCAGTCCGCCGAATTCGGCTATCCGCGCCTGTTCAAGAATTTCTCGACCGAAATTCTCCCCGCGCTCGAGGACCTCGGCGGCGGTTCCGGCGTCGGCGCCTTCTTCCTCTCCGAGCCCACCTGGCCGGCGGCCTATAACAACCAGCCCCTCATGGCCGACTGGGGCCGCAAGGCGATCTACCTCCACCGGCTCACCCCCGACGGCCCGACATTCACCCAAAAGGTCGAGGAGTTCGCACAGATTTCCCAAGTCACCGACCTCGATGTCGACCCGTCGGGGCAAATGTTCGTCAGCGCCTGGGACGGCGCGGGTTTCAAGGGCGATCCCGGCAAAGGTTATGTCTCCCGCATCACGCCCAAGGGCTGGTCGCATCGTGCGCTCCCCGACCTTGCAACCGCGAAACTCGCCACCCTCGTTTCGCTGCTCGAGTCACCCAGCGCCACCACCCGCTTCTACGCACAACAGGAAATCCTGGCGCGCCCCGCCGAGGCCGCCGCGGCGAAGCTCACACTCGTCCCGCTCATCCGCCGCGACTCGCTTTCGCTCGCCTCCCGGGTCGCCGCGCTGTTCACCCTCGCGCAGATCGAAACCGACCCGCACGCCCTGCTCGCATTCGCCTCCGATGAGGCCCTCCGCGAATTTGCCCTGCGCGCCGCGACCGACCGCCTGCCCCGCCTGAAAACCGCGCGCCTCCCCCTCGCTCCTTTCGTCAACACCCTGCAGGCCGGGTCACCCCGCCAACGCGCCGTCGCCGCCGTCTCGCTCGGCCGCCTCGGCGACCCCGCCGCCGCCACCGCGCTGCTCAACGTTTCCTTCACCAAGCCCTCCGAGGACGGCGACGGAAATTTCACGCAAAAAGACACCCTCAAGGGCAACCGCGACAGCCGCGTGACCCTCCAGACCAGGCCCGGCGATGAGCTGCGTTTCCATCTGGTCTCCACCGACAACGAGGCGGAACCGGTGCAACTCTCCCTCAGCGACGCGGCTTTTACCCTCGCCGATGGAAAGCAACTCAGCCTCACCACCCTCACGCCGACGGTCGGCCGAGCCAGCGTGAAGGCGCCCGCCGAGCCCGGCTCCGGGGTCGACACCGCCAAGTCCGCCAAGAAAGGAAAACGCGGAGCGGGCGGGCCGACGGTCGTCATCAGCGGACCGCCGATGGTCACCTACGTCGTGCCACCCGGCGCCGTATCGTTCAGCACCCGAGCGCAAACCACCGGAGCTGGCGGCGCGGAGGCATCGGTCGAGTTCTTCGCTTCCACCGGCCCGAAACTCACCATCGCCCGGACTTCTTTCGCGCCGCGCCACGCCACGCCGAATTCCGGCATCGTCCTCCCGCATCTCGCGGCGCACGCCCTGATGCGCCTCCGCGCCGTCGACGCGTCGCTCGCCGCGGTCGGCACGAAGAACGAAGACCTCGCGCTGTGGGCGTTGTCGAATCTCCACGAAGAATCGGCGGTCGACGGTCTCCTCGGCAAACTCAAGCCCGACATGGCACCCGCGTTGCACGCGAAGCTCCTCACGACCCTCGCCCGCCTCTATCAACAGGAGGCTCCCTATGACGGTTCGTGGTGGTGGAGCACCCGCCCGGACACCCGCGGGCCCTATTACAAACCGGTCACGTGGTCCGCCTCCCCGCGCATCGCCGTCGCCCTTGAGGCGGAGACCCGCAACGCTTCGCCCGCTCATCGGGACTTTCTTGCCCGGCTCAACGATTCCCACCGCCTCGGCCTCGCCAAACTCGGCACGAAGGAAGTTGCGCCGGTTGCCGCCAAGGCGCCCCTGCTCGATCTCGCCAAGATCGCCGCACAGAAGGGTGCCGTCGCGACCACCGCCCTGGAGGACATCATCCTCACCGTCGAAAAACTGAAGCCCAACCACGCTCGCGGTGAGGAACTTTTCACCCAACAAGGGTGCGTCGCCTGCCACGCCCTCCAAGTCGGCGGGGCGTCACTCGGGCCGTTCATGGGTCAGATCGGCTCCATCATGAACCCGGCCCAAATCGCCACCGCGATTCTTCGGCCCAACGACACGATTTCCCAGGGATTCCAGACCGTCATGCTCACGATGAAGGACGGCACGGTTCGCACTGGTTTCGCCAGTGAGACGACGTCCGACAAAATCGTCCTCCGCGACATGACGGGCGCGGTCTCCACCGTGCGCACCGCGGACATCAAGGAGGAAAAGCACCTGGCCACGTCGATGATGCCGGAAGGCCTCGCGAACGCGCTGTCGCTGGATGATTTCGCCGCCCTCGTGCACTTCCTCGCGGCGAAGAAGTAATCCCGGCGGTGATGAAGCCGGTGGGCGCACAGGAGTCGGATTCGCTCAGAGGGCGTCGAAAAGGGTCTTCCTTCTTGTCATTCTGAGCGCAGCGAAGAATCCATCAGGACGTTCGCTCCTCTGAAATCGCCGCGAAGATCAAATTGGATTCTTCGCTACGCTGCCAATGAACTTATACTGTTTGGGCATGGATGGGAGTGAGGGCGAAGCCCATTTCGGCGGCCCGTTTTTCGAGCCGGTGCTGTTGGCGTTCGCGGTCCGCTTTTTCGTAGG
>CANJIU010000144.1 GCA_947474365.1 Opitutia bacterium | reverse complement strand
GTCATCTTATTACAAATATATTTCGAACAGACCGGCACACGATCCGCGAAAATGCCCCAGGCATTTTCATTTAGCAGCCTGTCGGTTCCGTTCGGCCAACATTCGTTTGCCCCAGATCGGACTTCCTAAGTCCGACAGGCTGCTAGGCCCCGACGAGGCTACGCTGAGCGTGATCCAACACCGCCTCGACCTGCTCTCGCTTCACTCCCGGAAACCATTCCAAAAAATCTTCGACTGTCGCTCCGCTCTCGAGGTTTTCGAACAGCGCCTTTACCGGAACGCGCGTGCCGACAAAAAGCCAGGCCCCGCTGACTTTTCCCGGCACCCGCTCGACGGCGGAACATTCTGACCAGTTGAGCATGATTCAGGGTGGATAGGGACGCTTCACAACGCAAGTCGCCGCGCAATCTGTCCGGCGTGCGCTTTCCAAAAGCCGGTTCAAATCCAAGGGCAATCCGCTGTAATTCGATTCGGATGCAAGTTGGTCGGCGCGGAAAGAATAAACATCAAAACTGCCGTCCTTGCTCAACCCAGTAGTGCCAGTCCGCGATGGCCTCTGCCGTCTGTTCGTTCACCCCGACGCCGTCGAGTTGCGCCAGCGGCACGGCCAGCGTGCGGTCCCGCCATTCGATCATGACCTGCATTTCAGCCAGTGAGCCCGCGGGCTCATCGTCGTCGAGCAGGCTGGTCACCGTCACTTGTTCGCCCACTCTCAGCAACGAACCGCGCCGCGTCCGAATGCACTTAGCCTGAAACGGAAATGTGAGCTTGTCGCCGAAATAACACGACCAGCCCGACCACGCCTCGTGCTCGTCGTAACAATCGACGATGATCTCCATCGAAATGCGTTCTTCGCGAACTTCGTCTCGTTTCGAGGTGGACATGCGCTTTGTGGCGATCGGCGTGGCTATGAATTGTTCGGGCACGGAGGCGGCGGGGTAAACGGCAAAAAGCGTTGGCAAGGGTCGCCGATGGCGAACATTTTCCTGCCCGATGCCAGAGTCCGATTCGCAATCAGGAAAGCAGCTCGGCGCGCGTTTGCGCGCGGCGCTCACCGAAGAGCAACTCGACACGCTGCTGGCCGTGGCCGGCGGCGCGGGGGTGCTGCGCAGTCTCGACGGCGCCTTGCGCGCCGCCGATCGGGATTTGGCTGATACCGTAAACAAGATTCTCGCTCCAAACGCATCCGCCGAATCTTCTGCGACCGACGTCGATACCTCGGATCGCCGGGCGCTCGAAATCTGGCGGGAGCAATGGGCGGCGTGGGAAGGCCACGTCGCCAAGCTCGGCGACGAGCGGGGCGACTACGCCAATCACGACGAACATTGGCACCCGCCGTATTTCGATCCGTATGCGCTGGCCGAAGATCTCGACGTGGTGGCCGCGAAGCTTCTACCCGGTCTCGATCGAGCATTCGCGCTCGCCGACGAACCCGGGCACTTCGATCAGACACTGGCCGAGATTGACCGGGGCATCGCCTCCTATCCGGACTCGGTGCAAATGAACGAGGACGTGTGTACGCTCGGTCCGCACGCAACCACGTGCACCCTGCGCTGGATCTGGCTCGGCCTGGCCGGGCAGCCGTCGCCTGGCGGTTTGCTCGTGGACCGGCTATGGAAGTTGGAAAACGAATACAAGCATGTGGCGTGGAATGCGGAGGCCGCGGTGCGGTTTTTCGAGGGGTTGCCGGAAGAGGCGAGCCGTGAAATCCACGCCCGACTGGGCGCCCCGCCGCTGGCGGACTTGAGCGACGAGGTTCGCTCCCTATGGCATCGCGTGCGGGTCATCTACGAGCAGCGTTTCGACCCGGCGGCGCACCTGCGAACCTGCGATGAGAACCTCGAGCGTGACTGCCGTTACGGCGAGCCGCTGATCGCCGCCGCCACGGTTCGGAAGGACATTGCCGCCGCGGAGAGGTATGTGGCGCGGACGGTGAGTAGCCTGCTCCGTTACAACGTCGGGGAACCGTGGCAACCGGAGGACCCGCTGTGGGACGCAAAAAGGTATGCGCGAATGCCGGAAGCGGAGCGCGCGCTGCTTGATCTGCTCAGGAGGTGGGAATCGATCGCCGAGGCGGGCGGAAGCCGCGCGCGCGCGGCGAGTTGCCGGCTGCAGCAGGCGCTGTGGACCCGTGCGGACGACTGGCCGGCGGTAGTTGCGGCCTTCGCCGATTTCCGTTCGCACGGAGGCGAGGCGGCGGTGGGCGAAAAACTTTTTGGTGCATGGCGGGCCTGGGAGGTGGACGCATGTACGCCGGCCGGCGAGCCGCCGGCCGGCCAGCAGGCCGAATCGTGGGTGCGATGGTTGATCGACGCGCGCCGAGATCCGACATTGCATCGGTCCGGGTTGGGTGAACATTTGGAAGCGTGGATCGAAGGCTGCCGGACGCACGCGGCGTTCTTCGGCCGGCACTGGCGGTCCCTGGCGCTTCTGACGCGCAGTCTGCCCCAACACGAACAGATCAAATCAGAATATCCCGCCTTTGCGACGCACGTGCTTCTGACACAGAACCTGCCCGGGAAGTGCGCGCAGAGTGTGCGTGAGGCGCTGGCGTCGCTCGAACTTGCGGGGATTGCGCCGATGCCGGCCTGGACGGAGCACCTGCACCTGTTGGTGCCATCGCCAGCGAAGAGCTCCGCGCTCTACACCGCGCAGGCCGCTTGGATGAAAGCGCTTTCCGAGGTGAACCGACCGCGTTACGAAGCACTGCTCGCGCGCTGGCGAACGGAGTTTTCGCGCCGCCGCAACCTATGGAAGGACATGAAAACGTGCGGGTGCCCGGGGTGTTGAGAGGCGAGACGCCAAGCCGGTCATGAGCCAAAAGAGAAAACGCCCGTTGCCATCGCGCACCTCGCGCATGGATCCCCGAAACGCCGGGAAACGGCCCTTCCTGCCATTTTATCGTTGGTTGAGGCTCTGGGTACCCCCGCGCTGGGAGATCGAAAAGGACGTGTTTCTTTAAGCCTTGAAAAATGGAATTTCAGGACTTTCCCCGGAATTTCAGAACTTTCCTCTCTGCCACCTACCGCTGGCGCGGCGGGGAAAAATGGTCGGGCTGGTGAGATTCGAACTCACGACCTCTTGCACCCCATGCAAGCGCGCTACCAGGCTACGCTACAGCCCGAAACAGAAGGAGGGTCAGGAAGTGGCAGGCCCTTGGCGGAAGCAAGCGCATTTTCAACCGGGAAATTTTATCCGATAGTAGTCGGAGCGTCCACGCGGACCGGCAACCGCTTCGGGAATTTCTCCGCCAGCCACGCTCGGCCCTGGCCGGACTTCAAAAACTTCTCCCGCAACCGCGCAGAAACGTAGTCGGGGAAGGTCTCGACCTGGATCACGCGAAACTCGCCTAGTAACCGCCCCGAGTGCGAACCCGACCGATGCTCGGCAAGACGGCGGACAAGGCTATTTGTGATTCCAACGTAGCGACGGCTGTCGCCCGGAACGAAAAAGGATTCATCGAGTTCACCCTCTCACTTCCCGCCCGGTCCTTTCCTTTTCACGCTGCCGTCCTAGTCGTTACGTCTCCGCAAGATGACAGCGTCGTGGAGCCCGTGGATCAGCTTCTCCTTGATGTCGACAACCTCGAAGAACCAGGACCACCTGTTTCGCACGTAGGCCTGCGAGTGAAACGCGACCATGTAAAAATCGGGAAGCCCCTCGGTTTGAGCCCCCGAACGGTAGGCGAATCCCCGGTTTTCAACCTCGGCACGAACGTCTGCGTCAGCGTTTTGCCAATAGTGGGCACCGTGCGTCGAAAGAATGAGCAATCCTCCGGGACGAACGATTCTGCGCAATTCCGTCAGCCACGCGAACTGCAGTTCCTCAGGGAGGTGCGTAAACACGGAGACCGAGTAGACGGAATCGAAGTATCCCCGCTCAAACGCCGTCGGGGGCATCGTTGGATTGACGCAAAACCGAGCGACGTGCCCGAGATTCTTGGAATTCCACTCAATCGCTTCCGCATCGATATCGCAGCCCCATACATCCGGTCGGGCAGCCAGGCCCTCTATTCCGCGCAACACCCGACCGCAGCCGCAGCCAAAATCCAAGATCCGTTGCGCGCGTTCGAGGGCACCCCCAGCCGCCCTAAACTCAGCGGCCAGTTGTTCGAAAATGACGCGCCCCTCGGAATAAAACAACGGACCCCATACGCCTCCCACTTGACGAACCTGCAAATGGTCCGGCGGCAAAACGTCAACTTGTGGTGTCGCTCCGGAGGCAACGGCTCGAACCTCGATGGACGCT
The DNA here is from genome assembly GCA_947474365.1 of Opitutia bacterium. Lineage (GTDB taxonomy): Bacteria > Verrucomicrobiota > Verrucomicrobiia > Opitutales > Opitutaceae > ER46. Next base: position 18,171 of record CANJIU010000144.1, on the reverse strand, counting down.
CCGCCGTTCGACTTCGGCCCAGTCGTCGCGGGGAGCCACCCTTGAGCAACTGGAACTTTCGCCTGTACCCTGACCGAACACAGTGGCGCGCTTTGACTCCCGTCACGCATCCGCGCCCGAATCGTGAGATCAAACTCCGCCCGAGGCCCGGCACTCGAAAAATCGGCGAAAAAATCGAAGCCCGGCTTGACGTTCTCCGTGAGACCAAGCGCCCGGATCACATCCGGACGCGAGACGAAACCCATCGATTGACCAAGAAGCCTTCCGTCGCCTACAGCCTCAACGGCGACAATCGACTCCTGCAAGTCTCCGAGCCATACCCAACCGCGTACGTTGAAACGCACCGGATCGATGGCACGCGCGGCGGAAGGGGTGATCGATCACGGCGGGCATACTTCACTCAAGCGTGGGACAGCGATTACACGACTGCCAGCCACTTTTGGGAAGCGTTACGTTCAAAAATTCCAACCCGATCAAAAGGCGCCGCACCTCAAGCGAACGATTTCCGCTTTCTCCTGAAAAATGCGAACTCCAGCACAATCGGCCCCATGACCACCGCGTCGGTCGCGGGCTCAGGGATAGCCGAGGTCACCACCGAATAGGTGCCGATTACCGTCGAACCGTCGGCGGCGAGAATGTTTCCCGACGCCCTACTGGCCGGCCGCACCGTAAAATTGGCCGACAAATCAAAGGTCCCCGCAGGGAGTTGTTTTTCGGCATTCCGGGTGGGAAATTTGAGCCCCGGACACCTCGGGGCGTCTCGGGGGGTGAAAAGAACGCCGGTTCTTTCAGGCCAGTTGACCAGTTCGGTGGCCAATCCCTATCCGCCAGCGTTCGTCACCTAAGACCTCCGAATGGAGCGGGACTACTGAGTTGTGGCGGCAGAGGCATGTATGAGATAGTATGCCTTGTTTGATTTCCTGAAAGAACCGGCGGACATCTATGTCTACGGTTCATCCCGCCGAATCTTTAGGAAATTTCAGCGGAACGCGGAAAATATCCGAAGATTGATTCGCGCGCCGCCGGCGCTTCACCCCACCGTGGCGGGACCTTTGATCGGAAACGGCTGATGGCCGGGTTTTCCACCCTTTCCACTTTCCCGTTTCACCTTTCCACTTCACCCGTTTCCGCCTGACATCGATCTTCCCACCGTGACCGGTTTCGCCCGTACCGCCGCCATTCTTTCCGCCATCATCCTCGGGGCCCTCGTCCCCCAGGGGCACGTGCTGGCCTGGGCGATTCGCTGGCTGATCATGACGATGCTCTTCATCGTCTTTCTCCAGACGCGGTTTTCCCGGAGCTCGCTGGCGCCGCGTCACCTCTGGCTGCTCGCCGCCAACATCGGGCTCGCCTTCGCGGCCTGGGGCGCGGGCTGGCTGATGGGCGGACGCGACATCGCGCTCGCCGGATTCTTCTGCGGCATCACGCCGACCGCGATCGCCGCACCGGTGATCATCAGCTTCATGCGCGGTCGGGTCGATTTCGTGGTGGCCGCGTTTCTGGTGACCAACGTCTCCATCGCCGCTCTCCTGCCGTTGTTGCTCCCCATCGTGCTCGGGCGCGCCACACCGGAAGCGTTTGCCCAGGTATCAGGCAGTGTCGGGCTCATCGTTTTCCTGCCGATGATTGCGGCGTGGCTCGTGCGCGCTGCTCATCCGGAGGCCGCCGGGTGGCCGGCGCGGCTGCGCAACATCACCTTCGGCATGTGGATCGTGGCCATGTTTCTGATCACGGCCAACGCGTCCGACTTCGTGCGGGCGCACGCCGACACGCCCCACGTCCTCCTGGCCAAGCTGGCCGCCATCTCGCTGCTCGTGTGCATCGCGAACTTCGGGGTCGGACGCCTGATCGGCGGCCGCGAATTTTCCCGGGAGGCGAGTCAGGCCCTCGGCCAGAAGAACACCACGTTCACGATCTACCTCGCCCTCACCTATGCGAGCCCACTCGTCGCCCTCGGACCCACCTGCTACGTGATCTGGCACAACCTGTGGAACTCATGGCAGCTCCACCAGGCAGCGCGGACGGCGGGCAAGACACCGTAAGCCAACGGTGAAATCGCGCCGCCGCGATCATTTCACCAGCGCCTGGTACATCAGCACCTTGAATTTCTGGTTGAGGTCGTTGCCGCCGGACGGACGGTGCTGCGTCATGAAGAGCGCGACGATCCGCTCCTTCGGGTCGACGAGGTACTGGGGAAAATACGCGCTGCCCCAGCCGTAGGCGCCCTCGCTGCCCAATTCGCCGTAGTATCCGAGATCCTGGTTCACCCAGAAGCCGAGGCCAAAGGCCGTCGTGTCCTTGCGGTACTTGTCGCCGGTGTGGTTTTGGTGCATCAGTTCCACCGACTTCCGGCTGAGCAGGCGCACCCCGTCGAGTTCGCCTTTGTTGAGGAGCATCTGGAGCAGCCGGGCATAATCCCCCGCGGTGGAAAGAACGCCGGCGCCGCCCGAGAAGCACTTGCGCGGACCGCGCACATAATCGCCCTGATCGCCGAGACCGAGCTTGCCGTTCTCGTAGCCGTACACCTTGGCGAGCCGGGGCTCCTTTTCCGGCGGCAGGAAGAAACACGAATCGACCATCTTCAGCGGTCCAAATATCCGCTCGGCGAAGAACCGGTCGAGCGGCAGGCCCGACACCACCTCGACGAGCCGGCCCAGGACATCGGTCGAGTAGCCGTATTGGTACACTTCGCCGGGCTGGCCGTGCAACGGCAGCTTGCCCAGGCGGTCGATGGCAGCGGCGAGCGGTTCGTCTTTGTCCGCAAAATACCAGCCGTACAGCTTCGCCTCCTTGTAGAGTTCCACCGCCGGCCCATCCCCGTAGGTGAGTCCGGCGGTGTGGGTCAGGAGGTCACGAATCTGAATCGGCCGTTTCGCCTTCTCCGTGCCAAACTTCGTGCCAGGCGCCGCGCCCTTCGGCGGCGGGATCGCAACGACCGAGTTCTTGAAGGCCGGGATGTATTTCTCAATCGGGTCGTGCAGCATGAATTTACCCTCCTCGTAGAGCATCATGACCGCGACCGTCGTCACGGCCTTGCTCATCGAGGCGATGCGGAAAATCGCATTGGTCGCCATCGGCGTGCCGACCTCGATGTCCTGCTGCCCGTAGGCGCGCAGGTGCGCCGTGCGCCCATCGCGGGCGATGTACATCACGCCGCCCGCAATCAGCCGGCGGTTGACGTTGTCCTGGATGACGGCATCGAGCCGCTTGAGGCGGACGGGGTCGAAGCCGAGCGACGCCGGGTCGAGCATCTCGGCGGGCTTGGGCGCAGCCGCCAGCGGGAGGGCAAGACCAGCCAGGGCCAACAGCAGGGCAGAGCGCAGCAGGAGGGGCATTTTCATATCGGGCCAAGCGAACAACCGCACCGCACGGGCGTCACGCGCGAAATCGGCGGCCGCAGATTGGAATTGCCTGCTCCGCCACAGAGGCAGGCAATCTTCCCCGGCATGCGGCTCCTGTTCATCCTCTGCCTCGCAGCGATTCAGACGGCCGGCGCGGCCGACGCCACGCGCCGCCTTTCCCTCGTGCACGATCCGGCGCCGGGCCGCGCCGCCCAGCATGGGCTGCGCACGCTGCGCGCCGCCCTCGAAGCCCGCGGCTGGAGCGTGGAAGAAACAACTTCGGCCGACGCCGGCACCGCCTCGATGCGGGTCATCGCCGGCACGACCGCAGCCCACGGACCGGCAACAGCGGCGCTGGGAGCGGCCGGTCTGGCCCTGCCGACGAACGCGGAGGCGCTGACCGTCGCGCTGGTTCCGGGCGACGACGGTCGCAATGCGCCTGTTTTCTGTGGAGCGGATGATCGCGGGCTGATGTTTGCGCTGCTCGACGCCGCGGCGCGGGTCGGCTGGGCCGCCAACGCCGCGGAGCCGTGGAGCGAGGTCCACGCCATCGCGGAATCGCCGACCGTGCGGGACCGCTCGCTCTCGGTCTACACGATGAACCGCGCGCACTGGGAGAGCCGGTTTTACGACGAGCGTTACTGGCGTCGCTATCTGGACACGCTGGCGGCGAACCGGTTCAACCGCTTCCTGATCGTGTTTGGCTACGAGAACGGCGGGTTTCTCGCCCCACCCTACCCGTACTTTTTCGACACGCCAGGATTTGGCGGCGTGAAGATGGTCGGCCTCACGCGCGAGCAGCAGACGCGAAACCTGTCCGCCCTCAACCGGCTGATCGAACTCGCCCACGACCGCGGGATCGAGGTGTCGCTCGGAATCTGGGACCACATCTACCGGGCCGGCGTGCAGACTGGCGGCGCCGAGTGGTTGGGTGAGTACCAGGGTCGTTCCGTCCCCAACACCGTCGAGGGCGTGACGACCGCCAATCTCAACGCCTACACGCTCGCGTCACTGAAGGAATTGCTCGTGCGCGTGCCGGCCGCCGATGCGCTGCAGGTGCGCGTGCATGAGGAGTCGGGGCTGAAGCGCTCGGAGATGGAGGGCTTCTGGCGCGAGGTGTTCACACATCTGCAGCAGGCAAAGCCCGGCATGCGCATCGAGGCGCGCGCCAAGGGCACCCCCGACAGCGTCATCGCCGTGGCCCTGGAACAGGGCGTGAACCTGCGCATCGAGACCAAGCACTGGATGGAGCAGATGGGGCTGCCCTACCACCCGACGCATGTGAATCCGCCGAACCAGCACGACCGCCGCCACGGGTATGCCGACCTGCTGCGTTATCCGCAGCGCTACGAAATCACCTGGCGCCTGTGGAACGGCGGGACGTCGCGCATCTTGCTCTGGGGTGACCCCGACTACGTGCGGCGCTACTCGGCCGCGACCGCGCTCTACCAAAGCCCGAACTGGGACGTGCAGGAACCGCTCGCGACCAAGATGGAGGCGCAACGGCCGGACATGCCCGTGTTCGATTTACTCGCGCCGCGCTACCGGTACTACGACTACGAATTCGAGCGTTACTGGCATTTCTTCCAGGTCTGGGGGCGCGTCGGCTACAACCCCGCGACCGAGCCCGCCGTGTGGCAGCGCGAGTTTCAGCGACGGTTCGGCGCCGGCGCGGCCCCGCACCTCGAGACCGGGCTGCACCGCGCGTCACAGGTGCTGCCGATGATCGTCGCGGCCGTGTATCCGTACAAGGCATTCCCCACGACGCGCGGCTGGGCAGAACGGCAGAGCCTCGGTCCCAACCTCGCGGACTACGCCAACAACGAGGGCACCGACACCGAGCAGTTCGAAAACTTCATCGACGCCGCGAAACGCATCCTCGCCGACGGCACCACCACGAAGCGCACGCCCGCCGCCACCAGCCGCTGGTTCGACGAAACCGCCGGCGCCATCCTCGCGTCCGTGCAGGCCGCCGAAGCCGCCGCGGGGAGCAAACGGAGCCTCGAATTCGACGCCACCGTCACCGACCTCCGGATTCTGGCCCAGCTCGCAAAATTCCACGCCCGGCGCTCGCTCGCCGCGGTGCACTACAACCTCTTCAAGCGCGGTCTGCGGCTCGCGGAGCTCGTCGCCGCGACCTACGGCGAAAAGGACGCCGTCGCCGCCTGGCGCGAACTCGTCGCCATCGCCGGCGACCGCTATGCGCCGGACCTCGCCATGGGGGCGCGAAACTTCAGCCTTTGCGGTCATTGGCGCGACGAGTTGAAGAAACTCGAGGTGGGCCTGAAGGAATTGGAGGACCAATGCTGTCCGCCGGACGAAGCCGTCCTGAAGCAAAAGGTCTGGACACCAGCCACCGACGGCGACCGCGAGGCTCCGCGGGTCGCGCACGAGCGGCCACGCGAGGCGCAGCCCGGCACGGCGCTGCGGGTGGTCGCGCACGTGACCGACCCGGCGGGCGTGCGCAGCGCGCGACTGCGCTACCGGCACGTGACCCAATTCGAGGACTATGCGTCGCTCACGATGGAGCCGACGGGCGAGAGCGGCGCCTTTGCCGCCATCATCCCCGGCGACTTCATCGTGCCGCAATGGGATCTCATGTACTTTATCGAGGCGACCGACGCCCGCGGCAACGGCGCCAACTGGCCCGACCTCGCGGTCGAACAGCCGTACGTCGTCGTGCGGGTGGCGCGGTGAACGCGAGCCGGCACAACCACCCGCAACAACTTTCCAAATTCGGGGTCGTCTCTTAAACCGTACATGTCCGCCGCCACGATGATTTTTCCTCCCAGACGGTCGCCTGGAGCCGCGACGCCCCCGTCGCGGTTTTCGGGCAAAACGCGACGAGGGCGTCGCGTCCCCAGTTCAGAGGTGCCCAGTTCAGAGCTGTCCAGTGAAGAGCAGTCCAGCGCCGGGTCGTCCGGTTCGGGGTCATCCTAAACTGGCATGAGCACGCGCCACCCAATTGTCCGCCTCAGCCTCGTCGTGGGTATGGTGTGCGCGGCGTGGCTGCTCTGGCTGTGGCGCGCGAGCTTTTCTCCCGCGGCGCCCAATTCAACCGGCCCCGCCGCGCTCGCCGCGTTGGCGCCCGCATCGTCCACGGCAAAATCCGCCGACCGGACGGATGGTGACATCGATGAGATCACCGCGGCGCTGCTCCGCGCGCTGCAACGCGCCATCGAACGCCCCGACGCCCGCCCGGGCGAGGCATTGCTCACGTTCAAGGACGACGACGCATTGCGTCGCTTCCTCGAACGCGCGGCGGCCTCGGGGCTGGAGGTGGTCGACCGTGTTGACCGGCTGCACGCCGTGCGCGTGCGCTTCGATGCCTTCGGCGGACTGCAACGCGAGCTGTTGCAAAACGCGGCCGACTACTCGGCGGCATCCCCCAACAACCTCGTCAGCCTGCCCACGCCGCCGTCGAAGCAGGACCGCGCAAACGTCGACCAGGTGCCGTTCGGCAACGAAACCCTCGCCTTCATGGGCGCGACCGGCGACCGGACCAGCTGGGGCCGCGGTACGACGATCGCGATTCTCGACACCGGCGTCGCTCCGGACGCGACGTTTGGCCCGGGGCGAATCCGCACGATCGACATTGGGCTCGGCGTCCTGCCGGGCAACGGCGGCGAAGACGGCCACGGCACCGCGGTCGCGGCCCTCGCCGCCGGCACCGCACGCGATGCTCCGGGTGTGGCGCCGGCGGCGGAGATCCTGAGTATCCGCGTGACCGATGCGAACAGCACGAGTGATCTCTTCACCATCGCGCGGGCGATCGTCGCCGCCGTCGACGGCGGGGCCAAGGTCATCAACGTCAGTCTCGGCGGTTATTCCACCGGCGCCGTGCTGGAATCCGCCATCAGCTACGCCACCCAGCAGGGCGCGGTCATCGTCGCCGCCGCGGGCAACGATCAGGCGGCGCAGCTCGCATGGCCGGCAGCGGATGCGCGCGTCGTTTCCGTCGGAGCCGTCGACAAGGCGGAACAGCAGGTGTCGTTCTCCAATTCCGGTCCGCAATTGCAACTCACCGCCCCGGGCTACGGCGTGCAGACGGCGTGGCTCGACGGCCAGCGCGTCACAGTCGACGGCACCTCCGCCAGCGCGCCGCTCGTGGCCGGCTCCATCGCCGCGTTGTTGTCACAGAATCCCGTCCTCACCCCGCGCCAAGCCGCCGACCTCCTCGGCCGCACCGCCAACGACACCGGCCAGCCGGGAACCGATGCGAGCTTCGGCCACGGGATCGTCAATCTGGGCACGGCGATGAACAGCGGTGACTCCGCCTACGTCGACACCGCCGTCTCGAGCCATTTCTACGACGCCGCCAAAAACCAGATGGAATTCGTGGTGCAAAACCGCAGCGGTCGCCCCGTCAGCGGCATGACTCTGGACATCACCGCGGGCACCGTGACGAGGAGCACCACCGTGCCGAGTCTGGCCGCGGGGGAGATCTTTGTCGCACGGGTCCCGGTCGATGAAACCACACTCGCGTCCGCGGGGCGGCTCACGTTTTCGAGCCAGCTCTCCAACCCGTTCGGCGTCGTGGACCGCGTGCCGGCCAACAACTCACGCTCAAGCGTCCTGACGCCGCCCGCGAAGCCATAGGCGGGGTGTTGCGGTCAGGGGGTGCGGCGCGAGGAGCTGAGCGCCAAACGGTCCCACCCAACGGCGCAGAGCCATGCATCCCGATTTTCGCACGCTGGGGACGCGACGCCCCGTCGCGTAGATTCGATGATAGTTCGCTCAGGTTCAAAATGCCGCCGGACCCCATGATCGCATTCACCCGCGGACCGGACTTGTCGTCGGCCCGCTCCGCCTTCAAACGTTCCGCCACACCCTTCGCATGAAATTCGAACACTTCGCCCTCAACGTCCCCGATCCGCGCGCCCAGGCGCAATGGTTCGCCCAGCACCTGGGTTTCACCATCACGCGGGCGCGCCCCGACACGCCGTTCATGCACTTCCTCGCCGACGAGACCGGGCGAACCATCGTCGAACTCTACTCGAATCCGAAGGCGGCGATTCCCGACTACCGCACGATGCATCCGCTGTGTTTTCATCTCGCCGTGGTTGCGACCGATGCGAAGGCCGAACGCGCGCGGCTCGAAAAGGCGGGCGCGACCCTGTTTCTTGAGGACCCGCAGCCCGACGGCTCGCTGCTCATCATGATGCGCGATCCCTGGGGCGTGCCGCTGCAGCTCTGCCAGCGTACGGTGCCGTTTCCGATGCCGTAAGCCGGAGAAATTCAGTCGAGAGCTGAGAGCAGGGAGCTGAGAGCAAAACCAAACGGTCAACATCGCTTTCAGCGCATCTCGATATTTGGACACTGGGGACGCGACGCCCTCGTCGCGTGGGCATGCCGCGCTTTTGCGCAACATCCTGGAGCTTCATCAGGGGCGACGACGACGCGTTTTTCTCACGCTCCGAAATCCGCCCGCTTCGGCCCCGGCAGGCGGCGAAGGGAGGAGTTCCCTGGCGACCGGCGACGGGGGCGTCGCCGCTCCAGTCCGATCCCATCGGACGCTGGCACCTGGAGCCGCAACTCCCCCGTCGCGGTGTAGAACCTCGCAACCGGAGCGTCGTGTCCCCAGTGTCCGGAATTTGAGAAGCGCCCCCGTCGGCCATAAACCGGCGGGAAAAAGCATTGTCACTTCGCCGGCTCTGCAACGTCCTGCAACGCGATGGAACACCCCACCGCCAGAACCCCCGCCGCCATGGAAAGAGACTGGTGGTGGATCTTTGATCCGCGGATCAGCCTGCGCGCGCGCGCGGCGGCGCTTGTCGGCGGCAGCACTGTGCTCTTCACCGTGCTCTTCGCCTGGCTGACGGGTGTGATGTTCCAACGGTCGGTGGAGCGGCAGGTCGGCGCGACGTTTGAGACGCTCGCGTTTCAGATGAGCGACAAGCTCGACCGCGTCATCGCCCAGCGCCAGCACGAGCTCCGGCTCGCCGCCGGACTCTCGCCTTTTCGCTCGGCAAGTCTCGCTCCCGCCGAGCGCCGGCGGATGATCGAGTCGGTCCAGGACGAATCACGCGATTTCGCGTGGATTGGCTTCGCCGATCCCAGCGGCCAGCTCACGGCGACGACGCGGCGCATCATGGAGGGAACGCCCGTCGACTCCCGGCCGTGGTTTCGCGCCGGTCGCGAACGCGATTACTACGGCAGCCTGAACGACTTGCCCGCCCTGGCCCGCGAATTGGCGGCATCAGACGACGATCGGTCGACCCGTTTCCTCGACCTGGCCGTGCCGGTCTCCGCGACCGATGGCGCCCCGCTCGGCGTGCTCGGCGCGCATCTCCACTGGAACTGGGCTCGCGAGGTCCAGAATTCGGTTGTGCCGGAGACCGCCCGGCGAGAACGGATCGGCGTGACCGTTTACAGCGCGTCGGGCGAGGTGCTCCTCGATTCCGGCGGCTCGGGCTGGACGCAGCCGCCCGAGGCTCCCGCGCTCAATGACCGGAATTTTCGCGGCATCCTCCGGGAAAACACGAGTGGCGGCACGACCTACCTGACCGGATACGCCCGCAGCCGCGGCTTCCACGAGTTCCGTGGCTTCGGCTGGGTCGTCACCGTCCGGCAGCCCGCCGAACTCGTGTTCGCCCCGGTCGCCGAATTGCAGCGGCGAATCGCGGCGTGGGGTCTGACGCTGGCCGGAGTCCTCATCGTCGTGAGCTGGCTGAGCGCAGGTCGGATTGCGCGCCGGCTGCACTCGATCGGCATGGCCGCGGACCGCATCCGCCAGGGTGACATCCTGACGGTGATGCCCATCCCGCGCGGCGACGGTGAGATCGCGACACTGTGCGGCTCCCTCGGCACCATGGTGGATGATTTCCGCAAAAAGCAGGAGGCGCTGACCGAGGAAAACGAACGGCTCCAGGCAACACGCCCGCCGGTACCGACGGCCCGGTCAGCGGACCGCGACCGCGGTTAGTTGATACCGGCCGCCGCGGGACTCGAAGTGCAGGGTGTTTTTCCCCTCCGCCACGGTCGCCTCGCGAGCCGGGGCACCGGTCGAAACAATCCGCCACGCCCCGGCTTTCAGTCCGGCGACGAGAACCTGCACGGCTCCGGCGTCACCCGGAACCGTCAGCTCGAAGGGCCGCTCGATCAGCGACGTGCCCTTGCCCAGCACGACCAGGCGGTCGGCGATGCGGATCATCAACAGGTCGTCGGTTTCCTCATGCGCGATCGGCAGCGGCGCCGCATCGCAGGCCTGCAGCACCGACAGGAATCGGTCGTGCGCCTGTGGCTGCGTCGGTGAAACCCGAATACGATGGCCGTTGGCCTCCGGTCCGGCGGGCGTCGGCGGCGTGAACAACCTGCCGTCTACCCGATGCAGGTCCGCCCCGCTCACGATTTCCATCGTGCGCTCCGCCCGCGCGGGATTGAGCAGACGGACATCGAGCCGGCCGGTCACTCCACCGGACTCGCTGGAAAGCCGCACTCCGTCCGGCGTGGTCTGCGGCGGATTGAGGGTGGTGAGCTGCCAGTATTTCCTGAAAGCGGGATCGCGGGCGGTGATGTCGTCGAGCAGGATGATCGCGGCAGGATTGCCCGGTCGGTGCAGGTTGAGGAAACAGAAGCGGCGCACATACGCGCTCACCTTGTCGGTGTAGGCCCCTCGCAGGTCGGCCGCGAAGAAACTGAAGTCGGGCATCTGGGCGTCGGGTCCGAAACTGCACGCCATCACCCGGCCGTAGTTGAACATCGGGTCCGTCATCGCCTGCCGCGGCGTGCGCGGATTGGTCTGGATGAAACGCGAGCCGCCATCGTTCACGAGGTTCCGGCCAAAGGTCTCCTGCGGATCGACGACAAGGAGCATGCTCTGGGCGATGGAGCGTTTGGCGAAATTCAGGTCGTAGGGCGTGCCGTAGAAAGTGTACTGGCCGAGCTTCGCGACCTGCAGGCCGCGGTAGTAGATCTGCAGCGACCCGGCGTCCGCGTGCTGGTGGTTGCCGAAGTGGTAGCCGCCGCCCTTGATTTCCGCCACGACCTCCGCGGAGTCGGCGCCCATCTTCCAACCGGTCCGCGCGATCATGCCGCCGAGCACGGGGCCGAAGTCGATCGTCGTGGGCAGCGAGGTGAGGGCCGGCTCGGCCTTGAGCGCGGGGTCGTTGAGCAGCAGGAAGAGCACCGGGTTTTCGGGAGTCCCGCCCTGCCTGAGAAACTCGCCCTTCAGCACCGGATCGCCGTTGTACGCGTAGCAGAGCAGCGCGGTCCGGGAATATTTCCAATACGGACCGGATGGCACGCCGTCACCGTCGCGCATCATCTCGCCGTTGGGCAGGCGCAGGTGCAGCCAGTACTGCGGGACGCGCTTGATGTTCGCATCGAACACCTCCCGCCCGCTCATCCGCCGGAAGAGCCACGCCCCGTGCATTTCCCAGCCGAAACGAAACGCGCTGTAGCTGGTCCCCTGATTGTGCCGCGGCGACTGGTACTCGAAGCGCCGCATCGGCACGAGCTGCTCGAGAATCGCATACGCACAATACTGGTACGGCAACGGGTCCTCGTTGTGGATCGCAATCGCCAGCGCGAGCAGGTCGCGGTTGATCACGGCCTCGTTGCCATGGCCGTTGATGATGCTCAGCCGGAAGGGCGGCCAGCCGCATTCCATCTCGTCGGCCAGGCGCATCAGATGGCGGCGCAGGAGATCGCGCTCACCGGCCGCGAGGAGATCGTAACACCAGTCGTAGACGCAGGCCGCCGCGTAGATCGCGGCGCCGACCTCGCGGGTGACGTCGAGCAGGTTCCCGAACTCGACGCGCGGCAGGTACGCCAGCATCAGGCCGGTCGCTTCGCGGCCGACCTTGGCGTCACCGCGCATCAGATACGCGAACGCCTTGGCGACGGCGGCCTGTTCCAGGGGTGTGTTGTAGGCGACATCCTCCTCCGCCCCGGGATTGAAGCTGAACGGTTTCGCCGCGAGCGTGCGCACGCGTTCCCAGTAGGGCTTGTTTTCGGGATGTTCCAGGTTGGCGCGAATCAGCGCGAGGGAGTCGGCATTGACCCACAGCCGCGGGTGCGCCGCGGGCGGGACGATGGCCGGGCGATAGGCGGCCGCCTCGGCCGGGACCGTTGGCGGATGAAAAGGCCGAACTTCGATCCGATCGAGCCGCACCCCGGCGGGCAACCACAGCCGGATTTCCTGCGACCCGCCGGCCAGTTCAAAGACACCTGTTTGCTGCGTGCACAATTCCGGGCTGCTCCACGGGACGAAGACGACGCGGCGCGTCGGTCGCTGGGTTCCGACCTGAATCCGCAGGAACAGCGACTCGAACTTGGTCTTCGCCCGGCGCATCTGCGCGGCGCCGGCCTCGTCGGTCGCGGCCTGGGTGGTGAGACTGTAGCGCCCGGCCTGCGGCACCTGAACGGTGAAGACGAGGTCCGGTGAGGCACCCGAGGCGTCGACGGACGCCACGACGCTTGACTTCAGCGCCACGCCCTTCTTCCCGGGGAACGACTCCTGCCGTACGATCTCGGTGCGTTCCAGCGCGAGCCGGGCGTCCTCCGCCTCGAGTACCCACAGGGTCGGAGCGGCCGCCGCCGCGAATCCGGTTCCGAGCGCCAGCAGCGCGATCCCAACGAGCACACCAGCCTTCGTCGCGGTCATGAGTGGTGATCGGAAAAACCGACCGGAATGTCAAAGCACGTCCGCGAAACGGCACCGGAGCGTTCGATTGTTTTCCCGCGGTGGGTGGGGCCGGACGGGATCCGCTGGACGCTAATTCACGCGAAGGAACCGCCGAGGCCACGATTGAGATCTACCGGCTAGCGCACCCCGTTTGCTCCCCTCTTCACTCGCCCGCCCGGCCTGATCCCGGATCCGGAATGTTTTGTACTCCTACAGATTCTGAAAGACCACAGATGGGGAATGACTGCCTACAACATCGGTGGGTCGAAGGGTTCGCCCCAAAAAGGAAGTTGAACCGAGGGAATCTCCGGCGGATGCCGAACGGGCTGCCCGGTCAACGGCTTCGTCCCGCCAGACATGCTGGAATGAGTCTAAAAATTAGCCGGTTGGTGTGAGCGGCGGATCGATACATTTGAACCACGTATGGACAAAAATAACCCCAAATGTTCAGAGCGAGCCGTGCCCGCACGCCCGAATCCTTGATACTCGTCGTTCCAGGGCGTTTCAGATTTCCAGCCCGGACCAGTTCTCGCCTCTGTATCAGGGTCTATTCGTGGTTTCCTTTTGCATGGCTATCGCATAGCCAAAAATTGAGTTGAGAGTTGAGGGATGAGACTTGAGTGCGCATCTCTAGAGCTGAATGATGCGTTATCACGCTGGAAAGTGTGACTCACCTCTTGGTTTTGCTCTTAACAATCAACTCTCAACTGAATTCCTACGACTAGGCGGACGACGCGGTGCCGGATCCACTTCCAAGCGTCACCCTCCCGCCCACTCTCTCTCCGGACCGACTCCATGAAAATCCAGTTTCCGTTCCGCCGCTGATGGTATCCGGCCGTGACCAGACCCCGGCAAATTCCGGCAGGCCCACAGGAAGCCTCCGGTCCTCCCTGAACGACAGGCGGAATCTCCCGTATGTAATTTTCGGCGGCCTCCTCCTGCTCTCGCTGCTCTGCCGGCTCTTCTTGCTGATGCGATGAACCCGGAGCGTCCGTCCCTCACGGCGTTGGGTCGCTGCGCTCGTTCCGTGGTCTGGACCGTATTCGCCTACTGGGGTGTCATCGCCCTGATCTGCCCGGTCATGACGATCGACTCCCAAATGTACAACCTGACCAGGGTGGAGCTGGCCCTGCGGGACGGATTCTTTGGCAGCGATTATTTTACCAGCGTATTCCACATTGTCTTCCCCTGGTCGTTCGATGCCCTCCACCTGCCCTTCATCCTGCTTGGCTGGGGCTATGCGTTGCCCAGTTACCTATGTCTGGTCGGAACGAGCCTGGTGGTGCTGACCATGATTCGCGCCCGGTTGGGGCCGGATGTGGCCTGGGTGGGCGTCCTCAGCCTGCTCGCCCTGCCCTGTCTCGTCTACCAGGCGACCAGCACGAAGAACGACATCGGCCTGCTGTTTTCGATCGCGATCTGGGTTTATGCCCGGTGGCGCCGCAACAGCGAGTCCCGCGACTCTCATCTCATCTGGATGGTGCTGGCCATCGGCTTTCAGCCCGGGGTGAAAACCACCGGACTGCCCATCGCCGCCGGGTTGGCGGGATGGACGCTGTGGGAAGTCCGTGCCAACCGGAGGCTCTGGTGCCAAACCGCGGCCGGATTGGGTGGTGCCGTGCTTTTGTTCGGCAGCATCGAAACGTGTCTCGAATCGGCGCGGTGATACGGCCATCCGCTCGGACCGCCGATGCTGCTCAAGAGGTTGTCCAATCAAGATGGACTGGCCGGCGGGCTGGCGAATCTCATCCGGTACTTGGCCGGAGGAGTTTACGTCGGGCCGACGGATTTCAGCGACGGGCAGCGCGCGATCTCCGTGCTGAATGATGCCACCCGTTCGCTCCTGGACTGGGCCGGACTCACGAACGCAGGGATCAATCCCCGGTTTCCGGACAAGACTCTTTTCCTGGCGCAATCAGGCATGGAGGAGTTGAGCGGCTTTGGACCGATGGGCACCTTCGCCCTCGGCACGATGCTCTGCGCCGCGTGCTGTTGGCGACAGACTGCGGTGTGGTGGCAGCTGGGAATCGCCGGGTTGTTGGGGCTGATTTTGGTCAGCTTGACCGTAGGATATAATAGTTGGGCCAACCGTTACCTGATCACCTGGTATGCGTTCGGGTGCCTGGCGTTCGCCTGCGCCTTGTGGGAAACCAAACGGGCCGGTCGCCGCGCCATGCAATGGGGCTGCTTCCTGCTTGCCGCCGTCAGTGCAGTGTCAGCGCCCGGGCTCTCCTTCAACCGGGGGCCTGCCAGCATCGCGACCGCCCTGTACGACCGGGAGCAACTTGAGACCAGTGCTTTTCCCGTCCTCGGCCGCGTTCGCGAACGGTTGCGAGAACTGCGCAGCCAATCACCCCAAGCCCGGATTTTCCTGGTGGTAAATGATGAATCAGCGGTGCTCCCGCTTCTGGAGGACCGAGATTTGGCGGTGATCATGACCCGGGAATCGATCTTTCGCGGCCTCGCGTTGAAGGGCTCGGCATCCGCCGGCGATCTCGTCGTTCGGGAATCACCAGTGGAGTGGCGCTTCCTGAAGCTGGCCGAGATCGTCACAGCACCCAATTTGTTTTCCTTCGACCAGACTGTCACGTATTACATTTACCGGGTGACAACCTCCTCTCGAAAAATCGATTGAGGCCGGCCGAATCGGGCGAAGTCGTTGCAGATCCCTCGTCGCCCCTTGCGTCCGGGCTGTTCTCGCGAAGGTGCCCTTGACTGCCCGGCTCCCGGCCTCCCGAGTGACGGGATGGAAAGCCCGGGTCTTTCATTCCTCGCTGGACTCTATCTGCTGGCCTTGCTGCCAGCGTCCTTCTGGGGCTTGGGCCGTCTTCTAGTTCGCCCAAGGGGGTCCGATACACCCTCGAAAAATCCTCAACCGGAGCACCCTTTTCACTCCTGGGCCCTCGACTCATGTCTGGGACTCGCGCTCGTCGTCTTTATTGGAGGGGTGCTCAATTGTCTGCATTTTTCCAGGACGAAGTTCCTCCTGCCACTGCTGCTCCCCGGCTTGTTCGTCTTTCTTCGAAACGCCCCTGCCCTGCTACGAAAACTCAGGAACCCTGCACACTTGCTCCCGTTCGTCTGCCTGGTGCTTCCACCGTTGCTCCTGCCTTGGGCCACGCAATTGCCTCCCCCTGTCCTGAACTTGTTCGACGACCTGCATAAATACTTGGTCCATCCCATCCGCATGCTGGCAACCGGCACGGTGCAGGGCTCCCCCCTGAGCGCCATGGGCTCCGAAACCCTCGGGGCAAAGGCCTTTCTGGATGGTTATGTCCTCTCCGTGTTCCCCGTGTCGTTCATCAACGGCACAGACGCGCTGCTCGGCCTGCTTCTTTGCCTCGGCATGATTTCCCATTTTCGTCCGGCCGGCTTCTCCCGATGGCTCCTCCTCCCGGTGATACTGGGATTCTATGCCATCCCGCCGCAGTACACCAACAGCTCCACCTTGTTTCTCGGGGCCGCCCTCATTTCCGCCTCCATCGCACTTTCACGCGAGGAGCCCCCCCGTCCCCTCGCCCGGGCCCTAGTCTACGCCGCGATGGTGGCAATGAAGCCGAGCTTTCTTCTCTTCGCCTTCCTGCACATTGTCATGCTTGGTCTGATACCAAATGGCCGGAGCACCCTCTCCCGACTCCGGGCCTCCCTAATTTTGGCTTCCCTGTGCGGACTAGCGTTGCTGCCCTGGCTACTGGTCCACCGGAACCTGTATTTCTCGACCACCACGCAAGGCGCCGCCCCGATCGGTCCCGAACCGCTTGAAACCGCCTCGTTGTGGACCTCCTCGCCTTTGTACTATGGCGGCCACTTGCTTGGTTATTCGTTTTTCTTCCTCTCCCTAGCGCTTCTGGCTGTCCTCCCTCACCTCGGCCCGACCACCCGGGACAACCAAAATTCCAGCCTGCTTGCCGCCGCCCTGGCCCCCTTGCTGGCCTATCTGCTCACTTTCTTGGTCCTGGCTCCGCGTTTTGGTGGAGCGGCCAGCAGTATCCGCTACACCATTCCGATGTTGCTTGGGGCATTCGGGCCGGTCGTGCTGATGACCTGGTCAACGAGCAGCCCTGGGATGGTCCGCACGGCCAAATCAGTACTCCTTGTCTTCGCCGTCCTCCCGGTCGTGGTTTTCTCCGGGGATTTCGCCCAAAGGCTTTTGTGGTCGGTTTCTCGGGAAAGTGTTCTGGGTTTCCCGGCCGCCCACACCCCGGAATACCAAAGCTACGGCCGTCTCCTGATGACCAGTGGAGTGCCACTCGCTCGCGCCCTCCAGTCCAAGGTCCCACCAGGCGAGCCGATCCTTCTCTACTGCGAACTTCCCTTTCACTTCGACTTCGGCCGCAACCCGATCTTCGAGGCCGACGAGGCGGGTCTGACCTCACCTTGGGCGCACTTCCCCTGTGCGAGATACTTGATTTGGGAAAAACAGGGGCCCGCCTTGAAGAGTCGCGACACCCTAATCAAGGCCTCCCAAACCGCGCGCGGGCGTCAAGAGCGACTGATAGCAGCGGGCGTGCTCGCCCTCACCTCAAAATTCGAGACACTCGCCGCGAAATCCACCCTGATCGACAACGCCGGCAGCTATTTCGTCTACAAGCTCCCGTCAGATGGCGACTGGATCGGCGCATCTCTTTTCCCAGCAGTCTCAAAAGCCCCCACCCGCTGACACTGAACCCCGCCGGTAGGGACTTGAACGAGACGGCAAATCATCGAGCAGGGTCATGCCCCCCAGGAATCTTCCACTTCACTTTTGCGGCGCTTCTTTCATTTCGACGGGGTCTGCGATTCTAATGCACTGGCCTTCAAGGCTTCCGCTTTCTTCGGTACCTCAACTATTCTTTCATCTCCCTTCGGATCACCGGAGGCACTCGAATGGAAGATCCATGCGTGCGCCCGACCGCCCCGGCAATTGGGCGCACCGGATCGCTGGATCGCACAACCTCTCACGATGGGCAAACCGGACGCTGCTCGCGTCAGCGTCGCTCGCTCGAAATGAATGCTCACACGTTCCCGCCTGACCCTCTGGAATCCGCCTCGATATTCCCACCGTTAGCCGCTGGCTAGGTCTGCGCATGGCCCACAGATTTGCCGCGACGCATGGGGCGGCGGGGTTTCGGGTTGGAGTCATGATATCGCTGCATGATCTGCACCATGGTGCTCAAGATGGCGTATCCCTTCCACAAGCACTCGAAGCCGGGCGGGCGGTCG
>CANJIU010000143.1 GCA_947474365.1 Opitutia bacterium | reverse complement strand
ATCCAACGCAAATATACGACAAAAACCCGTCCCTCCCGCCGTGCTCCGCACGGCGCTCAGCAGCCCGTCAGAGTTGGGCCTCCCGTCGCCGGAAAAATTTTGGAAAATCACCCCCAAGCCTGATTTTCCAAGTCCGACGGGCTGCTAGTTCCCGCGACTCACCGATTCGGATCAGGCGTGGCGGTGGGGGCCGCCGGTGGCGAAGCCGCGGCCTGCTCCGGGTTGAGTTTTTCCATCTCGGCGCGCATGATTTTGAATCCCGGCCCGAAGGGGCGCGTCGCGCGGTCAGCGAGGAACCAGCGGCCCATTCCACATACGGCGCATTGTCGGGCAGCGCAGCGAGTTCGCAGCGGAGATCGTCGAAGACTTTCGCGTCGAAGGTCTGCGGGTGGACGCACCCGTGCCTTCCTGTTCAACGCGAAGTTCCGTCGCATCTGGCCTGCGCAATCCCGATGGCGGCGGACGCGCTTTTTGGCCGTGCGACGGCAAGAGTGCAGTTGACGGCTCGAATCAACCCGACTCACTTTTCCTTATGAGCGCAAAAGAGTCCGCCCACGCCGCCATCGATGACCTGCCTGAAGGGGCCACGCTGCAGGACGCGGCGGATCGACTCGCTTTCCTCGCCGCGTTGGAAAAAGGGCGCCAAGCCGTGCGCGAAGGCCGGTGGAAATCGCAGGAGGAGGTTGAAAAACTCCTCCCGTCATGGCTCGGAAAGTAATCTGGTCCGACGAGGCCATCGCCGATCTCGGCGAAGTGGTGGCCCGAATCGCCGGTGATAATCGCACCGCGGCTGAGGCAATGGGCCTGACGATTTTCGAACGCACGCGGATGCTCGCGGATTTTTCACAAGCCGGGCGCGTGGTGCCGGAGGAACGCGACCCAAACGTTCGTGAGATCATCGTCGACCCTTACCGCGTGATCTACGAACTGAGTGCCAACGGTCTGACCGTGGATATTCTCCGCGTCTGGCACGCAGCGCGTGGTCGGCCGGAATTGTAATCAGTCCAGCCCGCTCAGGCTTACGGTCGTGGCGTGGTCGCGGGCTCAGCGGAGTCACGATGCCGTCGCCGCGCCCGCGGCCGCGGTTTCGCGCAGCTTCGTCAGCTCCGCGGCGGTGAGTTTCAGGCCGGGGCCGCACCAGAGCAAGAGGGTCCGTTGGTTGCTACTTCACTCGAAGAACGCCGATGCCTCCTGACGGCACGGCGGGCCGGTTCTCCCGCGGAGCCCGAAATCCGCAGTTCAAAAACTAGCGACTAACGGACTGACCCCATCGGCCCCCTCGGAAAGGGAATCCCCGCGACCCATCAAGTGCGGCGCAGCGATCGACACGGGTGCGCCAAGCTCCAGCTTGGCTCTGCACCAGCCGGGCTCGAGCCCGACGTTCCCAAGAGGATCTCCGGGACGGGACCAAACATCCGGTCAACTTTCAAACGCCACTTAGTTCAGCGGCGCGGGCGCGGTGGCATCCGGGTCCGTGATCGCGAGCGGGGCGATCATGCCGCGCGCTTCGGCTTCGGCCACGGTGATTTCGAATCCGGGCGCGAGCGTGCGTTTGGCGGGATCGCCGAAAAACCACTTGCCCCAGGCGGCAAACGGCGCGCCCGCCGGCAACGCGCTCACCTCGGCCCGCAGCGCCCCGTAGCCCACCAACTCGGCGGCGGCATCCACCGTGGCACCGTCGTCGGTGACCGATTTTCCCGCGCAGATGGTTGCCAGTCGCAGCAGCCATTCCGGCGCACGGACGCCTGTCTCAGACGGAACCGCCCAGATGCGGACCCGTTTGTCGGCGCAGTTCGTGCGGATGAAGTGTCCGTCCCGACTGAAGGTGACACTGATCACGTCGGCCCCATGCGGCATCGGCTCAGAGATCAAACTGCCGGTGCGTGTATCCCAAAGTCGAACGGATCCGTCGCCACAAGCCGTGGCGATCTTCATGCCGTCAGGGCTGAAGACCGGGCGGGAAATGCTGGCGGAATGTTCGATGGTCCATCCCAACGGAGCGCCCGAGTGGGCGCTCCAAACTCGCACCGAACCCCCGTCAGGCGCATACGTGAGCAGCCATTTCCCATCGTCGGAGAAGTCACCAATTTCGATTCTTTGCCCAGCGTGGAATAATTGGTCTCCGACTGGCTTGCCCGAGGTCGCGTCCCAGAGTCGGCCGCCCCGACCATGTCCCGTCGCAATGCGATTACCATCGGGGCTGAAGTCGAGCGATTGCACTCCGCCCCGAATCGGCTTCAAGTCGTGGACCAGCCGTCCGGTCGCCACCTCCCAGATTTTGGCCTCGCCGTTGAGTGTGCCGGCTCCGACCGATTTCCCGTCCAAACTGAAGCGGATGCTGTTGGGGACAACCCGCGAAGCATACGGCATCACGGGATCGAGCAGCTTTCCCGTCTTAAGGTTCCAGAGCCGCAACTCGCCCGTCACACCGCCGGAAGTTCCGGCCGCGAGTTCACCACCTACTTGGGATCGGGGCAAAAGCGCGCCTGCCGACAGACGCTCGAGCGTCGCCACGTGCACCCGTTCCCCCTCGATCTGCCAGGCCTGTCTTTTGCCGGTCTTCGTTCTGACCAGCATCGTCCCGCCGCCCCTCGCCATGGCGTAACTGGCGATCGGTTCCGGAAAAACAAATCCACCCACCGCTTCGCGACCGGAGACCGCGTCGATCGTGGCGAGCCTCGTTTCTGTCACCCATCGCAACGTCGAGGGAGAATCCCGCAGCCAGGCGGACCCCAACCGGTTCTCCGTTCCGGAAAGCGCCAACGGACGCAGCGAAGTGGCTTCCACGTGAAAACGATCGAATCGGCCGTCGGCCGTGACGCGCACCACGAGTTCCCCGTCGGCTGCTCCCACCACGAGTTCGCCCTTTCTCGGCCGTGAAGGCTCGCCGACCAATTGGCCCGTCGCCAAGTCCCACATCTGCCGCGCCTGATCGGAGGAGACCGTGGCCAATCGCCGTCCATCCGTGGAGATGAATCCGCCGACTACGGCCGCCCCATGCACGAGGGGCGGCAGCGCCAGCTCCCCGGTGGACACCTCCCAGACCTTGGCGGTACGATCCTGGCTGACGGTAACGAGGCGCCGGTTGTCCGGGGTGAACTGGGCCATCGTGCTGCGCCCGGCATGCCGGAGGAACTGGGTTTTTATGCTACCCGTTGTCGCATCGAGAATTTCCGCCCCATCTCCATAGGTAGCGGCGATCAAACTGCCATCAGGACTGAAACACGCGAAGTCCGCCATCCCGTGTTCGCTCGTCAGGGGCTTTGTAATCGGCGCTCCCTCGGGAATCGACCAGACCTGCACTGCTTTGCTCGAGAAGGTGGTTGTTACGAGCCGGCTGCCGTCGTGATTGAAGACGGCCGAATTGAAGAACTCCAACGGAATCCGGCCCGCAATGTGCCCGTTACGGCCATCACGAATCTCGATCGAGGGGCTGGCCGGGATTCGGGTGACTATCCAACGACCATCGCCGGATGCGCCTCTAAAAACCCCGGCCGCGGCTTGCGGCAGGCGAAATCGCATCTCACCCGTTTCGAGGTCGTAGCCGACGATTGCCCGATCCTGGCCCATCAGTACCAATCTTTCGAAAACCCGAACTCCATCGATCGGGCCGTCCGATCGAATCTCACGCGTGATTCGACCGGACTCGAGGTCGACGACGCGAAGCACGCCGTCTCTGCCCGCGAGCAGTATTCGTCGGCCATCGGCCGTGAACGCACCCGCCTCGGCCCCGGAAGGGAGCATGACGGCTTCGCCCAACGGTCGGGGAAAACTACGGGTGGCCAGCGCCGAAACGAGCCGCGACGCCACCACTGGATTCTGGGGATCCACCCGGGCCGCATGCACCAGAAACGCGAGCCCGTCCTGGGCTTTTCCCTCGGAGAGCAGTCGTGTCGCCACCGCGACGTCGGATCGGCTCCAGCGCCGTTGGTTGCCCTGCTCCCGCTGGACGGCCCAATAGGTGGCCCACGTCGCCGTCCCGGCAACGACCAGCAACCCGGCGGCGACAGCCCGGGCCACCCACAGGCGGCGTCGCGTGAGGCGCTCCGCGGCCTGCGTCTCCGCCAGGGCCAGCCGCTGCTGCCGCGTGTCACGGCTCGCGCGGATCACTTCGGCCAGCACGTCGTGCGTCAGCTCCACGCGCTGCACGCCGAGCCGATCCTCAAGGCGGAGCAACCGGCGCGCCACGAGCGTGTCGATCAGCGGTTGCGTGACACCGGGAAATTCGAGGGCGGCCTCAAGCGCGAGGTTGTCGCGGAAGCCGGACTTCGTGAGCAGCCGATCCTCGACGAAGGCGCGCATCGGCGCAGGCAAATCGGCGACGCTGCGCTCATAGAAATCAGTGAGGATCTCGCGCCGATTACCTGAAACCAAGTCCGCCGTAATCTGCGCTTGGCCGAGCGCCCGTCGGCGCTCGTTGAGCTCGCGGCAGATCACACTGAGAAGCGCCGGTTCCACATCCAACTCGGCGAGCCGTTCGACGGACCCGCCGCGAGCTCCGGCGACAAATTCGACAATCGCGCGGGCGACGTCCTCGGTCACGAGTGTGCCACCGGGTTTGAGCACGGCTTCCAGCGCCTGCTGACCGGTCATCCGGGCGAGCCGCATGCGTTTCTGCATGAGCGCCGGCATGATCGTCTTCAGCGTTTCCAGGTCCGGCAGAAAATCCTCCCGCAACGTAATGATCACGCGGTAGTCGGTGCGCCCGAAATCGAAGGCGTCCATCTCCTCCGACGACTGGTCCAGCCGGGCGACGAGTTGCGCGGAGGGCCGGTTTTCGACGAGCTCCGCGAGCTCCTTCATGAACGCCACCGCGCGCTCGCGTCGCTCGCCCCGCGCCGCACCGAGGGTGAACAGCTCCTCGAACTGGTCGAACACGAGCACCGGCACGACGCCGAGGCCATCGCGGTCGATCAGCCGGTCGTCGCGGTGGTGGAAAAACTCCCAGAGCGTCTCCCCGGGCTTCGCGCTGCCCGGCTTGGTCCAGGTGCCCCACTTGGCGGTTTCGTTGCGGACCATGTCCTTGATCTGCTCGGTGGGCGGCGGCGCACCGTCCGCATGATCGAGCCGGATGTAGATCGGACAAAATCCGTCTGTGCGCAGCCGCGGAAACACGCCGGCCTGCAGCATCGAGGACTTGCCGAGCCCGGATTGCCCAAAGAGCACCACGAGCGGCCGCCGCTCGGCGAGTTGCGTGAGGTCGAGGATTTCCTCGTCCCGCCCGTGAAAAAACGCGCGTTGGTCCTCGGTGAACGTCGCGAGCCCAGGCCAGGGATTGTCGCGGTCAATGGACGCGGAACGCGGGCCGGCTTCGTCGAAACGCTCAACGTTCAACGCTGAACGCTCAACGCTCAAGTTTCGACCCTCCGGAAATTTGGACCGTGGTAAATTTTGGTAGGGACGGATCTCCGAGCCGTCCGCGGACGCCTCGGAGAGGTGTCCCAACCGCGTTCGCTTGCCGGAAAATGTCTCATGACCGAATTCTGGAGCTGGGTCGTCACTTGAGCGTTGAGCGTTAAACGTTGAGCGTTGAACGTTACTGCTACGGCTTCGCCGCGAGCAGTTCCTTCAACCTCGCCGCGACGTCCGTCGTCACTACTCCGCCCGGCAGTCGCGTCCAATGCATTTTTAGAAACTGCTCCGGCACGTGTGCGCCCTTTTCCGGCGTGTCGTCGATGCACACCGGCAAAATGAAGCGCGTGCCGGCCAGCATGCCTTCGGTGCGGTCTACCGCCCAATTCCACTCGCGGCGGAACCAGCCCTCGACGCGCCGCTGCGTCGTCGCGGAAATCACCGGAATGAAATAGCCGCAGCGCGCCACGTTGCCGCGGATCTTGCGGGCAAAGTCGTCGCCGCTCTCAAGGCGTTCGAGGTCGAACCACGCGCGGATGCCTGCGGCGTCGAGGCCCACCTTGAGCTGCTGCACCGCGGCGAGATCCTCGCGTGCGTAGCTGATGAACACGGCGTGGTCCGCCATTTCGCGGCTCGGCGGCAGGAAACGCTCCGGCGCACCCGACCCGCCAAAACCGGCCGTCGCTGCCGGACCGCGCCGCGCGAGCCAGCGGCGGTGCAGTTCATCGACAAACGCCGCGGCGCCGCCACTGAACAACCGTGTGCGGCTGCTCACTTGCTGGAGGAAAAACACCAGACCGGGTTCTGCGAACGCGTGCGAATCGGCGACGACCTCGCCAGAATTGCGGGGATCGGACAGCCGCCGGCGCTTGGCGAGCCGCAGGAAGAGCCGCGTCAGCCAGTCGGAAAAACCTCCACCGAGCATCAGCAGGTGGTTGCGCTCAAGCTCGGCGAACAGCCGCTCCGGCATGTAGTGCGCGGTCTGCAGCGCGCAGACGAACTCCAGCACGTCCTCGTCCGAAATCACGTAGGTCGGCGACGCCGAGAGCCGGCCCATCAGGTGGTAGACGAGTGGCCGCTGCAGTGCGGAGCGGACCGCCGGCAGGTCCACGAGCTCGCTGGGCGTGTAGGCGGCGACGTCGGTGTTTTTCGTGCCGCTGAAACGCACGCGGTTGATCGCGTCCTCCAGCAGCGAGTCGAACGTGGTGCTGACGTAGAGGTCGAAGTCGGTGATCTCGGCGAGCTTCAGCAGGGCGGGCGAAGGCGCGAACGTCGCCTCGCGCATGATGGTGCGGATGCGGGTGTAGAGGTCCTCGCGCCGGCCGCGGTTGGCGAGGTGGCGCACAATCACGTCGTTGAGCGTGAGGGTGCCGTTCTGGCCCGGGGTGGAAATGTTCAGCCGTGCCGCGAGGGCGCGCGCCAGCCAGGTGTAGAGATTTTCCGGACCAGCGTCGGTCTGCACCACGGTGAGTTCGGGACCGACGATCGGGATGACCCGCTTTTCCTCGATGTAATTGAGCAGGTCTTCCCATGCATCGTCGTCGAAGGGCGCGACGGCGGAAACGGAAGAGTCGGCAGCAGAAAGGGACATGCGTGGGAACGAGGGCGGGGACCGGACAAGCGAGGCTGAGGCAGAACACTCAACCCTCAACATTTAACGTTCAACGCTCAAGTTTCGGAGCGCTGGGCGCATCTGCCAATTGACGGAGAGAATATCGTCAGCAACCAACCCTCTCGTAGCCGCGAGCGCCAGCGAGTGGATGCTCGTCGCTTCTTTCCGGTCCACTCGCTGGCGCTCGCGGCTACCGGTAACCATCAACGAGGAAATGCGCCCCTGTCCTGCAGGCGCACCCCGCTTTTCGGACAAGCGAATCATGCACCGATCACCATCGTGCACCTGCTGGAGCCGCGACGCCTCGTCGCGGTTACGAACCACGCGACGTGGGCGTCGCGTCCCCAGGGTCCAGAAATTGAAGTGCGCCCCGAAAGAAAATGCGGAAGACAAGTACCCGGTACCGGAACTTCACTTCTCCTCTGCCCGCGGCACGAGGAGCGTGCCGTCGGGCGCGGTGGCGCGGAAGGCGAAGGCCCAGCCGCCGTGATTCGAACCGGTGTCATTGCTGAGGAGCACCGACACGCGGTTGGCCCCTTTCTTCAGCGGTATTTCCATCGTCCGTTGGCGGAACGGTCCGTTCGTGCCGAAATCCGTCGCGGTATCATTCACCCGCAGCACGAGGCGTCCGTCCCAGGCGAGGCGGATCTTCGCCACCATGTCGGCGGGTGCCTCGATCACGCTCACCGCCTCCGCCGCCTTCTTCCGATAGTGCGTGCCGACACCCCTTGTGCCCGGGCGGTGCAGGTGGTTGAAATCAACGAAGCCGTGAATTGTGGCCTGCTTGGTCCATTCGCCCGCGGGCTTCTCCGCCTTTCCTGACGCCGGTTTCAGCGCCGCCTTGATCGCGACCGAGTCCTCGTTTTCCAACACCGGGCCCAGGTTCCACGCGCCGTCGCCGGGGAGAGCCAGGTCCATCTGACCGGCCTTCAGTTCCGCGCCGGGCAGCATCTTGCCCCACTCCGGCATCTTCACGAAGCGGCGCGGCGTGCCCTCCTGATACCAATACACCATCGAGGCGATGTCGTTTTCCATCGAGCCAAACTGAAAGCGCAGCGATTGTTTGAAACGGATGGAATCGGCCACGTAGAAGCGATAGCCGACGAGCCGTTGCGCACTGCGCGCCTCGCCGGTGTCTTCGGAAACGTAATACGGAATGCCATCGTAGAGGTGCGTCTCCGGCCGGTGCAGCACACCGCCGTACGACGTCGCAAAGGTATCCTCCCCGCCGATGCCGCGGATGTAAGCGGGCTGATCCCCGAGACCGTCGATGTAGATGTTCTCCGCTCCGCCGTGGCTCCAGCGATCCACCGAATCAATCAACCGGACCCCGTAGAAGAATCCGATCAGCTGGCCGGGTCCGTCCGCGTCGAGAATCATATAGTCGTTGCCGTAGCGCGGCGTCGGCATCTCGCGGCGCCATTGCGCGGAGAACCGGCGTTTCTCCTTCATCTCCTGATCAGGATACCGGTGCCACGCCACCTGGAGGTAGAAACTATTGCTCGCATCCGGCGCATTGGTGATTTCGAGGCGCGCGGACTTGGCGAACGGCATTTCAAAGAAGCATTCGTAGCCGTTGTGCTCCTTCACGCTGACGAACGGCGTGTTCACCGGGTAGTAGTCGACGCCGTGCATCACGCCGAAGAAATCGCCGAGCGGCGCCTCGACGTTGGGCGTCTTTGCGCCGTCGAAGTAGATTCGCAAAATGATTTTTCGATTTTGAAACGCCCGCGACGGTTTGGCATCAGGCGCGACCGAACGCCCGGACCCCACGGGACGCGCCAGGGTGATCCAGATCCGTTTGATGCACCCGGGGCCATCGAACGTCGCATAGTTCACCGTCTCACCCGCCGAGATGCTCTTGGTGATCGCGACGTGGTCGGAGACCGGCTCGGCCGGCAAATCGAGGTTGAACGGCCCGGACGGCGCCGCCTGCGCGAGGGAAAACGCGAGGAGCGCGAGAAATGGAAGCCGTCGAATGGGAGGGAGGGAGCACATGGAAATTAGAATCGCCCGCTGACGCCGAAGTTCATGGTCATGCCGTTGACCACATGACTTTGGATGCGGTTGCGGAAGCCGCGATAGAATACCTGCGGTTCGTTCGTGAGGTTGTCGAGGTCGAGCGTGAGCGACACCGCCGGCCGCAACTGCCAGCCGAAGCTGGTGTTGATCACGGAGCGGGCGCGGCGATAGAGATTGAGCGCTACGTTGCTCCGGGAGTAGCTCGACGTGTAGTCGCTGGTGTAGTTGTAGAGCACGCGCGTGCTGAAGCTGCGATAGCGCCACGAAATGCTGGCGTTGCCCGTCTTCGGGATGAAGCCCGCCACTTCACCCGTGCGCAGGCTGTCGGGCCCGCCAAAGTCGCCGTGGGTGTCGAGCACCGTGTAATTGGCCGCGCCGCTGAGTCCCTTGAACAAACCTGGCAGAAAGGTGAACTGCTGCTGATAGCTGAACTCCCAACCCTGCACGTAGGCGGTGCCGGCGTTCAGACTCGTGAGTTTCGTGAAGCCCGAATATTCGCCATCGAAGCCGTTATCGGCGCCCGTCGCGATCGTGCCCGCTTCGACGCTGCTCGCGATGAAATCGGTGATCTTCTTGTGGAACCAACCGGCGGATAAATAGCCGACCGGTTCGAAATAGTAGTCGAGCATGGCATCCCAATTCTCGGCCGACTGGGGCAGCAGCGACGGATTGTTGACCGTGAGCGTCCGGTTCGCCTCGCTGATCGTCTCGTTCGGCAAAAGATTCGACGGTGCGGGACGACCAAAGCTGGTGGACCAGCTGAGTCGCGCCTTGAGGTTGCGCGTCACATCGTGCGTGAGATGGACGCTCGGAAATGACTTCGTGTAGCCGCCCTCGAGGTCGCGGCGGGTGTTGGCATAATCGCGTCGCGCCGCGCCCGCCGGGTCCGCCACCTGCTGCGCGGCCGTGCTCGCGACGCGCGCCCGCACCCAACCCCAGCTTCCCGTATCGGTCTTTTCCATCCGCACGCCGGTGAGGTAACCCGTGCGCGCGAGCAGCCCGCTCAGACCCGCCTTGCCCTGGGCCATGATGTACGCCGCGGATACGGTCTCAGTGACCGACTTGCGGTTAATGTAGTTCTGCGACTCGTAGTAGTAGAGATCTTCGCGCCAGAGCGCGGGGTTGGTCGGCGTGACGCCCTCGTTGAGGAATTGCTTCGCTTCCCAGAAGGGAAGACGTCGACCGGTCTTGACGGTGTCGAATGACAGGAACGAGTCGTCCGGAGCGAGCGGTCCCGTGCCGGTGTAGGTCCAGCGATGCCGCTCCCGCCGCTGGCCGATGGTCTGCTCGCGCCAGGCCACGCCTGTCTTGAGGGCCGTGGGGACCGCGAAGGGTAGTTCGTAACGCACGTTGGCCCGCGCCTCCTCGACATCCTGATACTGATGGTAGTTTCGGGTCGTAAGACCGTTCGCGATCGGCCGGTAGTTGGCGGGATTGAGAAAATCCACGCCCTCGGTCTGGGTGAACCGCGGATGAATGTCGGAATCCGTGCGATCGAGGATCCAACCGATGTTCGCGATGCTCATCGTCAGATCACCCGCCTTGCCGCTGCCGCTGTTGAGGTGCGTCTGGTTGTGGCGAATCCCGTAGTCCAGCCTGAGCGGCCCGAACTCGTGCTCGCCGCCGCCCTCGACGCCGCGCAGGCGGTTGAAATAGTTTTGCCCCGTACTGGAGATCTCGATGCGCGACGCGGTGGAGGCCCGCACCCGCGTGATCAGATCGGTGTAGCCCGGCAGCACCCCGGCCGTGCCCGTCGTCCCGGTGGAGTTGCTGGTGAAGGCCCGGGTGGCGTTGCTGATCCGGCGATTCTCCCGCGTGTCATTGAGAATCGCCATGAACGTGAAGAGCGAATGCGGCGATGCGCGGTAATGGACCTTCGCGTTCATGCTGACGTGCATCCGGTTGTTGTAGTTGTCCTCGGTGTTGTAGTCCCAAAGATAGGCGGGCGACGCGACCGTGCTCTGAAAATCGCGGATGGTCTTGAAGAAGCCCTGCACGTTCTCGCTGTAGAAACCGCTGACGGCGACGCCGAGATTCCGCTCGCCGCCCAGGACGCCGAAGACTTCCTGATACGTGACACTGAACAGCGGATGCGCGCGGTGCTGTTCCCGCAGGGGAATCTGCTCGGTGAAGGAAGGGGCGTAACGGACGGACGTGTTGTAGATCAGGCGGCGTTTTTCCCGCATGCTGAGCGGCGAACGCGTCTTCAAATTGACGGTGCCGCCCAGGGAATCGACGCCCTTGTCCGGCGTCTGCCCTTTGATCAGTTCGATTTCCTCCACCATGCCGCCGGTGATGTTGTTGATGTTCGCGGACCGGTTCATCGCGTTCTGGGAAGTGAGCAAGCCGCCGTCCACGGTCACGTTGTTAAGTCCGGCGCCCATGCCGCGCACGGTGAAGCCGTCGACGAGTCCCGCGCCGCTGCCACTCAGCACGCCGGCGACGCCCGGCAAGCGGATGACCATCTCGCTGGCGCTCTGGTTGGACATCGTGCCGAACGAGTCCATGGACAGAATATTTTTCACGTTGTCGGCATTGCGCTGGGCCGTGATGGCGGCGGCCGAGCCCTCGCGTTCGCCCAGGACTTTGAACTCCTGCATCGTGTAGATGTTACTCGTCAGGTTGAAATCCTGACGTGCCGGCGCGCCGGGACCGACCGTGACAACGGCAGTCTGGAATTCGAGTCCGACATAGGACGCGATCAACTCGTGCTCGCCGGCCGCGAGACCGGAGAGTTCGAAATGGCCCGTCCGGTCCGAGAATGCAGCCTGAGTCATACCGCGGACCTCGACCTTCGCTCCCTGCAGAAGATTCCCCGTCGCCGCGTTGCTCACCGTGCCGCTGACGCTGCCGACTCCGCTGCCTTGGGCTCCGCTGACCAAAGTGACCGCGAGCGAGATCCATGCGGCAAGCGTGGCGAGGAGGCTTAGCGGTTTCATTCCCTTTGGGCCCGATACCCCGAAGCTTGCTTCGGCTTGGTTGTAGCCGGCCTCGTTGCGGCCGGGCCGGGGTCGGCGCCCCCAGCTACAACGTGCGGTTTTCACAAATACCCCAGGGTTTTCACGATTCTTCACGGTTGGTCTCAGTTTGGGATTGGCGCCGGATGCAGGGTTCAGTCACCCGATTTCTTCACCTTCGGCTTCGACGCGGGAGATGTTTTCTGAAGTCCGCTGTTGGTTTCGAAAAGTTTTTCCGGCCATCGGAAGGAACCGGCGATGGCCGACAACTGCGCCACGACGGCCGGGTTTTCCCGCGCGATGTTGCGCGTTTCTCCAATATCGGCAGCGAGGTCGTAGAGTTCGGCTTCGTTCGTCCCCCGGTCCTTCACGTACTCATAGAAAACCTTTCGATCGGGCAGCCGAAGTTTCCAGCTCCCCTGCCGCACGGCGTGCAGTTCGTTTTGCACGAAATAGAAAAAGTGCTCGCGCGCGCCGCGGTCACTGCGGCCCAAGAGCAATTCAGTCTGGTCGAAGCCGTCGACGATCCGGTCGCGCGGCAGCGCGCAGCCGGCAAGCGCCCCGACGGTGGGGAGCAAATCGAGCGTGGAAAAAATCGCGTCACTCACCC
The DNA here is from genome assembly GCA_947474365.1 of Opitutia bacterium. Taxonomy (GTDB): domain Bacteria; phylum Verrucomicrobiota; class Verrucomicrobiia; order Opitutales; family Opitutaceae; genus ER46. The sequence goes on along the minus strand of CANJIU010000143.1, from coordinate 9,986 downwards.
GCCCCGCCGGCACATGGCCGGGCCAGCGCACGAGGCCCGGCACGCGGGAGCCGCCCTCGTAACTGGAACCCTTGGCCTCGCGCAGAGGTCCCGACGAGCCCCACGCAATCTCACCATGGTGTCGCGGACCCAGCTTCTCCCGATTGTTGCTCCAGGTTCCGTTGTCGCTCGTGTAGATCACAAGCGTGTTGTCGCGCAGCCCAAGTTCATCAAGGGCGTCCAGCAATCGGCCCGTTTGAAAATCCAATTCCTCCACCGCGTCACCATAAAGGCCGCCCTTGGACTTGCCGCGGTATTCCGACGAGGCGCCGACGATCGAGTGAAACATCAGATGCGGCAGATAGAGGAAGAATGGCCGGTCGCGGTTGGTGCGCAGAAACCCGATCGCCTTGTCCGTCAGCGTTCGCGTCAGGCTGCCCATGTCATCCGACTCGGCGACCGGCGCGTTGTTCTCATAAAACTCCACCCGACCGCTGTCGGTTCCGCCGAGCGTGCCGTAGAAATGATCGAAGCCCTGCGCGTTGGGCATCCGCTCGATGATGGGCGCGCGATTCGACACATCCCATTTGCCGAAGCAGGCCGTCGCGTAGCCCTGGCGCTGCAACAGCTCCGCGATGGTGATTTCACTCGCCGGCATCGACCAGCCGCCGCTGCGCACCGGCTCACGGCCGGTCAACAGCGCGGACCGCGAAGGCCCACAGACACACTGGGCGTAAAAGCTGGTGAATCGCGTCCCTTCGGTAGCAAACCGATCGAGACGGGGCGTGCGAATCGTCTTGGATCCAAAACAACCAAGATCGCCGTAGCCCTGATCGTCGGTCAGGATGACGATGAAGTTTGGGCGCGCCATCGCGTTGGCGACGACCAAGAGGCCTGCTGCAATTCTGACGAACACCCGTGCGAGGGAGATCACGGCTCGGTATTGGGTTTAAAACTTAAGGGCATATTCCCCGAGAATCATCCGCGGATCCCCCGCAATGCCAGCACCGTAACTGTAACGTTCATTGAGCGCGTTCTTCATACTCAGCCGGAGTTGATGGCGTACCCGCTTCGCCGCCGTGGCGAAACCATAGCCCAAGCCCAGGTCGCAGGTCGTCGAGGCGCCGTTGTAGACCTTCTCCCGGCCATCGCCCACCCTGACCGGAGCACCCGCAGTCACCAATGAGTCGACCGGCCGGTTCGGATACGGGAGGAGTCCGTTTTCAAACCGCGTGTTTCGAAACGGATTGGCCACCGTGGGCGTGATCGCGCGTCCGCCGATGTTGATGATCGATTCGGTCAACCAGCGCACGCTCGCGTTGACGGCCAGCCCCTTCAGCGCGCCGTGAAACTGGTAGCGGATGGCGGCCCCCAGATTGTTTTTGGGCACCCGCTTCAGCACGTTGCGTCCCGTGAGATAGGATGAAGACGGATTGTTGACCGCCCGCGCCTCGGTGAAACCGTAGCCGCCCAGCAACTGAAGTGAGTCGGCGACCTGCCAGTTGACGTCGACCTCGTAACCATTCGAACGTTCGTGCGCGCTCAGCACATAGTCCTCCCGGAGCGTCACCGGATCGGGGATCAGGACGGCGATGTTGGCGCGGTCCACCTGAAAGCGATTCAGCGACAGACTCAACCGTTCGCCGGACAACAGCAGCTTGACGCCAATTTCGTGCCCGCTGCCCCGCTCGTTGGGCAGGGGCTGGCCGCTGAGATCCAACGTCGGCTGCGGACTGAACGATGTGCTCCGGTTCGCGTAGAGACTGACCGTCTTCGTAAGGCGAAACGTGGCCCCCGCCTGGTAGGTCAAGTCGGACACCGTGTAACTCGCGCCCGCCACGCCCAACGTCTTCGGGTCCGTGTAGACCCGGTCGTAACGCCCCCCCGCCATCAAAATGAGCCGGTTGTCGAGGAGTGAAGCGCGCTCGCTCACGAACGCCCCGAACACCGAATAACCGACCTCGCTGTCGTCGGTCAGCTCGTCGTACGCCGCGCGGTTGTTGCGGTAGAGGTCAAAGCCGTAGAGCGGATTCGCAGGCAGCAGGTTGAACTGGCGCGCGAAGATCGCCCGATTCGTGTTCGACATCTGCCGCCCGTCGTCGCCCGTCTTCTCGTGGTTGTAGTCGAGCGTGAACAGCAATTTATGAGAAACGACGCCGGTGTTGAAACTGGCGAGACTGTCCACCTGCGCGGCAATCGCCTGCTGATCGCGGAACTGCCACAGCGGACGTAGGCTGAGCGACTGCGTTGCGACCGCGTAGGTATTGCCGCCCTGTCGGTTCACCTCGCGCGTCGCGGTCACCGCGCTCAGGCCGGCGCGCACCGACCACACCGGATTGATCCGATGCTCGAGCGAGGCCCGCACGCTCTTGGTGCGCGCATCCTGAAATGCGCCCGGCCCCTGCAGGCTGAAGTCGAACAACTCCTGGTTAAGTCCCGTGTAAAATGTATAGGTCCGCCCGACCGGCCGGTAGGGATCCTGGACCACCACGCTGTTGATCGGAATGCTGCTCACGACGTGCTTGCGCGTGTCGATCATAGAAAAGGCGACATTTACGCCCGTGTCCCGGTTGTGCCGGTAGGCAAATTGCAGGCTGCCGTAGTATTGGGACAGGTCGGCAAACGGCTGGCCGTAACCGCGCTGGTAATACGACACATCCGCCCGGTAAAAGAGCCTTCCGCCGTTGCCGGCCGGACCGGTGGAATAAGCCGTCGTGCGAAAACTGTCCAGGGAACCGGCAAGGACACTGAGGCCCTGCTCGCGCCGCGTGAGCGGCTTGCGTGTGATGGTGTTGATGACACCGCCAGGGTTGATCTGGCCGTAAATCGAACCGACCGCTCCTTTGATCACCTCGATGCGATCGATGTTGGAGCCGAAGGACGCCGAGGCCGACCCGAGCCAACGAAAGCCGTCGACCAGCGTGGTGCCCGAGGCGAAACCACGGAGCTGATAGCTGTTCTCATTCTCGTTCGGCGAGAACCCGCTCACCGTCGCCAGCTGCTCGTTGAACTCCAGCAGGACGAAGTCGTTGATGAACTCACTGGTGACCACATTCACCGCAAACGGCAGCTCGCTCAACCGGCTGGCCACCCGGGTGCCGGTGATGGAATCCGTCGCCAGGTATTGGTTGACCATGCTGGAGCTGACCCTGAACTCGTTCAAAGCCACCACCTCGTCACCGGAGACAGGTGCGGGCGGGCTTGAGCGCCGGCCGGCCGCATTCGCGTCTCCCGGCGCAAGCGAACGCAGGAACTCGGCCCCCGCCGACGTCTTGCTCCCGGGACCGTCGGGCGATTTCTTTTCGCCCAAGGGATCGCCCGAAACATCCGCAGCCCGCCGGATCAGGAACGCGCCGGTTTTCTCGTCATGCAGGATCGCGAGCGATGTTTTCGCGAGCAAGCGCTCCAGCGCCTCTTTGGTGGGATAGTCGCCTTTCAGCGGGTTGGTCCGCACGCGCTGCAGATCCGCATTGGCATACGCCACGTCAGCGCCCGACTGGTTCAGGAAGAGCCGGAGGGCCGACGCCGCGTCGGTGCTGGGAATGTCGTACGGCCGGATTTCCCCCGCCGTCGCCACCAGCAGGAAACTCAGCGCCGAAATCGCGGCACGGAGCACGCATCGGACCGCACCATTCCCGGGGAAGGCTCGGGGATTAGTAAGGGTAGTCATCCAACGGGGAATTCGGTCATGATGGGGCGGACACGTAGCGACATCTGTTCAGACGAGACAAGACTGGCGGAGAACTACCCGGGACCGACATTTTTCCAACCCGGGGGGCACAGACGGTTGAGCGACGCGGTGGGACTATCTAGAACGAGAACATATTCACCAATAAAGCCGTTGCCTCGATTTCCCGGGCGCGGCATCGAACGATCCAATGAACGGCCATCGCGCTCGCCCTACCCCGTGAGCACCACAAAATCCAAGGAGGTCCAGTGGTTCGAAGCGGAGGTTCAGCCCCATGATTCCTCGCTGCGCGCCTATCTGCGCGCCGCTTTCCCTTCGCTGCCGGACCTGGACGATCTGATGCAGGAGACCTACCTGCGCCTCATCCGCGCCCGGGAACGGGGCCCGATCAGCTACGCCAAGGCTTTTCTCTTCACCACGGCACGCAATGCCGCGATGGACCTTTTTCGCCGCCGCAAGATCGTCGCGTTTGAAAACGTGGGCGATTTCAAGGAATGGTCGCTCGCGGGTGACGAGCCGGACGCCGGCGACGCGCTCAATCACCAGCAGGAACTCGCCATGCTGGCGGAAGCGATCAAGTGCCTGCCCACACGCTGCCGGCAAGCAGTGACGTTGCGCGTGATCTACGGCATGCCCGCCAAGGAAATCGGCCAGCGCCTCGGCATCTCCGAATGCACCGCGAAAGCCCAGCTCGCGAAGGGTCTCCGCCGCTGCGCGCAACACTTTCAGGAGCGCGGTCTCACGCCCGCGCCGGTCGGCCGGACCCCGAAAACGAACCGATGAACCCGATGGCAAACGACCCGCGGAGCGAGAACGACGCGATCGAGTCGAAGGCCGCTGCCTGGCTCATCGAGGAGGAATCCGGTCTCAGCCCGGAACACGCCACCGCGTTCCGGCAATGGCTTGAGGAGGATCCGCGGCACGCCGCCGCCGTCGAACAACTCCGCGCCGCCTGGGGCGAGCTGTTGCGCCTGCGCAATTACCGGCCCGGTGCCCAGGTGCATCCGGACCCAGAGCTGCTGGCCCCGACCCCGCACCGCCGTACCCTGCCCGTCCTACGGCCCGCCGCGATGGCCGCGGCGGCGGCGTTCGTCATGCTCGCCGCCGCGTTCCTGTGGTCCGACCGTTTCCGTGGTTTTTTCGGATATGACGTCGCTCACTACGTGACCGAGTCCGGCGGTTTCAACCGGGTGCCGCTGCCGGACGGATCTGTCATGACGTTGAACGCGAACACCGAGGTGCGCGTCAGATTCTCCCGCGATCGACGCCTCGTCGTGCTGCTGAGGGGCGAAGGACATTTCACCGTCGCCCACGAGACGCGGCGCCCATTCGATGTCGAGACAAACGGCCTGCAGGTCAGGGCCGTCGGTACGGAATTCAATGTGCGCACAGCCAATCACGCCGTCGAAGTCCTCGTCACGCACGGCCGTGTCAAGTTGGCCGCCGCCGCAATAGGGGAACCCGGGAAAGACGCCCCCACTCTGGACGCCGGCGAACGCGCGGTGCTCGCGGATGCGACGTCACTCGCGCCCGATCGGGCACTCCCACTCTCGATTGAGCGGGTTTCGCTCGACGACGTGCGCGCCGCCCTCGCCTGGCAAAGCCCGCAATTGCATTTCCTCAATTCCACCCTCGCGGACGTGGCGCGTCAGTTCAATCAACGGAACCATCTGCAAATCATCCTGGCCGACGCCGAACTGGGGAACATACCGGTGGGCGGTAGTTTTCGACCCGAAAACGTCGAGGCTTTCGTGCGCTTGCTGGCCTCAGCCAACGAAGTGACAGTCGAGCGATCCGAGCCCAATCGGATCGTGCTACGTCGGGCGACCAAGCGCTGACGGGGCGCGCGCCCGCGCGAATCTTCGTCCCGGCCGTAGTTCCCCGGAAGAAATCGTACGTCTGAACAGGAGGGCAAACCACGCCCGCGTTCCCGGCGCGTCCCGACACCCAATGCTCTCACCCGTTCATTCCGCCACCCGCCGCCATCCGAACCGGATGATCGGTCGGCTGCTCGCGATGGTCTTGTGGCTCGTGGGCAGCGCGGCGTCCGACGCGGCGGAGAATCGGCGAAAAAACTACGCGCTGCCGGGCGGTGACGCCGTACTGGCGCTACACAAATTCGCCGACCAGTCAGGCGAGCAGGTGATCTTTCTCCTCAACCAGGTCAAAGGGGTGCGCACCAATCCCGTGAACGGACGTTTCACCGCCCGCGAGGCGATCGAGCGTCTGGTCGCCGACACCCAGCTACGCGTCGTGGCGGATCAACAGACCGGCGCTTTCATGGTGCAACGCATCACCGATCCGGCGCCCGCGGACGACCGGCTCGGTCCGTCGGAAAAGAAGTCTCCGGAGAAGTCCGACCGTACGCGTTAGTTCGTCGCCGCCCTTTCCTGATGAAGACCAAAGCGCCTTCCGCCGCCGCCACGACCGGGATTCCCCGCCGCCAGTTTCTGCAGTCATCCCTTGTTGCGGGAGTATCCACCACTGCCGGATTCGCCGCGGCTAATCCCACTCCGGTTCCCGCGCCAACGTCGCCGGCAGCGAGTGGCACCATCGACGACGGCACCCTGCCCCGCGCCCACCCGTTCTGGCCGTATCCCCGTCTCACACTCGTCACCGATCACAAGAAACACCGCAGCCGCGGCAGCGGTCTCGTCATCCTTGGTGATCGCTGGCTCTTCTTCTGGCGGGAAGCAGCGATCCACGGCGCCAGCGATCCTGATTCGCTGGTGAGGATGGGCGAGTCTCGCAACGGCGGTCAGACGATCGAGCACATCCGCACCATCTACCGCGAAGATCACGGGATCACCGGCACCGATATTCGCGCGCGTCTCATGGGCAAAGGACGCATCGGGGTCTTCGGCTCCCGACGCGATTCCTCGGATCGGAAAAAGGGAATCACGCTGAAACCGTTCTTCATGTTCTCCGACGACCGCGGCAGGACGTGGACCTCCCAGGTGCTCCACCATGTCGCCGGCCCGATGTCGCCCGGTTTCACCTTCAACCGATTTCCCGCCTCCGTCGGCGGTCACGACACGGACGGCTACGTCCTGTTCTGTCACGGCCCGGGCATGCACGCCGTCTACACCACCGACAATGGGCGGACGTGGCGCGACCGACACCTTTTCGACAGTCCTGGTGGCGAAGTGTCCGTCGTGCAACTGGGCGACACGCCACGCTGGATCATGATCGGTCGTCGCTCGACCGGGGAAAATCCCGCCTACCGTTCGACCAATCTTCTCGACTGGGATGGTCCGCACGCCACCGGAAAAACCATCGGATCGAACTCCAGCACGATCGTCTACCATCGCGGCCATATCACGTGGATCGCCGCGTCGCGGCCCTATCACTACGAAAACGATGCGAGCCGTGCAATCCCGGTGGACGGGGAGATCTTCAAGGGACTTGTCACGTGCACCGCCGATGCGGAAGCGATCTGGGCCAACCCCACAACGTGGCCGGAGTGGTCCGTGCTGATGTACCTCCCCGCCCATTTTGACGGCACCTTCGTCTGGCACCAGCGCCACTGGTACATGCTGTTCGGAGCGATCGAAGATCCGCTGCGGATCGCGTCGCCGGGAAAGAAAACGTACTCCCAACTTGGCATCATGACATCGGTAGCCGCACCGGCCGCGTACTTCAGCGGCCATCTGCCGGGCTGGGTCGCGGACCTGTCGGGCACGGAGCGCTGAGCGCGGCCCGGCGGAATTCGACCTACTTCCGAAGGTGCGAAGGGCTGGCCCGGCGGAGTACAGCGCTGGCGGGTGCGGTTTCCTGCACGATCTGCCACGCGACTTTCCGGAGATGCGCGGCAAACGCGGCGTCCACTCCGGCGGGCACGAACGCCAGCTTCTCGGGCGATTCGCCGAACAAAAAACCGTACCACACGAGCGCACCGAGATACTCGCCGGCGGCGTTGGCATGATTCGCATCCTTCGTGAGTTTATGCGCCGGACTCCAGCGATAGCCGACGTGCAGCGAGTGAATCTGATTCGGCAAGGCCGGATAAGCCGCCGTCTTCGGCTCGAAGGTCTCGTCGCGGCTGAAGCCCCAGGTGGGGTCGGAGTCCACGCGCCACATGGCGTCACCGGTCGGGATGACGCGCAGTCCGAGCTCAGCGGCGATTTCCCAATACGCCGCGCGCGAACGGACATACATTTCGCGCTGGCTGGTCGAATTCTGCTTGGGCGCGACCACTCCGAATTTGTCCGCATCGACCCGGTAAGCCCAAGTCTGATGCAGTACGATCTCGGCGTCGGGCCGGAGCAAGCGGAGGTGCGCGACAAGCTGCGGGGCGAACGGCCGGTACGTGGTCACATCGCTCGAATGGAGGGAATATTGTTGGACGGTGATGATGTCCCAGGCTGTGGCACCGAGGTGTTCGTGCAGCGATTTATCGCGGTAAATCTTCGCCTTGGGATCGTCGGGATTGGCCCGCCACGCTTCGACGGCCTCCCAATGTTGCTGAAAAGAGCAGCCGCCCTTGATCGCCTTGCCGATGATCAGCTCGTGTCCACCCGCGTGCGCGAGCTGCGGCAGGCAGCGGGTGGCGTTCTCCGAAAAGCTGTTGCCGACGGTGAACAGCCGCAGCGTGCGCGCGGAGGCAAACGACGATCCGAAGGCGAGCACCCCCAGGATCGCGATGCAAACAAGGGAGCTGAGACGGCGGGATTTCATATGGAGGTGGCCGGAGCGAGTGGGTCGATCCGGCGGTTCAAGACGACATTCACCCTGCCCTCGCGATCGCCTCGCGGGCCGCGTCGACCATCCGCTTCTGAAGCCGTTCCACGCCGGCCATAATCGTCTGCACCTTCGCGCGGGCGGCGGCGGGTTTTTTGTGAGTCGCCTCGAGGCGTGACCACAATTGCGCGCCGCTCGTCTCATCCACCTCGAAAAACCAGTCGTCGGCGCCAATGTCCCGGTACATCTGGCCCTTGCAGGTATCCGTCGGCTGGCGGACATAAAATGTCGGCGTGCCACTGTGCAGCGCGATGAGCGGCGAATGACATTCGACGCTGACGACGCACTGCGCCTTCGCGTAAATCGACGCCGCCTCATCCGGCAGCCAGTACGTGTCGCGCCAGACGACGTTTTTCTTCACGTCGGCCGGAAGCGGATCGACGAGTTCCTCCTTCGCCATCTGCACTTGGTAAGTCATCTCGGCACAGGCCATGACCTTGTTGCCGGTGGCGCGCACATAGGAGACGATCATCTCACGGAGCTTGTCGTGATCCTGTTTCGTCGTGCGGTTGTTGATCGCGTCCTTGACGTCGTCGTCGGGCGTGCGCTTTACCCCGGATTTTATCCGATAGTACGGCGTATAACGCAGCCGCGGGATCACGCAGATGAACTTGCCTTCGACGAGGCCGTTGGCCTGCAGGTACGCGAAACCTTTCGCGTCGTCGCGCAGATGCATGCCGAGCTGGGCATCGGGCCCGAATTCGACGATCGGTGACTTCACGCCCTGCGCCTTGAGGTAATCGCGCGTGATGGTGTCGCGGCAAAAGAAGAACGCCGCGCGGTCCATGATATAACGGAGGTCGGTCGAGAGATGGGTCGGCGGCAGTTTGAGCGCGCGCTCGCGGAGGCTCACGAGCGTGCCGCCCTCGGGATCGCGCCCCTTGCTGATGCCGGAGATGGGATCGTTGCTGACGCCGAAGACGCCGACGGGTTTTCCCGTGGCCTTCTGAAACGCGACCGCGTGATTGGCGGCGGGGAAGCCGGAACCGGAACCACTGAGATAGAGGTCCGCCTCGTCCCACGCCTTCACAAGATCGGGTTTGGTGGGCTTGCCATCAGCGCCGACGCTGCCCTCGGCGATCTTCAGGCGCGGATAGCCCTTCGTGAGCAAATCGCGTGAACCATGGCCGAGCTCGCCGGGCCAGAGGGTGATTTCCACCTCGGGAAAATGTTTCCACAGGAGCGACAGCGCGCCGGGCGTATGGCCGATGTCGCCGATGTTTACGCTCTGCCAGGAACTGCGGAGCAGAATGCGAGGCGGGCGACCGGATTTGGTGGCAGCGGCGAAGATCGACGGGCGAAGGGCAACTGCGGTAGCGGCAGTCGCGGCAGCGGAAGCGAGGAAGTGGCGACGATTCATAGGGGGCGGCAGGCAATCAATCAGGCGACGTTCCGGTCGGCGAGCGTCCGGTGGACGAAGCGGTTAAACTGGGCGCGCTCAAGGATGAGTTCGAAGATCTCATCTGAAGGAAAGCACCATGTATAACGAAGCGATTGTCTCTTGTAGTATCATCTCAGGCGAGCCTCCCCTCGAAGCTCAGGAACGTTCGGAGGACCGGCTTGGCGGTCCTCCGAACGT
>CANJIU010000142.1 GCA_947474365.1 Opitutia bacterium | reverse complement strand
GGAGGCCGGGGCGCAGAGCGTCCTGGACTTGCGGTGTATCCTCATGAGTCAGCACTGGGACTTGTGCTGGGATCTCGTTTTTCAATCCGGCTACCTGGGCGAGAAAACCGCCGCTTGAATCCAAAGGTTACTTTCCGGTCTCACACCCAGTGAATTGTGGGTGATGGAAGGTTTTCTCTCGAACAAACCGTCCGCCAAGGCTCCGGCATTGAACCAAGCGGAAATCCCCCCGGACGAGTTGGTGGTTGGCCCCGATCGTTCGTTGGTCGATCGGAAGTTTGGGTTATCCACCATCCTTCCAATCGGATGGAAGATCGCTAGTGCTCTTCGCATCGGCGAAGGTGGAAACGTGATCCGCCTGAGCTCAAACGGAGACAAGAATTCCGTAATTATTATGGGATACTATCGGACGACGCCTTGGATCGAAGGGCCGGTCGATTTTGGACCTGGTGCGCACGTGTTTGGGCCGAAGAAACCAGCGCCGGGCGACGTTGACGCGTGGCTTCGTGGAACCGCGGAGCGTTTGGAGCATTGGGCACAGGAATTGAAGGATTACAAACGTGACCCCGCCGGCCCTGTGTCGCGGGTCGTCGGCGGGTGCAAAGCGCTAACCTGGACCAGCACATATTCCAGGAAAGAAGAGAAGTGGGTCGAATTTGCCGTGCAAGTTTACAGTGAAAATGCCCATGGTCACATCACCCTGCGAACTCCGGAGGCCAATATCGCCAGCACACGGCGGGCCTTCGAAAACATCGTCGAATCGTTCCAGCTACCGAAGTCGGTCAGCGATCAGCGATAATTGAAACTCCCGACGCGAACTTCTTTCCTCGCGCACCAAGGTCCAGCACCGCTGATTGCGGCACTGGTGCTCGTTGCTCTTGTCCCGGCGGTGGCCGTGCTGTGGTTCATGTCGGTGGCGATGCGCAATGAGCGGCTCGCGGTGCATGAGCGGCTTGCCGGCGTCTATCTCAACCATCTCACATCGGCGCAGCGGCAAGTCACGGCGTTCTGGCAGGCACGCCAGTCCGCGCTGCAGACCGTCAGCTCTGTTGCCCCAGCTGAAAAATTTGCCGCGATCATTCGCGCCGGCGGGGCGGACAGCGTGGTGCTCTACGACGTCGGCGGAAAACTGACCTATCCGACGACGTCGAACGGTGAAACGCCGGCGGACGAGAATGCCAATCGGGCTCGGGCGCTGCAGACGAAAGCCGCCAAGCAGCTGCAATCGGGCGAAAAGGAGCAGGCGCTCGCGACGCTCACGGAACTCGTCAGTGATGCGCGATGGCGCAATGCCAGCAGCGCACCGGGCACGCTGATTGTGCCCAACGCCCAGCTGTTGCTGCTGAAATTGGGGAAGTCGTCGGACGCAAGGCAGCAAATCCGCATGAATCTGGTGACGCGGTTGAACGACTACACTGATGTCGCCCTGTCTTCCGCCCAGCGACGGTTTCTCATGCACGAAGTGATCGTGCTGGCGCCCGGTGCCGCGGTCTTTTCCACCCTCGAGGCCGAGAACTTGGCCGCTGACTATTTGGAACACGATCCGGTCGCTTCGACTGAGGCAAAACTAAATCGCGCCGCGCTCCCAAACGTGTGGCGACTGCCTTCGGCCAACGGAACCGTGGTCGCGCTATTTCGCGAGGGGCGGCTGCGCGCGGAACTCGCAAGGACCGTTGGGGAACTCGCGCTGCCCGGCGCCAGCGTGACGGTGCTCGCGCCCGGTGAATCACCGGCGGCGGGCACTCGCTTGCCGTCGCTCGAGGCGGGCGAGTTGCTCCCGGGTTGGCGCCTGGCACTGAGTTTCAACGGGGTCGATCCGCTGGCGGCTGCGTCCGAGCGGCAGTCGCGGATCTACCTCTGGATCGGTTTTCTTGTCGTGTTAATCGTCGCGGTTCTGGCGCTAATGGTGGCACGCTTCGTATCGGCACAGATGCGACTCGCACGGTTGAAGAACGAACTCGTCTCCACCGTGTCGCACGAACTGAAGACGCTGCTCGCCTCGATGCGCGCGCTGGTCGATACGCTGGTGGCGGGGCGATTTCGCAATGAGAGGCAACTCCAGGAGTACCTGCAGCTGATCGCGAAGGAGAACGTGCGGCTCAGTCATCTCATCGAAAACTTCCTCGCCTTTTCCCGGATGGAGCGCGGTCAGCAGCGGTTTCAGTTCGAAGCGCTTTCTCCCGGGACGGTGATGCACGACGCGGTGGACGTGCTGAAGGACAAGTTGGAGGCGCCGCGGTGCCGGTTCGAGTTCGAGGCATCCGCCGACCTGCCGCTGATTCGCGGCGACGCCGAGGCGCTTGGTACGGTATTGATTAACCTGCTCGACAACGCCTGCAAGTATACGAACGGCGACAAACGGATTACCCTCCGGGCGCGCGCCGACGAGCGCGATGTTTGGTTTGAGGTTGAGGACAACGGCATCGGGCTTGCTCCCGTCGAGAGCAAAAAAATCTTCGACCGATTTTATCAGGTGGACCAAAGCCTGACGCGCCAACGCGGTGGCTGCGGGCTCGGCCTGAGCATTGTGAAGTCCATCGTCGATGCCCATGACGGTGCCATGGAGGTGCGGAGCGAGCAGGGCAAGGGGAGCACGTTTCGGGTGGGAATCCCGCGGGCGAATCAAGTCCACAAAACGGTTTAACCGCTAATCGCCGCAAATCTCCGCTAATGAAAGCTACAAACCGCGCCCAGGCTTCGCCGATTAGGCGAGGCACGCACGCTCCGACCTCGCCCGGTTGCTCCGAAAAGATTAGCGAAGATTAGCGGTTTCCTCTTTCGAAACACGCATCTCATGACCCGCGACAAAATCTTAATCATCGAGGACGACCCGACGATGCAGCGGGTGCTGAAGGACAACTTCGAATTCAGCGGCTGTGAGGTGCGCGTCGCGTCGGACGGTGCCGCCGGGACGCAGGCGGTGTTCGATTTCAAACCCGACCTGATTCTCCTCGATATCATGCTCCCACGGGTGAACGGCTTTGATGTCTGCCGCCGCATTCGGAAGGAAGGCTTCACCACGCCGGTCATCATGCTCACAGCCAAGAGCCAGGAGTCGGATGTCGTGCTTGGGCTCAACCTCGGAGCCGACGACTATGTGCCCAAGCCGTTCAGCGTGGATGTGTTGCTCGCCCGCGCCAATGCGTGCCTGCGCCGCCATCGGGCGCCACCGGCCGAGACGTTTGCGTTTGGCGACTGCCAACTTGACGTCCGGTCGCACCGATTGTTGCGCGGCGGAAAGCCGGTTGAACTGACGCCAAAGGAATACGGACTGCTCGACCACTTTGTGCGCCACCCGGGACGCGCGTTCACGCGGGATCAGATTCTCGACGCCGTGTGGGGCGGCGATCTGATCGTGACCGACCGCAGCGTCGACCGCTGCATCAACACGCTGCGGAATAAGATCGAGCCGCACCCTGAGCGGCCGCGTTTCATCCAGACGATTCGCGACGTGGGCTATCGGTTTGAGATGGGCGGGTAGGGCCGGGGAACGCAGGCGGCGCGCCCGCCGTTTGAGGCCGAAGCGGGCGGGCCGCCCGCGCTCTTCGGAGCCGACGATAAAACCTTGTCGCGGCGCGTCGCAGCGCGTTCTGTCCGCGTGTCTGTCACACCTTTCCGACCAACCCCGCTCCGTCATGCGCCTCCTCCGCTGTATTTCGATTTTCGTCTCACGCTTTCGGGTGCTGCTCGCGCTCGCGAGCATGTTCAGCCTGACCTCGTCCGCCTCCGCGCAAAGCACCTCGACCGGCACGATCGAGGGCCGGGTGTTTGATGCGGCGCGCGGAGAGTACCTGGAAAACGCCCGCGTGACGATCGAGGGGACGACGCTGGAAGCGTTCACCGAGGCTGGCGGGTTGTATCGTTTCACTGCGGTTCCGGCCGGCACCGTGAGCGTGAAGGTGTTTTTCACCGGCCTGGCCACGCAGACGAAGCCGATCACGGTCGCGGCGGGCCAGACGGTGCAACACGACGTGATGATGGCGGGTTCGCCTTCAACTTCGAAAAAGGCCGCGGCAGGTGACCCCGCGATAAAACTGGACCAGTTCGTCGTTTCCACCTCGAAGGACATGGATGGTGCAGCCATTGCGATCAACGAACAGCGGTTTGCCCGGAGTATCATGAACGTCGTCGCGGCGGACGAGTTCGGCACGGTCGTCGACGGCACGCCGGGCGAGGTGCTGAAATTTCTCCCCGGTATCACGCTCGACTACAGCGCCGGCGAGGCGCGCACCGTCTCGATGAACGGCGTGCCGGCCACGAATGTCCCTATCACGGTCGGCGGTTTCGACCTCGCAAGTGCGGCCGGCAATGGCACCTCGCGGGTCACCAACCTGGATCAGTTTTCCGTCAACAGCATCTCCCGCATCGAGGTCCGCCACGCGCCGACGCCGGAGACCAGCGGCTCGGCCCTCGCCGGTTCCGTCAACATGGTGCCGCGCTCCGCGTTCGAGCGGTCACGGCCCAGTCACACCGCGAGTGTGTTTCTCACCCTCAAGGACGGCGATCGCCATTTCAACAAGACCGGTGGCCCGCTCAACGAGCCGACTCGCAAGGTGACGCCCGGTTTCAATTTTTCCTCGATCGTTCCCGTCAACAAACGCTTCGGTTTCACCGTTTCCGGCAACCACGTTGACCAATACAGCTACGAAGACGTCGCGGTCAGCACCTGGCGTGGGAACGGTCAGGCGACGAATGTCGCCGCCACGGCGCTCACAGGGCTTCCGGCCACGACCCCGGATCGTCCCTATCTCACCGACTTTGCGGTTCGCGACAGCACGCGCGGCAACCGCGCTGACTCCGCCGGCCTCACGATGGACTACAAGCTCTCACGCAACGACACGCTCTCGCTCTCGTTTCAATACACTTGGATTGGCGTCGTGCACAACAACCGCACGCTCTCCTTCTTCATCAACCGGGTGGCCCCTGGTGCGTGGGGCCCGACCTTCACGTCTGGCACGCCCGGCACCACGGGCACCGCGGGTGGCTTTGCGAGTCCGGGTGGGTTCGGTGAGACGCGCATCAACGGCGCGGCACAGACGTGGTATGGAACCACGGTGACACCCACGTTCGTCTGGCGCCACGACGGCCCGGTGTGGAAGATGGACTTGGGCGCGGGCTTTTCACGCGCCAGCCTTTTTACCCGCAATGTTGACAAGGGTTTCTTTGGCGCCTCTCAGGCCCGGCGCACGGGCGTGCTCGTGAGCTTCGCTGATATCTTTTATCTCCGGCCCAACACGATCTCGGTCCGGGACGGCTTGGGCCGCGACGTCGATCCGTACAAGCTCTCCAGCTATTCCATCGACACCTCCAACAACATCAGCCGCGACTCGTTTGACGTGAAGCGGAGCGTCAACACCAACCTCCGGCGTGATCTGGACGTTCGCGGCCTGCCGGTTTCCCTCAAGGTCGGCGCCGAAATCAAGAGCAACGAACGCGACCTCCGCGCCCCGACCGAGACGTTCACCTACGTCGGGAAAGACAGGATCAACAGCTTCGCCACCGGCGCGCCGATTAACGGCGACGACAATGCCGGACCGTTCCTCGACGAGGTATTTTCACAGCGGGTGGGCTCATACGGATTCCCGAAAATCCAATGGATCAGCAACGACCTCTATTATCAGGCCTACAAGGCGCACCCGGAGTACTTCACCTCCGACGCGAATACCACCTACCGTAACGGCGTCAGTAACTCCAAGTGGGCGCGGGAGATCATCTCATCCACCTATTTCCGCGGGGACGTCGCCTTTTTCGATCGCCGGCTCCAGTTGGTCGGCGGCGTCCGCGCGGAGCAGACGAACGTGCGCGCCGAGGGTCCGCTGACGGACCCGACCCGAAATTTTCAGAAGGACGCCTCGGGTAAATTTGTGCTCGGGACCAACAACCGCCCGCTGACGATTCTGCCCACGACCAATGCGCTTGGGGTCTCGCAACTCACCTTCCTCGACCGTGGCCAGCACACGAGCAAGGAATACCTCCGGCTCTTCCCGAGCCTCAACGCCAGCTACAACGTCCGCGATAACCTCATCGTCCGGGCTGCCTACTACGAGTCGGTCGGCCGTCCGGACTTCAATCAATATTCCGGTGGCCTCACGTTGCCGGACACGAGTGCGGTCGTGACCCCGAATACCGTCATCAGCGTCAACAACGCGGCGATCAAGGCCTGGTCGGCCAAGAGCATCAAGTTGCGGCTTGAGTACTATTTTGAGGGCGTGGGCGCCATCAACGTCGGCGCGTTTCGCCGGGACTTCCGCGATTTCTTCGGCAGTACGCGCTTCAACGCCACGCCCGAATTTCTCGGCCTCTACAACCTCGATCCGTCGATTTACGATCCCTACGATGTCACGACGAATTTCAACCTCCCGGGTCAGCTTCGGATGACCGGATTCGACGTCGACTACAAGCAAACCCTCACGTTTCTGCCGAATTGGGCCCGGGGCGTGCAGGTTTTTGCCAATGCCAGTTCGCAGCGCGGTCCCGATGGCATCACCAATAATTTCAGTTTCGTCCGGCAGAACGGGAGCTGGGGGTTCAGCCTGACGCGACCGAAGTTCACCCTTCGAATGAACTGGAACTACCGCATCCCCCAGCGGCGCGCCCTGATCGCCGCGTCGGCCAACAGCATCGAGCCCGGAACCTACAATTGGGGTTCCAAGCGGTTGTATCGCGACGTCACGCTCGACTACAATCTCAGTCGGCGCTTCACGCTCTTCGGCAGCATGCGCAACATCGGCGACCAGCCCGAGGACTCCAAGATCTACGGACCGAACACGCCGGATTATGCGAAGTTCCGCCAGCGTGTGGACTACGGATCGGCGTGGACGTTTGGACTGCGCGGGACGCTGTGAGGCTACGATACAGCCGAGAGCTCAGAGCCAAGAGCTGAGAGTCCAATCTCCGGAGCAGAGGGGCTCTTTATCCGACCTGGAGTCGAAGTTCGCCGTTTGGCTTGGCGGCCTCCGGAGGGATTTGCTCTCAGCTCTCGACTGAACTTCTGCTCTGCTAACCGTCACCCGAAGATCGTTCTCATCTCCTGCAGGTGACGCGGCACGGCGGTGGCGGAGTCTTCCTTGCCTTCGTATTCGAGGGCGCCCCAGCCCTGGTAGCCGCCATCGCGGAGAATCTTGGCGAAGCGTTTGAAGTCGGCGGGCTTCTTCTGTTTCGCGCCGGCGTCGACCTCGGTCTTGAACTGGACGTTGAGCGCGTACGGCACGCACTCGGCGAAATCCTTGTAGGGATCGGGCGTGTGGAAGTTTCCCGAGTCGAGATTGATGCCGATCCACGGACTCTTCACGGCCTTGACCATCGGGAGCAGGGCGGCGGCGGTCCCGATGGAGTCGTGGTTTTCGAGTCCGAGGAAGACGCCCTTCTTGCCGGCGTAGTCGCAGCATTCCTCCAGGCAGCGGATGACCTGCTTGTCGGCGACGGCACGGGTAAAGTCCTTCGGCGCATCCTTCGGAACGTTGCCGGCGAAGACGCGGATGTGCTGGGCGCCCATCAGGAGCGCGCAGTCGATCCAGCGCTTCGTCGCGGCGATTTCCGCGTCGAGCTTCGGGCCGCTGGGCAAAGAAAAATTGTTGCCGATGGCGGTGCCGCTGATCGCGATGCCGCGGAGAAACGCGTGCCGGCGCAGGCTGATCATGTAGGCGTCGGTATCCTCCGCGAAGAAGTAGCTCGTGATTTCCGCCCCGTCGCAGCCGTGAGCGGCGCAGTAGTCGATGAACTGGTACATGTCGGTCGCCTTGCCGGCCGGCACCTTGGTGTTCGGCTTGCCGCGCATCACCGGGAAGTTCTCGCGGAAGGAATAGGCCGCGAGGCTCAGCAGCAGTTTCGGTTTGCCCGCGCGTTTGAAGGGATTTTCGCCGGTGGCCGGGGCGGCGGTGGCGGCGTGGGGCGCAATCGCGGCGGCAACGCCGGCGGCAGCGGAGAGTTTGATGAAATCGCGACGGGTGACGGGGTTCATGGAGTGAAGGAGGAGAGGGTGACTGAAACGAAGGTCGTGCGAAGGGGCGAAGAAAATCGATCCTACTTCGCAAACGCCCGCAGCCACTCAAGGTGGCGTTTCTTAAGCTCGTCGTAGATCGCGGGGAATTTGGCCGCGAGGTCGGTCTTTTCGCCCAGGTCGTTCTGCAAATCGTACAACTCGAATTTGGCTTTTGCGGCCTCGTCGCTCGCCCGGTCGAAGCGGCCGTGATGGTTGGAAATTTGCCCGACGAGTTTCCAGTTTCCGTGCAGCGCTCCGCAGTCGCCATAGAGATCCCAAAACAAGAAGCGGTCGGGCAGGGGGATTTGCCCGCGTGATTTGGCGAGAGGCAGCAGGCTCACGCCGTGGACGGGATATCGGCCGTTCTTGGCGGGGACAGGCAGGCCGGCGGCATCGAGGATGGTGGCGAAAATATCGAAGTGCGCGGCGTCGGCGGCCGAGACCGTGCCGGGTGGAATCACGCCTGGCCATTGCATCATCGCGGGCACGCGGATGCCCCCCTCGTAGGTGTCGCCCTTGCCGCCGCGGAGCGGGCCGTTGTTCGACGGGTAGGTGTGAAGGATGCCGCCGTTGTCGGAATGGACGATGACGAGCGTGTTCTTTTCCAGGCCGAGTTCGCGCAGTGTTTTCAGGATATCGCCGATCCGGCTGTCGGCGTGGGTCATGACGGCATCGTAATCGCGTCGTGGTTGGGGCACGCCGCGTTTCTCGTAGAACTCAAGCCACTCGGGCTTGGCGGAATCGTGGTCGACGCCCTCGCGCCGCATCGGACCGTGGACGGCGTTGAAGGGAACGTAGCAGAAAAAGGGATTGCCGCGGTTCGCCTTGATAAACGCGATGGCGCGGTCGGCGAAGAGATCGGTGGTGAAAGGCGGGATCGGGTCTGTGAGTGGCTTGCCGTTGTGCTGGACACGGGAGTTCCGGCCGAGGGCGTAGGGATGCGCGCCGCCGAGGAAACCGACGAACTCGTCGAAGCCGCGGGCGTTCGGCACGCTCTTCGCATCGGCGCCGAGATGCCACTTGCCGAAGGCACCCGTCGCGTAGCCCGTCGCTTTCAGGTATTGCGGGAGCAGTTGAAATTCGTCGCGGATGCGGCGCTCGTTTGCCGTCGGGTCTTCGTCATCTTCTTTGTCCGCCGGGGTGGCTTTGGGCGCGGCGCCGGTTTTGGCCGCTTTTTTGGCGGCGCGCTTGCCGGCCTTCTCGGCCTTTTTCGTTTTGCTCGCCGCGTCGTCACCGACGTTTTCGCTCGGGCCGCGCCACATCCCCGTTTCCAGCGAGTAGAGGCCGGTCATGACGGAGGCGCGGGTGGGGGCGCAGAGCGGGTTGACCCGGAATTGGGTGAAGCGGATTCCGGCGCGGCCGATTTCGTCCATGAACGGCGTCTGCAAATCAGTGTTCCAGTAGGCGGTGGAATCACCGTAGCCCTGATCGTCGGTGATGATGAGGACGATGTTGGGGCGGGTGGCGGGGGCGGCGAGTGCGGGACGAAATCCGCCGATGCTGAGTCCGCAGAGGAAGACGAGGAGGAATCGGATCATTCGCGTGGAGAGGGGATGGACATTGCGTGGCACGCGGGAGAGGAATGCAACGTTGCTGTGCGAGCGCGCTCCCCGGTTTGGCTTGTCCAGCGGGAAGGGACGTGAAGCATCGCGGACCCACATGCGCCTCCCGCCCCTGCCTCTGTTCCTGCTCGCACTCTCACTTCCCGCGCTGCTCTCTTCGACCTGCGCGGCCGACGCGGGTGCCCCCAAGAAGCAGGCCGGAGGAGGCGGAAAGGCCAAGCAGGCCAAATCGTCCGCCGGACAGTGGTGGAACGAAATCGACACTGGTCCATTCATTGCGGACACGATCACTTCCGGCCCGAAGGGCGAAGTGACGGCGCTCAAGGGCCTCGCCATCAAGCTCGGCGTCGCGGGCAACGCCTCGGTGGTGTTCGACACGGAATTGCTGTGCTGGCGGGCGGGGTTCGACGGGGTAGTGGCGCTCGCGGGGACGAACTGGGACGGCGCCCATGGCGGCAACTCGCATTATCCGACGGGTGACACTCCTTTCTTTTTCCAAAACCCGACGGGGTTGGGCTTCGCCGTGAATGGCAGCTGGGCGGACACGCGCGAAATCAAGGCCGGGCCGCTGCCGCGAACCGCAGGCCGATACCGCGGGTTGTTCCGACACGGCAACCAAGTCGTCGTTCAGTACATGATCGGTGGCGTGAACGTGCTGGAGCTTCCCTCGGTCGAAACGGTCGGCGGCGTTCGCGCCATCACGCGTACGGTGAATCTGGAAGCCGTTACGGAGTCGGACATGGAGTTGCTCGTGCGTGGTGGAACGGTGACAGGGGACAAAGCCGGGGCGCGGGTGTACCTCGTCGGTGCACCGGTGGGAATCACCCTCAAGACCGGCGCGGACGGCCGCATCACGCTGGCGATTGCCAAGGGCACCCCGGCCTCGCGTTGCAAGATCGTCGTTGGCGAACGCACCTTGGAGTCGTCGGCCGTTTCGCCGGCGGAAGATTTGGCGGCGTTCACGCGCGGCGGCCACGGGTTGTTTCCGCAGACGTTCGCCGTGAAGGGCCAGCTCGATCCCGATGCGGCGAAGAAGACCTACGCGGTCGACGTGATTCCGCTGCCCGCGGATAACCCGTGGAAATCTCCGCCGCGGTTCGGTGGGTTTGATTTCTTCCCCGACGGAAAACGGATCGCGGCGTCGACGTGGAACGGCGACGTGTGGATTGCAGATGGCATCGACGGCGATTTGTCGAAGGTGACCTGGCGGCGGTTCGCGAGCGGGATGTTCCAGACGCTCGGGCTCAAAATCGTCGACGGCGTCATCTATACGCAGGGCCGCGACCAGATCACGCGGCTGCGCGATCTCAACGGCGACGGGGAGGCGGACAGCTACGAATGCTTCAACAACGACGTGATGATCACCTCGGGCTTTCACGAATTCAGTTTCGACCTCGAGACGGACCGCGAAGGGAATTTCTATTTCAGCAAGGCGATGCCGGTGAACGGGGGCGGCCGGGGCTTCATGCCGTGGACACCGCACAACGGTACGGTGATGAAAGTGAGCAAGGATGGTTCAAAGCTTGAGGTCGTCGCCTGGGGTTTCCGGGCGCCGGGCGGTCTCGGCGTGAGTCCGGACGGGGTGGTGACGACGGGCGAGAACGAAGGCTCGTGGGTCCCGGTGTGCAAAATCTCTTGGACAAAGCCCGGGCAGTTGACGTTCAACGGCGTCGTGCCGAGCAAGTGGGGAGACCGCAGCGCGTGGGAGGGAGCGTTGCCCGGAGCGCCGAAGGACTACGACCGACCGCTGTGCTGGATTCCCTACTACGCGGACAATTCGAGCGGCAGCCAGGCCTGGGTGCCGGAGAACACGAAGTGGGATCCGCGGCACGCGGGGGAGATGATTCATCTCTCCTATGGCAAATCGAGCGTGTTTCGCGTGCTGCGCGAGGAGGTCAACGGCGTCACGCAGGGCGGCGTCTATCGCCTGCCCATCGATGTGAGCGCGGCGGTGATGCGGGCGCGGTTTCACCCCCAGAACGGTCAACTGTACGTGATGGGATTTCGCGGGTGGCAGACGAACGGTCGCGATGCGTTTCAGCGGGTGCGTTACACGGGGGTGACCACACCGTTGCCGATGGAGCTGCATGCCCACCAGAACGGCGTGTTGGTGCGTTTCTCCGCTCCGCTCGACCCGAAGACCGCCGAGGATCCCTCGCGCTATTCGGTGAGCAAATGGAACTACGTCTGGGGGCCGCAGTATGGTTCCGGTCGCTTCTCGATCGACCAGCGCGACTACGACGCGGAGGAAAAGGCGATCACGGTACCTTCGAAAGGCGCGCACAACAGGATCGACACCGTGCAGGTCGGTGCCGCGAAGCTCCTCGAAGACGGACGCTCGGTGTTTCTCTACCTGCCGAAGATGACGACCGCGATGCAGATGGAGCTGAAACTCGATTTGACCGACACCAAGGGCGGCTTGGTGCGCGAGACGATCTACCACACCGTCCACCAATGCGCGCCCGATTTCAAAATCGCCGGAGTGCGCTGGGAAGACATCAAGGTCACTGAATCGGCGCCGGTCGGTGACCCGGGGCTCGCGCTGAGTTTCAACGCGGAAATCACCGACACGCTGCGCGTCGACCAACTCGCGCTGACCGTGCCGGAGGGCGCGTCGCCGTCCGTGTTTGTCACGCCCAGGGCCGGTAGTTTCGGTGCAGCGTTTCAAGGCACACTGGTGATGCCGGAGCGCGATGAAATCACGTTTTCGCTGGAGGGTGTCGGCGAAGTGGCGCTGGCGATCGACGGCAAGCCGGTGGCCAGCGGACAATTGCCGGTGGTGGCGAAGCTGCCCGTGACGCTCGCGAAGGGGCCGCACGGGATTTTTTGCAGCTATCGCAGCCCGGCGAAAGGAGAGGCGAGGGTACGGTTGATGTGGAGCAGTCCGCAATTTCGCGTCGAGCCCGTGCCGGCGTCGGTGTTTCGCTTCATTCCCGGGGCGGAAATCGCCTCGTGGGGCAAGGTGCGCGCGGGGCGGGAACTCTTCGCTGCGGCCCAATGTATCAGGTGCCACCAGCCGAAGGGAGGATTGGCCCGCGACGCCGCGCCGGAATTGTTTGTCACGGCACCCGACTTCGAAAATATCGGCGATCGCGTCGAGGCTGGCTGGATCGAAAAATGGGTCCGGTCCCCGCAGGGATTCTGCCCGACGATCGGGGCCGATCAGGCGGCCGATGTCGCCGCGCACCTTGCAGGCAAAAAAGACGCCGCGTGGTCGGCGGATCCGGTTTCCTCCGACAAGAAGGTCGTGGCGGAAGGCGCGGCTCTGGTGGAGAAACTGCACCTCGGTTTTTGGATCGAACCGCTGACGGTGGGGCGCAAGCACACCGACGGAGGTCTCGTTGAGTTTCTGCAGTATCCGACGAGACATCACGTTGACACGGTGTTTCCGGACGTGCGGCTGACGCGCGAGGAATCTAGTCGGATTGCAGCGTATGTGCGTTCGCGTCAGCCGGCGGCGCTCACGGCGAAGGGCGGTAATGCGGCGGCGGGCGGGGCGCTGGTGGCGGCCTCGTGTGCCTCCTGCCACGCGCCGAAGGCGAACGCGACCCCTGTCGCAGCGAGTTTGGAGGACATATCCCGGAGCGACTGGAGTGCGAAGGGCTGCGTGGCGGAGAGTCGAGGCCGGGCGCCCGATTTCCGCTTCACGTCGGAGCAGGTGGCGGTGCTCGGCGCGCTGCGAAACGCGGATCGCGACGTGGGGCTGCAGTCGCTGCGGCGGTTCGCGCCGGCGGAGTATGCGGCGAGTCAGGTGAAGGCGCTCAACTGCGTGCAATGCCACGCGGGCGGCGGGGAAAATAAATTGCCGGACATCACGTTTGCCGGGGAAAAGTTTGATGCTGCCTGGCTGACAAAGCTCTTCGCCGGGCAACACCCGAACAAGATCCGTCCCTGGCAGGAGGCACGGATGCCGGCGTTTGCCAGCCGCGCGGTGAATCTCGCTGCGGGATTGGCGGCAAAGCAAGGCGTATCTGCACTAACGCCGGGGCCGGCAGTCAAGGCAGGGTTGGCTGAGATTGGCGCGACGCTGGCGGGTGAAACCGGCTACTCGTGCGTGGCGTGCCACGATTCGGGCGCGCGCAAGGCGTTGCAGGTATTTGAAGGCCAGGGGCCGAACCTGCAACTCGCGGGCGAGCGGTTGCGGTATGATTATTTCCAGCGCTGGATGCACTGGCCGCAGCGGATTGCGCCGGCGACGATCATGCCGCGTTACACGAAAGACCGGGATCGTGCGCTCCTCGAGGTGCATCTCGGGGGTGACTCGGCCCGGCAGTTCGAGGCGGTGTGGTGGTGGATGGAGAGATTGGGTGGCGTGGCAAAGTAGCCGAAACCTCGTGTCGGCTTGGTGAGGGGTGCGCTCCGCATTCGGAGCGCTCGGAAATGACCGCTGTTGCGCTCCCGGCGGGTCCGGGGCGTAATGCCGATTCGGATATTTTCCCAATCGCCCGCTCCCTTCCCCCGGGTCGAGGTCGGGGGGAAATCATTAATGGACACGAATCGACCCAAATCCATGGGAGGCAGCCGCAGTTCCCGGACAAATTGGGTCGGTGCCGTGGTGGGCGGTGAGTTCCATTTATATCCCGGTGTGACTCCAAAGAGTTGGTCCGGTCTAGACCATTGTCGTCGCGAAGCGCGTTGCGGCGATCCCGTCGGGTTGCTTCGGAGCTGCGCTTCTCGCGCTGACAGTCCAAATCGCCAGGGACGTCGGTATGAGATCAAGGCCGCAGTCGGGCGGGCAAAAGTGGTCCGGCTGCGTGGCCCGGTTGCAGTTCGTGGGAGCGGCTGGCGTTCGCGGGGATTCAATCGATCGTTTGATCGGAGGTGACTGTCATCGGCTCTCGTGCGCCGGTTGGCGGTAATATCCAGTCCCCTTTCCCGGAGCCGGCGAAAATCAATCGCGGCTCGTGGCGGGGTTCTTCCGAGATCGTGTTCCGATCGCGAAAGATATTGCACTGCCACGCCCTTTTCGCCTCCTAGCCGGCACAACCATCCCCTTGTTTGAAGTCTTTTTCATCGATGCGATCCTGACCGCCATCGCCGCCTGGCTGGTGGTGCGCGCCACGGGTCATGGGACGCAGCGGGTTCTCGAAGCGGGCCTGGCTTGGTCGCTGGCGTTTGTGGCGTTGGTTGCGGGAGCGGGCGTCGTTCTGGGGGAGATTGGGGCGTTGGGTGCGCGGGGTTTTTGCGCTTTTCATGCCGGTGTGCTTGGGCTGTTGCTCGTGTGGCGGAGGCGAGACCTCGCTGGCGATCGCAAGGCGCTAGGAACGTGCGGCGGCCAAATCTGGGATTTGTTTTCTGGGGGAAAATGCGATTGGCGGTTGGGGGTCGGCGTGCTTGTCCCGCTGGGGGTCCTGCTCGTGTTGGCCGCATGGGCGGAGCCGGTGGTCTATGATGGACTGACGTATCGGCTGCCGCGCATTGGCGACTGGCTGCAAAGCGGGCGTATTCGCATGCTGGCGACCGATGATCCGCGTCTGAACTACATGCCGGTCGTACCGGATTTGGTGATGGCCTGGCTTTTGACCGGTGCGCGGACGGGTTATCATTTGATGCTCGTGGCGCAGGCGATTGGGGGAGGAATGACGTTTGGTGCGACGCTCGGGCTGGCCCGGCAGACGGGGCTTGGTCGGAACGCGGCTGTGATGGCCGGCGCCTTGCTCTTGGGCATGGCCAACGTGGTTCCCCAGTTCACTTCGTCCCACACGGACCTGTTCACCACGGGCGTGTTCGCGACGACATTTTACCTCTGGAATTGCATGCTGCAGCGCGGGCAGGGTTCGATGTTGGGTGGTGTGGGTGCAGGTCTGGCGTTGGGCGCGAAGGGCACCTGTTTTTATCTTGCGCCCGGTGCGCTGGTTTGGGTGGCGTGGCTGGCCTGGCAGCATCCGCTGCCGTGGCGTCGCTGGCGGCAAACGGTGTTCGCTGCGTCGCTTTCCGTGGTGTTTTTTGCGGGCCTGATTTTTCTGCGCAATTGGAAGGTGTATGGCGGGATTTTTGGGCCGCAGGATTACGTGCGGATGCATCATCGCGGCGCGAGTTCGGCAGGTGATTTTGTCCGAAAACTGGGCTGGAACCTAACGTCGTCGTTCGTGCAGCTCTTCGATCCCAATTCACAACCCGCCGGCTTGCGTGCGGCCGCGCGCCAAATCGGATTCGCGCTTAGTGTCAGGCTGCCAACGCAGGATGAATATGCCTTTGAATCGCTCAACCGCCAGACGACGCTGCAGCAGATTCTGAGGAGAGACCGGCCGGATGCCGACGTCACGTCCTTTGGACTGCTCCCGTTCGTGGTATTTCTGATGGGTGCGGGAATCGCGGCGGCAAAATGGCGTGAACCGGCGGCAAGGCTTGTGCTGGTGTGGAGTGGGGGAGTGGTCGTGTTTCTGGTTTTTTTTCATGCGATGCAGCAATGGCACCCGTACGGTTATCGGTACTTTGTGCTGGCGGCGCCTTGGATGGCGGTAGTGACAGCGTGGGGCATCGAACAGCTTGGCGGTTACTTGCGGCTCGCGGTGTGGACCGTCGTGCTCCTCTGCGCCGCCAACGTGGGGTGGTTCGTCACAATTTACACCCATCAGGTTGGCTGGCAGGCCATCGTCCAACCGGCGCGTTCGCGGGGGTATTTTGTTTTCCAAAATTGGAGTGAGTGGGCCCTCGGCCTCGGATCCGATACTCGCCCTCTGCTGGTGGCTTTGCCGCCGAATTTGCCCCTCGCGGCGTTTTTTCGGCAGGCCGCTCCGCGGGAAACGGTCCTGCGTCACGAACCTGCCGCGGCGGTCATGTCTGCCGAAGAACTCGTGAAGGGCGAGACGGGCTGGGTCGTCGTGAACGCGGGGCGATTCCTGGGACGGGAAGGTCGTGTCATGGCCAGTACGTGGCTGTTTGAGGGGGATGAATCGAGCCTGTACAGTCTGGCCGCGTATCGGCGTTTGCTTCCAGGAGAGCATCCGGTGCCAGTGGTTTACCGCTCACGGCGCCGCACAGACAAGGAGGGCATCTGGCACGAGTTGCTGCTTAAGTCTTGGGGTGACGAACCAATCCAAATTCAACTGACCAACCCCTCGTTGGAGGGGTTTAGTTATCGATTGCAGACTCCCCTGGGTGGCAAGAAAGGTGAGCTCCCGCCCGGTGCGAAGCTCGTGCTCGCCGTTCCCGTGGCGCCGGATTCCGTCTCGGAAGTCCGGTTGCTTTTTGACCAGGCTGACGGAGGACGCGCGGCGACCAATGTTCCCGGATGGGAACTAGTGCGTTAGCTTGCTGCCGGCTTGGTCGATCTGGGGCAGGGCCGTACGCCGGGCCAGTAGCATGAAAGTTGATCCTTCGTAGACGACGAGAAAGTCGCGGCGAAAAATATCAATCCAAGCCTGGCGTTCTGCGGTCGATGGATTGCGGAATGAAGGCATCGACCAAGAATAATTGAGCAACGATTGCGAGGAAAACGCCAGCAGCGGGACATCGTCCCTCGACCAATACGCGGCGAGCTCGGGGTAGGTCAGGAGGTTTCGTTGGTCGGCCTCCCGGGCGGAAAAATCCATGGTCGTGGAAAAAGGCCCCATGCGCAACTTGCGCGGCACCTCTCGTCCCGTTTCGGCGGCGAGAATGATGTTGGGGCCGATCAACGGCTGGTTGACCGCCACGATTGTCGCGACGACGCGCCGGGCCTTGGCTAGGTTGGTGGGTAGCTCCGGATCGTAGCCCGGCACGCCGGGCGGGAGCCACCGCGAGAGGACGTGACCGTCGCGCGGAGGGTGGTGGGTGATCGCGTTGGCGAGCGGGGCAAAGCCTAGGTGAGTCGCGCAAAGTCCGCAGATGAGGGCGGTCTTCTGTCCATCCGTCCACGAGTCGGCCAAGCGGGCCAACTCGCACGTAATCGCTCCGGCGAGGGGCAGGAGGAAGGGGACGCTGTATTCCGCGAATACGCCTTTGGGCAGCAGATTGGCCGCGAGGGCCGCGAGGGCCGCCAGGGCGACGACGGTTTCACGTGATCGCGGGAGGCTCCTCCTTATGCCGCTCGCCGCGATCGCAACCGCCAGCGCAAGCCACCAGCCCGGGGTCAGGGTTGCGACTTCATCCCAAGCGAGGTGGCGAGCCCTTTGCGGTACGGACAGGACGTGAAACTTGAACGTCCAAAAGAGGCTATTCTCCGGCGCGATTGCATAAAAGGGTGCCAGCAGCAGCGCGGCCGGGAGCACGACCGCGGCGCACGCGATCAGCCAGTCTTTCCTGGGCGGCTTCCCTCCCTCCCAGAGTGTGGCCACCCACAACACCGCGAAAAACGGTGCCGCTGGCAGCCGGCAGCCGACCCCCAGCACGCCGAGAATTCCGATCGCCCACATCTTCTTCCATCCGCGGGGTTGCGTCACAAACGTCCATGCCGCCAGCATGACGGCAAGGCCCGTGAACCCGTAGGTTTTGCCCAGATGGATGAAATACATCCACGCCGGAGTCAGGGAAAATGTCACGACCAACGCCATCCCGAGGGCCGGTCCGGCCCTGCGCGCGACCCAGGCGCCGGCGACCACCAGCGAGAGGAGCCCCCAGAGTCCGTTCACCCAGCGCTGCTCGAACAATCCGTAGCCGGCGAGGGACAGCAGGGGGCCGTTCAGGTACGGCAGGAGAGGCATCTGGGTGTATCCAAAATCACGATAAGGAACGTCGCCGTGCATCACTGAGCGCGCGGCGATGGCGTAGAAGCCTTCATCGGGATTCATCCCGCCGAAGAAAACGTGGAACGTCGCGCTCGCCAGGTGCACGGCCACGGTGATCGCAATTGTGATTCGCCAGGGCGAAGTCGGATTAACGTTCGAGCCGGGTTTCATCGGAGCCATGTATCCTTCCGAAAGTGGCTGAAGCGGGAAAGACGTGTTGTTACCGACCTGCTCGTCGTGCCATCCCTCGGGCGGACAGGATCCTTGCATCGATGGAGTCCCGTCCTCCTCGTTTTGGGCGGCGCGGGCGGTTTCCCTCCCGATGGATTGGCCGGAAGGGAGTTGGTGCCATTGAGGTCCCGGCGATGGTTCGTCCGCTTTCGTTTTGCTTCCCTGTCGACGGCGTTCGAGCAGGAATGGTCGGGCGTGGGAGTGAGGTGCGGGGACTGACGTCCGAACACTGCGGTGAGTGTCGGATGCCCTCGGTTGGAAGCTCCGGGGAAAACGCGGTCTTCAGTGGAATCTGGTCCCGGCTGGGTCGGAGAGCGGAGGCTGGATGGGAACGGATTCCTTCCGTTTTCGTTCTCCATGACCCCGTTTCTCAGGAGGACAGGACTGTCCTGCGCAACGACTCTTCAGATTCTGAAGGCGCACTCGCGGGCATTCGGACGACGGTCGTGGCGATCACAGAGTGAAGAGACAGGGTATCAGGGGGCGTTGTCAACCAGTGGGTCCTCACTTCCGCGGGGTCCTCGCTCCCGCTGAAAATGGTGGACGGCGTTTGCGAAGCGGAATTTGCCCTGACATTCGGGACATCGCGGTGGGTAAAACCGCGTCGAGATCGCGCGGGCAATGAAAGCGGTGCTGGTGGTGGCGTTCGCGGTGAGGACTCGACAGCGGGGCGACCTGAGTCCGGAACTTTGGGGAACGTGGGTCGAGCCGGCGGCGATGGTCGGTTGCGCATCGTGGAAGTTCCCGTTCGGACGATTCCGCCCGTTTGGAGTAAATCTACGCTGGAGTTCGCGGGCCGCACTCTTAACGATCCGTTCGACCTCAGTGCTCGCAGGCCTCGTTTGCCATCCGATTGGCTAACACCCGCGGGTAACCCTTCACGTCCAAATTCATGACCTCAAATTTGATCAACCCCTATGGCGGCCTCCGTTCGTGGCAGTGCGCCCTTTCTCTGGGATTCATCGCGTTTGCCGCGGCGGTGAGTGTACCGCCGGTCGCATCCGCCGCTCCAACCACCGAGTCCTCCGCTACGGGAGTCATTTCAGGCATTGTTACCAATAAGACCACGGGTAACGGCCTCATCGGCGCGCGGGTCGAAATTCCTGCGCTGAACCTGCGTGCGCTCGTGGACGATACCGGACGCTACCTCTTGAACGTGCCTCCCGGCACCCACGAATTGGTGGTGACGTATCTGGGCCTTGATTCGCAGACAAGCACCGTGATGATCACGGCAGGCCAGCCCGTTGTCCGTGATTTCGTGATGAGCAGCACGGTCTACATGCTCGACGCGTTTAAGGTCGCGAGCGAGAAGGCGGGCCAGTCAGCGGCGCTTACCCAGCAGCGCAACGCCGACAATCTCAAGAGCGTCGCCTCGATGGACGCGCTTGCCGACCTCCCGAACATGAATGCGACCGAGCTCGCGATCCGCCTGCCGGGTGTGTCCTTCGGCGACCCCGGAGATGAGGTCGTTGAGCTCATCAGTGTGCGGGGAATGGGTGGCGGCATGACCTCGATCACGATCGACGGAGGCGGCATGTCCTCGTTCGGTGCAGCGGGCCGCACGACTCGGATGACGGCTTTTACCGGGGCGATGTTCGAGTCGCTCGAACTCGCGAAGGGGCAGACTCCCGACCGAAGCGTCAATTCACTCGGCGGTGGCGTGAATTTCAAAACGCGGTCTCCGCTGTCGATGCGCGAAAAGCGACGGATCAGCTACAACCTCACGGCCCGGATTGCGCCTTCGTTCACCGAGCAGGTGCCGATGCGGGAGGATCGCCGCGCACACGAACTGTTTAACTTTTCCTACCAGGAGAAATTCGCGATTTTCGGCAACACGGTCGAAAACCTGGCGGTTTCAGTCAACGCGTTCAAAAGCGAAAATGCCTTCGGCTTTTTCCGCACCAGCCGCGATTTTCAGCAAACCAACAACCAGCCAGCTTATCTCTGGGACTACCGCACGCAGGACGACTACAACAACCGCAAGCAGCAAAGTATTAGCACGAAGTGGGACTTCCGTCTCAACCGCAACACGCTGCTGAAGGTGAACCTGATCTACAACGATGCGGGCGAACCGATGCGCAAGCGTCCGGTGGTGCGGGCCTTTGCCGGCAGCCAGACCACGGTGCCCAGTGCGACGACCGGCATCGTCCCCGGCGCGTTCAACGATCGTATTACCGTCGTGCGCGCGATCCCCACGGCGGCCAATGCGACCTCGGGCACTACGGCTCCGGCGCTCATCGACTTCGGCTCCGAGGCAATTAATCGCGACCAGCGGCTTCGCCACATGGACATTGGTGGCGAACACACGTTCGGCCCGTTTGAGGCCGACTGGGCCGCCCTCTGGAGCCGCACCCGGTATCGTTTCCTGGGCTCCGAGGGCGCGCTCAATATGCGCATCGGTAATGTGCCCTTTGTCGGGCCCAACGGCCGCGTCAACAACGTCGCTGGCACGGTGGCAAGTCCGCTCGACAACATCGTCGGCCCGAGTGGCGAGACCGGCGTGGGCTGGATTCTCGACCGCACGCAATCCGATCTTTATCCCCGATTCATTCAAAATGGCGGCCTCGATTTCACCAATCCGGCCTACTACCGTCCGCGCGTGACCGATGGCCTCACCACTCAATCCGGAAATCTTCAAACCGACCTGATTCGGGAGGCGCGCGTCAACCTGAAGTACAAGCTCCCGATCGACGCCTTGCCGGTTTTCCTCAAGACCGGCGGTTCGGTGCAGGATCACGATGTTGAGCAACTGACGCGGAGCCGGCGTTGGAACTACATCGGCACCGCGCCACTGCCGGTCGATCCGACCGTCTTGACCTGGGACCAGGTGAAGACCGGTCGCAAGATGCCGCAATGGGATGCGACCATGTTCATCAAGGAAGGCCAGCCGACCGACCCAACGGTTTGGCAGGAGGACCGGTATTACTTCGTCAACAACAGCCTCCTGAACACCTACAAGGTTAATGAAGTGATCACCGGGTACTATGCGATGACGCAGGGCCGGATCGGTCGCGGCGGGTTTCTCGGTGGCATCCGGCGCGAAGTGACCGACACGACCGGCATCAGCAACCGTCGGTCGCGCGTGTTGAGCACGGCTGCGCAACAGGCGCTCGATCCGGTGGGCACCGCATCCCGCGACAGCCTCCCCTATGAAAATGAAGGCAAGTACGGGGAGAATTTCCCAAGCATTCACCTCTGGTACGACATTACTCCCAATCTCAAGGCGCGCGGTTCGTGGACCACGGGATTCGCCCGCCCGGCCCTGACCAACGCCGTGACGGCGCTGAGTATCAACGAAGGGGCTCAGACGGTGACTTTCGGCAATCCGGCACTTTTGCCGACCAAAGCCAAAAACTGGGATTTCTCGCTCGAGTACTACTATGAACCGTCGGGCAGTTTTACCATCGGTTGGTTCCACAAGACACTCAAGGACTACATCGTTTCCAATCAGCCCATCGGCACGGTCGCCGCGGGAGCAGACAACGGATTTGATGGTGAATTCACTGGCTTCACGATTCTGGCGAACACCAATGCTGGCAACGCGATCACCCAGGGCTGGGAGCTCAGCTATCAGCAGCAATTTCGGTTCCTGCCCGGGTTTCTCAAGGGGCTGCGTTTCAATGGAAATATCACTCAGATCGCAGCGCACGGCAACTTCGGTACGGTCGGCGTTTATCTGAAAAACAAGGACGTCAACGGCTTCATTCCTCGGACGGTGAATGCGTCCCTTTCGTGGGACTATCGCAAGTTCAGCGTCTCGATGAGCTACAATTATTCGGCCGAGAGTATCCGCGGGGCGTACAGCATCGCCACGCCTTCCCGCAACCGGTATATGTTTTCCCGCGAAATCGTGAACGCCAACGCCCGGTATCAACTGCGCCCCAATCTCACCCTCAATGTGGGCGTTGCCAATCTCTTCAACGCACCGCAGCGCTACTACCGCTCCATTCCGGACCAGCTGGAACAGTTCCTGATGCAGGGCATCACGATTACTGCAGGTATCGAAGGCCGATTCTAGCAGCCCGTCGGACTTGGAAAATCAGGCTTGGGGGTGATTTTCCAAAATTTTTCCGGCGACGGGAGGCCCAACTCTGACGGGCTGCTGAGCGCCGTGCGGAGCACGGCGGGAGGGACGGGTTTTTGTCGTATATTTGCGTTGGAT
>CANJIU010000141.1 GCA_947474365.1 Opitutia bacterium | reverse complement strand
TGTCATCTTATTACAAATATATTTCGAACAGACCGGCACACGATCCGCGAAAATGCCGCAGGCATTTTCATTTAGCAGCCTGTCGGTTCCGTTCGGCCAACATTCGTTTGCCCCAGATCGGACTTCCTAAGTCCGACAGGCTGCTAGGCCGCCTCCGCGGTTGGTGGCGGCTGGAGGGCTAGATTAAGCTTCAGCCGTTTGGTGACCCGGAGCAGGGCGGCGTAGTCGACTGGCTTGATGATGTGGTCCGCCACGCCGAGTCGGAGGCACATCGTAATCGCGGGTGCGCTCGTGGTCATAATGAGAGAAACCACGGGGATATCCATCGTGTCTCCCCCTGTTTTGATTTTGCGCAGGAAATCAAGACCCGACATTCCGGGCAAATGGAGGTCCAGGAGAATCAGGAGCGGCCTGCTCGGTCCCTGCTTGGAATAGGATCCGGTGCCACGCAAATAGGCCATGGCCTGCTCGCTGCTGGAGAGGACGGTGAGTGGGTTTGCGATTCGGGCACGCTGGAACATACGGTGCGCCAGCTCAGCATCGGTCGCGCTGTCCTCGATCATCAGGATTTCTGCCGGGCCCTCTCGCGCCTGGGTGGAAAGGGTAAGAGTGCGAGAAAGCTTCAGGGGGTGTTTTTTCAAAGTGGGTTTTGGGGTAGCATGGAGCAGGCTCCCGTCCGGCGCAGTGGGGTGTTACCCTACCTGCCCGGTGAACCCGTCTTGCGAGCACCGAAACCCGAAGTGGATCGTTGCCGCGGCGCGCTGTGCGCACTTCGCGATGACGACAGTCAAAAAGAAACGGGTGATGGGTATCAGAGCGCGTCGAAAACGGTCGGGACGGCTCTCCGAGCCGTCCGCACGATCGGTGGGAATCTCGGAACGAAGACCGGACGCCCTCGGAGGTGCGTCCCTACCTGCCGGACGCCTTTTTCGACGCCCTCTTACCAAACCTTGAATTTGAGTTCGCCTCCGCCGAGGCGCTCGAACGGTCCGGCGGTTGGGGCGGTGGGGCTGCGTTTGGCGCCGAAGTAGTCGGTGTCGATGGCGAGCGGCGCGCCGTCGGCGTCTTCGAACGCCTGCTGCGAGACGTGCGTGCGGCCGAGCCGCGCGGTCGTGACTGGAGCGGTGGCCGCGATCGTCAAATCGGGCGCGGACTGAAATTGCAGGAAGATGCGGTCACCTTCTTCGATGAGATGCACGGTGGGCGTCGGCCCGGTGAGTACGTGCGGATCGTTTTCCCGGGCCATGGGGCGCGCATTGCCGGCGTAGACGTTGCCGCTCGCCGGTGAAGGCTGCTCGCGGGTGTCGTAGACCCACAGCCCATGCCCGATGAAGCGTTGGCGGGCCTTTGCGGCTGCGTCGGTGGGTGACGCTGGCGCGGGCGACTGACCGACGAAGAGATTGTTGAACCAGCGGTTGTCGCCGCCCGGAATGTTGGCGTGGCCGGCGACCGCGGTGGCGCGCGCCGGATGGTGGGGCGTGAAGCGCTTCAACTCCTGCGCGCAATCGATCGCACCGGTGAAGAGGTTGTGCGCGTAGGCGCCGCCCTCCGACCAGTCGCGCAGGGCGATCGGCGAGAGAAAGACGTTGTTGTCCACGACGAACGGGCCGTGGTTCACCTCGACGAAGAGATCGTCGGTCGTGTTTTCGTAACAGAGATTGCGCGTGATGCGGGTGCCCTGCGCCATCCAGTCCATCCACAGGCCGCGCCCGGCGTGGTGGATGCGGTTGCGGGCGATGAGCACATCAATGGCCGCGTGCAGTTTGATGCCCGCGATTTCCGCCCCGGCGAACTGCCGCTTGGTCCAGATGTTGAAAATGTGATTGTCGGTGATCTGGCTGAACACCGCGCCGAGGCTTCCGCAGATGCCGGTTTGCTCGCAGTTCGAAATCACGTTGTGGCGCACGACGTGGGAGCCGATTTTTTCGCGCGACCAGCCGGCGGCGAGCGCGCGGTTGATGACCTCATTGTAGTGAATCGCGCCGTCCTTGGTGCGGTCGGCGTTCCAGACGTTGTGTCCGGTCGCGCGGTCCTTGCCGAGGGTGATGCCGGAGCACTTGGAGTCGCTGATGACGTTGTGCTCGATGATCCAGCCCTTGCTCCAATGGGTGCCAATCAGGCCGATCTGCTCGGCGGTGGGCGCGGCCCATTGCGTGGCGGCGTGGGCCAGGCGGAATCCGCGGACGGTGATGAAATCGCAGCCGGGTTTTTCCGGATAGAAACAAGCGTCGCGGACGTTGATCTCCACGAGGTGCTCGTTGGGGTTCTTCCCGTGGAAGTTCGCGTAGAGGCAGGTGTTCTGCGCGTCGACCTCGCAGAACCACGTCCACGTGGAGCCATCGGGATCGCGGCTGTCGGGCACCGGTTGGGGATGGAGCACGCGTTCGAGTACATGGGTTTCGTAGAGGGATTTGCCGTCGAGGTAGATTTCGCCGGTGTGATGAGGGCGGCCCTTGTCAGTAAACCAGTCGCCGTTGATGAGATCCTGATAGGGATGGTATTTCCCGAAGAGGGTGTTGGGAACCGTCGCCTTCCAGACGTCGCCGGCGTACGGCTGCCAGTTACGGACGACCTCTGAACCCTTGATAATGACGCGCTCGCCCGGGGCGGCCTGGTAGGTGATGCGCTTGGCGTCGGACGTACCGCCGCGCGGCGGTGTCACGCGCTCGCGATAGGTGCCGGCGTGCACGGTGATGGTGTCGCCCGGTTGCGCGACCTTCGCGGCGGCGGAGATGGTCTGGAAGGGTTTTGCGAACGAGCCGTCGGCCGGCCCGATCCCCGCGACCGAGACATGCCACTCCGCGGCAGTGGCGGCCGCGGTTAGGAGCACCAGCGCGCCGGTGAGGAGCGATCGGACCCCGGTGTTTATGGCGGAGGCGCGAGGGGGATAGCCGTATTTCGGGTGTTTCATTTGGTATCCGTTTCCACTCTTCCATGGCGACCCGATGATTGCGAGTTTGGCGAGGGGGGCGGGAGCGGACGGTCTGGTGGCGCTTTCATGGAGTGAGAGAATCGCTTTGGCCATGGAAGGAGCGCGTTTTTCTCAACGCGCCATTGGAACCGCTCCCGAATCCACTGACGCACGGCGGAGGTTTGCGTATCGACCGCCGGCAAACCAATGGTCCGATGCGACTATTGTCGCTCGGGAGTTCTCCGCCGGCATGCTCAGCCACTTTGAGCCTCTTTGCGGCAAAATGCCTTGGTGGGCGTGGCTTGATTCATCAAACCCGTTGGCCGCGAAAAGGGACGCATACTTGGTCGAGCGTGTTTTCGGCCATCTGCGTCGCGCCGATAGGCGCTTCGGGGATCGTTTTGCGGTCGATCCGGTGCCAGCCCAACCCATGTATGGCGGGCCGAGCTGCTGCAGCGGCACTACCCCGTCCTGCGCATCCCGCCGCTGCTTGCGCGCTGGAACGTTGCGAAAAGTCGCCGCAAACCCACGCGAAGAGGGCGTCGCGTCCCCAGGAAACCGGATTCCGCACGGATCGGGCTGGAACGGATCGACTGGAGCGGCGACGCCCCCGTCGCCGTCCGGGGCGGCCCGCCGATGTCGTGTTCGTCGCCGATGTGCGCGCGGCCGTAGCGCGGATTACCCGACACGGTGCGGGATCGCAGTTGGTCGGCCGTGGGCCAGCCGTCGGCGTGCCGGCGATTTATCGCAACTCGGCGCGGCCCGAAGAAAGGACTCGATTCAGCTCCGTTTCCATTTGCTGGCGCAACCCGGCGGCGACGGGTGAAGCCATGAGGTTGGTGAGTTCGAAGGGATCCTGCTGGAGATCGTAGAGTTCGTTCATGCCCTCGAGTTCACGGTAGCGGATGAATTTGTAGCGCTCCGTCCGCACGGCGTCGTAGCCCATTTTCAACATGCGCGGAAACACGATGTCGGTCGTATACTCGATCAGGAAGGATTTGCGCCAATCCGTCGGCGTGCGCGTGAAGAGCGGCAGCAGCGAGCGTCCGTCGATGCCGGGCAGGGCGGGCGCGCCGGCGAACTCCAAGATCGTTGGCGCCAGATCCGTGGTCAGGGCCATGCCGGACGGCTCCGCGCCCGCCTTCACCAGCGGGGGATAACGCACCAGCAGGGGCAGGCGGATGGATTCCTCGTAGGCGAGACGACGCTCTTCGCTGAGGCCGTGCTCGCCGTAGAAGTAGCCGTTGTCACCGATCACCATCACAACCGTCTGGTTCAGGGTGCCCTGTTTTTCCAGCTCGGCCAGAATCTGACCGAGGCCTTCGTCGACGGCGGCTAGCATGCGCAGGCGGTCTCGGATGGTTTCGTCGGGGGTCACGGTGTCCGGGCCCAGCGGTTTCACTCCCGGGATGGGACGCTCGAGGGCGGGCTTGCCCCGGGGCGGCACCGCGTAGTTTCCGCGGCGCGGCGGCTGAGCGTCGGCGTAGAGGGTCTTGTGTCGCTCGGCGGGAATGAAACCGCCTTCGCCGATCGCCTCCGTGGTGCCATCCGACCGCTGAACTTTGTTGGGATGAAGCGCCTTGTGGGACAGCATCAGCAGGAAGGGCCCGGTGCGGCGCTGTTGGAGGAAGCTCACGGCGCGTTGGGTGAAGATATCCGTCACGTAACCTGGCGCGCGGGCCAGGCGACCGTTTTCAAAAAGTTCGGGGTCCGCCACTTCCCCCTGACCCTTCATCGCCACCCAATAGTCGAAGCCCGGCCGCGGCGTGGGATCGTTTCCCATGTGCCACTTGCCGATGAAGCCGGTGTTGTAGCCGGCCGCGTGGAGCGTCCGCGCAAAGGTTGGCAGCGCGTGGCTGCGCGGGCTGCGCTCGGTGTTGTCGAGGATCCCGTGGTGGCGCGTTTCGAGACCGGTGAGAATATTGGCGCGGCTCGGCGAACACAGCGGCGTGACCGCGAAGAAATTCCTGAACTGCGCGCCCTCATGCGCGACGCGATCGAGATGGGTGGTGTGCGCGAACGGGTGACCGGCGGCGCCAAAATCGTCGAAACGAAGATCGTCCACCACCACCAGCAGGATGTTGGGCCGAACCGCGGCGGCGTTGGTCGCTGAGGCCAGGAGGAGAGCGGCGAACGCCGCGAACCACGAACGCGCTGAAGGTATCATAGTGGAGAGGAAAGCGGCGGGCGGGCCGCCCCGCAATGGAGGCGTTAGAATTTCAGACCGGCGCTCAGATACCACAGGCGACCGATGGGATTATACGTCGCGAGGTCGACTCCGACATCGCCGCCGAAGGCTTGCGGGGCGGAGGGCGGCATTTTGTCGGCGAGATTGTTGACGCCGAGGGTGAGCTTCAGCCCAGAGAGCAGCTTCTTCCCGCCCAGGAGGCTGACATCCTTGAACGTGTAGGAAACCGAGGTGTCCCAGGAAGTGTAGGACGGCACCGGCACGCGCTTCAGGCTCGTGCTGCTGGCAAAGATGATGCCACCCGCGCCCAGATCGACGACGCTGGAAATGTAGGTGTTGTTGAGCGTCGCGGCCCAGCGATCCTTGCTCCAATTAAGAGCGGTAAACCATTTCATCCCGGGAATGGTGCCCTGACCTTCAGCGAGGGTGGTGACATGGCCGGCATATTCATAATAGGCTTGGGTGGGCAGCGCCTGGAACTGATAGTCGATGAAGAATGTTCCGGCCGTGCTGACGTTGAATTTGCCGAAACCGGATTTGGGGAATTCATAGTTGGCCGACACGTCCAGCGCCTTCAACTTTTGCCCGGCGATGTTGACGCGGGAGTCGGTGACAAAAATCAGGTTTGGCGATACGCCGGAGAGCAGCAGAGCGGAAAGCTGCCCCGGCGCGGTGACGCGAGTGGGCGCCGGCAGCGACGGATCGGGATTGGTGGGAAAATTGCCGATCGCCACTTGGGAAATGAAGGGAGACTTGGTCCCAGACGTGTTGACACTCCCAAGGATGGTAGCCGCACCGGCTACGCCGACCAACGAAAGCTGCTTCACCTCGATGTAGTCGATTCCGAGCGTGAGTCGCTTCAGGGC
Organism: Opitutia bacterium; assembly: GCA_947474365.1. Taxonomy (GTDB): domain Bacteria; phylum Verrucomicrobiota; class Verrucomicrobiia; order Opitutales; family Opitutaceae; genus ER46. The sequence goes on along the minus strand of CANJIU010000141.1, from coordinate 16,946 downwards.
TTTCGGCGAGTAGACCGCACCAAAGGAAGAGGTCTTGGCGGTGGACGGTTTGAGATCGGGATTCGCGCCTGAGCGTTGCCGGGCGAAACCCGGCACACCAAAAATCGTCTGGATGACCCCGGCGACGGTGGAGCCCTCCGTGGTGGGACCAAAGAGCGAGAAGAGCGAGGGTGCGACGAAGGCTTCAGAATAGGTGCCGCGCACGGTGAGTTCGTCGCCGAGCGGGCGCCAGCGAACGCCGAATTTCGGGACGCGGGACGCGCCGGCGTCGCTGTATTTTTCATAGCGATAGGCGGCCGAAAGCTCGAGCAGACGCAGGCCGGGCAGGTTCATTCGCTCGCTCGTCACGGGCACACGAATCTCGGCGAAGCCAGCCTCGATGGTCCGCTGGCGGGAAATCGGATCGAAGAAATTTCCGCCCTGCCAGCGTCGGGAGGTGGGGCCGCTGCTGTAGGAATTTTCGTCCGGGATCCCGTCTAATTTTTCCTCGCGAAAATCAACCCCGAGCGCGGCGCCGAACGGACCGGCGGGAAGTTCGAAAAGCGAACCGGAGACCCGGGCGTCAATTTGAGTGAGCCCCGCTTCAAAGATGTTGGCGGTCGAACCGCGGATGTTGTTGAAGACGGACGGGACCAATCCCTCCGGACGCGCGAGAATGTCGATCGCGGGCTGGACGAGGGAGTTGGCCGGAGTGATGGCGGCCTGCCATTGGGCCAGCGTGGTCGTGTTGGGTGGTGCGCTGTAGTCGCGGAAAAGTCGGGCATAGCGTCCGCCAACCTGGGGGTTGCCGTTGGCGTCGTAGCCGCCGGCGAGGGCCAGCTGGAAGTTGGGGGCGTAGTAATTCCCGCTCTGTGAATTCTCGAGGCGGTTCGTGTTGGTGTTGTAACCGGCCTCCCACTGGAGACGGTCACCGATTTTCCCGCGAAATCCGCCGACCAGGCGTCGCAGTTGCGCGGAGTTCTCCGCGCGCCGCACATCCGGCGTGTTGCGAAACGCGGCAAACAGACTCGACCGAGTGGGGTTATAGGGAGCATTGACCGGGACGGCGATCTGGATGCCGAGCGCGCCCTGCTGCGCTGCGCTTTCGCTCCGGGAGTCCATGGCCTCGACGAACAGCTCCAGCCGCTCCGGGATGAGCTTGAAGGTGCTCGCGAGTGTGATCGCCTGCTTGCGCGATTCGAGGGTAAGCGCGACGAACGGGGCCAGATCAAAGGTGTCGGCGATCGGCTGGACCGAGGAGGCCTGATAGATGCCAGAGGCGACCAACTCGGTGAGGGTGGCGAAAACCGCCGCGGGACCGGTCGGGGTCAGAGCGCTGGGTGACTTCAAATCGGGCCGCAGAAACGCGGTCGGAAACGTGGCCTGAGACTGGCCCAAGGCACCGGAGATTGTCGCCGATTTGCCCGTTTGTGGATTCGAGAACGGGCGCTCGGACTGAAACAAAGGCGTGATGTCCGACTTGGTGAACGAAACGGTCATGCTCAGCCGGTCGGTGTTGGCCCCCGCCACCAGGTAGGCGGAGCGCTGGGTGTAGTTGCCGTCGCGCGTGGACATGGCGTAGCGCCCACCTATTTCCAGACCCTGATGGTCGTGTTTCAGCTTCACATTCACCACCCCACCGACGGCATCGGAGCCATAGATGGCCGAGGCCCCGTCCGTCAGCACCTCCATCGACTGGATGGCGGCCAGGGGAATCTGGTTCACGTCCACGAAGGAGCGACCGCCCCGCGCACTGGCACCGTTGTCGGGCAAGCGGCGACCATCGAGGAGCACGAGAGTGGAAAGATTGCGCAATGAAACTTGCGAGCCACCGGAGGTGCTGGCGCCGCCTTGGAGTTGGCCGTTGGTCGCACCCAGATTGCCGCTGCCCGCGAAACTGGGCATGCGGGTTTGCACCACCTCGAGGAGGTTGGAGGCAAGACCGGTGCGCTCGATCTCGTCCCGATTGATGATCGTGATGGGTGCCGCGACCGCGTCGGCGGCCGTTGGGATGTTGGAGCCGGTGACGACGAAGGCCTCCAGCTTCACGGCCTCTTTCGCGGCGGCGCCGGCGATCACCTGGGCGCCCGGCGCCGTCTGCGCATCCGCGGGCGTGGAGGCCGCGAGCCAGCCGGCGAGGGAGGCGAGCAGAATGCGGGGGGATTTGTTCGTGTTGGTCATAGGTTTGCTGGGCGTTTCCGAGGAAGATTTCTGGTCTCCGCTGGACGGAGGCTGGGTGGCGTTGCGTTGGCGGCTGACCACGATGGCCCCGGAGCGGGGCTCTGGCGTGGCCACGAGCTGCGTGCCGGCGAGTAAGCGTGTCACCGCTTCGAGCGGAGCATAGTCGCCTTGGAGCGCGTTGGTCCGGACGCCGGCGGTCGATGAGCGGGAAAAGAGCACCTCCAGGCCGGACTGGGTCGCAAAAAGGCGGAGGGAGTTTTCGGCGTCGTCAGCCGGCAGGTTGAAGGGGCGCCGGCTCGCGTCCGCCGAAGAGGCACGGAGGACCGGCACGCAGAGCAGCGTCAGGAACCAAAGGAGACGAAGAGGAGGCGTGGGACGCGGCATGTGGTGCGGAGCGGACGCAGGGCGTCGTCGAACACCTCCACGGATGGCGCCGGGAAATCCCTTACAAGAATTGCCAGAACCTGCCCTAGCGCGGGCGGCTCAGCACAAACTCGCCCTCACCAAGGCGCTGAGCCTCGACGCCGTAATCGGCGCGCAGGAGTTGCAGGAGGGCGGAGGTATTGTCGGCGCGCACCACGCCGCTGACGCGCAATTCGCCCAGCGTCGGAGTGCCGAGACTGAGATGCACGTTGCCGTGGCGGTTGAAGAGGACCACGGCTTCGCGCAGCGGCGTGTCGTTGAACTCAAGCCGGGCCACGCGCCACGCCAGACGCTCGGCAAGTTCGGGGTCGGACACCGCGACGACGACGGGAGCCGGGGCGTTCGGCACGAGATCTTCAGGCGCGACGGCAACCTCAGCTCCTTTCGAAACAAATGCGAGTGGTTGCACCGGCGCGGGCACGGGATCGATCGTGGCCCGGTCGACGGCGACGCGGCCATCGGTGACGAGCACGTTCACGTCGCGCGGGGCCAGCCGCACCGAGAAAGCGGTGCCGACAGCGCGCACCGAGAACTCGCCGGCAACGACGACGAAGGGGCGGGCGGTGTCGTGGGCGACTTCAAAATGAGCCTCGCCGCGCACGATGGTGACGCGACGGATCGCGGGAGAAAATTCGACGCGTACCTGGGCATCGCCGTTGAGTTCGATTTGCGAGCCGTCGGTGAGGAGTTGGCGCGTGGGTTGCGTGAGCGTGGCAGTCGTTGCGAGTGCCGAAGCTGCCGGGGAAGACTCGGAGTGAAACCAGGTGGCGCTGGCGAAGACAAGCAGGGAGAGCGCGGCGACCGCCGCGGCTGCGCGGCGACGGAGCTGGCGCCGGCGTTGCACGTGGCGCTCGACGGCGGCGAGCACGGCGTCGGCCGTCGCGGCGCGGCCGGGCCAATCGAGCGCGTGGTCCGGGGAGAGCGGCGGAGTGGGCTGGCCGTTGGGCATGATTAAGGATTTGCGTCCGCGGCAGTCAGGCCGCGACGGCGGAGAAAGTCCGCGCAGCGCCGCGTGCCGCGGGCGACCTGTACCTCGACGGTGCGCTCGGAGAGGCCCAGGCGCGTGGCGACCTCGCGTTGGGAGATCCCTTGCAGTTTGCGGAGGACGACGATTTCGCGGCAGCGGTCCGGCAGGTCGGCAATGGCTTCGGCCACAAGTTCGATTTTTTCCGTGGTGGAGAGTTCATCGGCGGGCGAGGGTTCATCCCCTGCCACGGACAACGCGGCCAAATCCCTTACGTGCACGAGCGGTGATGCGTGATCGTGGCGCAACAGATCGAGGGCCCGGTGGCGCGCGATCTTGAAGAGAAAGGCGCGGGCGCAGCCGATTTGCCGGCCGGCGCGGGCCCTCCAGATGCGGAGGAGCGAGTCCTGGACGACGTCGTCGACGTCGCGCCCCCCGGGGAAGGAGCGCTGGACGTAGGCGCGCAGCGCGCCGCGGTGAGGATCGACCTGTTCTGAGAACCAGCGGGCTTGGTCGGTAAGTGGCGGCATCGCGACGACGCCCGCAGAGAGCGCGAATTGCGCCGGCAGATCAAGCGCAGAGGAGGAAGCCTGGCGGTGCCGAAGCGGGCTTCCCGCGTTCGACGCGCGGGACCGCGAGGCGAGGGGGGGGCTGCAACCATGTTCCCGCGGACGCTATCGGATCGGTCTCGCGCAAACCAAGCGTCCGAAGCGACTATATGGCGCTTCGGGGATCGTTTTGTGGGCGGTCAGATGCCGGCCCAACCCATGTATGGCCGGCCTGGCTGCTGCAGCGGCCCGACCCCGTCCAGCGCATTCGGCCACGGCTTGCGCACTGGAGCGTTGCGAACGATCGCTGCAAACCAACGCGACGGGGGCGTCGCGTCCCCAGAAACCGGATTCCGAGTGGATTGGACTGGAGCGGATCGACTGGAGCGGCGACGCCCCCGTCGCCGTCCGGGGCGGCCCGCTGCGGTCTGCCTGTTACTTGTTAACGAACCGACAAAACACCCGGCGCGCCGTCAGCCGCTGCCTGGTGATGTAGCGGCACATGCTGTTGGCCTGGGTTCGACTGGCTCGCACGCCCCGTGATGAAGACCGCCGGGCAACGCATGAGCGATCGGCGTCGTCCTCCTCGTGCTCCGCGCCAGGCCACTTGTAAATGTCCAGCGGAGGTCCAGCGGAAGACGGGGGCGAAAAAGAGGTCATGTTGGGAATTGGGATAAGATCGCCTTGAATCTTCGCTGATTCATCGCGCGGCTTTGGCGGAACAAGATAGAGGAGTGAGCCGAGGCTGTTTGGTGGCCCCATCTGCAGGCGTTGCGCGAGCGAGGCACGGGAAACCGAAGGGGGCTGCTTCGTCGCGACGGCGAGCGTGAGCTTCTGCACGCCGGGTTTTCAAAATCGGGGTTTCGTTTCCGGAATGATGCCCCCCGCAGTGGAGCGGAGACCGCCGGCCTCACACATTCGACTGACGAATCTCCATTCGGGCGGCGCACGGGAGGACGGGAAGTTGAAGGTCGGCGGCAGGACTGCCGGCGATCCGGCGGAGTGGAGGGCTTCGAGCCGCCGGATTTTCCGGAGCCTGTTCGGCGCGCAGGCCTACAGATCGAAGCCGACCGTGAACACAAACAACCGTGGCTCCACGCGCGCCCACGCGACGTATTGGCCGGTCGAGAGCACGCGGTTGGGCACGAGGTCGTGCTCGTCGAGGAGGTTGCGGACGTTGAGCTGCACGCGGTAGTTCGCGTTGCCGAGGAACTTTGTTTTCCCGCGATAGGAGAGGCCGGCGTCGGTGTAGAACTCGGTGCTGCCCTCGAGCTGTTTGGCGAGATCGAACGTCACGGTGCCGTCCGGCAGCGTCTTGAGGCCGTAGCCGAGATTCGGAGCGGAGCGGAAGCGGAACGCGAGGTTGCCGCTCAGGCCGCGGAGCTTCCCCTCGGTCACGTTGTAGCCGGAGATGAAGTTCCAGCGGAGATTGCGGCCCTGGGAGCGGCCGCGGCCGTCGACGGCCTTCATGAACGCGACGGACGAGGCGACGTCCTCGTTGAAGTAACGCTCGAAGCTCTTGCTCGCTGGATTCCCGTCGTAGGGTGCGGTGCTCCACGTCCAGGTGCCGATGCTGCCGTTGCCGTCGACGTCGCGCGGATTGGTCTTGCCGCCCTCGGGGACGCTGAAGGCCTTCCACACCGGGAGGCGCTGGGCCATCCAATCGAACCACACGGTGCCGATGTTCGACTCGGTCGAGTCCTGCTTGGCGGCGTTGGCCTTGAAGCTCCAGTTGCGGTTCGGCAGCCAGCTCACATCGAGTTCGTAGCCCTTGGCCTCGCCGTCGAACATGACCCAGTAGTTGGCGCGGCCCTTTTCGCGGTAGCCGCCGCGGCCCGCATTAATCTGCGGGAGCGCGGGGTCGAAATTCTTCATGTTGTTGTCGATGTTGTAGACTTGGTCGCGGAACGGATCGTTGAAGCCCTGGTTGCCGGCGCGGGTGGGACCGGCGGTGTTGGTGAAGCGGCTCGCGCGCACGATCACCTTGCCGGCGAAGAGGCCGAGCGAGACCCCGATGTCGTCACCGACGCCGACGGCGCCGGGGTATTCGTTGCCGAACGGGTCGAAGCGGCCGATGTTGGGTTGGAACGTGTCGGACTTGTTGTAGGTGAGCGACGCCCAGGACGTGAGATGAAGCACGCCGCCGTAGGTGCGGGTGATGCCCGACTGGCTCGGACCGTACGCGCCGAACTCCGCCACCGCGACGGTCGGGTAGAGACCGCTCCAGTCGCGGACCTGGTATTTCGGATCGATGGTGGCGCTCTTGGCGGTGTCCTTGCGGTAGCCGAAGAGAAGGACGAGGCGGTCCTTCAGCAGGTAGTCTTGCCACGCGAACATCTGCGTCGTGTTCCGGGTGAGCGAGCCCTCGGGGCCGGAGCCGGTGCGGAGGAGTTTCCAGCCCTGGCTGTTGACGTAGGGTGAATCGAAAAGGTAGGCGCCCATCGGGCGGCCGGCGCTGTCGTTGAAGCGCCAGGTGTTGTAGAGACCGTCGAAGGGCTGGAAGGCGGAGTTGCCCTCGGGGCCGTTGAGGTAGAGGCGCGTCTGGAAATCGCGGGCGCCGTTGGTCGCCCAGAGCTGCGTGCCGGTGCCGGTCGGGCTCCCGACGGAGCCGGTGGGATAGGTGACGCCGGCGACGGTCGGTGTTTGCTCGAGGATGCCGCGCTGGAGCTGCTGGCGTTTGCTGGTGGATTCGGAGCCGGAGGCGAGGACGGCGAAGCGGTTTCGCCCGAGCCATTTCAGGATGCGGTTGGAGGCGAAGTGGCGGCCGAAGTCGAATTCGTAGGAGAGGGTGGCGCGCCAGTCTTCGCGGTTTTCCCAGATCTCGCTGCCCACCGAGCGTCCCTGGATGTAGTAGCGGCCGGCGTTGGGGTTGATCGTGACGCCGTCGGGGAGGAAGCGGTTGGCGTCGGCGCGCAGCGTGTTGGGGCCAAAACCGGAGTCGGCCGTGCGCTCGTCGAGGTCCTCCTGGTTGAACGCGAGCTCAAGGTGCAGATCGCGGGCGAGGCGCTGCTCGACGAAGACATTGAAGAGATCGGAGCGGAGCTGCTGGCCGCGGCTCATGCCGTAGAGGTTGGTAAGAAACGGCGTGACGTGCTCATCGGCGACGGTGAACGACTGGCGGTCGAGCGGGTTGTAGGGGTTGAGCGCGCCGGGGATGTCCTGCGGCTCGCGGACGACGACGGCGTTGTTCCAGCCGCGGAAATCACCGTTGAGCGTGCCGGCGCCGTAGAGCCACACGGCGGGGTTGCCCTGTCGGGCGAAGACGGGGTGGTTGGCCAGACCGCCCACGGTGAGATTGCCGGGATTGGAGGAGCCGGTGGCGCGGTTGTCGAAGAGCGGCTTGTCGGCGGAGTAGAGGCTGCCGGCGACCCGCGAGGCGTTTTCCCAGAGCGAGATCGCGTCGATCGGCGTGATGCGCGGGGAACGGTTGCTGAAGCGCTCCACCTTTTCGCCATGCACGGAGATTGTCGTGTGCTGGAACGGCTGCGCGGTGATTGCGCCGTAGTAGCGGTCCTGGCGGTCGAGGTTGGGTTTGATGCTCGTGACATTCTCTTCGCTGAGGACGGCGACGCGCAGGCCGAGTTTTTCCTTTAGGATCGGCTGGTTGAAATTGAGCGACGCACGGCGGGAATCCTCGGAGTTGTATTGCAGTTCCGTCGCGGCCGAGCGGCGGCGCAGGTTGGCGCGCTGCAGCGAAACGTCGACGATGCCCGAAGGGGAGCCGAGTCCGAAGAGGATGGCGTTGGGGCCGCGGGCGATGGTGACGCGGTCGAGGTTGTAGTTGTCGGTCGGCATCCCGGCCTCGAAGAAATTGCGGGAGAGCGTGGCGCCGGTGAGGCCGCGCACGCGCGTGTTGTTGCGCGGTTGGAAGACGCCGAAGCCGGTCCCGTCGCCGTCGACGATTTCGCCCGGTCCCTCGATGTTGGTCGAATAGATGAGCGCCTGCTCGAAGCTGTTCACGCCGAGGTCGCGCATGAAGTCCATCGTCAGCACCTCCATGGGCTGCGCGAGATCCTTGAAGTCGGTCTTCATGCGCGAGCCGCCGAGGGTCTGGGTGGCGACCCAGCCGGTCTCGGCGTCGGCGTTGATGACGAAGGGGGAGAGTTCGACAACGCCGCCGCGGCCGGCGGGTGCGGTAGTGGGCAGGGCGGTTTGGCCGAAGCAGATGGTGGCGGAGACGAGGAGCGTGGCGACGATGATTCGCCGAGGTACGACAAGGGTCATGGGGATCGCGGGGTGGGGGAGGAACCGCACGACCATGCGGCTCATCTTCGGCAGTGGAAGGCAAACCCGCCGCGTTGGGAAGTCTCCGTTGCGCACATTCGACTGACGATTTTCCACCTGAGGCGAACGGGTCCGCGGGTGGAACCGGGAAAAGGCCGGACCGTTGCGGGGCGTCTCAGCGACGGCGATGTGCCCGGAAGAAATTTATGAGCACCGGGGGGCCGGCGATGGGGTCAGTCCGCTGATTGCAGGGTCCGTTACAAGAGATAGCCGCACACGGCGACGGGATGAACATCCGACATTGCAATCAGCGGACTGACCCCGTCCGGATGCTCCCAAAGACCATCGGCTCCCAAAGCCTACCCGACCTCGATCGAATCGAGGTCGAGTTCGAAACTGCTGGCTTGGGCCATCCCCATCGGCCATTCGGGTTTCTCGTAGAGTCCGCCGAAGCAGATCTTGCGCAGCAGTGGAGTCTCGAACCGCCGAGATTTCGTGGCGTTGACGGACACCGCAAAGCCGCCGGAGTCAATTTCCACGACGATTTGGTTCCATTGTCCGAGAGCATGGGGCGACAAGGTTTCCCAACGGCCTTTTTCCGTCCTGATCTGCAAGACGTCTCCGCCTGCCTTGTCATCGAACACCGTCCGCAGTTCCGTGCCCGCGCGGGTCTTGCCGCCGAGCGTGAGAATGGGGAAAGGCCGGCCGTCGTAGCAGTTGACGCGAGATCGAAACGCGAGCCGCAGTCGCGACTGCTTCGTCAAGGCCGCGGTTAGCACCAGCCCGAGGCTCGAATACCGGTGGAAGAAAGTCGCCAAACGGCCGTCAATCTGGAGTCCGGCGCGTCCCGCTCTTGGCAGCAGGAATGGGCGGGAATAATCCGGCATCGGCGTTACCGTGCTCCACCGGATCTGCGAGGCGTAACTGTAGCCCAGATACAGCGTGTTGGCGTGGACAAAGCCGTTGGGGTAGTAGGCTCGGCCGCCCGGCGGTTGCACCACCGGTCCTGGCAGCAGGAGGTCTGGGTCCGTCACCGGCGCGCAAAACAGCGCGAGGAAGTAACGATCGAACGAAATCCGCTCCGGAATCCGCACCTGCCAGTCATTCATTACCATGTGCAGATCGTCCGCGGCCTGCGTGCGCGAGATCGCCAGGATCCGGGAGCAGATCGAGTCAACTTCTATCGGCCGGGCCTTGCTCCATTTGCGGCCGTCCACGCTGTGGGCCGCAAAAATCATCCGGTGCGGCTTCTCCATCCGCTCCGGCACGTCCTGCGCCGTCGAATTGCGAATGAGCAGGCCGAATTCACCCGCTGCCGTTTCATAGACCACAGGCTCCCAGAGATACGCGGTTTCCCCGCCAAACTCCACCGGGTTTTCCCCGATCTCAGACCAGGTGGCGGCCTCGATCGGCTCGCTCCACTGCCAGGTCTGCCCGCGGTCCTGGCTGATCAGGACGCCGGCGTATTGAGTGGTTCCGACCCGCAGGTTGGACGCCCTTCCAGCTTCCGCCTCCCAATCGCCAAAAAACGGCAGACTGCACGGGACCATCATCACGTCCTTGGAAGTCAGCAGGCCATGCGCCGTCGGAAAACCCACCACCCGGCCGCGCAGCTCGGGAGGCGCTACTGGCACCTCTACGTTCGTCCAATGTACGCCGTCGCGACTGCGGGACACAAACAGTCGTCGGTGTGTAAACGTGCACCAGACGCAGAAAAGTTCTTCGTCGTGCAGGTTCACGAAGCACGGCTGCCACTGGTTGTCTAAATCGATGGGGTTGGTTGCGCCACCAGCCGTGGTGAATGGAGTCACCGGCGCTGACCAGCTCGCGAAATCGTCACTGATACTCAGATAATTGAGCTGGTTACGGATATTCTCCTTCTTGCCACTGTCGACCCAGTTGGCGTTCCAAGCCGCGAAGTAACGGCCTTTGAATCGGACGACATCGACATCGTGGTTGTAGTTGAGCCGTGGCTTCTGCCCGGGATGCATGGAGTAGATGGAACCGGTCTTCACTGCGGGCTGATAGATCGGCAGGCCGGAGCCGGAGCGGGTGGCCGGCGGGCCGCCGGCGGAAGCTGCCGGGAGCCGCAAGGCCAGTGGAGCGGTGCCGGCGCTGAGGGCAGCAAAACGAAGAAAGGAACGTCGGTTGATGGTCATGACTTTTGAAAGAGGCCGAAGGGTGGGGTTCAGAAATCGATCTCCACGGTGAACCGCACGCTGCGCGGCTCGTAGAGGAGCACGCGCGAATAGCCGTTGAAGGTCGCGTTGTAGCGCAAGGGCATCCACTCGTCCTCATCGGTCACATTTCGCACGTTGAGTTGCGCGGAGAACTTTCGTTCCCTCCCAGCGACCTTGATGTTCCTCCGATAGCCGGCGAAGGCGTCCATCTTGAAATCGACGGGGCCGATGAGATCTCGCCCGTAGATTGCTCCGCCGTCGGGCCTGCGTCCCGTAACGATGCGCCCCAGCTTCGGCTCGCTCTGCCAGCGCAGGCCTCCTCCGAAGAAGCTGCCCTTGAGTCGGCCCGAAGAAAAAGTGTAACGCCCGCTCGCGTTCGCCTTGTTGGGACGGTTGCCATAGCTGTACTGGCTAAAGTCCCGCCCATCGGCGACGAGTTGGGGAATCGCCTTAAGTTCCTGCGCCACGGTCAGCCCGCCGGTGGTGATGATGTTCGCAGCCCCCGGGAGACCGAGGAGCCATCGCGACTCCTGCTCGAACCAATCCTCGAACTGGAGGAAGACATTGCTGTTCTCGTAGTCTGTCCGCGAGAAACTGATCGAGCCCGTCAGGTTTTTCGTCAAGTTGATGGCGAGGGTCGCCTCATATCCCTCGCTCTTCTGATCCGAGTACCCTCGCACATTGCCGGCCGTGGCCAGATGATGGTCGTTGTACTGCTCCTGCGAAATCAGGCTGCGGTCAAAGAGCGCCTGCGTCACGCGTGACATCGGCGTGACGATGTCGAAGCCGCTCGAGCCGCTGAGGGTGATGTTCGGGAAGTTCCGGAAGGCGGTGCGGAACGCGGTCGCTCGCAGAAAGAGGCGACCGTCGAGCAGATTGAGCATGAAGCCGTAATCATTGGTGACGCCGTCGGGAGGCGCAGGCAGGCTGCGGTCGGCGAGCATCACGGCATTGAACGTAGGCTGTGAAACATTGTCGGCGTAGTTCGCAAAGAGGGAGAGCCGCGGCGTCACGTGGTACACGCCGCCCAGCGTGCCCGTCGTCGGCTCATACTTGTAGCTCGAAGCGATCGACGAATTGAACCGCCAGGTGTTCGCGATTTGCCCACCCTGGGTGACGAGCGGACTGTTGGGCGAGAGTCGCTCGCCGCCATGAAGATCGAACTGCAGTTCGTCCCGCCGCAACCCGGCCGTCACGACGATACGGTCGGCCCACAGGTAGCTCTGGGTGGCGAGCATGTAGGTTCGCATCGTCCGCAAGATGTCGCCTCCGTTCAGGTTCAGATTGATGAAAGTGTTGTGATAGGTGCGCCCGTTGATGGTGACGGAGATCGGCTCCCGTCCATCCCCGGGATAATACTGGGAGAAACTTCCCGGCTGCACGTACCGGCGTCGCGTGATCAAGTTGTTGGCATTCTCCGGTGCCGCGGCGCTGCTGATCGGCACACCTTGATCGTCGACGAGAATCTCCCGGCCCGGATAGCGGAAGTCCCGCAATTCTCCTTTTTCGGCCAGTGCCGCGAGTTGATGCCGGCCCCAGCGTCGTCCGAAGTCCAGCTTCCAGGCTAACGTTGCGCGCAAGACCTCGTTGCGATATTCGCCACTATCGATTCCCCATTGCGATTCCAGATAGAGTCCGCCGGCGTTGGCATTGGGCACCGGATTGCCGGTACCCGCCGGATTGGGCAGCGTCGTGTTGGGGTCGCCGTAGAGCGTGGCCGAGGTGCTCTGCGAAGTGAGAACCGCCGACTTCAGTTTCTCCTGATTGTACGCCAGTTCCAGAGTGCCGTTCCGACCGAGGCGCTGTTCAATCCGGGCCAACGTGCGGTTGAAGTCGATCTTGCGCGACGAGCCGGGGCCCCAGGCGCTGTAATTGTAAGGCAATTGATCCCGAGGCAGCAGCGTGAAGCCCGCCCGGCTCGTCGCCGGAAGGTTCAGGTCTTCGTAGGTACTCTCGAGGATCCGGAAGTTGTTCGCGTTGCTCGTGGTAAATAGAAAGGGCCCGCCGCCGGTGGCCGACGTGACGAAAACGTTGCGGATGTTGGTCGAGCGGTTGATTCCGAGGGCCCGATCCGTGGTGGTCACGAAGGCATTGGCATCCTTGATCGTGCGGCCGCGGGTCTCCCAGAGGGCGAGTTGGTCCTCGCCGTTCCACGGGCGGTTGACGTGGTTCTCAGCCGTGCCCGTCTCGTGGGAAACCGAAACCCGGGTGTCTTTCCAGGGATCGTAGCGAACCGCTGCCTGCCCCGCGGTCACTTTCTTGAAATCCCACCGCCGCCAACCTTCGGAGTCCTCCCACACCCCATCCAGCCGCAAGGCCAGTTTGCGAGCCACGATGATTTGATTGTGCCCGACCTCCGCGCGCCGGTGCCCCCAGGAACCGAAGGATGCCCGCACGGAACTGCGAGTGTCCAGAAACTCGGCTTTCTTCGTCGTGGAGTTTACCAGTCCGCCGGGCTGGGCAAAACCAAAGAGAATCGCGTTGGGCCCGCTGGAAAGCTCGAAGCGGCCGATGCGATAGCTGTCAACGGGAATTCGCGTTTCGAAGAAATCCAGCGCCGTGCTCGCGGGAAGCCCGCGCACGCGGATCCGCGACTCGGTAACGTTCGAGCCCCCCAGGAATGAGGGTGTCGCCGTTGCGGTGGCGTCTTGGTAGTCCATCTGCAGATTCGGTGCGTAGGCCGTCATGTCCTCCAGGGAGGTTGCGCCAAAGTCCGAGAGAAATTCCGGCGTAAAGACCATCACAGAGGCCGCGGTGTCCTTGAGACTGCTGTTGAGCCGGCTGCCTGCCAGGGTGTTGCCCGCCTGATATCCGGTGTCTTTATCGATTGATACCTCAAAGGCTGAAAGCATGACGGCTTCGTCTTTCACCGGGGTTGGAGCGGTCTGGGCGCTGACAGCGGTTCCGGCGGCGAGCCAGCCGGTAAGAAAAGAGAGTAGATTACGGTTCTTCACAGGAAGAGATTCGTTGTGTTTCGGTTGATTGGTTTTGGGTGGGTCGGGCGGCGGGGCGGGCACGGCCGCAGGTGGCGCGCGCGAAGGCCTATTCGCGGTGATTGCGATGGCCTTGGTCGTTTCGTCCTGCCGGGCCTTGAGCGGGGTCTGCTCCAGCATGCGCGCGAGCGCGGCCAGCGGTGTCAATTCGCCGCGCACGGCGTGGGTCGGCACACCGCTCACATCGTCGGGCGAGTAGAGCAGCTGCTCGATGGATTGTACCGCGAACTGTTTCAGCGTGGTGGCAGCGTCACCCGCCGGAATGTCGAAGGATCGGCGCACCGCCTCAGCGGCGGAGAGCGTCGCGGGAAACATCAGGCCGAGTCCCATCGCGGCACCGAGCGACCGGCGGATGCGCGCCGGAAGGAGGCGGCGCGGACCGTGCGGGCGGGCGAGAGGCAGGGACTTCATCTTCAAAGGGACGGAACCCGGGAACGCCGGGCTACCGGGGCAGACGAGCGGAGCGAAAAGAACTACTAGAAGATTCTGGAAGATGTCGCGCGCGCCCGCGGCGAAGCGGAAAAGATTGGCCCGCGAAATACGCGGAAGACACGGCACGACGGAAGCCTCGGCCTCGCTTCCGTGTTTTCCGTGGGCGCCCGTGCTCCTGTCTGGGGTTGCGTCGCAGGTACTCTGGGTTTTCTGCGGGCCAACGGAGCGGTTCGATCTCATCGCGGCCATGGGGCGTGGCGCGGCCGTTTCGTCCGCCGCGCTCAGCGGCGTACCCGCAACTCGATTACACCTGCGCTGCGCGTGGCGGTGACGCCGAAATCTTCTTCGAGCAGGCGCACCAGCGCCTCGTACCCGTCGGCGCGGAAAGTGCCGCTGAAGCGTTTCGCGGTGAGCGGGGCGTCGGCGATCACGAGCTGCTGACGATTGTAGCGATTGAACTCGTGGACGACGTCGGCCAGCGGTGCGGCGTCGAATTCGAGGCGGCGTTCCTGCCACGCGAGCGCGCGGTGGGCCGCGGGCGCGGGGATCGTTTCGACGGTCGCGATCGCGGCGGGAACCGGCGCGGCAGCCGCCCCGGATGAGGCTCGGGAAATCGGCACAACGGCGCGTTCGCCGGCAACGAGCAGCGCGGGTTCAATGGCGGCCGACGAGGGCGTGGTAACCGCGGGGAGCAGCGAGCGGCCCTGGTGGGTGTCGTCGAGGCGCACGCGGCCCTCGGTCACGAGCACCTCGACCGTGTCGGTGCGCTGACGGACGTTGAAGGCGGTGCCGACGGCGCGCACGGCGACGGGGCCGGACGTCACGATGAAGGGGCGCGCGGTGTCCTTCGTCACGTGGAAGAAGACTTCGCCGCGCACGAGGCGTACCCGGCGTTCAGTGGCGGTGAAGACGGCGTCGATCGCTGAGTCGGTGTTGAGCTGGGCGACGGAGCCGTCGGGGAGATCGAGTTTCTGGAATGCACCCACGGCGGTCTCGGCCGTGTGACGCGGCGCGCGGAGGTGCGCCACGGTCGCGAGCAGAATCGCCACCGCCGCGGCGGCGCCGAGCGCGGTCCACGCGAATGTGCGACGGGTGTGATGACGGCGGATGCGTGGGGTGAGCAGGTCCGCGTCGGGGGTGGACGGTGCGGCAGCGTTTGCCGGCACGGCGCCGAGGCGGTCGAAATTTTTCCACACGTGGTCCAGTTCGGCGAAGACCGCCGCGTGCTGCGGGTCTTGTTGGAGCCAGCGGACGAACTCGGCCGTCTCGGTGGGACTCATGCCACGGTCGCGGAGGCTGAGCCAGGCGGCGGCGGCGGCCTCGATTACCTCGGGCGAGGGCGTCGGATCGTCGGGCGGGCGGCGAAAGTGAGGAGTCGTACTCACTGGTGGCCGCCTTTCGTGACACCGCGGTCGCGCAGGTAGTCGCGCAGGCGCAGCACGCCGATCGCCACTTGGGCGTTGACGGTATTTTCGGCGATGCCGAGCTGTTGGGCGATCTCGCGATGCGAGAGGCCGTGGAGTTTGCGGAGGGTCAGCACGCGGCGGCAGCGTTCGGGCAGGGCCTGGATGGCCTCGGCGAGGAGTTGAAGTTCTTGGTCATGGCAGACGGCCTCGGCGACACCGGGCCTGTCTTCAAAGACGGGCAGGAGTTCCAATTCTGCTATGCCGTCGATGGCGACAATCTTGCGGCGACGGAAAAAATCGAAGGCGGCGTTGCGCGCCGTGGTGAACAGATAGGCCTTGGCCGAGCGCAGCGGCGCCTGCTCGCGAGCCTGGAGAAGGCGGGCGTAGGTTTCCTGCACGAGGTCGTCGATGTCGAGGTGCGCGGAGAACCTGGCGCGCAGGTAGGCGCGGAGCTCCGATTCGTGCGGCTGCACCTCTTCGGCAAACCACTGCGCGGTCTCGGGGTCGTTTGGGGGCACGGTACGGAAAACAGCCCCGATTGGCATCGGGCCACAGCCGGGTTGTCGAGGCGGGATTTGCGCCCCGGCTTTTGTCGAAAAATAATTAGCGAAGATTTAGTAGAAGTGCGCCGGCCGATCGTCTTTGGCGCAGGCGCGAGTCCCGGCGGAGTCTGCCTGTTACTCGTTAATGAGCCGACAAACCCCAGGGCGCGTCGTTTACAATTAACTGGTAGACCCCGTCGGATCGGTCGGACTGCGCAGGGCAGAGGATTGCGCAGCTACCGCCGACAAACCGAGCGTCCGAAGCGACGATCGTCGCTCGGGAGTTCTCCGCTGGCATGCTCAGCCCCTCTGAGCCTCTTTGCGGCCAAATGCCTTGGTGGGCGTGGCTTGATTCTTCAAACCCGTTGGCCGCGAAAAGGCGCAAACTTTGTCGAGCGTGTTTTCGGTGATCTGCGTCGCGCCGATAGGCGCTTCTGGGATCGTTTTGCGGTTGGTCCGAGTCAGCCCAACGCAGCGGGGCAAACCGATCAAGCGCTTGATCGGCCGGGCGCCGCAGGTCCGGCGGGGTCTGCCTGTTACTTGTTAACGAGCCGACAAACCACAAGACGCTTTGTTAACGAGTAACAGGCAGACCCCATGGATCGCCCGGCATTGCGCCCATAGGCGCAGCGAGCATCTTTTAGCGGTCGGCCACGTCCCTGGTCTACCCACGCGTGGCAATCGGTGGAGGCTGTCACACGTCTCGCCGCGGCGGTTGATGAACGAGCCTGCCGCATTTGGACGTGCAAAACGGCTCCGCCGGTATCAGTTGATTGCGCATCTACCCGCCAGCAATCCGAACGTCGGAAGCGACTATAGTCGCTCGGAAGTTCTCCGCTGGCATGCTCAGCGCCTCTGAGCCTCTTTGCGGCCAAATGCCTTGGCCGGCGTGGCTTGATTCATCAAACCCGTTGGCCGCGAAAAGGCATAGCGCGGCGGAGCCGCAACCAAAGATGGAGGAACGCCGGGGTTGGTCATAGCGTGAGAGGGTATGAAACAACCCACGATGAACACTCCGCCCGGCGTTCCGAGCGCCTTCGTTAGCAAATTTGGCCAACACGTGACAGGATTTCT
>CANJIU010000140.1 GCA_947474365.1 Opitutia bacterium | reverse complement strand
GCGGAAACTTTCCGGCCGCGATCAAGACGGTGGCGCTCTGGTTTCCCAAGCGCGAGCGGGCGACGGCGACGGCAATCTTCGGCGCCGGCACCAATGTCGGTGCGATTGCCGCTCCGCTGCTCGTTCCCGCCATTGCTCAGACATTCGGCTGGCAGTGGGCCTTCATCTTTGCCGGCATCGCCGGCTTCCTCTGGCTGTTTTTCTGGGTACCGTTCTACAACGTCCCGGAGAAAATCAAGGCCAAGAATGCGGCTGAGCTCCGCCTGATTCGCAGCGACCGTGATGACACCAGCCGCGATGGGGAGAAGATTTCGTGGCTCAGCCTGCTGGGCTACCGGCAGACTTGGGCGTTTGTCCTGGCCAAGGCACTGACAGACCCCGTGGGGTGGTTTTTCTCACGTGGCTGCCGGATTTCTTCAAGCAGACGCGCCATCTCGACATCAAAGAAAGCGGATACATGCTCGCGACGATTTACGGCATGGCGACGGTGCTGAGCATTTTCGGTGGCTGGCTGGTCGGCGCCCTCGTGACATTCGGTTGGAGCGTCACTCGCGCCCGCAAGACCGGGATGTTTTTTTCGCCTGCTGCGTGTTGCCAATCATCTTCGTAAAGGGTGCCGGCGACTGGACCGCGGTGATCCTCATCGGTTTCGCCTGGTCGGCACACCAAGCCTGGTCGGCCAACCTCTTCGCGACGACTTCGGACATGTTCCCCAAGCGGGTGGTTGCTTCGGTTGTAGGCCTGGGTGGCATGGCGGGTTCAAGCATGGGTTTCCTGTTCCCGATTCTCGCCGGGAGGATTCTGGATCGGTTCAAGGCGCAAGACAACATCTCTGGGGGTTACGCCGTTCTCTTTGCGGTTTGTAGCGGCGCCTATCTGGTGGCCTTCGTTCTGCAGCACCTGCTCGCGCCGCGGTTTGAGATGACCAAGCTGAAGGCGGTCTGACGGCTTCAAATTTCGTCCAGATCGAACACTCGTCGCACGCCGGGAAAAGTGAGCGTCGCTCCGGCGTGTAGGTGCGGCGGCAGTCCCGCGAGAACATCCGGTTGCGGGGTGGGGCGCAAGATAGCGGCGGGCCGGGGACCTCGTAGGCGACAAGTGAGATCTCGCGTACTGTGTCGCAATGGCAGTAAACGGCTGGCCGACGTCCCCCTTGCCGTCTTGATGGTAGCCAATACGAGATTTCTATGGTCACCATTACCATTACGATGCGGGGAGCATCGATCGGCCGAACCGCAGGATAACAGGTCAAGGACCGGATTTGTCGCCGGACAGGATAACTGCGAAGCCCAATCGGTTCCAAAATAGGACCGCGGTAATTCGGTTGTCCACTTCCCGGGTCACGCGAGACACTCAGGACGGAATCGTCCGAACCCCCGATGTCAGTTCCTCCCTGATTTTCATGTCCTCCTTCCGCCACCTGCTACTCGTTCTTGCCAGCCTGACCCTGGCGCTCGCTCTTCCCGGAGCGACCACGCGCCCGAACATTCTCTTCATCGTCTCCGAGGACAACGGCCCTGAACTGGGCTGCTACGGCGACCCCTATGCGCGCACGCCGAACCTCGATCGCTTCGCGCAGGAGGGCGTGCGTTTCACCCGGGCGTACGTCACGCAGGCGGGCTGCAGCCAGTCGCGTTCCAGCATCTTGACCGGGCTCTATCCGCACCAGAATGGTCAGCTCGGCCTCGCGACCTGGGGGTTCCGGATGTACCGCGAGGACACGCCGAACCTCCCGCGCAGCCTCAAGGCCGCCGGCTACCGCACCGGCCTCATCGGCAAGCTGCACGTCAACCCCGAGTCGGCTTTCCCCTTCGACTCTTGGGAGATTCATTCTGCCAACTTCGCGCGGAAGGGGCTCGCGGATTACGCGAAACACGCGGAGGCCTTCATCAAGGCCTCCGACCAGCCTTTCTTTCTGAGCGTTAACTATCCCGATGCGCATCAACCCTGGTTGCGGCAGGTGGACGGAATGCCGGCGCGTCCCCACGACGGGAAGGACGTGAAACCCATGCCGTACATGGGCGTCGACGCTCCCGATCTGCGGAAGGAAGTCGCCGACTACTACAATTGCATGAACCGCCTCGACACACTCGTGGGTGACCTGCTGGCCGTGTTGCAGCGTTCGGGCAAGGCGGACAACACGCTGGTGGTTTACCTCGGCGATCACGGGGCCGACATGCTGCGGGGCAAGCGCACCTCCTACGAAGGCGGCGTGCTCATCCCGCTCTTGGTGCGCTGGCCGGGGCAGGCGAAGGCCGGGCAGGTGCGGGCGGATCTGGTTTCCACCGTCGATCTCATGCCCACGGTGCTGGCGGTCGCCGGGGCCGCGCCGCCAACGGGACTGGCCGGCCAATCGTTCGTGCCGCTCCTGCGCGGGGAAAAGACCGACTGGCGCCGCTACCTCTTCACTGAGTTTCACACGCACGGGGGCCGGAACAACTACTATCCGCAGCGCACGGTGTGCAACGATCGCTACAAGCTGATCGAGAATCTGCTGCCCGGTGAGGTGAACCCGGGTTACGAGTTTACGAACAATGGGCACCTCGAGGCCAATGTGGTGGCGGCCATTGCCGCCGCCCCGCCGAACGTCCGCGCCGCTTATGAACTCATGCGCCAGCCACCGCGCTGGGAGCTCTACGACCTGCAGGCCGGTCCTTACGAGTTCCGCGACCTTGCCACCGACCCGGAGCATGCTAACACGCTGGCGGAACTGCAGCGGGAACTTGCCCGTTGGCGGGCGGAAACCGCTGATCCCTTGCTCAAACCCGAGAATCTCGCCCGCCTGACGAAGGAGTTTTCCGGCGCGTCGAAACAGGAGGCACGCGCCCTCTCGTGGGGTTACCCGTATTACTTTTTCGGCCAGGAGCCACCGGCGAAGAACGCGCCCGAGGTGGAAAGCCAGGGTCGCAAGAAGCGGAAGAACAAATGAGATCCATCACAATCAGCCTGGGGCTTGCTTTCTTTACCGCGGTTTTCCCGCGAGCCGGTGCGGCCGCGGCTCCGCCGGCCAAGCCCAACGTCCTGATGATCATCGCGGACGATCTCAACGACTGGGTGGGCTGCCTGCAGGGCCATCCTGACGTAAAGACGCCCAATATCGACCGGCTGGCGGGCCGCGGGCTGCTATTTACCAACGCCCACTGCGCGGCGCCCGTGTGCAATCCGTCGCGCATCGCAACGATGACGGGCCGCCGTCCGAGCAGCACTGGCGCGTACGGCAACGACGTGGTCTGGCACCAGGTCCTGCCGGGAATCGCGACCATCCCGCAGCACTTCAAGGCCAACGGCTACCATGTCGCTGGCGGTGGCAAGGTCTACCACCACCCGCCGGGTTTCAACCGGCGCACGGACTGGCACGAGTACTTCGACCAGAAATTTGACAGCCACTATCAGACTCTCTGGGCGAGCGGCGGCGACACCAAGAAATTCGCCTTCCCGGAGGGTTTCCCGCTCAACGGCCTGCCGGCGGTCAAGGCGCTGGCCCGGCCACCGCAGAACTCCAACGAGTTCGACTGGGGACCCTTCGACCAGCCCGACGACGGGATGGGCGACGCCAAGATGGTGCAGTGGGCGGAGAAGTTTCTCGCCAACCCGCCCCAGCAACCCTTCTTCCTCGCCACCGGCATCTACCGGCCGCACCTGCCGTGGTATGCGCCGCGTAAATACTTCGAGATGTATCCCGAAGATCGCATCGCCCTGCCGCCGGTGAGGGACGACGATCTCGATGACCTGCCCGACGGTGGTCGTCGCATGGCGGCCGATCGCGCCGAGGATCTCGTGATGGTGAAGCAGGCGGGCCAGTACCGCAAAGTGCTGCAGGCGTACCTCGCCAACATCACGTTCTGCGACGCGCTAATCGGCCGGCTGCTCACCGCCCTCGACGCCAGCCCCGCGGCGAAGAACACCATCGTGGTGCTCTGGTCCGACAACGGTTTTCACCTCGGGGAGAAACAGCACCTGCACAAGTTCACCCTCTGGGAACGATCCACGCGGCTGCCGTTCATCATCGCGGCGCCGGGCGTCACCGCGGCGCAGAGCCGCACGCCGCGGCCGGTGGGCTTCGTGGATCTTTTTCCCACGCTCAACGAGCTCTGTGGCCTGCCTCCGGTGCCGAATCTCGACGGCCAGAGCCTCGTGCCGCTGATGAAGAATCCCCAGCGTCCTTGGGACCGGCCGGCGCTCACCACCCACGGACAAGGCAATCACGCCGTGCGCAACGAGCGCTGGCGCTTCATCCGCTACGCCGACGGCGGCGAGGAACTCTACGACCACACGAACGATCCCAATGAGTGGACCAACCTCGCCGGCAAACCGGAGTTCGTGGCGGTGAAAACCGAGCTGGCCAAGTGGCTGCCGAAGAGCGACGCGCCGTCCGCGTCGAAGAAGGGCAAGAAGAAGGCGCAATGAAACCCACTTCAAACTCGACGTTGGAATTCAGCCCCAATGTGGGCGGGGTGCCCTCACCCCGAGGCCCGACGCGGGCGCAGCCAATAAACTGCGGGTTGAGGGCACCCCGCCTACAACAAACACGTCGTGCACTTATGAGCCCTTCTGGATGTCAACTTCTCCTGGCCGCTCTTCTTGCGGCTCCCCTATTCTGCGTTCCTGTCTTCGCCGCCAAGGCGCGCAAGCCCGAGGCCAAGGCCGAGCCGACCCTCCGCCACCAGGGCGATGTCACCGACGTTCGCGTCGTCCATCGCGTCGAGCAACATCCGGATGCCTGGCGCGTGTGGCAGCCGTTCATCATCGCGGGTGAGAAGAAGCGGCAACTGCTCGTTGCATTCGGCGCGATGACGAATGGCAAGAAAGACATGGGCGCCATTCTCGCCACCCTGTCAACGGACGACGGCGACACCTGGGGCGAGCCCGTGTATGTGTTTAATCACCACGTGCGGCAGGGGGCGATCCAGTTCGCGTATGCGAACCCCGTGCTCTACCGCGCGCCGGGTCAGGACGTGGTCTGGTGTTTCGCAATGCGCTGCCCCATCGCCTACGACAACAGCGAGGAGTCACAGCTCGTGGGTGCGTTCACGGCCGACGGTGGTCGCTCGTGGACGCCGGTTGAACTCGCCATGCATTATACAGGCCCGCTGATCACCAATGCGGGCATCGTCGAGAGCGTGATTGAAGGCCAGAAGCGCTTCCTCCTGCCCGCGCATCGCAACACGCTCGCGGCGGACCCGCGCGGCTCGCGCGACCACTTCGTCCTCAGCAGTACCAGCCTGCTGGAGTGGAAGCTGGAGGCGTTCATTCCGCAGCCGACCAACGCCCGCGTCTTTCTGCACGAGGGCAACATCGCCGCCGGCGAGGCCGCGGGAGAGCTCAAGATGGTCATGCGGACGGCCGACTACGACGACACGAACAAGACGACAAATCCGCCCCGCGCCTATTCCAGCGTGAGCCGCGACGGCGGCCACACCTGGAGCACCGCCGTGCCGGAGCCCGATCTGTACAACGCGAAGTCGAAGGGTTTCTTCGGTCGCGCGGAGAACGGCACACATCTGTACGTTTACAACGACGGCCCCGCGGGACGGCAACCGGGCGGGCGCACGGCACTGCGGTACAAGACCAAGCCGCCCGGCGGCGCCTGGAGCGCGGAGCAGACATTCTTCGACGCTGGCATCAAGAATTCCTATCCCACGCTCATCGAGGTCGCGCCGGGCGATTTCCGCGCGGTGTGGGACAGCGGCACGGCCGATACGCCGCGCACGCACATCCAGTTTGGAAAACTGAAGCTGAAGCCGTGAGCCCCGCCGAACTACGCTTGCGTCTGCGCGCCGGGGAGCGACTCTTCGGCACGCTCATCGTTTCGCCCTCGCCGCGGTGGCCCGACGTCGTGCGCGGCTGCGGGCTCGACTTCGTCTTCATCGACACCGAGCACATCGCCCTTGACCGGGCGGAGTTGAGCTGGATGTGCCAGACCTACGCCGCGCTCGGCCTGCCGCCGCTGGTGCGCATCCCGTCGCCCGATCCCGACACGGCGACCATGGCACTCGACGGCGGCGCCGCGGGCGTGGTGGCGCCTTACGTGGAGTCGGCGGAGCAGGTGCAGGCGCTGCGCGGAGCGGTGAAATGTCGGCCGCTCAAGGGGGAAAAACTCCGGCACGTGCTCGCGGGTGGTCGGGTCGAGCCGGCGCTGGAACAATATATGGCCGATGGTGGTGCGTCGCGTGTCCTCCTCGTCAACATCGAGAGTTCGCCGGCCCTCGCCGCGCTCGATTCCCTGCTCGCGGTGCCGGGCCTCGATGGTGTGCTCATCGGCCCTCACGATCTCTCCTGCAGTCTCGGTCTGCCGGAGCAGTATGAGCACCCGGAGTTTCTCGCAGCGTGCGGGGAGATCTTCCGCCGGGCGCGGGCGGTCGGGGTGGGGGCGGGCATCCATTTCTGGGGCGACGTCGCGCAACAGCGCCGCTTCCTCGAACTCGGCGCCAACTTCCTCATCCACAGCGCCGACATCTCGCTCTTTCAAAAACACCTGCGCGCCGAGCTCGCCGCGATCCGCCAGGCGGCCGGCGCGGTTGGGTCCGCCGCCTCAACACCGACCGGCGTCACGATCTGAACGTCCCGTCCCGCCGCTACTCCCTTCATTCCCCATGCGTCGCGAAGTTCCAGACGGAGATACGCCGCCCGCACACATCCAGTTTGGCAAGTTTAAGCTCAAGCCATGAAACATACGCCATCCTTCCGACCCCTCGCTGCGCTGCTATTCATGCTTCCGGCCCTGCTGCTGGCACCGCTGGCCGCACTGCGTGCGTCCGACAAGCCCAGAGATCCCGGTCTTGCCCATTTCCAAGGCCTTGGTCCGAACGATGGCGCGCCGGCCATCGCCATGGATGGGCCACCGACGCTCATCCCCAATCCGTCGGTCACCGAGGCTTACAGCCGCGCGAAACGCACCTGCACCGGTGTGCCGAGTATGGCCATAACCCGTGGCGGGCGGCTATGGGTGGCGTGGTATTCGGGGACTACCCCGGGAGAGAAGATCGAAAAATGTCCGAACGCCTACGTCGTCGTCAGCACGAGCGGAGACGGCGGCAAGACGTGGCAAGAGGTGCTCGCCATTGATCCAGACGCAGGCGGTCCGCTCAAGTCGATGGACCCACGACCATGGATAGACCCGCAAGGGCGTCTCTGGATCATCTGGCACGTCACCATTAACGAGGTGTCCTACAGGTATCAGTTCAAGAAGGTCTGGGCCATTACCGCCGACGACTGCGAGAAGGAGAATCCGAGCTGGACGCCGCCCCGGCACATCGCCAACGGCGTCCTGCTCAATAAACCCGTCGTGCTATCGAATGGCGACTGGCTCTTTGTCGCGCATGACCGGAAAACCGTTGATGTCGGCCTCCTGAAATCAATCGTTTCGGATGACGGGGGGCAATCCTTCAAGCTGCGGGGACAAGTCGAGGTCAGCGATCACCTGCACGCCATCGAGCCGATGGCCGTCGAGCGCAAAGACGGATCGGTCTGGATGCTGACACGAACGGGGAATGCGGGGGCGGGGAATCTGGATACCCCGCAAGGCATCTACGAGAGCGTCTCCACCGACCGCGGTGTCATGTGGAGCCCGCCCAAGCCGTCCGCCATTAAACACACGGCTTCGCGTTTCTATATCGGCAGGCTCCAGTCAGGAAATCTGCTTCTGTTGAAGCACTCCGGCATCGACGTGGATCTCGCATCAGTCAAGAAGCACCGCCGCGACCTGACAGCCTTCATTTCTCGGGACGACGGGCGCTCTTGGTCGAAGGGGCTGATATTTGATGAACGCGCCGGCTGCTCTTACCCGGATGCCCAGCAGAGCCCTGACGGGACGATTTATGTCACATGGGACTTTCAGCGCTCCAGCGACCAGGAAATCCTCCTCACCACCTTCCGCGAAGAAGACGTACTCGCCGGCACGCCCGAGGCGGCGGCCCGGGTAGCGGCGAACCGCCGCCTCGTCAGCAAGGGCGGCGTGAAGTAACCGGACCCAACCAGACGGACCTGAATCATGAAACTAATCCCAACCTTCCTCGTAACCCTGTTGCTTGCGACGGCCGTCCCGCTGTCCGGGGCCGACAAACCCGCGTCGGCAGGCAAACTCAACATCGTCCTCTTCCTGATCGACGATCTCGGCTGGCGCGACATCGGGGCCAACGGCAGCACGTATTACCAGACGCCCAACATCGACCGGCTCGCGCGCGAGGGCGCGCGCTTCACCGACGCCTATGCGGCCTGCGCCGTGTGCTCGCCGACGCGCGCCGCGATCCTCACCGGCAAATATCCCGCTCGGCTGCTTCTCACCGACTGGCTGCCGTCGGGCCGTTGGAACCCGAAGGCGAAGTTGCGCGAAGGGCGTTTCGTGCGGGGACTCCCCCTCGAAGAGGTGACGATCGCCGAGGCGCTGCGCGAAGCGGGCTACCGCACCGCCAGCATCGGCAAGTGGCACCTCGGCAGCGAACCTTTCTCATTGCCCGAGCACCACGGCTTCGACGTCAACATCGGCGGCAATGCCCACGGCGCGCCGGGCACCTACTTCTTCCCCTACGACGGCGATTGGGCGATCCCGACGACGGGCCTGCGGGCGAAGTGGAACGTGCTGCCCGACGGCAAACCCGGCGAGTATCTCACCGACCGCCTCACCGACGAAGCGGTGAAGTTTATCCGCGCCAGCCGCGAGCGGCCTTTCTTCCTCTATTTCCCGCACTACGGGGTGCACACGCCGCTCGAGGCCAAGAAGGAGATAGTGGCCAAGTACGAAAAAATTCCGGAAGCGCAGCGCCAGGGTAAGACCACCTACGCCGCGATGGTCGAGAGTGTGGACGAGAGTGTCGGTCGGGTGATGGCCACGCTCAAGGAGCTCGGGCTCGAGCAGAACACGATCGTGATCTTCACCTCCGACAACGGGGGATTCTACAACGCCACGAGCAACGCCCCGCTGCGCGCCAACAAGGGCGCCTACTACGAGGGCGGCATCCGGGTGCCACTCATCGTCAAGTGGCCCGGAGTGGCGCAACCCGGCCGCGTCAGCGCCGAACCCGTCACCAGCACAGACCTGTATCCCACCTGTCTTGCCGCGGCCGGTCTGCCCCTGCGACCGAACCAACACCGGGATGGTCTCAACTTGCAGTCCGTGCTGAGCAGCGGCGCAGCTCTCGGCCGCCCGGCCCTCTTCTGGCATTTTCCGCATTATAACGACCATCCGTCGAGCGTGCCTTCGAGTGTCATCCGCAAAGGGCCCTGGAAGTTGATCGAGACCTTCGATCCGGAAGGAGTTGAGCTCTACAACCTGGCCGACGATCTCAGCGAGACGCGCAATCAGATCGACACCCAGCCGGTGGTGGCGGCGGAGCTCCGGCGCGAACTCGAGGCCTGGCGGCGCTCGGTCGGGGCCGAGATGATGCCACCCAACCCGGATTACGATCCGTCCGTGCAACTGCCGCAGAAGGGTAAGAAAAAGAAGGCGGCCAGGTGAGTCTTCCGCAATTCAGGTTTCTGCCGATCGCGCTGGTGCTGTTGGGCGCCAGCTTGCGCGCGGCGGATCCTGCCGCGGCCCTGCAGTGGAAGCCGTTGCCCCCACTCCCCGACCGCGAGGGATTCGCGTTTCCCTACGCGGGCGTGCACAACGGTGCGCTGCTGGTCGCGGGCGGCGCCAACTTTCCCGACAAACGCCCGTGGGAAGGTGGGGCCAAGGTCTGGTACGACACCGTGTTCGTCCTGGAAAAGCCGGACGGCGCCTGGCAGACGGCCGGCCGCTTGTCGCGCCCACTCGGATACGGCGTGTCGATCACGACGAAGGATGGCGTGGTGTGCCTCGGCGGCAGCGATGCGCAGCGCCACTACGCGGAGGTGTTTGTACTGCGCTGGATCGGCGGGCGCCTGGAGACTTCAGCGTTGCCGCCGCTGCCGAAGCCGTGTGCGAACGCCAGCGGCGCGCTGCTCGGCCAGACCATTTATGTGGCCGGCGGACTTGAAACCCCCGCCGCCACCGCCGCCCTGAAATCCTTCTGGGCCCTCGATCTCGGCCGCCCGCAGCCGCAGTGGCGCGAACTGGAACCTTGGCCTGGCCCGGGCCGGATGCTTGCCGTGGCGGCGGTGCAGGACAAAGCGTTCTTCCTCGTGGGCGGCACCTCGCTGGCGCCCGGCGCCCAGGACAAGGCGGCTCGCACTTACCTGCGCGACGCCTACCGCTATGACCCGGGTCGCGGCTGGCGGCGCGTGGCCGATCTGCCGCATCCGGTCGTCGCACCGCCGACCCCGGCGCCGGCCCTCGGTCAGTCCAGCTTTCTCGTCCTCGGGGGCGACGACGGCTCGCTCGTCAACTTCACGCCGCTCGCGCAGCACCCGGGCTTTCCGGGAAAAATCCTCACCTATCACACGATTACGGATACGTGGCGGATCTCGGGGACGATGCCGGCGGCGCATGTGACGACTCCACTCGTCCGCTGGGGCGAGGATTTCGTGATGCCGAGCGGCGAGGTGCGGCCCGGCGTGCGGACGCCGGCAGTGTGGTCGTTCCGGACGGCACCGCGCAAGGCGGAGTTTGGCTGGTTCAACTACGCGATGCTGGGCGTCTATTTGCTTGGGATGGTCTGGATTGGCGTCATCTGCGCGAAGCGGAACAAGGACACGAATGACTTCTTTCGCGGTGGCCAGCGGATCCCCTGGTGGGCGGCGGGGCTGAGCATCTTCGCCACCATGCTAAGTTCCATCACGTTCATGGCGCTTCCCGCCCTGGCCTATAGCGAAGGCTGGAACCTGTTCCTCGCGAACTCGTACATTTTGATCACTCCGGTGGTGGTATTCGTGTTCCTGCCCTTCTACCGCACGCTCAATGTGACGTCGGCCTACGAATACCTCGAACTCCGCTTCAACCTCGGCACCCGGCTCGCCGGCAGCACGCTGTTCATCCTCTACCAGTTTGGCCGCATCGCGATTGTGCTGTACCTGCCGGCCCTCGCGCTCGCGACCGTGAGCGATTTCAATATTCAGACCTGCATCCTCGTGATGGGGGTGCTGTGCATCGCGTACACCGTCGTCGGCGGGATCGAGGCCGTGATCTGGACGGACGTCGTCCAGGCTTTCATTCTTATGGGCGGCGCGCTGCTCAGTCTCGGTTTCATTCTCGTCCGGGTGGAGGGAGGGTTCGGGGCAGTTGTCCGCATGGCGGCGGACGGCCGGCACTTCTTCGAAACGGTGGATTGGTCCTGGGATCTCACCGTGGCCTCGGGCTGGACCATCGTGATCGGCAGCCTTTTCCACAATCTCTTCCCCTACACGGCGAGTCAGGATGTCGTGCAGCGTTACGTGACCACGCCGGACCAGCGCGCGGCGGCGAACGGCATCTGGCTCAACGCCCTTCTGTGTGTGCCGGCCCAGGCCGTGTTTTTCGCCATCGGCACCGGGCTCTATGTCTTTTACCGCCAAAACCCAGCCCGGCTCGAACCGACGCTGCAGAACGATGGGATCTTTCCGTTCTTCATGATGGCGGAACTGCCGGCCGGGGTTGCCGGCCTGATCGTGGCGGGCATCTTCGCCGCGGCGCAATCCACGCTGGCGAGCAGCATGAACTCCGTTGCCACCGCGTACGTGACCGACTTTCACCGCCGCCTCCTCCCCGGGCGCGCCGAAGCGTACTACCTCAGCACCGCGCGCTGGGCGACCGTCGTTGTTGGCGCCGCCGGCACCGCCCTGGCCCTGCTCATGGCGGCCACGGACATCCGCTCCTTCTACACGGTTTTCCTCGAGATCCTCGGCCTGCTCGGCGGCACCCTCACCGGCCTCTTCCTGCTCGGCATCTTCAGCGCGCGGGCGAATGGCCGCGGCGCGTTGGTCGGCGCGATCGGTAGCGCGGCGATCGTTTTCACCGTCCGTTCGATCCAACCGCTCAACGTCTACGCCTATGCGCCGATCGGGCTCACCGCGTGTTTTGTGCTTGGCTGGATCGGCAGCCGCGCCCTGCCCGGACGGGCGCGCAATATCACTGGCCTCACTTTCAAAACCCTAAAGCGTCATTCATGAAACTCGATCTGCATATTGCACTGCCGTTATTGCTCGTCATGGCGGGGACCGTTCCGTCGGGATTGGGCGCCGCCGATGCGCCGAAAGGCGGCGCCAAGCCGAACGCGGTGAGCCTGTCGAAGCCGAACGTCCTCTTCATCGCCGTCGACGATTTGCGGGTCTCGCTCGGCTGCTACGGCGATCCCCTGGCCAAGTCGCCCAACATTGATCGGCTGGCGCGCGAGGCGCGGGTGTTCACCCGCGCCTACACCATGCAGGCGGTGTGCGGTCCCGCGCGCACGGCGATCATGACCGGTCGTCTACCCGACCAGAACCGCTCGTGGCACAACCGAAATCTCTTTCGCGCGACCAATCCCGACACCATCACGCTGCCCCAACTCTTCAAGAACCACGGCTACCACGCCCAAGGCATGGGCAAGACCTTCAGCGGCGACGAGCGCGAGGAGGATCCGGCGTCGTGGTCGGTGCCGGCGACGTTGCGGGCCGAGGGCTGGAAGAACTACGCCCTGGCGCGGAGCGAGGGTGCGGGCAAGCAGCTGCCGTACGAGGCTGCCGATGTGCCGGACGACGGTTACCCGGACGGAAAGCTGGCGAATCTCGCGGTCGAGACGCTCGGGCAACTCAAGGCGCAGGCGAAGCCGTTTTTCCTCGCCGTCGGTTTTTTCAAACCGCACCTGCCCTTCAACGCGCCGAAAAAATATTGGGATCTCCATGATCCGGCGAAATTTGATCTACCGGGCGAACAGGAACGGGTTTTGGGCGCGCCCGAGCTGGCCTATCACACGCACCGCGAACTCGGCGGCTACACCGGCATGCCCGAGGATGAACGTTTGAACGCGGCCCAGACGCGCACGTTGCGCCATGGGTATTACGCCTGTGTCAGCTACACCGATGCGCAGGTGGGCAAGGTGCTTGACGCGCTCAAACGTCTTGGCCTTGACCAGAACACCATCGTGGTGCTCTGGGGCGATCACGGTTACGCGCTGGGCGATGCCGGCCGTTGGTGCAAGGGGACGAACTTCGAACTCGACGCCCGGGTGCCGCTGATGATGCGCGTGCCCGGGATGGCGCAACCCGGCCAGTCCACCCGGTCGCTGGTCGAGTATGTGGACATCTATCCGACGCTCGCCGAGTTGGCCGCGCTGCCAGCACCGTCCTATCTTGCCGGCCGCAGCTTCGTTCCGATGCTGCAGGATCCCGCGCAACCGGGCCGGGAGTTCGCTCTTTCCCAGTTTTCGCGCCCCTTCAGTCCGGCCGCGCCCGAGGCGATGGGCTATTCGATTCGCACGGCCACCCATCGTTACACTCGCTGGGTGGACTGGCCGGCGCGCAACACTCTGGCGGAGGAGTTGTATGATTACACGGCCGCGCAAAGTGCGGAGCCCCGCTGGACGACCTATGTCGAACGGCGCAGCGTAGTCGACGAGCCGGCGTACGCGGTGCTGCGCGATTCCCTGCGCGGCAAGATGGATCAGGTCCTGCGGGAGCGCTCAATCGTCGCCCCCGAGCGCCCGGCAGCCAACGGGGAGCCGAAGGCGAAAAAGAAGAAACGGCAATGAACCTGATCCCTACAGACAGCGGCGCCGCGGACCTTGTAGCTGGAGTCGCCGACCCCGGTCAGCCGGACTGGTGGGCAGGGCGCTCCGCGCGCGGCGTTCACCGCAGTCCACTACCCGGCCGCGCGCAGAGCGCACGGCCCACCTTCGGACCGGATCGTTACGCCTCAGCGGGGTTGGCGGCAACCGCGCTGCTTTTCGCCATCGGGACGGTTCTCACTGTGCCGCTTCGGGCCGCGGCGCCGTTCCGCGAGAACGTCGATCTCTTCGAGGAGAAACAGGCGGGCTTCGTGTCGTATCGCATCCCGGGTATCGTGGTAACGGCCCGAGGCACCGTGCTCGCCTATTGCGAGGCGCGGAAATTCACCTCGGCCGACCGCGGTGAGATCGAGATCCACCTGCGCCGCAGCACCGATGGCGGCCGCACGTGGAGTCCTCAGCAGCAGATCGCCCACCTCGGCCCGCGGCTCCCGCGCAATCCGCACATGCCCGACGACAAGAAGAAGAAGGACATGGGCGGCCCCGAGCAGCAGACCGTCAACAACCCCATGCTGATCGCCGCCCGCGACGGCGCGGTGCATTTTGTTTACTGCGTCGAATACATGCGCGCCTTCTACGCCCGCAGCGAGGACGACGGACTCACCTGGTCCAAGCCCGTCGAGATCACGGCCACCTTTGACCGCTTCCGTTCCGAGATCGACTGGCAGGCCATCGCCACCGGTCCAGGGCACGGGATCGAGTTGCGCAACGGCCGCCTGATCGTGCCGGTATGGCTGGCGACCTATGAGAAGTCCGCAGTTCAGCGCAAGGGATGCACCGTAATCTTCAGCGACGATCAGGGGGCCACCTGGCGGCGCGGGGACATGGCCATGACGATCGGCAGCGAGTCGACCGTGACGGAACTGTCCGACGGCCGCGTCATGCTCAGCTCGCGCAACTCGGACAAACGCAATCGCCGCGCCGTCGTGTTAAGCCGCGACGGCGCCACCGGCTGGAGCCAGCCGCAGTTTCTCGACGAAGTGTTCGAGCCGGGCTGCATGGCGGGCCTGGTGAGCCACCCGGGCACGCCGGGTGAAAACCGCCCGCTGCTTCTGCACTCCAGCCCGCACACGACCAACCGCGATCACCGCGAGCGAAAGAACGTAACAATCCACCTCAGCCGCGACGACGGCCGCACCTGGCCGGTCAAGCAGCTCCTGCAGCCTGGCCCCAGCGCCTACAGTGATCTCGCGGTGCGCCCAGATGGCACGGTGCTCTGCTTCTACGAGAGCGGCCGGCCGGGCGAAACGCGTCGCAACGGCGACTGGGCCTATGCCTGCCTCACGCTGGCCCGCTTCAACCTTGCGTGGCTGGAAGCACCGCCGTGAGGCGGCGCTATCCAGCTGAACCAAACCAACGACACGAAATGTTCACCTCAAGCGGGATCAGCTTCTTCTTCCGCCACGCCATCCTCCGCTTTGCGTTAATTTTCTTTTGCGCCCATGCCGGCGCCCGGGCGCAGGGCGCCGGCGCCACCGGCATCGTAGCCGGGCGGGTCTTCAACGCCTCAGGCGGCGTGGCGCTGCGCAATGCGGTCGTTGCCGTTGAGCCTTCCGGGCAGCAGGCCGTCACGGATGACGACGGCGTCTACCGGCTTTCCAACATTCCCGCCGGCACGGCGCGGCTAAGCGTCAGCTACCTCGGCTTCACGCCGCAAACCGTCACGCTCGCCGTGCCGGCGGGCGGCACGGTGACGCGCGATCTTGAGCTCAGCCTGCGGTCGGGGGACGGGCCGGTGAAACTCTCGGCGCTTACCGTCGTGGCCGATCGCGAGATGAGTGCGCAGGCTATCTCCCTCAACGAGCGCCGGCTCGCGCCCAACATCAAGAATGTCGTCGCCTACGATGAATTTGGCGACCGGAGCGCGGAGAACATCGGCGACTTCCTGCGCTTCCTGCCTGGCGTCGGCATCGACGAGCCGGCGCAGATCGCCCAGTCCGTGACCCTGCGCGGCCTGCCGGCCAACACCACGGGGATCCAGATCGACGGCGCCGAGGTCGCCAGTGCGCGGGGCAACAGCCGCGAGCAGTCGCTGCTCGACATTCCCGTGGGCAATGTCTCCCGCGTCGAGGTGACGAAGGTGCCCACGCCCGATCAGCCCGCGAACAGCCTGGGTGGCTCGCTGAACATTATCCGCAAATCCGGCTTCGAATCCAAGCGCCGGGTCCTGACCTTCCAGTCCTACTTCATCCTCGACGAGCGCGCCCTCACCCTGAAAGGCGGCCCGCGCGGACCCACCAGCGACCTGAGCCCTCGGTATCAGGAACCGTCCATCGAGGTCGGCGCGATTCTGCCGCTCACTCCGCGCGTGGCGGTTACCGCCTCCGCCTCGCGCACCTGGCGCCTCAAGCCGATGGAGCGCGACGACTACCTCGACACCCAGGGCGACTGGAACTTCGTCAACGGCTTTCAGCGCCTCAGCACCTGGCAGAGTCTCTCGCAGATCCTGCGCACCTGGTCGGTGCAACTCGGGACGGACATCAAACTCAGCGAGCGCGACACCCTCGCCGCCAATGTCCAGTACCGCAACATCTCGAACAACATCATGCGCCTGGACTTCGTCGCGAACTATGGCGCGGGCGCGACGGGCAACCGCACCTTCACCCAGGGCAGCACGGCCGCCAACGGCAGCATCACCCAGATGGCCGGTTCCAATCAGGAGACGGGGGCCGACACGGTGCACACCACGATCAAGTACCTCCACCGCGGCCATGACTGGAGGATCGACGCCTTCGGCTCGTATTCGAACTCGCAGTCGTTCCTAGACGACATCGACAACGGCCACTTCAACAACGTCAGCACCGCGCTCACCGGCATCATCCTGCGCGGTGAGGGCATCGGCGAGACCAACGACCCGATTCCCGTGCGCTTCCCCGCCACGCGCGCCGGGGCCCCCGTCGACGTGTACCGAGGCGCCAACTACGTGCTCGGCAATCCGACTTCGAGCCAGAATGCGGCCCGCACGAACAAGTTCACCGTCCGTCTCGACCTCACGCGCGAGTGGGGCGGCGCTGCGCCCGTAACCCTGAAGACAGGCGTCTTCGCCGACCGCATGACGCGCGAGCGGCAGGGCTTCAACCGGACGTGGACCTTTACGCCCAACGGCTCCACCAGCACCGCCGCCCGCTCGGTGGCCAACTTCGACGTGCTCGATGCCGCCTTCAACGCCGAGGCCCCCTCGATCTTCGGCCGCACCATGGAGTGGGTCAGCGTGGCCAAAGTTTACGAGCTTTACCGGCAGCGCCCCGAGTGGTTCGTACGCAATCTCGCCACTGAGCACCAGAACCGCGTGACCAGTTCCAGCCGGCTCATCGAAACCGTATCCGCCGGCTATGTACGGGGCGACGTCCGCCTGCTCGACCGCCGGCTCTGGCTGACCGGGGGCGTCCGGTTCGAGCGGACCGAGGACGATGGCGCCGGCGCCCTCAACGATCCCTCGCGCCAATACGTCCGCGATGCCCGCAACAACCTCCTCCTCGGCGTCGACGGCCAGCCGGTGCTGATCACGACGGATGCGCTCGAGCGCGCCCGGTTGCGTTACGTCGAGCGCGGTGCCCGGGCGGATCGCAGCTACGGCGATTGGTTCCCGAGCTGCAACGCCAGTTACCATCTCACGGAAAACCTGGTCCTGCGCGCCGCCTATGCCCGCACCCTCGGCCGGCCGGATTACAACTTCATCGTTCCCGGCGCCACGTTCAGCGAACCGACGGTGGCCCAGCCGACCATCACGGTCAGCAATACCGGCCTGAAGCCCTGGACGGGCGACAACTTCGACCTCTCGCTCGAATCCTACCAGATCAAGGGGGGGGCCGGGTCCGTCGGCGCCTTCCGGAAGAAGATCAAGGACTTCTTCGGCGGTTCGGTCACGGATGCCACGCCGGAGCTGCTCGCGCGCTACGGCCTGCCCAACGATCCGCTTTATCTGAACTACGACATCTCGACCCAGATCAACGTCGGCGATGCCACCATCACCGGTTACGAGTTTGCCTACAGCCAGTCGCTCTTCTTCCTGCCGCATTGGGCGCGCGGCCTCCAGGTCTTTGGCAGCGCCACGCGGCTCGAACTCTCCGGCAACACCTTGGCCGATTTCACCGGTTATTCGCCCCGCAATTATGCCGGCGGGATCAATTTTGTCCGCCCGCGCTTTTATGTGAAGTTCACCGTCACCCACCAGGGCGTGACGCGCGGACCTTTCATCACGCCCAACGCCGGCAACGGCATCCCGGCCGACACCTACACCTATCAGGGCAAACGCCTCCGCTACGGGATAAACGCGCAGTACAGTTTCTCCAAAGCCTTCAGTATCTATGGTTCGATCGCCAACCTCGGCGGCTTCATCGGCGGAAACCTGCGCTACTCGCCCACGACGCCGGACTTCATGAAGGAGCGGCGCCGCCAGGAATTCCCGTCCACGGTGCAGGTGGGAATCAAGGGCCAGTATTGAGGGCTGCCGCACCTTCTTCCGCTCGCCGTGACCAGCCGCTTTCCCCGATGATCATTTCGCTCCTTCCCTCCGCCGCCTGGCTCAAGCGAGCCCGGCTCATTCTGGCGCTGGCATCCGTCACCGCGGCTTCCGCCGCCCCCTTCCTTGAGAAAATCAATCTCTTCGCCGAAAACACCGACGGCTTTGTGTCCTATCGCATCCCGGGACTTGTCGTGACGGCGAAAGGTACGGTGCTCGCGTATTGTGAAGCGCGGAAGTTCTCCGGCCTCGACTGGGGGGAGATTGAGGTCCACCTGCGCCGCAGCACCGATGGCGGACGCACCTTTGGTCCGGCCCGGCAGGTGGCGCACTTGGGGCCGCGGCTGCCGCGCAACCCCGTCATTTTGGTGCCGGGCCAGAAAAAAAAGGCCGGTGGGCCCGACGAGCAGACGGTCAACAACCCCGTGGCCATCGCCTCGCGCGATGGCACCGTGCACCTGATCTACTGCGTCGAATACATGCGGTGCTTCCATGTCCGCAGCACCGACGACGGCGTTACCTGGAGCCCACCGGTTGAAATCACGTCGGCCTTCGAGGCGTTTCGGTCCGATTGGCCGTGGCGGGTTATCGCCACCGGTCCCGGCCATGGGATTGAGCTCCACCGCGGACGCCTTGTCGTGCCGGTCTGGCTGGCCAAATCCGACGACAGCCCGCACGGCAACGGCGTTGGCGCCACGATCATCAGCGATGATCAAGGAGCCACGTGGCGGCGCGGCGCGATTGCGGTGCCCAACGACGCTTTCACCCCCGGGACGAGCGAGACCATCGCCACCGAGCTCGGCGACGGCCGCGTGATGCTGCTCGCCCGCACCCATGGCGCGCCCAACCGCAAGGTTGCGGTCTTCAGCCCCGACGGCGCCAGCGGGTGGTCCGCGCCTGCCTATGTCGATGCCTTGCTTGAACCTGTCTGCATGGCCGGGCTCCACACGATTCGCGAAGCGAACGGGGCGCCGACCGCTCGCGTGTTGTTCTCCAATCCCGACACGCTCGACCTCGCTGGCCGAGAGCCCAAACCCGGCGAACGCCGCGACCGCAGGAACCTCACGGTTAAGCTCAGCTCCGACCATGGCCGGACCTGGCCGGTCAGCCGCGTGCTCGAGCCCGGCCCCAGCGCCTACAGCGATCTCGCCGTGCTCCCGGACGGCACCGTGTTGTGCCTCTATGAAAGCGGCAGCCCCGGGGCAAAGCGTCCCGGTTCGAAGCGGGAGGACTGGCCGTATGCCCTGATCACGCTCGCCCGCTTCAACGTCGATTGGCTGACCGCGCCATCCTTTTCTCCATGAACATCCGTAAAACCAACGGCCTTATCGCCGCTCCCTTCACTCCCTTGCTCGCCGATGGTTCACTGAACCTCGACGCCATCCCCGGGTACGCCGGGCACCTGCAGCGAATCGGCGTCGTCGGCGCCTTCATCTGTGGCACCACCGGCGAGGGGGCGTCGCTGACGCTGGACGAGCGCCGGCGGATCGCCGAGCGCTGGATGGCGGCGACCCCTGCGGGCCTGCGGGTCATCGTGCACGTGGGCCACACCTGCCTCGACGACGCCCGGGAGCTGGCGGCCCACGCCCAGGCCATCGGTGCCGACAGCATCGCGGCCCTGGCACCTTACTTCTTCAAGCCCGACGGCGTGGCGGGGCTGGTCGAGTGGTGCGCACAGGTGGCCGCCGCCGCCCCGAAGCTGCCGTTCTACTACTACCACATGCCGTCGATGACGGGATGCCATGTCGCCGTCGCCGACTTTCTCGCGGCGGCAGGGCCGCGGATTCCCTCGCTCGCCGGCATCAAGTACACCTTCGAGGATCTCGAAGACTTCGCGCAGTGCCTGCGCTACGACGGCGGGCGCTACGACGTGCTCTTCGGACGCGATGAGTTGCTGCACTCCGCCCTGAAACTCGGTGCCCGCGGCGCCGTCGGCAGCACCTACAACTTCGCCGCGCCACTCTATCAACGCCTGATCGCGGCATACGCTCGCGGGGATGACGCGACGGCCTTGGCTCTGCAGGCCCGAGCGGTCGAGATGATTCAGATCTGCGTCAATGGCGGTGGTCATCCGATCGCCGCCTTCAAGAGCTTGATGCGCCGGCTGGGTGTCGACTGCGGGCGCACCCGCCTGCCGCTGACTGATCCAACGGGCGAGCAGGCGGCCGCCCTGCTGGCCCGGCTTGAAGGCCTCGACTGCCTGGCCGTCTGACCTAGCGCCAAATCGCTCCGGACACACACGAGCGGGCGATTGCGGCGCAGCGCCAGGATGGTTGCTGCGACCGCGTGCCCCCGGCGGCCGCTATTTCACCGCGGGTACGGTGCGCGTTGACTCGAACGGTTGGAGTTCGGACAAAACGGGTTCCGTCCCGGTGTACCCCGGATTTGCGACCGGCAGCAGCGAGCGGCTGTCGGCTTGCATGGCGCGCAACTGCGCCTTCAGTCGCTCCCGTATTTCCGGCTGGGCCGCGGCGAGATCGCGGCTCTCCGCGGGATCGTTGCGCAGATCGTAGAGCTCGAAGCGGCCCGTCTCGAAAAACTCGATCAACTTGAAATCGCCGTGGCGAACGGCGCTGGCCGGCGTCGCGCCGTGCATGTTGTAATGCGGATAGTGCCAGAAGAGGGTCCGTTCGCGGGGAAACTCGTCCCCGCCACGCAGCAGCGGCACCAGGCTAAGGCCGTCGAGCCTCGGCTGCGCCGGGATCGGGACGCCCGCGAGATCGAGCATCGTGGGGAAGAGGTCGCAGCCGTGGACGGGCACCGGGCAG
The DNA here is from genome assembly GCA_947474365.1 of Opitutia bacterium. Classification (GTDB taxonomy): domain Bacteria; phylum Verrucomicrobiota; class Verrucomicrobiia; order Opitutales; family Opitutaceae; genus ER46. Next base: position 2,249 of record CANJIU010000140.1, on the reverse strand, counting down.
ACGCGGCCGTCGCCGTCGCCGTCGGGGAGGCGGATGATCAGCGGCACCCGAATCCCCGCTTCGAAGATGACGCCCTTGGTGCCGCGCAGCAGCCCGTTGGAACCCCACCAACGCACGGCGCCATTGTCGGAGGTGAAGACGACGATGGTGTTTCGATCGAGCCCCTGTTGGCGGAGAAAGGCGAGCATGCGCCCCACACTCGCATCCATATCCTCGATCATGGCGGCGTACTCGGGCACGAGGCCCCACGGAGCGGGGCCCTTCGTTCCGTAGTGCGCGATGGTCGCCGACTTCGCCGCCACCGGCCGATGCACCGCATAGTGACTCACGTAGACGAAGAACGGGCGGTGGCGGTTTTGTGCGATGAACTGCTCGGCCTCGCGCTGGACCCGCTCGGTGAGGTACTCCCCTGCGGGAGCGGGCGGAAGACCAATGCCGTAGTCGGGCCCGAAGATCGACTTGTGACTGCCGAGGTTGTTGCCGGAGAAGTTCACGTCGAAGCCTTGATCGGTTGGGAGAAAACCCGGGCCGCCCAGATGCCATTTCCCGATGCTGGCGGTGGCGTAACCGGCGGCACGGAACGCCTCGGCGAGCGTAGTCTCCGCCAGCGCGAGCCGGCTGGCGTTGCCGGGCGGGGCGACCTTGCGTCCCTGGTTCCATTTGATCCCGGCCTCGCCGATCGCATCCGTCACGCCGGAGCGCGCCGGCCACCGGCCCGTGAGAATCCCGGCCCGCGAGGGCGAGCACACCGGCGCCGGGGCATAGGCCTCGGTGAAGCGCATGCCCTCCCGGGCCAATCCGTCGATCTGGGGGGTGCGTACCCTGGCGTTGCCGTAGCAGGCGAGATCCCCATAGCCGAGGTCGTCGATCAGGAAGAAGACCACGTTGGCGGGTTTACCTGGCGTGGCCGCCGCGGCGGCCACGATCGCAAACATCAGTACCGGCAGGATAAGCGCGCTGGTGGAGAACGAGAGCTTCATTGGGTGGGGGCGGCGGCGTGAGGTCGCTGAGGTGGAGTTTGCGGCGGCGATACTGCCGCAAAACCGTCGTCCTCGGAAGATAGATTTGCCGGTCCTATTTCCAAACCGGGACTCCCGACGAACGGCGGCACGGGCTGGTTGCGGTCCAATTTTGATACCGGTGCTTGCCCGTTGCCAGAGAGGGGCACGAGGGCAAGCGTCCGGCCGGCCCTTCGCCGTGCGGAAACTCCCCAAAATGATGCGCCTGACCAACCTCCTCCCTGTGCTGTTGATTGTTTCCGGCTTGATGCCACTTGCAGGCGCCGAAGCACCGGCGGCGAAGCCGAACTTTATTCTCGTCATGTCCGATGACCAGGGCTGGGGGGACGTGGGCTACAACGGCCATCCGCTCCTCAAGACACCGCACCTTGATGAGATGGCGCGCGAAGGTGTCAGGCTCGATCGGTTCTATGCCGCCGCCCCGGTCTGCTCGCCGACCCGCGGCTCGTGCATGACGGGGCGTCATCCGAGCCGTTACGGCCTGAATTGGGCCAGCGAGGGCCGCCTGCCCACAGCGGAGGTAACGCTCGCCGAGGCCTTGCGCGATGTCGGCTACAAGACCGGCCATTTTGGCAAGTGGCATTTGGGGCAGTTGAGCCGGACCCTGACGCAGGGGCGGAGGAACAAAGCGAGTGCCGCGATGTATTCTCCGCCGTGGGAAAACGGGTTCACTACCTGCTTCTCGACGAGCGAGAGCGTCCCGACGTTCAACCCGTATTTTTATTCAAGCGCGGCAGAACGCTACGACCTCATCCTGCAGCAGGACGCGGAAACGGTCGGAACGGAGCATCGCTGGTCGGAAAATTACTGGACCGGTCCGGGACAGTTCGTGGACGAGGTGCTGCAGGGCGATGACTCAAAGCTCCTCGTGGATCGGGCGCTGGAGTTCATCGGCACCAGCAAGGGCACGCCGTTTTTCGCCTGCATTTGGTTTCACACGCCGCACGCGCCCGTCGTCGCGGGGAAAGAGTGGCGCGCCCTCTACGCGAACCTGAGCCGCGATCAACAGCACTACTTCGGCTCCATCAGCGCGATGGACGCGCAGGTCGGCCGGCTGCGGCGCGAATTGCGGAGAATGAAAATTGGTTCTCCCGGTTTCTTAGTGGCAAGGATTCGGGGAGAGCAGGCAGGCTGGGAGGATGAAACCAAGCAAGGACGAGACGGTGGTCGCACATTATGGAAAGCTATTGGGCCTTGAGGCGCCATGGGAGGTGCAGGCGGCGCAGCTGG
>CANJIU010000139.1 GCA_947474365.1 Opitutia bacterium | reverse complement strand
TTCGAAGATCCAAGCCATCAAGTCAGACGCGCGGGGCTTCCGCAGCTTCGCCAACTATCGGGCGCGCATCCTCTTTCACTGCGGCAAACTCAGCCTCTTGCCGGATTTGCTCCGTCCCTCGGGCTGCCACTAAGAAACCGGGACAACCGTAAAAGTCCCCGTAGCTCTTGGACACTGTCGCACCGTGCTCCACATATTGCAGTCGGGCGAGCGTCAGAGCATCGGCCACGATCCTAACCGGTCGTCCCTGGGAGTTGCGAATGAGTTTGCCCGCTGCATCGCGTTGGTACGTGCGGGTAACATCGTTGAGGGGGCCAGAACCTTCATCCGTTGTGCGTTCGTAGCGGACCCCGGCCACCACCCAGAGGCGGTTTGATAGAAGCCGCATGTCGAACCGCACATAGGGCGCGGTGATGTCCTCGGTTATTACCGTCGAATTCAGCGCCTTTTGTTGAACCCGATACACTTCGTTTTCGCCAAAATAGGCCGGTTGTGCCACGAACAAGTTGTAGGCTTTCAGCGGACTCACATACTGGAACGGCCCCAAATTGTAGGGCGCACCCAGCTTGGTCGCATAGATATCCATCAGGTCATAATTCGCGGCGGAATTATCCGCATTGTTCGCGATGCCATCCTTTCCCACGAATGTCCACTGGCGGTTGGGACGGTCTGCAAACGAGGTGACACTTCGGTAGTCGACCCCCGCCTTCACTTTCAACGGCACACCGATATCGAAGAACCGGTTCACGCTCCCTGTCGCGTTCTTGTTCCGATTGATCGAATCCACCGGCTGCGTGTTTACCAACGACAGGTTATAACTTCCCAGCGATTGGATGTTGACGGGCACACCGGCCGGGGTGGTTCCCGTAATCTTTCCGGGAACGGAATCGTCAATGCCGTCATAGCGCACCCGTAGGCCGTTCAGGACGAGTTGGGTGCTGGCGAAGAACCCATGATTCATGTCCCGGAAGTAGGCGCGGGAGTTCGAGTAGTTGCCCGCGAGCTCGAAATTCCAGACGGGACCGTTGTGCCGCCATTGACCGCTCATCACATAAGTGCGGCGCAGCGCCCGGCGCATGCTGACTTGGTGCCCAATCGAGCCGAACCCCGCGCTGGTATTGCCGCTTTGCGTGAAAGAGGGGCCGTAAGCGGACGGTACGCCAGTCGCCGTGTCGAAAATCTGGTTACGAAACGTTGAATCGAACTCGTTCCATGATCCTCGGACGCTGATAACGTCATTTGGCGCAATCCGCCAGTCGATCGTTGCGCCGATCGAATTGCGCATCGTGAGCTTCGGGCCGTCGTAAAAGCGGAAGCTGGTCAGCGCCGGCTTGGCCAGCGTGGCCGCGGTGCCGGCCGCTCCCGAGTCGCTGGTTGGACTCCACCGCGGCACCGAAACGTATTGTTGGAAGAAGGTGTTCGTCTGTATGCCGGTGAGGGTATAGCCGAAGTTTTTTGTCACCGGATTGATATAGCTGAAGTCGAGATTGGGCAGGACCTTCAGGGTGGGAGTGGGCTCGGGGTTCGGACTCTTCCTCAACGTAAGGAAGTTCGCATCCTGGGAGGTATGATTCACCCCGCTCATGTAGGCCTTGTAGGCGAATTGGGGGCGGGAACTCTCAAACGCGCTCTTGCTCACCAGGTTGATCGTACCGCCGATCGCATCCGCCGGGCCATCTGGCGTGGGACCCTTCGTCACTTCCACGCGCGAAACATTGTTGATTGAAAGCTGGTCAAACTCGAAGGCGCGACTGGACACACCTGCGCCGGTGCTGGCGACGGAAAGACCGTCCATTGTCACGCCAGTGTTTGTCGTCGGCAATCCCCGCACGCTGGCGCTGCGCGCATCATTCCCGGAATATTCCAGCGTGATGCCGGGGAGAAACTTCAGGAATTCTCCGATATTCCCCTCGGTGACACCGCCAAACTCCTCCGAGGAAACGACATTCTTGAGATTCGCGGAGTAACGCTGTTCGTTCATCGCAATCGCACTCGCGTTGGTCTCTTTGACCTCCTCCACCAGGAACGTTGCCATGACCACCTTGCGATCGTTCGCTTCGCGAGCCTCTTGCAATTTGAACTCGAAATCCCGCGTGGCCACTTTTCCAGCAACGACTACCACCTCGGCCAGCTTCGGCTCAAAACCCGTGTAGGACGATCGGACAGTGACTGCGCCAACGGGTGCACCGGTGATCCGGTACTGCCCGAATTCGTTCGTGAAAACCTCGATCGCGGTTCCTTCCACAGTGATCCGGGCTTTGTTAAGGTAGTTTCCGCTGGTCACATTCAGCACCCGGCCTTCAATCACACCGGTGTCAGCCGTGCCGCCTGACTGGGCCCGGGCACCGACGGGGAGTCCCGCGCCGCCCACAACCAAAGAGAAAATCAATGCAGCCAGCATTCGGCCGGCGATGCAGACGTGGCAGTTTCGCAAGGGCGGGTTCATAGGGTCGAATGCGTAGGTTCGGAAATCGCGGTCACAGGGCTTGGACGACTAAAGGGGCGCTGAGACAGGAGAGCGATACGAGTTTGCATCGCAACCGTCGTTTCGGTGGCACAGTTCACCGATGGCCGACGAACACCCCCCATTGGGTACGCACTTTCGGGATGCCGGTAAAGGCATTCCAATTGTGTTGCCCTCGGTCCTCCCGGTCCTCCTCGCTGATTACCATCCTGGGTGCGCTCTACTCGCATCTGGGCGCGGTGCGCGCGCGATTTCTACCGTCACCGCACGTACACCGTGGCTCACGACGCCGTGCACGAACTCTGGCACCCAAATTACCTGCGGGCGATCAAGGCCCCCTGGACCGTCTCGGCGCCCGGACCACCGCGCCGACCTGAAGGGTCCCGACGCGAATCGCGAACGAGGCGTAGCGTGCGAAACGGGACCGGGAGAGTCACCGTTTGCGTCATGACCGTCCACGTGCCGGATGGGTTGGTTTGTGGCACACGGAAAATCCACGGTTCGGCAGTGGGACACCAAATGGGAAAAATGAACTCGCCCGTTTCCGGGGCTCGGCCATCCATAAAGGCGCCCGCCGCCCATGTCCGATTCCCCCGGCAAAGCCGTCTTCCTGGGCCATGCGTCTCAAGATGCGGAAGCAGCGAAGCGTATCTGCGAAGCGCTGCGCACGCGCGGGTCCGCGGTCAGAAGGTGAACGAGTTCGTCAGGCTCCACGTCCGCTCCGGCGGAATGCGGAAGTTGCCGTAGGAACCGTCGGCGTTGGCCTGAATCGGGATGATCCGCTCCTTCGCGTTCAGATTGCGCACATTCAGGTTGACGTTCCACGCGACGTTCCGGCCCACAAACTTCAACTTGCGCCGGTAACCGAGGCTCAGATCTACGGCGGTATCCTGGGGGCCCCAATAGGGATGGGTGATATCGGCCACGTTCTCGCCGCTGGCGTTCCGGGCCAGAGGGTAGCCGATACCGATTTTGTCCTGCCAGCGCAGGGCCCCTCCGATATGCACCCCCTTGAGCCGTTCGCCTTGGAAGGAGTAGTTGGTGACGAGATTTGCCCGCCATTTTCGGACTTCCGGTGTCGCTGTGCCGGACAAGGCGGCAGCCGTCCGGATCGGGGTCAGAGTTTCGGTATTATACTGTGACCAGAAGTTATCGGTCTGGATGCCCGGCTGGCGGGACCCGGTCAGCAGGCGGCCACCGAACATGGTTTCGAGGTTCCGCCTCCATGCCGCGCCGAACGCCAGCTCTTCCGCCGCCACGTTGGACTTGACGGCCTCATTCTTCGCCAGGCTGAGCGAGATTCGCCAGCTCGGAACCGGATTGATGATCGCCTCATACTCCATGCCCTTGGAAATAGTGTCGCTGGTGGAGGTCAGGTTGACGATGCCGGCGGGCGTCCACTGCAGGGTGGGGCCGCTACCGGTGAAATACGGACGGAATTGCTTGGCGTCGCCGATGTTCACGGCCATCCGCTGAGGAATGGTGGCATAGAGTGCCTGCGCCACATCACTAAACGACGCGAAGCCGGGATAGCCCCAGTCGGCTGGATTCAACCCCTGATCGCGGCCGGAGAGGGTCCGCGTGATCATGGTGCTGATGTAGTTGTAGGGATTCGTGACCGAGATCCCGTCGGCCTTGATCGCGGTCTCGTAGCGACCGACCTTCAGGCTGACCTTGTTATGGAAGGCGCTGATGGAAACGCCGTACTCCCTGGTCGAAGCGCTGGGCGAGCCCAATTCTTCGTTCCAAATGTTGCGGCGCTGCCCCACTGGATTGTAGTTGCTCGATTGATTCCAGAATCCGCGGACTTCCGTCTCGCCCGGCAGTTTGGCGGGAAGCAGACCTACGACGCTCTTGGTCCAGCTTCGTTTGGCTTGGCTGACCGAGGGAAGATAAACCACGACCGAGTCGTTGTAGCCGCCATCAGTCAGCTTCGGCGGCAGCTGGCGGGTCAGGTTGTCGTCGCGGTCCTCGCGCCAACCCACTGTCGTGACGAGGTGGTTTTTGAAAAAATGGCTTTGCAGCGCAAACGCGTTGGATTCGACGGTTTCCTTCTGGTCATTCAGGTTGCCCAGGGTGCGCAGCGGGGTGGCCGCGCCGGTGATGAAGGATCGGGAGACGATATCATAGATCCGCATTGTATACGTCTGGCCATACTTAGGCACGCTGTTGGTGATCGGATGCAGGCGGACGTCTGACATGCTGTTCGCGTTGATCAGCGAATCCCCGATGTAGTACCAGGCATTCACCTGCGAAGTGTAGGTGCCCAGGCTCGTGCCGTTGTTGGTCAGCATGTTCAGCTGCCCGTCCGGACCCCAGGAGCTGTGGTAGATGCGTCTCTGCTTGTCGATGTCGGTCTTGAAGGCGAGCGCGGAAAGCGAGTGTTTGCCGAGCAGGCTCATCCACTTCGAATCGCTCTTGGTAAAGTCGTGTTTGTAGAACGCGGTCAGCTGATACGACTCGCGTTTGATTTTGTTCAACTGGTCGCTGAACGCATCCTGGGTGTGGATGAAGGGCCGGCCGAAGTTCGGGTTGGGAATGCCGTTCGGGAAGGCGGCCGAGCGGATGCTGAGAACCCGGGTGACATCAATGTAGACGTCGGCCTCGGCGCCGTTGTCGATGGGGATGTCGCGAGCCGTGGTGAAGGTCTGCTTGTTGTAGACGGCCTCGAAGCCCGCCCGGCCTCCGAGGAAGAGCTGCTCGTAGCGCAGATCGGCGGCGTTGAACTTCTGCTTCCGGAAATCAAAGGAACCGGTTAGAAGCTGGTCGTAAAAGTTGAAGATGTTTGGATCGCTCAGATGGGTGCGAAAGAATCCCGCCCGCTGGCGGTTGACGTCACCCGTCCCGCGCAGGAATCCGCCCGGCGCCCCGTTGGTCGTCGGGATGGTTCCTTGAAATCCTTGGACGTTTGCCTCAGCGCCGCTGAGACCCACCAGCGGGGCGCTGGAAGTGGGATTGGAAAAGATGAGCGCCCACTGCGCATAGAGTGGAAAACCTTGGGCGAAATTGGCGGTCTGGGTCGCGTTGAGAACCGTGACGCCATCGGTGCCGAGGATGTCCCGCGTGGCGCCGTTGGCGCTCCATTTCAGCAGGGGAGCGGACAGCGGGTTGCCGTTTCGATCGAAGAACCAGCCGGACAGGTTGGCCACTGGGGTCAGCGGGTCGGGCGGCACGCCCTTGATCCGGCCGGTTTCGAAATTGGCCCGGAATGTGCCGGCGCCGAGGAATCCGCCGCGCCTGCCATCGAGGACCTTGTACGTGAGCGCCGCGAATAACCGCCGGTCCTGGGCATAGGCGGGTTCCTGCTTGAAGTTTTGATTGTCATTCAGGAGGTCCATGCGCAGCGCCAGCCGGTTGGGGACGATGATTTGATTGAGGTGAACCTCCTCGCGGTGGGAATCGTAGCTGCTGAAGCGCGAGACAAAGCGATAACTGTCCTTGAAGATCGCCTTGCGCAGAGACGAGTCGATGACACCGCCGGCGGCACCCACGCCCGCCAGAATGGCGTTGGGTCCACGACTGATCGTGACGGTGTCGAAACTATAGCCGTCCGACGGGATGTCCGAGGGAAAGAAATCGCGCGTGCGGGTGGCCGTGGCGAGCGCACGCACGCGGGTGATCGCGGAGGGGTCTTCACGGACTCCCGCTGAACTGTCACCGTCAATGCCGGAGTAGTTGCCGTTGATCCCGCCACCTTCCGTGGAAGCGGTATAGGTCAGAATGTCCTCGATTTTTGACACGTTGATATCCTGCAGAAACTCAGCCGTGTAGACGGAGACAGCCGCTCCCACGTCCTTGAGGCTCGTGTTGATGCGGGTGCCGGCGAGGGTGTTGGTCGCCTGATAGCCGGCATCGGCGGTGGATTGTACGGCGAAGGGGCTGAGTTGGATCACTTCTTCCGGCTCCGTCGCCTTCGCAACCGGAGTGGGATTGGCGGCCTGCGCCAGCCCATGATTGGCGAACAGCGCGACCATGGCGAGCACCGTGCACCTGCTCCAACTATTTGCCGTGGCGGACGGGAACCTCGGGACGGGCTGGGATAGGGGGATTGACTGGGTGACGGGAGGCATTTTCATGAAGGGGATAGAATTACGAGTGGGCTTGGGTTGGTCTCCTCGGTTGCCTGGGCTAGGCCGGCTTGCGGGAGGACGGCTGCCCCAAAACATCGACGAACGGTTGGGGTGTTGGGGGTGAAAACCAAGAGAGTTTCCGGGCATAGGGTAGCAGGCAGATCCCACCGATGCCACCCCCCATTAGGGGGATTCTGCTCCGATGCTGACCAGTCAGAGTGGTCTGAAAACTTTTTCGCTATTTGCATGGAGCAGTGCGCCTCTTAGGAGCGTTGCCCGGTCACCCTCCGCTTCGAAGCGTCGCTCACGGACCCAAGAACAACGCGCCGCTGTTTTGAGCGGATCCCCGCCAACCCCGGAAAGATCGATCCTGATCAAATCCAGCCGATTTGAGACCTGGTGCACGGCAAGGGCGCGGCCAGCGCTCAAATGATCCCTGATCGCCGCGAAAGGCCGTTTCCTGGTCTGCATGGGTTGCAGCCAGCATCGGACGCTGGGATCAGCGCGGGAGCGACGTGTTCAAGAAGATCCGCGCGTTGCTCGACCACGCCATCATGCTCGACCCGGATCTGGCCGAGGCCCACGCGTCCCTTGGCACCGTGATCTTCGACGAGTGGAACTATCGCGACGCGCTGCCCGCGTCGCGGCGGGCGGTCCAGTTGAATCCCAATTACGCGACGGGCCGGTATTGGCTGGGCGAGTTGCTCTGGGATCGCGGCCAGATGGATGAAGCCCTAGCAGTGGTGCGTCAGGCTGTGGACCTCGACCCCCTGTCGATCGCGATGGTGGTTGGCTATCGTCTCTGCCTGCGCGATGCGGGCCGGTTCCAGGAAGCGCTGGCTTACGCAGAACGAGCGATGAAGCTTCCGAGTGAATAGGTGAGCCTAATTGGCTCGCTCCAAAAAGGACCGTTTCTCGCTCAAATCCTTGATCAACGATTTGTACAAACGATCCGATTTTTTTAATCGTTGATCGAAGTCGCCGCGCGATTTGGCGTTTCTCTGAGGTTCCATTGAACACCCAAAATCGGGCCGGCAAGGAAGCCGGACTTTCACGTTTGCGGTTAAAGAAGCGCCATGGCGGACCGATATTCGGTGTTGGACCGCACGCTTCGGACACCGTTCTGCGTTTCGCCCATTTTTAGTCTGTGACTCCATGAGTCGCGGCCAAGAGTGGTCGCCGGAGATTGCGCCATTTTCACCTCACGCCATGCCCGCCTCCTCCGACCTTCGCCTACCGACCGATTTCGCTTCCGCGGAACGGGTGTCTGAGGCGGAAATCGCCGAGCAGATTGCGCAACTCGGCTCCCGCGAAAACCTCCAGCGTTTGCTCGATACGATGCCGAGCCTCGTGGTGATTCTGAACGCCGAGCGGCAAATCCTGCTCGCCAACGCGGCGGTGAAAAAACTCGCGCGCGAATTACAGCGGGAATCGTATGCGGGGATGCGGCCGGGAGAGTTTCTCGCCTGCCGGCAAGCAGCGTCCGCCGAGCACGGCTGCGGCACCACCGAGGCTTGTCGAACGTGCGGTGCGGTCCAGGCGATTCTCGGCGCCGGCGCGGGCCAGCAAACCGCGAAGGAGTGCCGCATCGCCACCGTGGCCGGCACTGCCTACGACCTGCGCGTCACCGCGAGCCCGTTCGAATGGGAGGGGCGAGACTACCTGTTCGTTGTCATCGACGACATCAGCGACGAGAAGCGCCGCAACCTGCTGGAGCGGGTCTTCTTTCACGATGTGCTCAACACGGCGGGTAGCTTGTCCGGCATCGCATCGATTATCGCCGACGAACCAGCGCTAACCTATGACTTGAAGGACGATTTGCTCCTCTCGGCCGAGACACTGGTGAATGAAATCAAGAGCCAGCGGCTGTTGCTGGCGGCGGAGCATGGCGAATTGCAGCCGCAATCGGAGCCGGTGGTGATGGCGGAGGCGCTGAAAAACGTCCAGCAACTCTACCGCAATCATCCGGCGGCGGCCGGCCGGCAGGTCAAGTTGGACCTCAGCGGCAAGAACTGCACGGTGAAAACGGACCCGGCGATCCTGCAGCGCGTGCTGGCGAACATGCTAAAGAACGCGCTCGAAGCGAGTCCTAAGGGCGGGATCGTCTGGCTCGGCGCCGACGCGGGTGCCGACATTTGCACGTTCTGGTGCCACAACGACGGCGAGATCCCGCGGGAGGTTGCGCTCCAGATTTTCCAGCGCAGTTTTTCGACCAAGGGGTGTGGGCGTGGGATCGGCACCTACAGCATCAAGCTGCTCGGCGAACGCTATCTCGGCGGCTGCGTGAGTTTCACAACGTCGAAGGAAGAAGGAACGCGATTCCAGATCCGCCTGCCGCTGGCGTAGAACCTCGGTGAGCTTGTGCGTTTCGTTCAATCGACGCCTGCTTGCCTGAAACCGCAATCCATGAGTTGCGTCGCCATCGACATCACGAAATCTTCGTTTCCAGAAGGTTGCCTTCTGAGTGAGACGGAAAATTAGCGCCCGTCCCCGAATCGGGTAATCTGGGGTGTTCAACTTTGGACTCGCTAGCCCCACTTTCGCGCGGCACCTAACTTTTCCCCAACCGGCCAATGCCTGACAGCGAACCAATTCCCGCGGACCGGCAGCGTAGGATCGCCGTGCTCGTTGAAAAACTGCAGGCGATCGAGCGCGAGTTGAATGAATTGACCGGCGGCGAACTTGACGCCTTGGCGTCCAGCGGCGCTCGACCCTATATTTCGAGCGAGGTTCAGGAAAAGCTGCAGGCGCATGCGGCGGCGCTGGGGCATGCCGCCGATACGCAGAGGGCCATCCTCAACGCCCTGCCAGCCCACATCGCCTTGTTGAGCACCGAGGGCGTTATCGTCGCGGTGAATGAGTCATGGCGTCGCTTTGGCTCCGCCAATGTGCTGCGGAGCGAGGATTTTTTGTCGGCCAAAACTATCTGACCGTCTGCGACCGCGCCCAAGGCGACTGCTCGGACGGGGCCGCAGCCGCCGCGGAGGGCATCCGAAGGGTGCTGCGGGGCGAGACGCCGGAGTTCTCTCTCGAGTATCCCTGTCATTCACCCACTGAAAAACGCTGGTTCAGGATGATGGTGACGCACGCGGGGCTGGCCCCCGCGTCGGGAGCCGTCGTGATGCACGTCAACGTGACCGAGCGCCGGCTGGCGGAGGAAGCGATGCACGAGCAGGAGGCGGTGCAACGCAGTATGGCGGAACAATTGACCAACGAGACGCGGCGGCTGTACCAGTCCCAGGCCGTCGCCAACGTCGGTAGTTGGGAAACTAATGTCACCACGCTCGACGTTATCTGGACGCCGGAAGCCTTCCGGATATTCGAGACCACGCCGGAACAGTTTCAACCTACGCATGCGGGATTCCTGGAATTCGTGCACCCTGACGACCGCAAGAAGGTGGGCGATGCGTTTGCGCGTTCCCTAGGTCAGCCCGGATCGTTCTCGGTCGAACACCGGCTGCTATTGCTTGGCGGCAAAATCAAGCATGTCGAAGAACGCTGGCATAACTTCAATGATGCAGCGGGCAAACCGTTGCGCGTCGTCGGCACCTGCCAGGACATCACCGAACGCAAGCAGGCCGAGGATGCTTTACGCGCGAGCGAAGAGCAGTTCAGGCTGCTGGTGAATTTGGCGCCCGTAGGAGTTTACCTTGCTGATGAGCAGGGTCGCTGCACCTATGTAAATCCGAAGTGGTGTGAGATGGCCGGAATGAGCATGGCGGACGCGCTTGGAGATGGTTGGCGGCGTGGAATCCATCCCGAGAACCGCGATACAGTGCTTTCATCTTGGAACCGGATGGTTGAATCAGATGGCCGCTGGGGGCAGGAATACCGTTTCCAGACCCCGGACGGCGAGGTTACGTGGGTTTATGGAGTGGTTGCTTCGCGGCGCAACGCTGCGGGAAAGATCGTGGGCTACATTGGCATTAACACTGACATTACGGAGCGCAGGCAGACGGAGGCGAAGCGAGACGAGATCGAGCGATTCTTCCACGCCATCGCTGACAGCATCCCCGGGATGGTCGGGTATTGGGATTTCGATCTGCGCAATCGGTTCGCGAACCGTGCCTACCTCGAGTGGTTTGGCCGCTCAGAGCCGGAAATGATGGGCATTACAATGCAGGAACTGATGGGGGAGGAGCTTTTCCGGAAAAACGAACCGCATATTCGCGCGGTTTTACGCGGGGAGATCCAGCAGTTTGAACGGGATTTGAAGAAGCCGGACGGCCAGGTCGGCTACCTGTGGGCCCAATACATTCCTCATCGCATCGAGGGGAAGATGGTCGGCTTCTTTGCCATGGTGACCGACATCACCGCGGTTAAGGTGGCCGAAGCGCACTCGCGGGCGTCCGATCAGCAGCTGCGCGAGGTGATTGATTCGATCGACGCCATTATCTGGGAGGCCGATGCAATCACGTTTCAATTTGAGTCGGTGAGCAGCAATGCCGAACGGCTGCTCGGCTATGCGACGACGGATTGGCTCATGCCGAACTTCTGGGCCGATCACATTCATCCGGAAGACCGCGACCATGCCGTCCAACACTGTGTGGAATGCACCGGACGGCTCGACAACTACGTGCTCGAGTATCGTTTCATCGCAAAGGACGGCCGAGTCGTATGGCTGCGTGACGACGTTCGGGTTGTCGCCGAGGATGGTAAACCGCACTGGTTGCGTGGACTGATGTTTGACATCACGGCGACTCGCGCGATGGAAGCGCAGCTTCGCCAGTCGCAGAAGATGGAGGCGGTGGGCACGCTGGCCGGCGGGATTGCACACGATCTGAACAACATCCTCTCGCCGACGCTCTTGATCGCGCCGATGCTAAAGGACAAACTGCCTGACGCCCAAAGCTTGGAACTTCTGACCATGATCGAGGAAGGTGCGCGGCGCGGGGCCAAGATCATCAGCCAGCTCCTCACGTTCAGCCGTGGCGCGGAGGGCAAGCGTGGTCCGGTGCAAGTGCGGCACGAACTTAAGGCAATGGTGGCGATCATTCGGGAGACCTTTCCGCGTGACATCACGGTTTCAGAAAAACTGCCTGCGGATCTTTGGCCGGTCATAGCGGATGCCACGCAGATTCATCAGGTGGTGCTGAACCTCTGCGTCAACGCCCGCGATGCGATGCGCTCCGGCGGCAAAATCACGCTGGCGGCGGAAAACGTAAACATCGTTGAACCGTCCACAGCCATTAATGAGCCGACGAAACCGGGACCCTACGTTCGACTGACGATTTCCGACACGGGTCAAGGCATCCCCCGGGAGAATCTCGAACGCATCTTCGAGCCTTTTTTCACGACCAAGGAAATTGGGCAGGGTACGGGACTCGGTCTATCGACTGTACTCGGCATTGTAAGAAGCCATGGGGGTTTTATCTTGGTCGACAGCGAGCTGGGGGCGGGAAGCTCGTTCAAGGTCTTGCTGCCGGCAGACCAGAATGCAGTCGCAACCGTGGTGGGCCCGAAATCGTCAACCCCTGTCGGCAGGCAGGAACTGATTCTGATCGTCGATGACGAGCCCGCGATCCGACACACCCTGAGCCTCGCCCTAAAGAAGAACAACTATCGCGTGCTGACCGCCGAAAGCGGCCGCGGAGCGATGGACCTGTTCGAGGCGAATCGCGAGAGCGTGCGGCTGTTGCTGACCGACATCATGATGCCTGGCATGTACGGGACGACGCTGATCCGATTGCTGCGCGAACAAGCACCGCAACTGCGCGTCATCGCGGCAACCGGCCTGCACGACGAGAATCGACGTGAGGAACTCGCGGCGATGGGCGTGACGAACATTCTTTCGAAACCGTGTCTCGTTGACGACGTTCTCGAAGCCGTGAGCCGCGAACTCGCGGCGCAGGCGTGAGCCTGGCGGCGTGCCATTTAGGAGGCCCTGCTGGTTTGGCTTAGCACAATTGGTGCACTGCTCGCGTGCAAGCGCCTGTGCTTGGTTCGTCTGTTGCCAATCCACCGTCTCCGGCACAAAACGACGATCAACTCATTGCGTAATTTAGCCGGCCCTACAAGTCGTTGTTCGATCTTTTCAGCCGAGAGGTTGTCCAGAAAGGCACGGTGTCGGGAACACACGAAGAGGAGTCCACTCTTTCCGCCCGCCAACCGGGAAGTATGCACTCGCCAGCGATGGGGGCGATTTTACAGTGTGACGCCGTTCCCGGCCCCCACGTCCCAGCGATGTCGAAGTGTGGGCGATCGCGAGCCAGGTCGACACCGCGATGGCGACCAGCAATTACGACCGCTCGCAAAAACGGATCGATCAGGCCCGCTCAAAGGCGGCGCGCGCGATCAACCTGGCGCCACGCTCGGTCGAGGCCCGGCTCGCGCAGGCCCGATTTCTCGTTTATCAGGGGGGAGCCCTCGCACCTCAGGCCGAGCCGCTGCTGCCGGCGTTGAAGGCGGAGGAGCCGCACAACGCTCGCGTGATCGAGTGCCTCAGCGCGTTGTGGGACAGGCAGGGACGCACGGCCGAGTCCGAGCAGTTATCGGAAGTCCGCGGCAAGCCCAACGCTCGCTCGCTCGAACGCAGCTACGCCATTACGGCCGCCGACCTGCGGCTAAATCCGGCGTGGGATCAGGTGCGCGCGTTGCCGCGTTTTCAGACGCTACAGGCGTCGCTCGACACCGATCCGGGGTTTCTAGCGACGATGGGCCAGCCCCAAACTGCCGCGATCGTTTCGCGAGCAAGGCGGCATTCAGGTCATAATCCCAAGGACGATGGGGCTGCGAATAACCGGGTTGTGCCGATTACATTAGATATTGAAACAGCTAAAATCGGGATCGGTCTTTGGCTGCCGACCAGGCCATTGATTCTCAATGCCCGCCCGCATCAAGGCTACACGAGGTGCTCCGTAGGCGATGCTCGCGAGGCCGAACGCTGGCGCCCCGCGCGAGCGAAGGCCGCCGCGAGTTCTTCTTTTCTGATGGGCTTGCTGATGAAATCGTCCATGCCGACGGCCAGACAGGCGATGCGATCACTTTCCATGGCATTCGCGGTGAGCGCTATGATCCATGGTCGCTGGGAGGGTTCCGGCCAACGGACGAGGATTCGCCGGGTCGCTTCCGACCCGCCGAGTTCCGGCATCTGCATATCCATGAGAATAATGTCGTAGGGCTGGCGCTGCACCGCCTCGAGCACCTCCAGGCCGTTGGCGGCGACATCGGCTCGCAGACCGGCCTTGCGCAACATGTGGAGCGCCACCCGTTGATTCACGGCGTTGTCTTCGGCCAGGAGCACGCGCGGACCGTCGAGTTTTTCCACGTTCGCGACCGTGCTTGGTCGGGGGGGGACGATTGCCTCCGGATGCGCGGGCTCGTGAAAAATTATCTCGGCCAGCGCATCAAACAGGTTGGATGGCTTGACGGGCTTCGACAACGCCAGGGCAAAGAGACCGGGGGGCACCTCGCGATGACTGACCGATGAAAGCAGAACCAGCGGCAGTTCCGCGGCGGTGCGTTGCCGCCGGATTGCCTGCGCCAGTTCGACCCCGTCCATGTCGGGCATGTCCAGATCGAGGAGGGCGACATCAAAAGCCTCGCCGGCTTCGATCCATGCGCAGGCCTGCCGGCTGGACATGGTGTCCTTCGGTCGCATGCCCCAGCGGCGGGTGATGGCGGAGAGGATCCGGCAGTTGGTCGCGTTGTCGTCCACGATGAGCACCCGCAGTCCGTCGACGTGCACCGAGCCGGGCGATTGCCGGGGCGGGGGCGGCGTGGGCAGCGCCCGCGTGGGCAGGGTGAAGTGGAAGACGGTGCCTTTGCCTTCCTCGCTTTGCACCCACATCCGTCCGCCCATGAGTTCCACCAGTTGCCGGCTGATGGCGAGACCGAGGCCGGTGCCGCCATATTTGCGGGTGGTGGAGGCATCGGCCTGAGTAAAGGAACGAAACAGGCGCTGGACCGCCGCGGGCGAAATCCCGATGCCGCTGTCGCGCACGCTGAATTGCAGCACACAAAATTTGGCCCCGGCAGCCGGCGCGGCGTCGCCGGCCACGGTCGAGCCGCCGGCCGGGCCCACGGTGAGGGCGATTTCGCCATGTTCGGTGAATTTGACGGCATTGCCGAGGAGGTTCACGAGGATCTGGCGCACGCGGGTGACATCCCCCTCGATGGTGCCGGGCACCGTCTCGTTGAATTCGCACAGCAGATCGATGCCCTTGTCGGCCGCCTTCACGGCAAACAGGTCGAGGGCGCTGTCGACGCAGTCCCGCAACGCAAACGGGGCCTTTTCCAGGTCGAGATGCCCTGACTCGATTTTCGAGAAATCAAGAATGTCGTTGATGACCGTGAGCAGCGAGTCGCCGCTGACGCGGATCGTTTCGACGAATTCGCGCTGCTCCCGGTTGAGCGGCGTGTCGAGCAGCAAGCTGGTCATGCCGATCACGCCATTCATCGGCGTGCGGATCTCGTGGCTCATGTTGGCGAGAAATTGCGACTTGAGGCGGGCGTTTTCCTCCGCGGCATCGCGGGCGGCGCGCAGCAGCTTCGTCCCTCGGCTAATCATGTAGACGAACGAAAGGGCAAACAACAGCGTGAGGAGGCTCGCGGTAACGACGACCGCAAACATCAGGTGCATTTCCGACTGAAATTTGGCGCTGCGCTGCGCCAGCGCCGCCTCCTCGATGCGCAGTAAATTTCCCATCACCACCCGGATTGAATCCATTAGCTTCTTGCCCTGGGCCTCGCCGATCCGGGCGATGGCGGTGGCGACACCCAGGGTGCGCCGCACGTCAATCACGTCTGCCATCTCCGCCATCTTTGCATCCACCAAGGGCAACAGGTCGTGCGCCAATTGGTGGGCCTCGGGGAGCAGCGTCAATTCCTGCAGGGCCACCACATGGCTTCGGATGTTGGCAATCACCCGCGTATACGGTTCCAGAAAGGCCTCGTCGCCGGTCAAGAGATAGCCGCGCTGACCGGTCTCGGCATCTCTCAGATCTGACAGCAGAACGTTGGCGCGATCCAACACCACGAAAGTCCGCCGGCCTTCATCCGAGGCCTTTTCGGTCCGAAGGAACACCCAGGTCGATCCCGCCGCCCACAGCGCGAACAATAGCGCGGCTCCCGCCGACCAAACGATCATTTTGTGGGAGTCTTTCATGGGGACCTCAGGCTGAACCCACCGCGGCGAGTTCCTCGGCGGGCTGAAGCAGGCGGTCCACGGCGACCAGCAGTTCGGCGGACTTGAAGGGTTTGGCGAGAAACGCGTGCGCCAGCTCCCGGGCGGTTGGAAGATCCGAGACTCCGCTGACACTATGGGACGCTCCGCTCATCGCGATGAACGGGAGGTCCGGCTGAAGCTGCAAGAGTGCCTTGGCCAGCGCGACCCCACCCATTCGGGGCATGTCGACGTCGGTGATGACGAGCGCGACTTCGCCCGGGCGCGCCGTAAACTGCGCGATGGCCTCCATCCCGTCGGCGCAACCTACGGCCCGATAGCCGTGCTCATTGAGCATGGTCGTGATGCTGTCGCGAATGGAGGTTTCGTCGTCCACGACGAGGATCAATTCGTTGCGACCACCCGCGGCAGCCGCCGACAAGCTCTCACACGCCGCCGGATTCTCACTGGGGATCGCCGGAAGATAGACGCGGAAGCTCGAGCCCCGGCCGACTTCGGTCTGCAATTCCACGACACCGTGGTGAGCGAGGACAATGCCACGCACCGTAGCGAGCCCGAGCCCGGTGCCTTTGCCAGCAACTTTGGTGGTGAAGAACGGCGTCCAGATGCGATCCAGCACAGCGGGCGGAATACCGGTGCCCGTGTCACTGACCTCAAGCACGAGCCACGCTCCCGGCAGGGCGCCGGGAATCGCGGCGGCATCAGCGGCACTGAGGTGGCGGTTGGCCGCCACCATGCGCAACACGCCGCCCTGCGGCATGGCGTCGCGGGCGTTCACGCACAGGTTCAAGAGCACCTGGTGAATCTGCGACGCGTTGCCCGGCACCGGCCAGAGGTTGGTCGGCACCTTTTGCTCAAACTGGATGGATTTTGGAAACGTCGCCTTGATGACATCGATGATGTCGCGGGCGAGATGCTTGACCTGCGTGGGCCGGAACTCGGTCGACGTGGAATTCACGAAGCCGAGGATCTGTTTTATCAGTCCCGCGCCGCGGTTCGCGCTCGACTCGAAGATGTCGAGAATCTTGAGATCGCGCTCCGCGGTCAGACTTTTCCGCAGCATGGGTGCCGCGAATACAATCGGAGCCAGCACGTTGTTGAGATCGTGCGCGATGCCCGCCGCCAGCATGCCGATGCTCTCGAGTCGCTGCGCGTGGAGAAATTTTTCCTCCAGCAGTTTTTTCTCCGTGACGTCGGTCGCCACCGCCAGCAGCGCGTGGCGACCGTCGAACCGCATTGGCTTTATGACCCCGTCGACGTGAATGATTGAGCCGTCCTTCCGCCGATGCCGCACATCGGTCGCCTGGACAGTTTCGCTGACGCTCCGCTTGACGATCTGGGTCATGGCCGGGATGTCTTCCCGTGGCCGGATATCATTCATCGTCATCGCCAAAAATTCCTCGCGGGTGTAGCCGTAGTGTTGAACCGCCGCTCTGTTGACCGTCAGAAAGCGCAGGGTTTCAGGATCGAAGAGCCACATGGGGACCGGATTTTCGTCAAACAAGAGCCGGTAGCGTTCGGCGCTCTCGCGCTGCTCTTGTTCCGACTGTTTGCGCGCCGTGATGTCCTGCTTGATGCCGACGAAATGGGTGATCTCGCCCGTCGATCCGCGCACCGGGGTCACCGTCATGTCCTCGGTGTAAAGGCTGCCGTCCTTTCGTCGGTTGATGATTTCGCCCTGCCAAACTTTGCCGGCGACAATCGTCTCCCATAGTTGGCGGTAGAATTCTGCATCATGTTTTCCCGACTTGATGAGTTCTCGCGGGTTCCGGCCAAAAGCTTCGGCGGCTGAGTAACCCGTGAGCATGGCAAACGCGGGGTTAACCCATTCTATGCTTCCGTCGCGGTCGGTGATGACGATGCTGTTGGCTGCGGCTTCCAACGCGGTGCCTCGCAGGCGTAGGGCACTCGCGGCCTCGAGCGCGTCTTCCATCAGATTGAGTGACGACTCCTCGGCTTCGACGGCCGTCTGGTTGCGTTGCTTCAATTGCTTGGCCTGGAGGCGAAGCGCGCCGGTCAAACTAACGATGCGCACATAGGCTTCGAGCCGGGCGAGCAATTCGCGATTCCCAATCGGTCGAGCAATGTAGCCATCCGCCCCGGACTCAAGCCCCTGTGCCTGTTCTTCGCTCGCCGTCCGCGATCCCGACACAATAATCACCAGAATTTCAGCCAAGGCCGGATCCTGCTTGATTCGCCGACACACCTCGAGGCCATCGATTCCTGGCAGGTTACGATCCAGCACGATCAACTCCGGGCGTTCGGTCTGGACCGCGCGCAGCGCTTCCTCGCCAGTGGATGCTTGGACGACGGCGTAGCCGGTCTTTTCCAGCAGACGAGCCGTCCCTTTCAGAACTTCCGGATCGTCGTCCACGATCAGGATTCGCATCGGAGCAGCCATGGCAGCTTGCAGGGCCCATGGACTGTTGCTACCGTCGGTCGGTTGCCGCTGATCGTCGCCTAGTTCGCGAGGTTGACGATCATCCGAGGTTTTGCCGATCCGGTGGCGCACTGTCTCGCCGTGCTTCACGCAGAGCTCATTCAATTCGCCCTTCAGTTCGATCATGCGCAACTCGCGGCCGATGGCGACGTCGTTGAAGCGGGACAGGGACTTGTTGCGAACGCGCAAGTCCGCTTCGCTCCGTTGCAATGCCTCCATGGTCTTTTGTCGCTCGTGGGCATACCGGGCCGTGCGGGCCAGCAGGCTCCCGTTGACCTGCCCTTTGACGAGGTAATCCTGCGCGCCATCCCGCACCACGGCGACGGCCAGTCCCTCGTCGTCGTTTCCCGTCAAAACGACCACCGGGACACCCGGCGCCGCTTGCCGCAGTTTGTGGAAAGTGGCCAGTCCCTGGCTGTCGGGCAGACCGAGGTCCAGCAGAACGAGATCGATGTCCCTGCGCTCCAGCCGGGTGAGCGCCTCGGCGAGTCGCGCGACCGATTCGATTTGAAACTTCACGGCGCCGGTGTCCGGCAGCATCTCATGGATGAAGTCGGCGTCGGCCGGATTGTCCTCGACCACGAGGATGCGCAGTTTTTCGCTCATTTTTTGGCTCCGTGTGGCGGCAGCTTGACGATGTTGAACCAAAATTCCTCGGTGGCCTGCACCACCTGGATGAACTGATTCAGGTCGATTGGTTTGGTGATGTAACAGTTCGCGTGCAGGTTGTAGGTCTTGAGGATGTCCGCCTCGGCCGCCGAGGTGGTCAGGATCACCACCGGGATGCGTTTCAAGCCCTCGTCCGCTTTGATTTCGGCGAGGACCTCCCGGCCGTCCTTCTTCGGCAGATTGAGGTCCAGCAGCACGAGGTCGGGCCGCGGGACGTTCGCATACTTGCCCTGGTGCCGGAGGTAGGCCATGGCCTCTTCACCGTCGCCGACCACGTTCAGGTTGTTGCTGATCTTGCCGGTTTCGAGTGCCTCGCGGGCGAGGTCCGCATCACCGGGGTTGTCTTCGATCAACAGGATTTCAATGGATTCCATAGGTAACGGTGAGTTTCGACTGCGGGTGGCGGTTGATTATTTGGGCAGGGAGAAAAAGAATGTCGTGCCGTGGCCGGGCCCGGACTCGAACCAGATTCTGCCGCCGTGGCGTTCCACGATCCGCTTGCAAACCGCCAAGCCGATGCCGGTGCCGGGATACTCCTCGCGCGTATGCAGGCGCTGGAAAATCACGAAGACCCGCTCCGCGTGCTGCGGCTCGATGCCGATGCCATCGTCCTTGACGGCAAAGACCCACTCATGCCCGCGATTCTGGGCGGACACATGAATACGCGGGAGGTCGGCACGCCGGAACTTGATGGCGTTGGCGAGCAGGTTTTGGAAAACGAGGACGAGTTGGGAGGCATCCGCGCGCACCATCGGCAGATCATCGTTAGTGATGAGGGCGTGGTTTTCTTCGATCATGGCGGCCAGATTCCGGATCGCCTCGCCCAGGACCGCATGGGCATCGGTGGTTTCCAGTGGACGGCCGCGCGTGCCGACGCGCGAATAGGCCAGAAGATCATTAATCAGTGCCTGCATGCGGATCGCCCCTTCGACCGTGTAGTTCACATACTTCCTGGCCTTGTCATCGAGCTGGCTCTCGTAACGTTTGGCCAGAAGCTGCGTGAAGCTGGAAATCATCCGCAGCGGTTCCTGCAGATCGTGCGAGGCGACGTAGGCGAACTGCTCCAGCTCCTTGTTGGATCGCTCCAAGTCGGCCAGGGTGTGTTGCAGTTGCGCCTCGGCTTTCTTTCGCTCGGTGATGTCGCGCTCGGTGGAAGCAATGCCAATCGGCTTGCCGTCAGCGTCGGTCAGCTTCGTTAAAGTCAGCCACACGTCGAGAATCCCGCCGTCTTTGGTCACCCGCTGGGTCTCAAAGGATGAAATCGCTTCGCCGGCGATCAGCCGGTGGACAAACGCCTTTTTCTCGAGCACCTTGTCCGGGGGGGCCAGACGCCAGATGCTCATTTGAAGCGCCTCCTTTTCGCTGTAGCCGAACATCTGTTCGGCGCCGCGGTTCCAGGCGGTGATCCGCCCGTCAAAATCCGATAGCGTGATCGCGTCGTTCGAGTCCCGCACCACGGTCGCCATGCGCCGCATCTCCTCTTCGTCCCTTTTGCGCTCGGTGATGTCCTGCAGGGCGCCGCGCACGCGCACGGGCTGGCCCGAAGAGTCCAGTTCCAAGTCGGCGGCGAAGACCTGCACCACCCTGATCTCCCCATTTGGCCGGACTACGCGGTATTGGAAAGGCGCGAAGGCCCGGCCCTGCCGCAGTGTTTCCATGACCCGGGACTGCTGCGCCACATCCTCCGGATGGATGAACTTGCTCGTCCCTTCGGGCGTGTGATCGAATGTTTCCGGGGTCGTGCCGTAGATCCGGAACATCTCCGCGGACCACGTCACCCGATTTGTCGGCATATCCATGCTCCAGTTGCCCATGTGGGCGATCTCCTGGGCGCGCAGCAGGTCAACCTCACTTCGCCGCATCTTCTCTTCCTCCCGCTTGCGCGCGGTGACTTCCGTCCGCAATTCCTGATTGGCGAGTTCAGTTTTCTCCTGGGCCAACTTCGATTGCGCTTGGCCACGGCGCATTGCCTCGCAGACGAAGGAGATCAATGTGCAACTGAGGACAAAGACCGTCAGGGCCAGCTTTTCGACCGGAGACATTAAACCCTGCTCGATCCAGAAGAAGACCAACAAAGCCGACATGGTTGTGGCCAGAAAGCCTGCCGGCAATCCCCCGAACAAGGCCGCCAGCATCACGGCGGGGTAATATAGCGTGTAGGGGAGGTCACTACCCAGACCGCCAAAAAACATCGCCCGGAATACGCTGGCGGCAGCGACGATCAGCAGCGCCACCAAAAGCCGCTGCCAGAGCGAGGGGTTCTTCCAATTCCAGTTCATTGGCCACCTTTACGCGCCGGCGCTGGACCCCGAAACAACCACTGGGCCAAGGTCGGATTCCAACGAAACTCAAATGGGCACCGAGCCTGGGTGGTGCCCTTCGTCGTGTGATGTGCGAAGCTTCGCCTCCTGGTGGCTTCGTTGCGAGCGAGCCCCGTTCCCGTTGTTTCCAAGGCGGCGGCTGGTGGCTGGTTGACGACTCGTGGAGTCGATTTCATGTGCTGGAGGAATCAGCGGGAACCGAAATATCTACTCAAACTTCGTGGAACACTATCAGTGCCCCCCACTTTGAGAAATGGGGTGTAACCCTACGGGTTAAGGCCAGCGCAGCCTGCCTGCGCGTTTCGGGCCAACGTCGTCAGAATGGGATTGTTTCCCGGAGGACGCGTTCGGGGATATCGGCACGACTCCAGCGTCAATCCGCCGCTGATACGGAATCGCGAGGTTGGCATAGAATAGATCGCAATTTGCGCCACAGTGGCGCGGATTTCCTGTTTCTAATCCGACCGATTTTTGCACAGCCCGGCACTCAACGGTTTGCGTGCCGTCCCAGCCGCCCGCGCTCGTGTTCGCGAACGCCGAAGTGGCTGGTCGTTCCAGAAAGGCATGGGGTGCGGAACGGTTTTCCCGGGGCGAATCGCTCGTTACCAAAGCAGAGGGAGGGCCGTGCTCCATTCGCCCATGACGGCAAAACGCTATGCCACTACACCCATCTCTTGGAGGAACGATTTGGGTGTGCGCACCTTTACACCGTAAACGACGGTCCCGAGAATGTGGGCAAAGTCTGTCGTATCAGATGTCACGAGATAGGCGGAGTTGCTGCCAATAGCGGATAAGATGACCGGTCGGTCTTTTGTGGCGTCGAAGACAATCGGACGGTCGATGACATAAACCGAACCGACTACCTCCAATCGATTGCGAACCACGCGGTTCCAGTCCACTGCCCCAGCAGGGTGCTTGCGTACGTTTTTCTCGACTTCGCTGATGCAATAGTCGGCGGTAATCAGTCTCCTATCGGCTTTGGGCGCATATTCGATGAGTAGTCGCGACAGGCCTTTTGCCGACCAACAAGCGGCAAGAATGGTCGAGGTATCCAGGAAGACTGTCACCGCTTCAAAATCTTCACGCTTGCCGCATCCGCCTCGTCATCCCGAACCCACTTTTTGATCGTACCGGCAGGGATGTCGCGCACAGGTACAGTCACGGCTGGGTGCAAGAAAATCCCGTCCGGGCGCTCCTCTACTAGGAGCACCGAATGGTTCTTCCGATCGAGTTTCAACCGACGGCGCAGGCCGATCGGCAGAGTGATCGTTCCACGGGGAGAAATTTGAATGGCGGTGGGCATGCAGAAAAGCTGCTTTGCGGAAATGCGGAAGTCAACGCAAGGGCGGTGCGGTGGTCCAGACCAACTCAGGGCGACGATCTGCCCACGCCGAGGACCAAAGCGACGAAGGGCAAGTCTGCCATGATGTTCAGCGTCGAAGCGCGGCTGGGGACCGTCGCCACCCAGATGAGCGCACTCTCCAACCCGCGGTTTGGGTCACGCCTTGGCCAAGTCGCGCCCGCACGCGGCAGACTGTGCTGGGCGGGGCATGAATCTCTCGGGCAATCGTACGGACGTGGTGACCCAATCGAGCCGCCGTGTCCTGAATGAGCCGCACAATCTTTGGATCCAATGGGGGACGCCCCAATCACTTCCCTCGTCGACGCGCGACCTCCAAACCGGCGAACGTCCTTTCCTTGATCAGCGCCCGCTCGAACTCGGCGACCGCCATGAGCACGCCGAGTTGAAGCTGGCCGATGGGATTCTGCTTCGAGGTGTCGATCCCCTGGCTCGTGCAAACTAGCCACCAACATCTGCACGCCTTAGTTCAATAAGCGCGGAGTATTGGCAGAGGGTTCGTCTATGCTTTGCCCGGTTCACCTAGCCTCAAATATATCCGGTTTCCAATCAGCCATGGATGCAGACACCTACCAGCAACTCCGACGGCTCTTGGACGATTACCTGCGGATGTATGCCTCGCGGGACGACAAACTCACCGCACAATTCAGCGAAGATTTTTCAGGTTTTACGGGCGGTGGAGATTTTCTGGTCAAGGATAAGGAACGCTGGGTTGGGATTACTCGACAGGACTTCGCTCAAGTCAAAGAGCCCCTCCGGCTTGAGTTAAAAGACGTGGCCATCCAATCCCTGGCCGAGACAGTCGCCGTCGCCACCAGCTTCTTTACGATCCATCTGCCAATCAAAGACCACGTCTTGTCTCGGGAGACCGCCCGCTTGGTGCTGATTTTTCGCAAGGAACCCGCCGGATGGAAAATCTCGCACAGTAGCATTTCCATTCCCTACTACGGGGTTCGCGAGGGCGAAGTCTATCCGTTGAGAGAGCTGGCTGATCGCAATCAGGCGCTGGAAAGAATTGTTACCGAACGGACAGAACAGCTTTCCCAAGCGAACAACAGCCTCTGGCAGAGCGTTGAACGAAGCCGCTGCGCGGCGCAGAGATTTGGGAGCGGTGCGGCGGGGGTAACGCATGGGGACGGATGACCGTGGGTGAACGAGCGCCGTGGGGCAAGACTGGTGGGGATGTCATCCCATAAATCCACGAAGAAGGGTGGCGCGGC
>CANJIU010000138.1 GCA_947474365.1 Opitutia bacterium | reverse complement strand
TCCAACGCAAATATACGACAAAAACCCGTCCCTCCCGCCGTGCTCCGCACGGCGCTCAGCAGCCCGTCAGAGTTGGGCCTCCCGTCGCCGGAAAAATTTTGGAAAATCACCCCCAAGCCTGATTTTCCAAGTCCGACGGGCTGCTAGCCGAGAGCTATGAGGGAAAGCCGCTGGAGGGACCGAACGACGTCACGATCGACGGCCTGGGCCGGCTGTATTTCACCGACATGCGCGCCGGCGCGGTCTACCGCATCGACGCACCGGGAAAGCTGGCGCGAATCCTGACCAAGCCGGACGTCGAACATCCCAACGGCATTCAGATTTCCCCCGATGACCGTACCCTCTATCTCGTCGAAAACAACGGAGCGCCGGGCGGCACGCGGGTGATTCGTCGCTATGAACTCCAGCCCGACGGGACCGTTCGCAATGGGCGCGTGCACTACACTTTTTCCCCGGGGCGCGGCGCCGACGGCATGAGCATCGACACGCAGGGCAACCTCTACGCGTCGGCCGGCTTGAATCACTTGCGCGGGACGTCAGAGACCCTTGATATCAAGGCTGGGATCCACGTCATTTCGCCTGAGGGAAAGCTGCTCAAATTCTATCCGATCCCCGAAGATTTCGTGACAAACAACACGTTCAGCGGCGCGGACATGAAGACGCTTTACGTGACGGCCGGAAAGACACTCTACAAGGTGCGGACGGAAATCGCCGGCCTGCCGCGTTGACGAGCGTGCACATTTTCCCGCTCGATATGCTCGATCCCGCGGAGCGGAGCTCGCAATCGGTCCGCTCAAACGGAAGTCGCGCCATCCTGCTCCTTCTCGCCCTGGCGTCCCTCTGCACGTCGGCCTGCCGGCGCGAGCGCTCGCCGGTCGAACAACATCGGTTGCATCCGGGTCGGCAGCTGGCAGCGCATGCCGCTCCCGCAAAAATGCTCGCCGAACGCCTCGCTCCGATGCCGCCGGACGTCTTGCAGTATCTGATCGCTGATGGCGCCCTGAACGGCACTCCCGCCACGCCCACGGCGCACCCGATCGACGAACGCGAGCGATCGGTCGTCGCCACGGCCTTTGCCAGCCTGCCACCCCAAATCCGCGCACTCGCGGAACGCCATGTGGGCGCGATCTACATCGTCGACGACCTCGGCAGCAGCGCGTGGACCGAGTACTTCGACCCGCCGGGAAGGCAGTCGTTCATGGTCTTCGACGCCAGTGTGCTGCGCGAAACGGCGAACGCGTGGGCAACTCGCAAGGAGCGCAGTGCCTTCGCCGACGGAACCGACGTACGGCTCGAACTGGCTGCGACCGAAAACGACGACCCCGGTGGCGCCTTCCGGTTCATTTTCCTGCACGAACTCGGACATGCGGTCTCCTATGGCCAGCGTCTGCTTCCAACCTGGGTCGATAATGTCGGCAGTGAGTTTCCGTACGCACGACTCGTCGCCGACGTGAAACGGACCGTGCCAAATGTGCCGTACTACGCGACCGCAGACCGGCGCCTGCCCGCCACCCAGGCTAAATCACTCTACGCCCTCTGGAATGCGAGCAACCACCCGACTCTTTACGCATCCGTCGGACTGGAGGAGGATTTCGCGGAGTGTTTCGCCTCGTTCGTACATGTCGAAATGCTGCGTCAGCCCTACCGTCTCTCGTTGGCCGGCGATCACTACGACAACGGCATCTCCCAGCCGCGCTGCGCGCCGAAACGGGCCTTTATCGCGGGCTTGATCGCACCGTAGACCTCCGCGCGCTGTCATCGCGGCGGGCCGAGTCCCTCGCCGACCGTCGTCCCCTGGGGTGCGCCGCCTCCGATAATCCGATTCTCGAATCTCGACATACTCCGGTTGTTTTGGCCGCATCACCCTCCCCGCTTCTCCCCCTCGTCCTTTCCTCTTCCATGTCCCTCCACGGCCTCAGCCTCCTCGCCGGCACTTCCGGAACAACCGGCGGCAAAACCTTCCGCGCGGTCAACCCCGCCACCAATTCTTCCCTCGAGCCGGCGTTCCACGAAGCATCGGCCGCTGAAGTGAACGCCGCGCTCGACGCCTCGGCCGTCGCTTTCGCCGACTACCGCGCCCGATCAGGCGCCGAGCGTGCGAAGTTCCTTGAGACCATCGCCACGGAGATCGAAGCCCTCGGCGAAACGCTCCTCCAGCGCGCTCACGCCGAAACTGGACTGCCGCTCGCCCGCCTCACCGGGGAACGCGGCCGCACCTGCGGCCAACTGCGCCTCTTCGCTCAAGTCGCACGCGAAGGTTCATGGGTGGACGCCCGCATTGACCCAGCAATGCCCGACCGCCAGCCGCTCCCCCGCGCCGACATCCGCCGGATGCTCGTCGCCCTCGGACCGGTCGTGGTCTTCGGCTCGTCGAACTTTCCCCTCGCCTTCTCCGTCGCCGGTGGGGACACCGCCTCGGCCCTCGCCGCCGGTTGCACCGTCGTCGTCAAGGCGCATCGCGCCCACCCGGGCACCGCCGAGCTCGTCGGCACTGCGATCAATCGCGCCGTTGCCGCCTGCGGCCTTCCGCCGGCCGTTTTTTCGATGATTCACGGCGGTGGCGCGACGATCGGCATCGCAATGGTCAAACACCCTGCGACCGCCGCCGTCGGCTTCACCGGATCATCCGCCGCCGGGCGTGCGCTCTTCGACGCCGCGGCCGCGCGACCGCATCCGATCCCCGTCTTTGCCGAGATGAGCAGCCTCAACCCACTGTTCATTCTCCCCGGCGCGCAACGCGAGCGCGGCCCCACCATCGCCCAAGGGCTGCTGGGATCATTCACCCTCGGCGTCGGCCAATTTTGCACCAAACCCGGCCTGGTCTTTGTCACGCACGGGCCCGACACGGAAACGTTTCTGCAAAAACTGGCCGAGGTCGTGCGCGCCGCGCCCTGTGGCACGATGCTCACGAGTGGTATCCGCGACGCGTTTGTCGAAAACCGCACCAAGGTCGCCGGTGTCGACGGCGTCCAACTCCTCGCCGCCGGCTCCACGGCCGCCAACGACAGCCGCACGGAGTCTCAACCCAGCGTCGCCACGACGACCGCGAAAAACTTCCTCGCCCATCCCGGGCTAGCGACAGAGGCGTTCGGCCCCTTCACGCTCGTCGTGATCGGGGAAAGCGACGCCGAACTCGCCGCCTGCGCCGCCGCCCTCGAAGGCCAGCTCACCGCCACCGTACACGGCAATACCACCGATCTCGCCACGGCGCGACCACTGCTCGCGGCCCTCGAGCGCATTGCCGGCCGCGTTGCAATCAACGGATTTCCCACCGGCGTCGAGGTGTGTCCCGCGATGAACCACGGCGGACCGTATCCGGCGACCACGGACGCGCGTTTCACCTCGGTCGGAACCGCGGCGATCTTCCGTTTCGCCCGGCCGGTGTGCTATCAAAGTTTCCCCGACGCCCTCCTGCCCGTCGCCCTGCAAAACGCGAACCCGCTGAGCCTGCTGCGGCTCGTGGACGGGAAGCCGACGCGGGATCCGCTTTCCTGATGAATCCCGTCTTCGATTCCCCGGACTCCATCTACACGCTGCGCACCACGGCCGCCGGGCCGGCGGGCAAACTCCCGCTTGAGCCGAACCAGCTCCGCGGCATGGCCAGCGGCGATCTCTTCGGCTGGACGCAAAACGCGGGCATGGGCTGGTCGCCCGCCGCGATGCTCGGGAAACAATTTCTCATCCTCAGCACGCAGGGTGGCATCCGCGCGCCCGACGGCTCGCCCATCGCGCTCG
The DNA here is from genome assembly GCA_947474365.1 of Opitutia bacterium. GTDB lineage: Bacteria > Verrucomicrobiota > Verrucomicrobiia > Opitutales > Opitutaceae > ER46. Next base: position 19,962 of record CANJIU010000138.1, on the reverse strand, counting down.
GCTACCACACCGGTCACTGGGAAGTCGGCCTGCTGATGGAAGAGGCCGCGCGCACGTTCACAGCGCACGGCGCCATTCCCTTTGCCGGCTACGTGAGCGATCCCTGCGACGGCCGCACCAACGGCACCGCCGGCATGCTCGACTCCTTGGCCTACCGCAACGACGCCGCCATCGTCTTCCGTCGTCTCATCCGTTCGCTCCCCACCCGCCACGGCGTGCTCGGCGTCGCCACGTGCGACAAGGGCCTCCCCGCGATGCTCCTCGCCCTCGCCGGTTCGCCCGATCTCCCGACCATCCTCGTCCCCGGCGGTGTCACGCTCCTCGCAGAGGACGCGGAAGACACCGGCAAGGTCCAAACGCTCGCCACGCGCTTCGCTCGCGACGAAGTTACGCTCGATCACGCCGCCGAAATGGGCTGCAAGGCCTGCGGCTCCCCCGGCGGCGGCTGCCAATTCATGGGTACGGCCGCCACGAGCCAGGTCGTCGCCGAGGCCCTCGGCCTCACGCTCCCCCACGGTGCCCTCGCACCCTCTGGCGCCGAAATTTGGCTCGATCTCGCGCGCCGCTCCGCGCTCGCCCTTCTCGAACTCGAAAAGGCCGGCACCACCACGCGCGACCTTCTCTCCCCGGATTCGATCCACAACGCCCTCGTCACCCACGCGGCGTTTGGCGGCTCCACCAATCTCACGCTCCACATCCCCGCCATCGCGCACGCCGCTGGCCTGTCGCGGCCCACGGTGGACGACTGGGCGCGGATCAACCGCTCCGTCCCGCGCCTCGTCGACGTCTTACCTAATGGCCCGAAGCACTACGCCACCGTGCAGGTCTTCCTCGCCGGAGGCGTGCCCGAGGTGATGCTTCACCTGCGCGACGCCGGGCTCCTCAAACTCGACGCCCGCACCGTCACCGGCCGCACCCTCGGCGAAAACCTCGCGTGGTGGGAAACCTCCGAGCGCCGCACGCGCCTCCGCGCCAAACTCACCGCCCTCGACGGCATCGACCCCGACGACGTTATCATGTCGCCGACACGCGCGCGCGAACGCGGTCTCACGAGCACGATCACCTTTCTCCGCGGCAACCTCGCCCCTGAGGGCGCGCTGGTGAAGAGCACTGCCATCGCACCCGACGTGATCGGCGCCGACGGCGTCTACCTCCACGAAGGCCCCGCGCGCGTCTTCACGACCGAGGCCCGCGCCATCGCCGCGCTCAAATCCGGCAGCGTGAAGGCCGGCGACACGATGGTGCTCATCGGCCTCGGCCCCGGCATCGGCATGCCCGAGACCTACCAGATCACCTCCGCGCTCAAGTACGTGAAGGAAGGCAAGCGCATCGCACTCATCACCGACGGAAGATTCTCCGGCGTATCCACCGGAGCCTGCCTCGGCCATGTGAGCCCCGAAGCGTGGGCTGGCGGCCCCATCGGCAAAGTCCGCAATGGAGACCTCATCCGCCTCCGCATCGACACCCGAGCGCTCGAAGGCTCCGTCGATGTCCTCAACATCCCCGACGCCGAATTCGCCGCGCGCCCGATTCACCCGGATCTCGTGATGGACCCACGCGTCCCCGCCGACACCCGCCTCTGGGCCGCGCTGCAAAACGCCAGCGGCGGCCCGTGGGGCGGCTGCGTCTACGATGTCGACGAAATCGTGAAGCGACTCGGCAGGTAAGGCGGCGCTTCCGACCCGGCCGGCTTGAGTGGAAAAGGCATCCTACCCGTATTCCGCACCTCGCCGGAGGGATGCCTGCGCCACGACAGCGCCATCGATCCGTGCTCAGCCTGAAATCTGTGGTGAGTTAACCCTCACTCCGTCCGGGTGCGGGTTGCTCAGGGCGCGATCAGCCGCCGAGAAATCTCCAGTCAGCACGGCCTTGGCGTAGGCGGCAATCAGGCCCAGCGTGTCATTGTCCAGCGGCCACGGCGCGGTGCGAATCCGGACGAATGCCGCTCGATCACCGTCGATCGCAAACTGCGCCCCTATTGCGAACTCACGCACAAAGTTGTCACTTGGAAATCGCTCCAAGGAGCGCGGCGTCGGAATCCTCCCGGGCGTAGCTCACGAATACAGCAGCGGGTGCCGTGGTAGGTCGTGGGGATGTCACTCGCGAAACTATGTGGCTGCGCTCCAGCGGAGTGGCGAGGGGATTTTGGGCAGTCCTTATCCACCCCTATTTCGCCAATCTTCTCCGGCTGACGAGCCACCGGCTGAGGAGTGCGGAGCACGCGGCGGCACAATTCCCCCGAATTTCCCGTTGACGCACCTCCGCTGCGTGCCTTTGTTCGCCCCTCCGATAGCGGCAAGTTAGCTCAGTTGGTAGAGCAGAGGACTGAAAATCCTTGTGTCCCCGGTTCGATTCCGGGACTTGCCACCATTTTAGAACCCGTCACTTCGCAAGGAGTAACGGGTTTTTCTTGGTTCGCCCCGCCGTTCGTGGAACGCGAGCGGCCCCGCCATCCTCTGCCCCCAATCACCTCGTTACATCACAGAATGCCACGACCCAGCGACCTCATCGACTACGCCCTTTGGCCCGCGCTTCTCGTGGCGTCCTGTTTCGGAATGTCCGTCGGCATGGCTTCAAACCACGGCCCGCTCGCGTTCAACGTCACCTACCTCTGCCTCGCCGTTGCGCTGTATTTCCTGGAGAAATTTCACCCCCACGAGGAAGCGTGGCTGGAATCCGATGGACAGGAATTGCCCGACCTCTCGCACACACTGTTAACGAAGATCGGCGTGCAGGTGACAGTGGTTTCGCTCACCAACTTCGGCATCACACAGCAATTCACCGGACGGACGGGAGGCGGATGGTGGCCGGCCACCTGGCCCGTCTGGACGCAGGTCGCCCTCGGCCTCGTCGTCGCGGAGTTCGGTCTCTACTGGGCGCACCGCGTTGCCCACGAGTGGCTGCCACTCTGGAAATTTCACGCCGTCCACCACAGCTCGCGCAAGCTCTGGTTTTTCAACACCGGGCGCTTCCACTTCGTTGACACCCTCAAGAGCATGCTTTTCGCCACCCCGGTGCTCGTGCTGGCAGGCGCTCCCGGCGAGGTGATCACGTGGGTCAGCGGCATCACCGCGTTCATCGGCATCCTGACGCATTGCAACGTCCGCATGCGTTTCGGCTGGCTTAATTTTGTCTTCAACACCCCGGGCCTGCATCGCTGGCACCACAGCATGGATCTGCGCGAAGGGAACAAGAACTACGGCGAGAATCTGGTTCTCTGGGATCAACTGTTTGGCACGTATTACGACGATTCACGCCGGCGTCCACCGGCCAAGATCGGCATCCGCGAGGCCATGCCGGCGACGTTCATCGGACAAATCGTCGCGCCGTTTACCTGGAAACGCTATCAGGCCAAGGCGGCCGCGGAAGCGGCGGCTACTGAAGCCGCCTCACGTTCGCCCGGCGATTCGCCGTCTTCGGCTCGTTGAACGGCGCGAGTGAAAAGCAATCAGGCCTCACGCCTACAATTGCCTGAGTTCGTCCGCAATCGTCCGATCGCTCCGGCAACGCGGCATCTTGCTTTGCCCGCCCCATTTGCCGTGCGCGCGCATCCATGATTCAAAAGTCCCCGGCGCCACCAACCGCACGAGTGGCACCTCAAGCCCGCCGCCCTTGCGCTTGGCCTCATAGTCGTCGTTCAACCGCTGAAGTTCCGCATCGAGGCCGCGCGCCGTTTCGAGGGGATCAACCGCGACGCCCGGCGCCGACTTCAGCTCGATCCACCACTCGTGCCGTCCGCGCGATTCACCGGTCCGCGAATCGACGAAGCGTGGCGCCACGTGAAAGTTTGCCACGGTCAGTGCCTGCCGGGAGGCGACGACGGTGAGCGCATCGGTGAGTTCTTTCTCGATCACGTGTTCGCCAAACGCGCTCAATTGCAGCCGGGTTCGCCCGGCATACACCAGGCGCGGCGGTTCGGTGGAAACGAAACGCACGACATCGCCGATCACGTAACGGCAGAGCCCCGCCGGGGTCGTCATAAGCAGGGCGTAGTCGACCCCACATTTGACCTCAGCCAGCGAAACGACCTGGGAAGCCAGCCCGCTGAGGCCGTTTTCGTCGTACTGCCGCAACGGCAGAAATTCGTAGAAAATTCCGGCATCGGCAATCAGGCGGAGCCCCGCCTCCGGAGCCGTGTCCTGGGCGGCGATAAAGCCTTCGGAGGCCGGATAGACCTCGTGAAAGTTCACTCCGGCACCAAAGGCCGCCCGCAATTCCGCCTCAAACGGCCCGAGCGGCACGCCGCCGTGGACCAGACACTCGAGCTTCGGCCAAATCGCCTTCATCGGCCACGCACCGGTGCACGCCTTCATCTCTGCGGCAAGGATGAGCAACCAGCTCGGGATACCGGCGACCATCGTGATGTTGCGATGTTGGGTTCGGGCCGCAATCGCGCGCAGCTTCGCCGGCCAGTCGCCGATTTGTGCCACCTCCCGCCCCGGTTCGTAAAGGTGACGCTCGACCCAGCCGGGCAGATTGATCGCGGTGATGCCGCTGAGATCTCCTCCCCATGAACGAAAGGGTTGCCCGTGGTCAATCGGCGCGAGCGCGGTCGATCCTCCGAGAAAGAGGTGACGACCCTTAAAAAGACCGGAATGCCCCACCCGCGACGCATAAAAGCAAAGTGAGTCGAGCCCGGCGCGACGGAAGTGGTCGAGCATCCCGGCCGTGATTGGCAGATACTTCGTGCGACCTGCCGTTGTTCCCGACGACACAGCATAATAGCCACATCGCCCCGGCCAGAGTACGTCGGCTTCGCCGCGCTTCATCCGCTCGATCAACGGGGCAAAATCCTCGTAGGTCCGCGGTGCCACCGAACCGCGGAATCCGTCGTAGGTCATCTCCCTCCGGATCCCCGCCGTACGGCCAAACTCCGTCTTCGCCAACTGTGCGACCAAATCGCGCCACACCCGCTCCTGGGCGGCGACCGCACTTCGTGGACGGTTGATCCGTCGCATCACCCGCCTGCCGTGCAGGGCAGCCCCAAACGCCACGGCGCTCTGCAGCCAAGGCGTTTGTTGCGGCGGCACCGCACCGACGTTCATGCCGCCAGCGCCAGATTTAGGGCCCGCACCCGCGCGTAGAACTCCCGCAACGGCGGCAGAAATTCGAACACATGGAAAATCAGCGAAGCATGTTGCACCGGCGAATCACCGTCACGCGCCCGGATTTCATGCACGACCCCCTGCGGGAAATAGGCGCGGTGTGCGTGCTTGAACGCAAAGACAGACGGCGAACGCGGATCGAGCACGGCGTCTTCCCGCTCGGCAAAGAGCACCAGCGCAGGCACGTTCGTCAGTGGTAAGAGCCCCGGCAGGAAATAATCCGTTGGCGCCTTCATCGAGGACATCGCCTGCATGCGTTCCCGGGCACCATTGGCGGTGATGCCGCGAATCGTGGTCATCACGTTCGAACGCAGACGCTCGAGCTCGGACATCGTCATCAGCCGACGCAACGCCGCCTTGTTTTGCGCTCCGGCCTCAAACATCCGCGTAAAGACCGTCCGCGAACGTTCGACCGCGGCTTCCGTCGGAGGCGCCTTCGGATCGAGAAAGGGCTTCACGGCGCGTCCCAACAAGGTCGAGGGCTTGACCGCATCGGGCGCAAACACATCGGCCATGCAGGCCACGGGGCTGACCAGCACGACCCCGGCCAACGCCGGCTCGTTCCCCGTCAGCCGTTGCCGCCGCAACCACTCCAGCACGATTCCTGCACCAAAACTCACGCCAAAAATCACCGGCCGCCGACCCGCCGCATCCAACTCGGCGACGAGATCGTCGAGCTGGGCGCAGAGCAGGTCCAACGAAAATCCCTCCCGGGCATAGATGAGCGAGTAGATGTCTCCGGACTGCAGAAAGAAACGGCGCAAGAGAAAAGCCTGCGCCGCTGAGTCCGGCACGAATCCACCCAAGACAATCGTAGGCGTCGTTCCCCGCCCCGTTTCCCGCAAGACCGCCGCCTTCCGGTCCTCCGTTGTCAGCCCGCGCCGGACCAGATCATCCTGCGCCCGAACGACCGTTGGAGCGTAGGGAAGCACCTGCGTCGGCCGGAATCGTTCCTCGGCGGCACGAAAGAAGGTATGCAGCGGACGGAGAGGTGCCGCGTGGAGAATCGAATACCACGAAAGGGTTGAGGCAAAAGGGAGGGCTGGCATCGGTGTCGAAGCGATAAGCCCGCGTCGAATTTACAAATTCGAACCGAGCCCGTCGCAGGAATATTGCCAATCGGAAACCAAATCGTGACACAACGCTTTTCCGATTCGTAAAAACCTGCCCAAAAGGACCGTTGCCCGCCGGAGGTCGAATCATCGAACAATTGATGACCAGCCGGTATCAGGCGGGTCATCGTCCTTCTGGAAAAACGGCCGGTGTTGGGGTCGCCGCCGGTGCCACAGGTGTGAGTGCCGCGGCAGCCCGTAGACTGGCAGCCGCCATGAAATAACGTTGAGCCCGAAACGATTCTTCTCCCGCCGCCCGTGGCCGGGCGACGTAGGTGCCGTCCGACTGTAGTTCTCGCGCATCCTCATTGTCCCTCAATTCGATCGGCAAGATTTCATTCATCATCCGGAAGCGCAGATCGGGGTCCTCGATGGGGAATAACGCCTCGACCCGCCGGAAGAAATTTCGCGGCATCCAATCTGCACTGCCGCAGTAAATGAGCGGTTGGCCACCGTTCTCGAAATAAAACACCCGGGAATGCTCCAGAAACCGTCCAACGATGTTCCTCAGCCGGATATTCTCGCTCATCCCCTTCACTCCCGGAAGCAGGCAGCAGGTTGCCCGCACGATGAGGTCAATTTTTACGCCCGCTTGGGACGCGGCGTAGAGGTTCTCGATTGTCACAGGGTCGACCAATTTGTTCATCTTCGCGATGATTCGGGCAGGTCGACCGGCAGTCGCGTTGGTGGTTTCCGCCGCGATTAATTCCTGAATTCTGGAATGCAGGTTAAACGGCGCCACCAAAAGATGATGAAACGCCGGTGTCCGCCCGAGACCGGTGAGCGTGTTGAACAATTGAGCCACCTCGGCCGCCAGATGCTCACGGCAGGTCAGAAGGCTGATGTCAGTGTAGAGCCGCGCCGTCTTCGGATTGTAATTTCCCGTGCCGAGGTGGAGATAGCGACGCAGGACATCGCCTTCCCGTCGGACTACCAGGCAACATTTGCAGTGGGTCTTGTGCCCCACCAACCCGTAGACGACGTGCACCCCGGCCTCCTCAAGTTCCCGTGCCCACTTGATGTTGTTGGCCTCGTCAAAACGGGCCATCAACTCGACGAGCGCCGTCACCTGCTTGCCGGCGAGCGAAGCATCGATCAGCGCGCGAACTACGGGTGAGTCGCCGCTGGTCCGATAAAGTGTCTGCTTAATCGCGAGCACATCCGGATCGCGCGCCGCCTGGGCGACAAACTCCACCACCGGCGTAAACGATTCGTAGGGGTGATGGAGGAAGATGTCGCGCTCCCGGATGAGTTCGAACATCTTCTTCTGCCCAAACGGCGCCGTTGGATCGGCCGGCACGTACGGGGGAAACTTCAGGTCCGGCCGATCAATCATCTCATACAGGCTCATCAGCCGGAAAAGATTCAACGGGCCCTTCAGCCGATTCGCATTTTCCTGGGTGATCGCCAGATGGCCGAGGAGCTGCGACAGCAGCACCGGATCGACTCCTTCCTCGATTTCCAGCCGCACCGCCGCGCCGCGCCGCAAGTTGCGCAATTCCTCCTCGATTTTTTTCAACAGATTCTCCGCCTCTTCCTCATCGATGTAGAGGTCGCTGTTGCGCGTGACGCGGAACGCATGGGCGTCCGTCAGATGGTAACCTGGAAAGAGCTGATCGGCGCAAAGTTTGATGATTTCGCTCAGAAACACATACCGCAACGGACCCTCGCCCCGTGCCGGGAGTTGCACGATCCGCGGCAGACTGCGCGGCACCGGCAGAATTATCATCAGTTTCTCCTGCGCCGGCGTCTCCGGATTGTCGAGGGAGACGAGCACGTTCAGCGTCTTGTTCGCCAGCAGCGGAAAGGGATGCGCCTGATCTACGGCCAGTGGCGTCAACACCGGCAGCACCTGGGACTCAAAATATCCGCGGGCCCACGTCCGTTCCTTATCATCGAGCTGCGGGGCGGTGCGAAACTGGATCCCCGCCTCAGACAGGAGCGGAACCAGATCCTTGTGCCAGCAGGTGTACTGGTCTGCCACGAGCGCATCGACCGAGCGGTAGATCCAGCGGAGGTTTTCGCGCGGGGTCAGGCCATCGAGCGTCAACCCGGCACCCTCGGAATCCGCCTGTTGCATGATTCCGGCGATCCGGATTTCGAAGAACTCGTCGAGATTTGAACTAACGATGGCGAGAAACTTCACGCGCTCCAAGAGCGGGTTGGAGGGATTACGCGCCTGATCCAGCACTCGGCGGTTGAAGGCCAGCCAGCTCTGTTCGCGATTGCCGAACACGAGTTTCTTTGCCGCGGAATTCCCGCTTGGGGCGGCAAGGGAACGGGGAGCCACGGCGGGGCTGCGCTTCTTGGAACGGATGACGGACATGGAAGAGATCCCTCACCATGGCACATGCACACGCCTCAGACGAGCCGGCACATTTCCGTAACCCAATTGTTACCGGAAGCCAGAACCGGCAAGAAACGGTCGAATCGCACCAGTTCCGGCCCATCGGTTAACACCCCGCCCCTCTCGCCGGGCGGATCCATTTCGCCGAAAATCTCCGCGACCACCACACGGCGTCCGGCCCCGAACGTTTAATGAAATTTCCTCATGCTTTCGGCACCTTGCGCTTTTCGACCAATCCGAGCAACAGGTCGCTCTTCGAGAGGCTGCCACGGAGAACTCCATCGCGATCGACGACGGGCAACCGCTCGGCGACGATGCCAAGGAATCCGGCCAGCGCCTCGGTCAGGGGTTGGTCCGGCGCCACCCGCGGAAAATCTTCGCGCACGATGTCCCGCGCAATCACCAGGCCAGCGAGATCCGGCTCGCCGAGGTAGGGCTTGATGTCGTGCAGCGAGACGACGCCGAGAAACCGGCCGTCGGGATCGACGACGTAGAGGTTGTTGACGCGCAGCTTGAGAAACATCCGCGCGACGTCGGCGAACCGCGCCGAGGGGGAGAGCGTGGGCGGATTTTCCCGCATGAGATCGGACACGTGGCCCTCCCCAATGGTGGGATCCGGCCCGGCGGCCGTCTTCCGCCTGAGCGACTCGCTGTAGAGCGAGGACGACTCGATTCCCTTCGAGGTGTAGTAGGCGATGACACTGCACAGCAGCAACGGCAGGATGATGTCGTAGCTCATCGTCATTTCGAAGAGCATGATCACCGCCATCACCGGCGCACGGCTGGCGGCCGACAGAAACGCACCCATTCCGACCAGCGCAAACGCCCGGGGATCCTGTGCCCCCGCAGGCCAGAGATCATGGACCCCGGTTCCGAACAGGAGTCCGGCGCTGGCGCCCATGAAGAGCGAAGGCGTGAACACACCACCGGGCGCACCGGATCCGAATGACGCCATCGTCGCGAGCCACTTGCAGGCGAAAATACCGATCACCAACATCCACGGCGTCGTGCCGTTCACGATCTTCACGACCTCGGTGTAGCCGTTCCCGCAAACCTGCGGAACACGCACGGCGATGATGCCGACGGCGAGCCCTCCCAACGCCAGCCGAAGAATAATCGGCAGTTTGAGGGTGACGAAAAATTTCTCGGCGTTCCGCAGTGAGCGCAGAAACGCGGGCGCCAGGGCTCCAGTGAAAATCCCGAGCAGGACGTAGGGCCCCATCTCCCAGGGGGACACCTCGGCGAAAGCCGGCACCTTGTAGAGCACATGGGCCGCGGTCAGCACCCGGACGGTCAACGTCGCGGCCACCGCCGACACCACGAGAGGCCCGAGGCTTTCCATCGCGATCGTGCCGAGGATAATCTCGGCCACGAAAAAGGACCCCGCGATCGGCGCATTGTAGGCGGAAGCGATGCCAGCCGCCGCGCCGCACGCGACGAGGAGCCGCCGTTGGGGCGGCGGGAATTTGCGCCAGCGGCCGAGACGCGAGGCCGCGACGGCCGCGAGTTGCACCATCGGGCCCTCCCGTCCGATGGATCCGCCCGAGCCGATGGAGAACATCGCGGCGGCCGACTTTACCAGACTTGCTCGGGTCGGCACGTTTCCGTCGCCGATGGCGATCGCCTCCATGTAGTCAGTTGAACTTTGCGCACGGGTAATCCGCTGCCCAAACACCAAAATTACTCCGGCGCAGGCCCCGCCCAGCGTGGGCACGAGCAGGCACCCCCACCAGGGCAGCGCCCGCATCGAGTCCACCACGCCAAGGCTCGAGCTGCCGAACCAGTAATGGACGCGTTCCGTGAGGGTCGTAAAAATAATCGAGGCCAGCGCCCCGAGAATTCCGGCCAGCGCCGCCCACATGAGTGTGACCTGCCACTCGGTGGGCTGAAGCCTCTCCTGAATCCAGACGCGCCACCGGAGCAGTCGCAGCAACCGGCGCATCAGCACGGTTGCGGGATCCATGACGACCTTCATCGCCCCGGGCCCCGTCGGCCCGGCGCGGCGGCTCCCAGCAATTCGATGGATTCGGTCAGGAGGCTCACGCCAAACCACGCTAGGACTCCAAGGCGGAGAAACAAGCCTCGCGCAGGAAATTCTTCCTCCAGCGCGCCACGGCAATGCTTGCAGCCCCCGGAGTTTTTTTCACGATCCGCCCCCGATGAGCGCGAAACCATCGAAAAAAGGCGCAAACCAGCCAGCGCGTGCGGCCGCCAGTGCCGCTCCGACCGCGGCTGCGGCGGGGCCGGCCGTCTCCGCGAACGACGCGATGGGCGAGCCGTCGTGGCTGGATTCCACCGATCCGAAAAAACAACGGTGGGGAAAAATCATCTTCGCCGGGATCTGGATCTACGTGGCCGCACTCTGGCTGCTAGCCCTCGATCAGAGCTTCAATTGGGGCATCTTCGGACCGAAGGTACCACCGATGCCGTAGGCGGTACCCGCGCCAAGGGCCCCTTCCCTTACCGTCGGGAACTTGGTTGAACGGATTATTTTCCTCCGCAGGAAAAATGATCGAACACGGCGACGCTGGGTGCCTTCGTCCAAAGCCCCACCTTCCGCGCTTCCGCCAACCTTCCATCAGTGACATCAATCACGGTTTCACCGTCGAACGTAACCTTGAACCGTTCGCATTGAAACTCGACTCCCATCGTCTTCTGCCGCGCCAGCACCGCCTGCACACCCTCCGCCATTTGCACGACTGTGCCCTCGCCTCCGACGGGCATGAAAAACACCTTCGGCTGACCGAAAAGAAATGGTTGTGCAGCGCCGTGACCGACAGTCACGCGCCCAGCGCGGCGGAAATCACCGGGGTCACCTCGTCCTCGAAAAACGAGGCCGCCCGTGATCATAAACTCCGACTCGCCCCCTTGGTGAATGCCGCCCAGCTGGTGAGCGATTCGATCGTGGCGGGGTCGTGAGCGGCGAAGGACATTCCGTCTCAAGTTGTGTTCAACGATTCAGCCGTTTCAGCTGGGGCATGACGCCCGGCAACAAGCCACCCGACCGCGCCGGAGTGCCGACGGCCGAACGTGAAATCATGCGCACGCCCACGGATTCGCACGCCCGCCTGTTTCTGCGCTTCCTCCGGTTTGGCGCCCTCGCCTGGGGCGGACCGGTCGCCCAGATCGACATGATCCGCCACGAACTTGTGCAGGAGGAAAAATGGACCTCTCCTGATCATTTCCGCCGGCTGCTCGCGATTTATCAAGTGCTGCCGGGACCGGAGGCGCACGAACTGTGCGTCCACTTCGGGATGATTGCCCGCGGCCGATGGGGCGGAGTGCTTGCTGGCCTCGGCTTCATGCTGCCGGGCTTCGCGCTGATGTTTCTGCTCTCGTGGCTCTACGTGACCGTCGGCCCGACCAACGCAGCCTTTCAGGCCGTCTTGCTCGGCATGCAGCCGGCCGTCGTCGCGCTGATCGCGCGCGCCTGTCACCGGATCGCCGGACACAGCCTGACCGACCGTCCCCTCTGGATCATCGGAGGCGTCGCCGCAGCCGGGGAGATAACCGGCGTATCCTTTTGGCTGACACTGCCGCTGGCCGGACTCGCCTACGCGGCGGCAGCCCGGCAGCGGTGGGTTTGGTCCACGATTATCGGCCTCGTGTTCGCCACCGCGGTCTGGCAGACGCATCCGATCGCCGCGGGACGATACGCACAAACGACGGAAACAACGACCGCTTCCGCGGCGGCGGGTCCACGCGCTGGCGAAGTCCCTCCCGGAGCGTTGTTCGCATCAGGCTTGCAGGCCGGCCTGCTCACGTTTGGCGGGGCCTACACGGCGATCCCGTTTTTGAAGAACGATGTTGTGGATCGCGGGCGTTGGATGACGGAGAATGATTTTCTCGACGGCGTGGCGTTGTCGGGAGTGCTGCCCGCGCCGCTGATTATCTTTTCAACCTTCGTCGGTTACTTCGGCGGCGGACCGGTCGGCGCACTCGCGATCACCCTCGGAATCTTCCTGCCGGCATTCGGTTTTTCGCTGCTGTTTTTCCGCCAACTGGAGGCCGTGATGTCGCATCCGCTCCTGCGCCATTTTCTTGAGGGCGTGACGGCTGCCGTGGTCGGATTGATCGCGGTTACGGCGGCCGGTCTCGCGCTGTCCATCCTCCGCACGCCAGCGGCCGGCGCGATTTTTGCATCGGCCCTCGCCGTGGTAATTCTCTGGAAGTCGCGCTGGGCCGTGCCGACGGTGGTGGGAGCCGCGGGCCTCACCGGGTGGCTGATCGCTCAGTCGAGCGTATAAGGTTCCTGGACTTCGTCGGATTCGACCTGACCGGCGGTGAGGGTAACGAGGCTCTTCAGCGACGTGAAATGCTGGCTCAGGTCGAAGTCGCCGCCCAGGCCTCCGATCAGCTTGTCGAAAAGATCCCGCTTCGACGCCTTCAGGGCCTGAATGCGTTCCTCAATCGTGCCGGCAGTCACCATCCGATAGACGAAGACCGTGTTGGTCTGTCCAATCCGGTGCACCCGATCCACGGCCTGCGCCTCCACCGCTGGGTTCCACCATGGGTCCAGGAGAAAAACGTAGTCCGCCGCGTGCAGCGTAATGCCGGTCCCGGCCGCCTTCAATGAGACGAGCATGGCAGCGGCGCCCGAAGCGTGCTGAAACGACTGCACGGGCTTGAGCCGGTCCAGCGTCATTCCGGTGAGTTCGAAGCGCGCCAGATCCGGAAAATGTTTCGTGAGCGCCTCGCGCACGCGATCGAGCAGCATGACGAATTGCGAGAAGATGACGACCTTGTGCCCGCTGCTGACGATCTCGGTGAGCTTTTCGACCAGCAGGTTGATCTTGCCGGAATCGGTGAGCGGAGCCTTGAGCCACGGCAGCATGTCCGGATCGCAGCATGTCTGGCGCAGCCGCGTGAGCAACGCGAGGAAGCCGAAGGATTTTTCGCGCATCGCCACGCCCACATCGTCGCCGAGTCGCTCCAGTCCCTCCGAGCAGATGCGGGCGTATTCGGCGCGCTGCACATCGGTGAGCGGACAAATCAGGTCCATTTCTACCTTCGGCGGGAGTTCGGTCGCGACCTCCTTCTTGGTGCGGCGCAGGATGAACGGCGCGAGCTGGGCCCGGAGGCGGGTCAGGGTGCCCTCGCGATCGGCGTTGAGCGCCGTCTCAAACGAAGTCCGGGAGCCGAGCAGGCCGGGAAGCAGAAAGCGAAAGATGCTCCACAGGTCCAGCTGGCGATTTTCCAGCGGCGTGCCGGTGAGTACAATCCGATGCGTCGCCCGCACGGCAAAGCAGGTCTGGGTGATCTTCGCGTCCGGATTCTTGATGAACTGGCCCTCGTCGAGAACGGCGTAGCCAAAGGTCACCGTGTCGAGCATTCCACGGTGCTTCCGAAGCTGGGTGTAACTGGCGAGCCATATCACCCCGTCCTGCCGGCAGGAAAAATCGTGTCCCGTCTTGAGCACATCGACTGCAAGCTGCGGGAAATACTTGGCAACCTCTTCGCGCCAGACGGGCACGACGCTCGCGGGGCAGACGATAAGAGCGGGCTGATTGCCCCGCGGCCGGGCGGAGAGCAGCGAGAGCACCTGCAGCGTCTTGCCGAGGCCCATTTCGTCGGCCAGCAGACCGTGACAGCCCACATCGCAAAGGTGATACATCCACTCGACTCCGCGGCGCTGATACGGGCGGAGCAACTCGGGCAGCGGGGGCGGCGCCGGCGGGGGCGCGAGCACGCTCTGCCGCCACGCCTCGATTTCCGGCGAGAGCGTGAGCTTCAGCCGGGCGTCGTTGAACACGGAGAAGATGAGGTAAGGGGAAAGCACGACGGACTCGGCGCGCGGCGTCCCCTGGGACTCCTCGACGTTCCGCTGCCAGGCGCTGTAGCTGTCCCACTTTTCCTGAGGGAGCGCGACGATCCCGATGCTGGGCAGAATGACCGGCTGGCCGCCGCGCTTCAGGAGCGCGTGGACCTCGGCGTCGGTCAGCATCCGTTCACCCGCCCGAAAGATCCACCGCAGGTTCAGCGCGGCATGCTCGCCGGCACCGCCCGCCCCCGTCGCACGCTCGGCCACCGCTTCGATTTCCACGGTGCGCGTGCCCTTGAGCAAATTCGCCGACTTGTCGTCGAGCTCGATGTTGAACAACCGGTTCCACGCCGGGAGCACCGTCTTGAGAAATTTGGGAATCTCCACGAGAGACTCCATAATATAGACTCCCGTGTCCTGATTGTAGTGAAAGTGGGCCTTGCGGGCGTAGGCGGCGAGGCCGATGAGCTTGGTCCGCTCCGCCGAGGAAACGTGGCCATAGCCGTTGGCATGGGCGTCGGGCCCGAGTGCGGGGTGTTTCGTCTTCTTGTCCGCCTCCAACCACGCCGCCTGAAAGGTCAGGCCCGCCGTCCGGGTCTTGAACACGAGAATGAGGGTCCGCGACGGGCCGGATGACTGCGGCGTGGCGCCACCGGCGGTGGGCATGGCCGGGCTGCCGTGGTGGATTCCATTGCCATTACCGTTGCCGCCACCCGCCGGACGCGCCATGCCCCCCCCGAACGACGGAGTGCGGATGGAACCGTTGCCGTTGGAACTCTTGGGCGCCTCCTCCGGCAGGGGAGAAATCTCATCCGCCACCAATTCCTCGATTTCATGCAGCCCAGCGACGGCCAACGCGTGGGCCAGCTCCCGGTCCGTGGAAGACGACCGGACGCTCAACACATCGCCGGACCATTCGATGACGGCGTACTCGTCCTTCTTCTCCACCCGGCGATGCACAATCGCGTCCTTGTCGGTGAGCTCAAGTTCGCGGACCTCTCCATCGACATAGATCTTTCGCCCATGCTCAAGTTGCTCCGATGAAAACGCGCCGGACCAGTCGTTTTCGAGTTTTCCAAACCAGAATTCGAGGGAATGGGGTGTGTAGACGCGCTTTGGTCCGTGGGACTGCATCAATCTAAAAAAGCAGAACGTAGAATCCGAAAGTCGCGGTGCAACCTCCAATTTTTCGAATCCACCATCAGGCCGCCGACACGATTTCGGGAGAAAACTTATCGTCGGCGGGCGATTTCTTCCCGGATCACGGTCAACGTCCGCTCAACCGCCCCGGTGTTTTCGACGTGCCATTTCGCCGCCGCGGCGGCGAGCACGCGGCGTTTTTCCGGTTGGCGCAGGAGTTCCTCCACCACCGTCGCCAGCGCCGCCGGATTCGCGACGCCAACCGCCGCTCCGCGCGAAACCAGATCCTGGGCAATCACCCGGAAATTACCCATGCCCGGCCCAAACAGAATCGGCTTCTCCAAAGCCGCGGCCTCGACGGGAGTCTGCCCCTCGGTGTGGGGCGGCAGACTCTTGCCGACAAAAACAACGTCCGCCAACTGCGTGATTTTTCGCAATTCTCCGGTGGTATCGCCGACGGCGACGTCAACTTCGCCCGGCGCCGCGCCCCGCGAACGAAAATGAACGCGCAACCGCGCCGCGGCCAGCAGACGCTCGATGTCAATCCGCCGTTCCGCATGTCGCGGCACGAGCAGCAACGAGCACGCAAGCCCGGCGAATCGCACGCTCTGCAGGGCGGCGACGAGCGCCTGCTCCTCACCTTCCCACGTCGACGAGCCCAGCAGCACGAGGCCGTCGGGGAGTCCCATTTCGCGACGAAGTCGGGTTCGCTCGGCCTCGTCCAAACGCGGAATCCGCACGTCGAGCTTGATGTTGCCCGTCGTCGTCATCCGATCCGACGGCACTCCGAGTTCGCGAAAACGCGCCTCGTCCCCCGCCGAGGCCGGCAGCAACCGCGTGACGCCGTCGAACATCAGGTTGGCCACGGGTCGAAGCCGTTTCAGGCGGGAATAGCTGCGATCCGAGAGTCGCGCGTTGACGCAGATCACCGGGACATTTCGATTCGCGGCCTGCCGAAGGAACTCGGGCCAGCGTTCGCCCTCCGTGAGAACCACCACATCCGGTGCGAGGCGGCGCCAGGCCCGGGCCATGAACGGCCACCAGTCGATCGGAAAATAGCCAATGCCAATCGCAAGTCCGGCGTAACGATCATTGGCCACCCGGAAGCCCGTGCTCGTCGTCGCAGTGAGGTAGACGTCAACTTCGTCGCGCCTCAACCCCTCCAGAATCGGACCGATTGCCAGCATCTCACCGACGCTGACAGCCTGGAGCCAGACCCGCGGGCGATCCTTTTTTTTGGGCGGCAGCTTCGGATGACCACCAAACCGGTGGCTGAAATTGGACCGGTATCCTCCGCGGCGCCGCATCCGGAGCAAGTAGCCCGGCGCGAGGATCAAAAGGGCCGGAACAAAAAGTAATCGATAAAACCAAAGCATTACCAAGCGGGCCCGCCATCCTCTCGATCGCAGCCGACGGCGCAAAGAAAATCATCGGACACTTTTCCTTTTGCGCGCGTCATCACTTTTTGCGGCACTGGATCATGCGACGCCTCATATTCCTCGTCACCCTCGCGGTGGCCTCGTTGATCCCCGCCATCTCGGCGCCGATTCCTTTTCCCCATCAGTCGAGCGACCTCAAAATGGACCCGACGGTCAAGTTCGGCACGTTACCGAACGGACTGCGCTACGCGGTGCGCTCAAACAAGGAACCCAAGGAGAGGGCGTCGCTGCGCCTCTTGGTCGAGGCCGGCGCCGTGCACGAGCAGGACGACCAGCAGGGTCTGGCGCATTTCCTCGAGCACATGGCGTTCAACGGCAGCGAACACTACGCGCCCGGCACGCTGATCGAGTTCTTCCAACGGATGGGCATGAACTTCGGCGGGGACACCAACGCCAGCACCTGGTACACCCGGACGCTCTACCTGCTCGAACTTCCGGATACGAAGGAGTCCACCCTCACTGAAGGCATGCGGGTGTTCAGCGACTATGCGGGCGGCCTGCTGTTAAAGCAGGAGGAAATCGACCGCGAACGCGGTACGATCCTGAGCGAAAAGCGCACCCGCGACTCCGTCGGCTACCGCACGAGCCGCGCCGTGCAGGGATTTCTGCTCGCCGGGACCGTGTTCGACCGGCGCGACGTCATCGGACCCGCCGAGGTCCTGCAAAAGGCCGGACGTGATCGCTTCGCCGATTTCTACGACACCTGGTACCGGCCCGAGGTGATGTCGATCGTGGTGGTGGGCGACATCAACGTTGACGACGTAATCCAAAAGCTCACCGCCGCCTTCACGCCTTTGAAGCCCCGTAGTCCCGCGCGCCCCCAGCCCGACTATGGAAAAGTCCCGACCTTTGCAGGCGTAAGAACGTTTCATCATTTCGAGTCAGAAGCGCCCTCCACCAACGTGACGGTGGCCACCGTCATGCCGTGGCGGAAGCCGGCGGACACTGGCGCGAACCGAGTCAAAGAAGTTCCCCGCCACCTCGCGCAAACGATGATCAACCGCCGGCTTTCGATTCTGGCGAAAAAGGAAAATGCGCCGTTCACCAACGGCAGCTGCGGGGTCGGTGAAGCCTACGATTTTTACCGGCAGACGGCGATGTCGCTGAATTGCCGCGCCGACCAGTGGCAGGCCGCGCTCGGCGTCGCCGACCAGGAACTGCGACGCGCACTCGAACACGGTTTTCAAAAGCCGGAACTCGAAGAGGCGGTGGCAAATTTTCGCAACAACCTCGAGCAGTCGGTCAAGACCGCCGCCACCCGCCACTCCGACGGGCTCGCCGACGAGATTGCCGAGTCCCTGCTCGAACGCGATGTCTGGACCACACCCGAGGACGATCTCGCGCTTTACGGACCTGCGCTCGAAATGGTGACGGTGGCAGACTGCCTGACCGCCCTACGCGAAATCTGGAGCCCGTCGCATCGGCTCGTGATGGTGACCGGCAATGCCAAGATCCCCGGCGGCGACCAAGCGAAGGCTGAGATCGCCGCCGTCTATGAAAAATCCCGCGCCGTCGCCGTCACCCCGCCCGCGGCCCTCGACGAGGCGAAGTGGGGCTACACGAACTTCGGACCGGCGGGCAAAGTCGCGAAGCGCGAGCACATCGACGATCTCGACCTGACCCTGGTCACGTTTGAAAACGGCGTGCGGCTCAACCTCAAGAAGACAGATTTCGAGGCGAACGTCATCCGCGCGTCTGTCCGGATAGGCGCGGGCCGCCTGACTGAACCGAAGGACCAGCCCGGCCTGTCGTTTTATCTCAGCCAGATTTACAACGAAGGCGGACTGGGCAAGCACAGCGTCGACGACCTCCGTCGTATCCTGGCCGGCAAGACCGTTGGCGCCGGCTTCGGCGTCGGCGAAGACGCTTTCGGCGTCAACGGGTCGACCAACCGCGAAGACCTGCGGCTGGAGTTGCAGCTCATCGCCGCCCGGATCTCCGATCCCGGATTCCGACCGGAAGCCGCCCGGCAAGCGCGCAAGGCCATCGAGCAGATTTACCTCGGCTTTGAACACACCGCAGGGGGGCCCTTCTCGCTCGAAGTCGCGAAGGTCCTCTCCGGAGGCGATCACCGCTTCGGGCTTCCTCCCAAGGACGAGATTCTGAAACGCAACGCCGACGAGGCCAAGGCGTGGGTCCTGCCCGAACTCGCCCGGGGCGCGCTGGAAGTCGCGCTGGTCGGTGACCTCGACCTTGAGGCGACGATTGCCGCCGTGGCGGAGACGCTCGGCGCGCTCCCGAAACGCCAGGCCAAACCCGCCTACGATGCGGCGCGCGTGGTCAAGTTTCCCGCCAAGCCCTTCGCCAAGGACTACACGATCGCGACCGAAATCCCGAAGGGTGAGCTCCGGCTTTACTGGCCCACGACCGATGGCCGCGACATCCGGCGCGTGCGCCGTCTGAATCTCCTCGGTGAGGTGTTCAGCGATCGCCTCCGCGTCAAGGTCCGCCAGGAACTCGGCGACGCCTACAGCCCCGGCGCCGGCAGTTCGGCGAGTGAAGTCTATCCCGGCTACGGTTATCTCCAGGCCGGCGTAACGATTGACCCACCGCGGGCCAAACAGGTCGCGGACATCATCGTGCAAATCGCCGCTGGTCTCGCCGAAAAAGGAGTGACCGAAGACGAAATGGAACGTGCCAAAAAGCCGGTGCTGACGAGCCTGCGTGAATCGGCCCGAACGAATCAATACTGGCTCGGCAGCGTCCTCTCGCGAGCCCAGGAAAAACCGGAGGTACTCGACTGGTGCCGCAACCGCTACGCCGACAACGAAGCGATCACCGCTTCCGAGCTCAGCGCGCTGGCCAAGTCGTATCTTGCCGCCGACCGGGCCAGCCGTGTCATCATCGTTCCGGCGGTAGCCGCAGCGGGCACCGCGTCCAAGCCGTAGTCAGGAGTCTACGGCTGAGTCCTAGCCCTACTTTCGCATCTTTTGACCATTTACAGGTGCAGTTCTCCTCTGAGCTGATGAGGGCATATTCATAGTTGAAGAAAGTGAAGGCATCCAGCGGTCCAGCTCGAAGAGTCGCACGGCTTTCTGCTGCGCCGCCGAGAGTTCGG
>CANJIU010000137.1 GCA_947474365.1 Opitutia bacterium | reverse complement strand
TGCTCCTGTAATTCCACCGCCACCACCCGCCAGGGGGCCTTCAACTCCAACAGATTCTGAAAGAAACTGAGCACATGCCGATCGGTTTCACGCTTCATATCCCCCTTTTACCATTTCCCTCGGGAACCCACAATAATCGGCGAAGAACCATAATTTGGGTATAGCGCGCTCTTGGCCGCGGCGACGACACGCCCAGCGTGATCCGCTCCCCAGATGGTTTGCGTCCGCTACCGTCCCCGCCAGCCCCGCGCCTCGCCGGTCTGGCAGATTCTCCACGACCACGCCGCGAAACTTCCCGGCCTGTCGGCGGACGCCGCCGCCGCCATCGACGCCTTCCTCGAGTGCGGCGACCTCCACGCCGGTTTCACGCGCTTCCACTGCCCCGACTGCGGTCACGAATTCCTCCTCGCCTTCACCTGCAAACAGCGCGGTCTCTGCGCCTCCTGCCACCAGCGCCGCACGCTCATCGAAGGCGCCGTCATCGCCGACGAGATCTGCGCCCGGGTGCCCCACCGGCACCTCGTGCTCACCATCCCGCGGCTGATCCGTAACACCTTCAAGTTCGAGCGCGCCCTGCTGGACGAACTTTATCACGCCGCCCACACCGCGATCGCCACCTGGCTCCGCCAACACACTGGCCAGCCTGCCGGCCAGCCGGGCCTCGTCGTCGCCGTCCAGACCTTCGGCGACTTTCTCTTTTGGCATCCGCACGTCCACGTGCTGGCCGCCGCCGGCGTGTTCGCGCCCAACGGTGACTTCCACCTCGCCCCGCCCGGCGGTTGGCAGGAACTCGCCGAACTCTGGCGCCACACCGTCCTGCGCCGCCTGCGCGACGCCGGCGCGCTCGCCGGCTGGCAGATCGCCAAGCTGCAAAACTGGCGCCACAGCGGTTTTTCGGTCGACGCCGGCGAAGCCCCCCTTGCCGCCGATGATGCCGCTGGCCGCCGCCGCCTCGCGGAGTATCTCCTGCGCGCCCCGTTTTCCCTCGAGAAGATCACTTACAACGCCGACGCCGGCAGTGTGCTCTACCGCTCTGAGCGCCACTGGCGCACGAAGCGCAACTTCGAGGTTTTTTCGGCGTCCCAGTTCATCGCCGCGCTGCTCGACCAGATCCCTCCGAAGGGAGTGCCGCAGGTCCGCCACTACGGCTGGTACAGCAACAAGTCCCGCGGTCTGCGCCAACGGACTGCCGGCGCCGCGGCCGGCAAAACCCACGCTCCGCCGGCCCGCCCCCGCCGCCGCCGCGCCGTTTGGCAGGAGCTGATCCAGCAAGTCTGGGGCGCCGACCCGCTGCGCTGTCCGCTCTGCTCCGGCCTGCTGCGGCCCATCGCCGTCGTCGAGACGAGAGCCGAAATCGCGGCCGTCCTTGCGCCGCTCGGCCTTGCCAGGCCCCATGAGCAGCCCTTCGCCCACGGGCCACCCCGGCCGGAAGTCGCCGTGCTGATCGATGCCGCCTCGGGAGACTGCCACGCCATCGACCCGCCGGATTGCCCGCCCGGGCTGCCGTATCCACAGCCCCGGCACGAACAAATCCGGTTCCGCGCCGAAGTGATGGACCCGGGCGAATCGTTCGACCACGCGGGCTTCGAACTGCCGGCGGCGCCGCAAGTCGCGCCGGCGGACGCCGGGCAGGGAGAACTGTTCGGCGACGACTATTCCCAGCCCGATTCCGCCGACCGCGAGCCGGTGTTCTGGGGCGCGAGCGGCGGGCAGGCATTCCCCACCGACGATGGCGTGCAGCCCGACGCGCCCGATTGCGCCGAATGAAAACTCGCCGCTTGACTGCGAGCGGCCGGAGGTCTGTCTCTTCGCATCGTGACTGCCACGACTGACGTCCGAACATCCGCCTGCGCGGGGCCAACATCGGACGAGTTGTCGAGTTTCTGTCGGGGTGTCTTCGTTAACCGGCTCTTCGCGCCGCTGGTCGGGCAAGCGGGCTTGAGGGTTGGGGGACTACAGGGGTCCGATTCTGTTGCCACCCGGCACCCTCCCCTTAAACCCCTCCCGGCCCGATCCCCTGAAAATCCAGTTTCCTATCGGTCGGTCATCGCCCTCGGGCTCGTCGCGCTTCCGCTCGCGATCATCGCCCAGACCTCAACCCCGCCCGCCACCGAAAATTCGGCGACTCAGCTGTCGCCGTTCCTCGTCTCCTCCTCGGGGGATGAGGGTTATCGCGCCGCCAACACGCTCGCGGGCACGCGCATGAACACGAGTCTGTTCATGACCCCGTCGGCCGTCTCCGTGCTGACGGCTGAATTTCTGGAGGATGTCGGCGCCACGCGGACCGAGGATTTTCTGCGGTATTCGGTGGGCAGTGACTACGACGTCGGCCTCGATAACAACGGCAACAACAACCAATGGTACGACGCTCCGGCCAAGATCCGCGGATTCTCCGGCGCGACGGTGACGCGTGATTATTTCTCCTGGGCGCTCTCGTCCGACATTTTCAACGTCGAGCGGGTCGACGTAAACCGCGGGCCAAATGCGGTGCTCTACGGCATCGGCGCGCCGGGCGGCGTGTTGAACACATCGTCGAAGACGGCGCTGCTCAACAGCCGCAAGCACTCCGCCTCGCTCACGTTTGGCAGCTGGAGCAAGAAGCGCTCCGAACTCGATTTCGCCGTGCCGCTGATCCAGGACAAACTCGCCGCCCGGATCAACACGGTGATTGAGGATCGGAAGGGCTGGCGCGATTTTGAGTTTTTCAAGCAGAAGGGCTTTGCGCTCGCGACAACCTATGCGCCGTTCAAGCAGACGGTGATTCGCGGTGCGTTTGAGCGGGTGATGCGCGATCAGATCATTCCCAGCGGCGTGGCGGATGATTTGGGCGGGACGCGCTGGCTGGCGGGCGGCGCTCCGCTGGCGGGCACCGTGTTGCCGGGAACCAATCCGGCGCCGACCCTGATTCGCGCCCGCACGATCGAGCAGGTTTTTTATGCGCCGCAGCTGCGCGCCCAGCCGTTTCGGCTCTCGTCGGTCGGTGCGGACATGCGGCCCGACATCGCGGGAGTGCAGGCCGCGGGCCACTGGGACACGTTGCCCGGCGCGGGCACTCTGGCGCAGGGTAATGTGGACGACCCGTATCTGGGGAAACTCTTTCCGGCGAATTCCAACCTCTCCGGCCCGGGTGGGACGACGAGCAACCACTACTCCGTTTATTCCGTCTTCGCCGAGCAGCGTCTCGGCGGGCTCGCGATCGAGTTGGGTTACCGTCATCGCCGCTATTGGCGCGACAATCGCGCCGTCGGCGTCAGCGGCCTGATCGGAGATCCCAACCCCGTGATTCCCGGCGCCTATTATGCCGACGCCGATTCGCGGCTGGCGGCGGGCCGTGACCCCGGCACCCTGTTGCCGAACATTGGCGCAGCGAATCCGTATGCGGGAAAAATGTACGTCGAGGGCAGTGCGCAGACGCGGCTCTTCGACGAGAACTCGGACCAGTTCCGGGCGAACGTCGGCTATGAACTCAACCTGACGAAGTACAGCCGCTGGCTGGGGCGCCACTCCGTCTCCGGCCTCTGGCAGAAGGACGACAATTGGGGCAACACGTGGGTGGAGGTGGAGCGCAATCTCGCGCCGAACAACAACCAGCTGATCGATTCCACCACCAACACGATCCTGCGCCGCACCTACGTCGATTTCAGCACTCCCGGCGGACTGCGCGGCGCGATTGATCCGTGGTCGAATCCGATCAACGCGCCCGGGATCAAGAGCGGCTTCGTCTCCAATGGCCCGGCGGGTTTCCGCAACACCGTCGACGAAAGCCGCATGGTCGCGGGCCAGAGCCGTTTTTTCAGCGACCGCCTGGTTTTCACCGGTGGCTACCGCGAGGACACGCGGAACGATCGGCGCGCGGTGGGCGGCGGGGTGCGGCTGCCGAACTCCACCGGCCTGTGGAGCAAGCTGAACGACATCCTCGGCGAGCCGGACAAGTTCACCGGCAACACGACGACCTTCGGCATTTTCCTTTCCCCCTTCAAACGGGTCGGCCTCACCTACAACCAGGCCAACAGCGTGCTGCCGCAGTCGCCCCCAAACCCTTACAATCAGCTCTACGGCACGCGCGTCGGCAAGGGGAAGGACTACGGGCTCCGCGTCAACCTGCTCGACGAAAAACTTTATCTGAACGTCAACGCCTTCACGACGGACGACACCAACCGGCAGACCAATGTGTTTGTCCAGCAGCAGCTGGGCATGAACCAGGCGATTCCCGCCATCGTCAACGCGCTGCTCGTCACGAAGCAGCCGCTCCCCGCGAGCATGGTCGCCGCCGGCGCGAACGACTGGCTGGGCGGCAACGGCCACACCGTCGACACGGCCGGCAAGGGCTATGAGTTCGAACTGGTCGGCCGTCTCACGCGCAACTGGAGCATCTCGCTCAACTACGCCACCAACGATCAGTCCGACACCAACATCGCGCCCTTCCACAACGCCTTCTTCGCCGAGACGAAGGCGGCCTGGGAGAAAAACACCACGCGGCTGACCGACACGCCGGCCAACGTGCAGAGCTTTGTGCGCACGCGGGACGGCACGGCCGGGCGCGACTTCGTGGCGAATCCGGCGACAATTGCCGACGCCTACGGCTACGCGTCGGCGCTGATGGCGGAGATCAACCGCGCCAGCGGGCAGGAGCAGATGCAGCACCAGAAGGAGTCGGTGAACGTGTTCACGAGCTACCGGTTCAACGAGGCCTCGGTCGGTTTCCTCCGCGGGCTGCGCGTCGGCGGCGGCGCGAACTACCGGACGTCACCCGTGATCGGATACGACGGGGCCCGCAACAACGCCCCCATCCGCGGGATTACGAACCTCCTGACCAACCTGATGGTCGGACGGACGTTCCGCCTCGGGCGCAACGAGACCTTCGATCTCCAGCTCAACGTCCAGAATGTCCTCGCCGAGCACGACATGGTTCCGCTCCAGGCCCGCGGCCCGGGGCAGTTCATCGTCTTCAACTATCCCCGGGTGCACCGCAATTGGGACCTGAAGGCCTCGTATCGGTTTTGATTCGACGATGAAGCGACTCCTCCCGTCGTTGCTTGCGCTGGTCGCTCCGGTCTTCGCCGCGGCGCCGCGGGCCGTGATGCCGGAGACGCAGCGCGCCTTCTTCCGGAGCTACTGCGTCGACTGCCACAATGCCGACAAGCAAAAGGGCAAGATGCGGCTCGACGATGTGCCGTTCGAAATCACCGACATTCCGACCGCCGAGCGCTGGCAAAAGGTCCTGAACGTGCTCAACGCCGGCGAAATGCCGCCGGAGGAGGAGAAGCAGCCGACGGCCGCGGAAAAGACCGGAGTGCTGGAGGATCTCTCCTCCCTAATGGTGACGGCCCGGAAGCAATTGAGCGACCAGCACGGAGTGATCACCCTGCGCCGGCTGAATCGGCGCGAGTACCAGAACACGATGCGCGATCTTCTCGGGGTGAAGGTCGACGCGAAGGATCTGCCGAAGGACGGCGGCGGCGGTACGTTCGACACGGTCGGAAAGTCCCTCTTCTTCTCCAGCGATCAATTCGAACAATACCTTGCGCTGGCGCGAAAGGCGTTGGACCTCGCCCTCGCCGCTGGACCGCGACCAGAGACAAGGAAAGTGCGCCTCGAGCCCGAAATCGAAGCCAACCGGCGCATCGCCGGGATCCATCGTGGTTATCAGATGGGTGGATACCGGATGTACAAACAATGGAAGGCCTCCAAGGGGCGGCCGCCGTCCGACTTTGGACTCGTCGATGAGCGCGAGATGGAGTTTCGCAAACTGGTGTGGGATCGCGATTCGCCTCCCTACGCCGACTACCTTTCCCGGCCCGAGATTCAGACGGGCGCGTTTCTGACGATCCACATGCCGAATCCGCAGATCGGAATTGTCATTCCCGACGAGCTGCCGGCCGGCGACTACATCGTGCGCGCGCACGTCGGCGTGGCGCCGAAAATTCCTGTCAGCCGGGGCTTCATTGAAATTGGCCTGCGCGGGGAGCGGACAGACGGCGCCATCAGTCTCATCGCCTGCGAGAAGGTGACTGGCACGATCGCGAAACCGCAGACGTTGGAGTGGACGTTGACGTTGCCCAAGCCGGCCAAGCCCACGAAGGAGGACGTCGGCACGCAGACCAAGCAGGTGAACATTCTCGGCGACCGCGTCATCGCCCTGCGCGAGCGGCAGATCAACAGTCGTGACGCCGCGATTTATCGGCACATGCGAAGCCTGGAGCAAACCGGCTTCGGCCTCGAACCGGCGCTCTGGGTCGATTGGGTCGAGTGGGAGGGACCGATTCTGCAACAGTGGCCTTCGGCGTCGCACGCTGCGATTTTCTTCCGAGGTCCCGCGGCCCCGCCGACCGACACCTACGCCCGGGAAATTGTCGCCCGATTTGGGGCCCGTGCGTTCCGGGGCAGGGACGTCAGGGCGGGCTACCTCGACAAACTCATGGCCCACTACCAGGAGGGCCGGGCCGCCGGTCAAACGTTCGAGGAGGCGTTGAAGGAGCCGCTCGCCATCCTTCTCTCCTCGCCAAGTTTTCTCTACCTCATCGAGCCTGCGGACGAAAAGGCCGGCCGGCGGGAACTCACCGGCGCCGAACTCGCGAGCCGGCTTTCGTATTTTCTGTGGAGCGCGCCGCCCGACGCGACGCTGGAAGCGTTGGCGCGCAACGGGGAATTGCTGCGCCCCGCCGTGCTCGCGGATCAGGTAAACCGGATGCTGGCCGACGCCAAGGCCTGGGACTTTGTCACGAGTTTTGCGCACCAATGGCTGCACCTGGAGCGCCTGGATTTTTTCCAATTCAACCACCGGCTCTATCCGGGGTTCGACGACAGCGTGAAGATGGCGGCGCGGGCGGAGGTGTTTCACACTCTCGGGACGCTGCTGCGCGAGGACCTCGGTCTCGGCCGGTTGCTGAAGTCGGACTTCATCGTCATCAACGATCTGCTTGCCGACTACTACGGCATCGATGGCGTCAGAGGCCGGGAGTTCCGCAAGGTGCCAGTTCCCGCCGGTTCGCCGCGCGGTGGTTTTCTCGGAATGGCCGCCATTCTCGCCATGGGTTCCGACGGCGAGAGGAGCTCGCCGGTTGAGCGCGGCGCGTGGGTGATGCGCAAGCTGCTCCACCGTCCGCCGCCGCCCGCCCCGGCCAATGTCCCGCAACTCAGCCGCCTCGCCGGAAAACTGCTGCCCGCCCGCGAACTGCAGTCGGCGCACATGGAGCAGCCCCAATGCGCCCAGTGCCATCTCAAGATCGACCCCATTGGTTACGGCCTGGAGAATTTCAACGCCGCCGGCCTCTGGCGGACCGAGGAGGTCGTCGAGGTGGCGAAGAACAACCGGGTGATCCGGAGCCAGTCGTTTCCGATCGATCCGACGGGCCGGCTGCCGGACGGAACCGAATTCGCTGATTTCTTCGGCCTGCGCGATCAGGTGGCGGAGCGCGAGGAGGCGTTGGCGCGCGGCTTCATCGAAGGCCTGGTGGAATACGGGCTCGGCCGGCCCTTTGGTTTTTCCGACGAGGAGCTGGCATTTCAAATCCTCACGCAGGCCCGGGGTGCCGGATTGACCCCCCGCGCGATCATTCACGCCCTCGTCGCGAGCCAGGCGTTTCACCGCAAGTGACGAAGAGGGTCCCACGCATTCATTCCGCTCCCTGACGTGAACATCCGAACTTTCATCGTGCCCATCCTGGCGCTCAGCCTGGCGTCCCCGCTTTCCGCCCAAAGCTCCCGCCCGGGGACGTTGCTCATTGCGGAAGACTTTGGCACGGGTGAGCTGAACCGTGCGCATTGGGGCCACCCGTCCTGGAACTACGAGGGCAATTGGAGTCTGGTGGAGGGCGCGCTGAGCGGCGTTTATGTGCAGGCACCCGGCGCCAAGCATGGTCGGCCGATCCGGGCGCTCCTCCGCGGAGAGAAGGACCTGCGGATCCGTTTTCGCTTCAAGCTGGAAAAGCCGCTCTCCCGCATCGAGGTCCTGCCCAACGGAAAATTTCCCTTCAGCCCGCTGCCGCATGAGCACATTGCGCGGCTCCGGCTGAGCCTCGGGGGAATTGACGCCGGTGCCCGCTGGGAGACCGCGGGCGGGCGCGATCTCGGATTGATTGAGGATGGCTACACCGAGGATGCCAGGCATCCCAAGATCGCGCCGGGGACGAAGGCCCATGAGCGCGGAGGATTCCGTTTCTACGACCGCTCCGCCAGTTCCTCCACCCGGCTGCGCCCGAATGCGTGGCATCTGGCCGTGCTCGAAATCATCGGGACCACCTGGACGGCATGGATCGACGGCGAGAAACAGCTCGCCCTCACCGTCCACTGGCCCGACATCCCGATGCACTCGGTCGACTTTCTCAGCAACGGCCTCGTTTACCTCGACGACATCGCCGTCGAGCGACTCTAGTTCCGCTGCCGCGTTCGCCTCGCCCAACCACGCATCCTACTTTCATGAATACACCCGTGCGCACCCGGCGCGCTTTTCTCCGCAGCAGTTCCACCCTCGTGGCGCTGCCGCTGTTCGAGTCGTTTGGCTGGACCCGGTTTTCCTCGGTGGCCGCCGCCGCCGCGACGGCGGTGCGACCGAAGCGGATGGTGTTTCTCGGTTTCGGCTGGGGGGTGACGCGGGAGACGTGGTACCCGAGCATCAAGCAGGTGGGAACGGATTACGCGCTGCCGCCGGGACTCCAGCCGCTCGAGCGCCACAAGGCCGACGTTACGGTCATTCAGAATCTATCCAACAAGTTCAACAACGAGGCGCATTGGGGCAGCACGTTTTACCTGACCGGCGCAAATCGCTACGCCGAACCGGGGCAGAGTTTTCACAATAGCATCTCGGCGGACCAGGTCGCGGCGGAGACGTTTGGCCGGAGCACGCGTTTCACCTCGATCCAATTGGGGTGCGAGCAGGCGGAGGAGTCGGGGCACGGTCCGGGCCTGTCGATGGCGTGGAATCGGCAGGGCAAGCCCCTCGCGGGCATGAACAATCCGGTTGTCGCCTATCATCGGATGTTTTCCGACGAGTCGACTCCGCTGGCCCAGCGCCAGGCGCAGCTGCGCCAACAGCGCAGTGTGCTCGATACCGTGCTCGATGATGCGAAGAGCGTGGCGCGCGGCCTGGGCAAGAACGACCAGGACAAACTCAGCGAATATCTGGAGTCGATTCGCGACATCGAAACGCGCCTGTCGAAAGAGGAACAGTGGCTCGGAGTGCCCAAGGCCCGGCCGGCCAATCCGCCGCCCGAACCCACGGGTGACATCGCGGGGTACGAGGAAGTCCGCCTCATGCATCAACTCATCGTGGCGTCGCTGCAGGCGGATGCGACGCGGGTCGTCACCTACCGGCAACCGGTCGAAAGCCTGCTCAAGAGCATCGGGGTCACTTTCACCGGCCACAACATGAGCCATTACGCGCCGGGACCGCGGATGGAGGCGTCGCAATTACGGGATCAAAAACAATCGCTCCTCCTGGCCGAACTGATCGACAAACTCAAGGCGGCCAAGGAACCGGACGGCAGCAGCCTCTTCGAACACACCTGCCTGAGCTACGGCAGCAACATCCAGAGCATTCACTATCTCGACAATTGTCCCACGCTCATCGCGGGCGGCGGAGCCGGGATCAAACACGGCCGGCATCTGGTCATGGCCGATCCGAAAACCCCGCTGTGCAATCTCTGGCTCACTTTGCTGCAAGGGGTGGGCGTTCCGGCCCAGTCCCACGGGGACAGCACGGGCGTCATCAAGGAACTGGTGGCCTGATGCGCCCTGAGTCCGGGCCGGTGTGTCTTGCCGTTTGACCCTGGCGGAAGATTGACGCAGGTTCCGGTCTCACCCCTTCCCGCGTCGGCCTTGGCGCGGATGTTGGACGCTTGTTCCCCGCCCCATGAAAAACACCCCTCGTGCAAAACGGTATTCTCGCGGCCTCTTCCTTGCGCTCCTGACTCTGGCCTCCGCCGCTTGGCTCCACGCGCAGTCGGTCACCGGCACCATCGAGGGCCGCGTGCTCAACGCGACCAATGGTGAATATCTCCCGAACGCCCGTATCACAGTCGATGACACGCTGCTGGAGACGTTCACGGATTCCGGCGGCAATTTTCGGCTGTCTGCCGTGCCCGCCGGCACCGCCCGGGTCCGGGCCTTCTTCACCGGCCTCGCGGTGCAAACCGCGCCGGTGACGGTCGCCGGAGGCCAGACGGCGCAGCACGACTTCAGCCTGTCCGCCTCGTCCGGCAGCGCCGGGTCGGTCGTGAAACTCTCCGAGTTTGTCGTGGGCGTCTCGCGAGAGATGGACGGCACCGCCATCGCGATCAACGAACAGCGCTTCGCCGCCAACATCAAAAACGTGTTCTCCTCCGACGAATTCGGCGGCGTGGCCGAGGGCAATGTCGCGGAGGTCCTGAAATTCATGCCGGGCGTCACGGTCGACACCAGCGGCGGCAACATGCGGTTCATCTCCATCAACGGCGTGTCATCCGACAATGTGCCGGTGACGATCGACGGCTTCAATCTCGCCAGTGCGGCGGGCACGTCGACCAACCGGGCGGTCCAGGTGGACATGGTTTCGATCAACAACCTCTCGCGCGTCGAGGTCACGTACTCGCCCACGCCCGAGTCGCCCGGCGCGGCACTCGCGGGCACCGTGAACATGATCCCGCGCAGTTCCTTCGAGCGGACGAAGCCGGCGTTCAACTAAACCCCTCCCGGCCCGATCCCCTGAAAATCCAGTTTCCTATCGGTCCTTAAACCCCTCCCGGATCCGATCCCCCTGAAAATCCAGTTTCCTATCAGTTATCAGTGGATCCGATCCCCCTGAAAATCCAGTTTCCTATCAGTAAAATCCAGTTTCCTATCAGTAGTAGTTGGATCCGATCCCCCTGAAAATCCAGTTTCCTATCAGTAGTCAGTGGATCCGATCCCCCTGAAAATCCAGTTTCCTATCAGTACTTTGCCAATCGGGTGAACGCGTAGGATAAACCCCTCCCGGCCCGATCCCCTGAAAATCCAGTTTCCTATCGGTAAATCCAGTTTCCTATCGGTCGGTTAAACCCCTCCCGGCCCGATCCCCTGAAAATCCAGTTTCCTATCGGTAATACGACCGCGATCGTTGTTCTGCCCAACGCCACTGCCGACCGCGTGACCGAGGGTGGGTCGCCCGTGGCGTCAGTGGCGGGTGTCCGTGCCGTGGCGCCGGCGGGTGACACGCTCAAGGTTGAAGTCGCCGCTGGCAGCTATCGCTTCGAAGTTCGGCCTGTTGTTCGGTGAGGCGGGCGGCCCGCGCTCCCGTGGCCGTCAGGCCCGTTCGAGCGGCGAGATCTCTGCCACGCCGGCACCGCCGCCGGGGCGAGGCGTGAGCCGGAGGGTTTTGATTTCAAACGGAGAGAATCGGACCGCGTGACTGACGCCGAGTGACGGGCAAAGAATGCGGGCATCGTTGGCTGCTCCACTCCGCTCCTGGAGGCGCACGATCGTCTCGTCGCCGGACTCCGCGCGCTTGATCGCGAGCACGGTCACGGTGCGCGGTGACACTTCGAGATAGGATTTTTCCCATGCCTCACTCCCAGAATGGGCCGAGTCGCAGACGTACTCGGCCGGTGTCTGGCACTCGTCGGCCAAGTGATCCAGCGCGAGGTCCGACCACGTCCCGCGGCCCGCGACCAGCCAGAACCGCCGTTCCTGCCGGCCCTGATCCATCCATGCGACATTGGAGTTCGGCGGGAGGGTGGTGGAGAGCTTGCCGTTCATCGTGTGCGCATTCACGAACGGCGTCGATCGGATCAGCACGGTGCGCACGAGCCCGTCGAGGCAGTCGTAGCTGTAGGAGGAGTTATTGATCAGGCCCACGGTGTAGGCGCCGGCACCGGCGTTGCCCTGCACGGCCAGCCAGTCCTGATACGGTTCCTCCTCGCCGTTGGGTGCTCTTTGCGCGACGGCGGCGGGGACCTTGGCGAAGACCGTCGGCCCGCGCAACGTCGTGGGTATTTCCAGTTTCAAGGTTTGGCGGCGTTCGCACCAGTCGATGGCAAAGGACAGTTCGACCGCGTCGATGCCGGCGTACTGGATGATGTCGAGGACGATTTCGGAGTTCTGCCAGCGCGCCCGCTGGCGGGTTTTCCGCATCACCGGCCCGTCGTCGATCACCACCGAGGAGACAAAGGCCGGCCGGCCGACTTCCTGGCGGAAACGGGCGAGGTAGAATTCCGAGATTCCGTGGCCGAACGCATTGCTGCGATCGTCGATCACAACGAGGCCGACGGGTGCGGCGAGCAGCTCGGTACCGTCGGTGGCGCGGAGCGACGAGATCCCGAGGCCGTTTTCCGGCAGCGAAATGTTTTTCGCGAATTCCGCTCGCGCGGGCGGAGGTGTCCCGTGGGCCAGCTCGAACACGCGATAGCCGCAGGGCGGCAGCTCGACCACGGCGTTGAGCCGGGCCATGGGGGCGCGCGGTTTGAGGTCGTCCGCCCATTGAATCGGCAACGCCTCGCCCGAACGCGATTTCAAGTGCGAGATCAGGTCGTTGGTTTTTTCCGGATCGTAGAGCGCCTGGAACTCGACGACGGCCGTGCGTTTCCAGGGCAGGGGATTGAACAGGAACACCGCGCCCTCCCTGATGCCCCGCGTGTCGACCCGTCGCGCCATCCGTTCGAGGGCCTCGACCTTGCCGGTGGTGGCGGCATGGCTGGCCGCGCCCATGCTGTCGCGGAGATCCTGGTAGACGGACGGCAGGGCCGTGCCGGCGAGCAGGTCGTGAAACTGGTTGAACGTGATCTGCCGCCACGCTTCGGCATACGCGGATGTGGGATACGGGTGACCGGTGCTGAGGTGCGCCGCGACCGAGACGGCCTCCGCCTGGCCGAGGGCGCGCTCCACCCGGCGGTTGAGTTGCTTGATTTCACCGTGGCTGGAGTAACCGCCACGGGCGACGTGTTGGAGTTCCCCGCGATACACCGGCAGGCGGGCCGCGGCAGGCGACTGCTCCACGGCCCGGAAAAATTCCCCCACGGTGCTCCACCGCAGTTCCGGCAGCTTCGGATCGGCCTGCAGGGCCAGCACCTGCCGGATCTGCTCCCTTGTCACGGCCCCGCCGTGGTTGCCGACGCCCATGAAGAATGCGCCGTGCTCCGCGCCGGGGGCGAAATATTCGGCGGCGAACCGCGGGATGAACGTGGCGGGCGAACAATAGTTGCGATGGATCCGAAGCGTGAGGATGCGGGAACCGTCCGGTCCCTCCCACCAGAAGAGCAGCGGCAGGTTCGGGTTGTCCACAGGCCGCATGAACACGTAGTGGCGGTAGCCGGTGTGCTTCAAAATCGTGGGCAGTCCGGCGGCGTGACCGAACGAGTCCGGATTGAAACCGATGGCGACGTCGACGCCCAGCGCCCGGCGGCAGAATTCCTTTCCGTAGAGCGCATGGCGGATGAAACTCTCCGTCGACGGGATGTTGCAGTCGGGCTCGACCGGCCAGCCGCCGACCACTTCCCAGCGTCCTTCCCGAATCCGGCGTCGCACCTCCTCAAACATGTCCGGATCGGTCCGTTGGACCCACCGGTAGTGCGCGGCCGACGAGTGGCTGAAACGAAACCCAGGGGTTTCCTCGATGCGATCCAGTGCGCTGCGAAAGGTCGTGAGTGTGGTGTCGGCCGAATCGCGCCAGGGCCACAGCCACGCTGCGTCGATGTGCGAGTGTCCGATGATGTGCAGCACCTTTCTCCCGCTCGCGGCGGAACGGTCGCCGGGTTGGGCCCAGCCGGAAGGCAGCGCGTGCGCACCGACCGCCGCGGTGCCGGCGACGAGGAACTCCCGGCGCGTCAATGCCAAGTCGGGGGATGGTGCGGGGGCACGCGTCATGCCGGGCAGGTTAGCTCATGCGCGCCGATGTGTCCATGCGGCAGAACCACGCGGGCATGTTGGGAAAGCTCTCCTCGCTTGCGCCGGGTCAACGCGCCTGCCACAGGTGCGGGAAGCTTCACCCCTTCCCTGGCCCCATGCCGTTTACCGAGACCGAAAAATTTTGCGACGTGATCGGCCGTGCCGTGGTCGCGCGGCAGGATTGTCCCGCGCTCGGCCCACTCGGGATCCTCGACGCGGGTATCACGCACGTCGGCTCGGAGTGGTGCTTTGTGCGGCTCGCGCCGCCGTTCTCGCTCGTGCTCGTCACGGTGGCGGGGCGCGGTGCAATCATCTGTGACGGACGGTGGCAGGAAGTCGGGCCGGACACGGCCTACGTGATGCCGGCGGGCGGTCTGCACGGTTATCGGGCGGCCGACGGCGATCGGGAGTGGCGTTATGCGTGGGTCCGGTTTGAAACGGCGGCGAAGTTTCCCTCGCTGTTTCAATCGCCCGATGCCCGCACATTTTCCGCGGCCTCCTATTCGCTGCTCGCGGCGAACAGCGGGTTGATTGCCGAGGTGGCCCGCAGCAACGACCCGCAACTGGTGGGCCTCTGGTGCGAACTGCTCCAGGCTTCGCTGCATCATCTCGTGCGGCCCGGCGCGGTCGATCCGCGGCTGGCCAACCTGTGGACAGCCGTCAACGAGCGGCTCGGTGAACCCTGGGACATCGACCGCATGGCGGGCCACGCCAACCTGAGTCGCGAACACCTGCGCCGGCTCTGCCATCGCCACTACGGCTGCAGTCCCCGGCAGCGGCTCACAACGTTGCGGATGCGACGGGCGTGTGAGTTTCTGATGCTGGCGGAAGGGAAACTGGCCGCGGTCGCCGGCAGCATCGGGTTCAGCGACCCGTTCTCGTTCAGTCAGGCGTTCAAACGCGAATTTGGGATCAGTCCGTCGGTTTACCGCCAGCGAGTGGCCCGGTCCGATTCGGTGCCGGGCGTCGCATGATCCTGGCCACCGCCGCGGACGGGCCGCGTGGCTTGACAACATGGGTTGGTGGCTCTGTGACATGGACGGTCGGGATGATCCTGCCATACTGCGGATCGGTCGGTCGTCCGGGCCCCGTTCTGGATAACGTGAAGGCGAGGGTGGGCGGGCGAACCGACGTCACCCCTGCCATTGCCCCATGAATTTTTCAGTCAACCTCACCACCCTGAAGCGAGCGGACGTCGTCGTCGTTGGCGGCGGCGCGGCCGGGACCTGCGCCGCAATCGCCGCGGCGCGCGGCGGGGCGTCGACACTGCTAGTTGAGCAATACGGCTGCCTGGGCGGGATGATGACGCTCGGGTTGGTAATGCCGTTGTCGGCGCAGGCCTCCAAGAGCGGGTTGAGTTTTGGCGGCATCCTCCACGAGATGCTGGACCGGATCGTCGGACTCACGAAGGAATACTGTGGCGGTGAGGGCAAACCACACCACCTGTTTTCCTCCCCGCACGTGATGAAGTACGTCCTCTTGGACACGGCGGTGAATAGCGGCGTGGACATCCTCCTGCACACGACGCTGGTGGACGTCGTGCGGGTGGGCAACCGGATCGAGAAGCTCGTCGTCCTTTCCAAGTCGGGCCTGGGCGTGATCGAAGGCGGCGTCTTCATCGATGCCACGGGCGACGGTGATTTGCTCTTCCGGGCCGGTGAAGACTATGTGCTCGGCAGCGAGGCGGGCGTGATGGATCGCCTGACCGGCGCCGGACTCAACAAGGTGCACATGGAAGAGCGCGCCTATGGGAATTACGAGCAGGACGGCCTGCTGCAGCCGGTCACGATGATGTTCACGATGGGGGGCGTGGACGTGGAGCGCGCCCGGCCGCTGGTAAACCGGCGGCTGCGTTTCGCCGACGTGGGTTTGACGCGGGAGGAGTTTGAAAAGCTGCCGTATGCCAACACGCCCGGTTTTGTCGTGGAAGGCGACGAACTGCCGCTGCCGCAGGGCCGCGTGCTGTTTTTCCAGAACCGTCGGCCGGGCGAAGTCGTCGTGAACATGACGCGCGTGACGGGCATCAATGGGGCGGACGCGTTGGAACTCACCCAGGGGGAGATCGTGGCGCAGCGGCAGGTGTTCCATGTCGTCGACTTTCTCCACCGGTTCATCCCGGGCTTCGAGCGCGCCTATCTGCTGGAGACGGCGGGCATTCTCGGAGTGCGGGAAACCCGCCGGCTGGTGGGCCGGCATGTGTTGACCGGAGGGGAAGCGATCGACTGCGCCGCGTTTCCGGACGTCGTGGCGCACGGCTCGTACATCATTGACATCCACGATCCGCAGGGGCGGCGCAAGGCGATCGGCGGGCCGATTCGCGGCGACTGTTACGACATCCCGTATCGCTCGCTGGTGCCGAAGACGGTGGAGAACCTCCTGGTGGCCGGCCGTTGCATCTCCAGCGACCACGTGGCGCATTCCAGCACGCGTATCCAGGGAACATGTATGCTCACCGGTCAGGCCGCGGGAACGGCCGCCGCGATGGCGCGGTCGTTGCGCGGCGGAGTGGCGGAGGTCGACGTGGTGGCGCTGCAGGAGGCGTTGTTGCAGGCGGGCGTGCAGCTGTTCCGCCGCTCCGGCGAGGCGGGAAAACGCGTTGCCACCGTGGCCGCGGCCGCGGACGTTGCGGACCTCTGACGAAGGCATGGACGCTTCCGCACCAGTCGGCCCGGCGTCGCGCCACGGCGATCTCAACCGTCGCTGGGTGATCATCGGGCTGCTCTTTGCGTCGACATTTCTCAATTACTTCGACCGGCAGACGCTCTCGATCCTCAAGCCGGTGCTCAAGGGCGAGTTTGGTTTCGATGACAACGGCTATGCCAATATCGTCTCCGCGTTCATGATCACCTACGTGATCGCGTACACCCTTGCGGGCCGGTTGGTGGATCGGGCGGGCAGCCGGATTTCGCTCACGTTGTTTGTGTCGGTATGGTCGATCGCGAACCTCCTGACGGGCTTGGCGCAGACCATTGGTCACCTGCTGGCGTGCCGGGCCGTGCTGGGTGCGGCCGAACCGGGCAATTACCCGGCGGCGCTGCGGGCGGCGACGACGTGGTTTCCGGATCGGTTGCGCGGGATCGCGACGAGCATCTACCAATCGGGGAGCGCAACCGCCGCGGTGATCGCGATGCCGGTCGTGGCGTATGTCGCGGCGCGTTGGGGGTGGCGGACGGCGTTTGTGTTGCCGGGAATCGTCGGACTGCTGTGGGCGGTCGCGTGGTGGCGAATCTATCGGGCGCCTTCGGCGGAATACGCGCCGCATCCGCCGCAGGGCGAGCCCGGCCGTGCGCCGTGGTCGCAGTTGCTGCGCCACCCGGCGCTGTGGGGCATCGTCCTGGCGCGGTTGGTCAGCGACCAAGTGTGGTATTTCTGCCTTTTTTGGATGCCGGGATACTTCCAGGAAAATTTGAAACTGACCCTCATCGCGGCCGGGTTGATCGGCTGGGTGCCTTTTCTGGTCGCGGATCTGAGCGGAATTGCCAGCGGGCTGGTCTCCGACCGCCTCGTGCGTGGCGGACATACGCCGCGGCAGGCGCGGCTGCGCGTGCTGACCCTGACGGCCCTGCTTGCACCGTGCGCCATGTTGATCCCGTTTGCACCGGGTGTCGGCGTGGTCATCGGGCTTTTTTGTGTCGTCGCGGCGGTGTGCCAGATCTGGTTGTTCAACGTGACCACCTTGGTGGCCGACACGTTTCCGCGGACCAGCGTCGCGAGTGTGCTGGGAGTCGCCGGTTCCTTTGGGGCGCTGGGTGGACTGTTCAGCAGCAAACTGATCGGGACGTTTGTCGGATCGGTCGGCTACACGCCGGTGTTCCTCGCGCTTGGCTGCTTTCATCTGCTCGCTGCGGGAATTCTCCGGTACTTCCTGCGGTTCGATCCGCCGCCTTTATCCGAGGGGAAAACGAATTGATGCACATGGCCATAAAATCAGATCAAATTCTCCACGCGCCTGAGTCCAAAGCGCTGTTCGCGGTGTGGTGGTTGACGGCGATCCTTGCGGCAGTCGCAGCAGCGGCGCCGGCAACACGACGGCCCAACATCGTCTTCATTACGGCCGACGATTTGAACTACGATTCGACGGGCTGCTATGGCGGCCCGATTCCGAATCTGACGCCCAACATCGATCGACTGGCGGGCGAGGGCATGCGGTTTCAGTTTGCATATTCAACGGTGGCGGTCTGCCAGCCGGTCCGCGAATTGATGCACTGCGGCCTGTACCCGCACCGCAGTGGCGCCATGGGATTTTTCCCGCTCAAGCCCGAGATTCGGACGCTCAATCAACAACTGCGGGACGCAGGGTATCTGATTTCGATGATCGGGAAAAACAGCCACTACCTGCCGGTAAAGAGTTTTCCCGTGGATGTGGCGATTCCGGCGGGACCGGACTTCGACGAGAAGAAGAACATCAACCGCAGTCCCTCCAAGCTGGCCGCGGCGACCAAGGCGTTCATCGGCCGGGCGCAGGCCGAGGGCCGGCCGTTTTTTC
Organism: Opitutia bacterium; assembly: GCA_947474365.1. Classification (GTDB taxonomy): domain Bacteria; phylum Verrucomicrobiota; class Verrucomicrobiia; order Opitutales; family Opitutaceae; genus ER46. Next base: position 5,390 of record CANJIU010000137.1, on the reverse strand, counting down.
ATCACGTCAACTGCGGGGATCCCCATCACCCGTTGATCGGTGCGAAGGGGCCGACCGACCTCGCCGACGGCGATGCCCCCAGTCGCTGGATCACGCCGGAGGAGGTGACGTTTGTGCATGGCTTCCTGGAGGATCTGCCCGAGGTGCGGCGCGAGATGGCGCAATACTACACCAATGTCCGCCGGCTCGACGACTGCGTCGGGGCCGTGCTCGCCGCTCTCGACGAATCCGGCCAGCGCGAAAACACGATCGTGATGTTCTACGGCGGCGATCACGGCATGGCCTGGCCCTTCGCGAAATCCAACGTTTACGAAAACAGTTCCCGGGGCGGCCTGTTGTTTCGCTGGCCCGGTGTCGTCAAGCCGGGCAGCGTCGACACCGAGCACCTCGTCTCCACGCTGGATTTCACGCCGACCCTGCTCTCGGCCAGCGGGGTTCCACCGATTCCTGATCTCGATGGCCGCTCGTTTCTGCCGGCCTTGCGCGGAGAGCAGATGGCCGGCTGGGACCGCGTTTACACCTGTTACAATCAGGGCGGTGTTTATGTCTGGATGCCGATGCGTTGTGTCCGGACCAAAGACCGCGCTTACATTTGGAACGCGTGGAGCGACGGGCGGACGGAATATCAGGGCGGGCTCTGGTCGGAGAAAGGCGCCGTGCTCAAGGGCAACAGTCTCGCCTGGAAGGCGATGTTCCAGGCCTCCCGTTCCGATCCGGAACTGAAGGCGCGGGTCGATCTTCACATCTACCGGGTGCCAGAGGAGTTTTACGACCTCAGCCAGGATCGCTTTGAACGCCACAACCTGATCGCCGCACCCGAGCGCCGCGCGGAAATCGACGCGATGCGCGCCGATCTGCTCGCCTCGATGCGGCGCGACGGTGATCCGTTTGCAGAGGCGTTTGCCCAGCGGGACGATCGCTCGGTTTACCTGCGCATCCGCGATCAGTTGAGCGAGACGTATCATCGTCCCGGGCCGAAGCAGGGTGCGCCCGTACCCAAGAAGGAAAAGGCAAAGAAGTAACAACCCGGCGTCCCCGTGGCGCAGGTCCTCGCCGTCGGGTTGGGACCGGTCGGTGGTTCGATCACATGCGTTCGTGTTTCTGGCACATGGACAGGTTTGCCGCGCGGGAATAGGCTGGGGATGCGAACTACCCCTGCGCACAGGCAGTCGTGCCGATCAGCCTTCCCGTTTACCCCCATGGCACATCGCGTGCCAGCAGATCGGAGTCGAGGCGCTCCTCGTAAACCCATGAACTCGATCCCCCAATCCCAGCGGCCTGGTTTCCTGCGGTTGCTTCACCGGCTGGCGACGATGCTCTTGATGGCGTCGGCCGTGACCTCCTTGGCTCAGGTGGCCCCATCCGCCGTGACGGGTGGTTCCACGGTCGTATTGAGTCCGTTCACGATCGCCTCCGATCGCGACACCGGCTGGGTCGCCTCGAGCACGCTCGTGGGCTCTCGCACCAAGGAGGAACTGGCCAACCTGCCGATCTCGGTCGACGCGATCACGAGCGACTTCATCCGCGACCTCAACCTTGCCACGTTGGATGACGCCGCCACGTGGGTGGCGGGGCTCACCGTCATTCCGGTCCAGGATGCGCGGTTCGACGAGGCGCGGGTCATCTCCCGGGGCATGATCACCGCCGGTGATTCGGGCCAGTCTCAGCGGAATTTCTTCAACTGGTATTCGCCAACCGACAACTACAACGTCGAGCGGATCGACTTCAACAAGGGTTCGAACTCGCTGATGTTCGGCGATTCTTCGCCCGGTGGGCAGGCGACCAGCTACACCAAGATTCCCCGCTTCGAGAATTTTGGATCCCTCATGATGCAGTACGGGAGCTACGACTCGCACCGGTTTCAGCTGGATGTGAATCGGCGGCTTACGCGGCAGGTCGCGGTCCGCTTTAATGCCGTCACCCGTTCCACCCGCGCGTACGTCGATTTCGAGGACTCCCGGCTCCGTGCCTTGGATGGCGCGGTGATTTATCGGCCGTTCCAGCACACCAATATCCGTTTCGAGTTCGAGGCGGGTGAGTTCCGCCGCACGCGCGGCGACAACCAGCTGACCACCCAGTCGCTCTCCGCGCCGGGGCGCGGCTTCAGCACGATTGCGACCCGGGCGTTCTACACGTCCGACGGCGAGATCATCCTGCGCTCGCCGAACGCCGGCACGATCGTCAGTCCCTCCGCTGGCGACCGGATCGCTGGCGGTGGCGAAGTGTTTTCACTTCTGCAGGGGCAGACCTCGTCTGTGACCATGCGGACGCTCAACGCCGCCGGCACCGCCGCGGTGAGCACCAATCGGTTGCTCACGATCTCCGGATTCGACCGCAAGCTGAACTGGCACGGCGTCGACGAGTATCACGACCGCAACTTCACCAATGCGACTGCCTGGGTTGAGCAGAGTGTGGGCAATCTCAATTTCGAGCTGTCCTACAATCAGCAGAAACAGTCGCAATACCGCAGTGACACGCCGTTCTCGAACATCGTGCGCTTCGACGTCGCCGGGCGGCCCTACGTGGATGCGGACCAGACCCAGCCGAAGGAGATCGGCAATCAGACGAAAATTACGCGACTGACGGCCTCTTACCCGTTCGATTTCGGCCGGTGGGGCAAGCAGTACGTGGTGGGTTCGGCCAACGTCATGACGGATCAATTTCATATCTTCCGCTGGGCCTGGGCCAATGTCGCGGTAAAGGACAGCGGTCCGCCTGTGCCGCTGGCGAACAACCTTCTCAGCCTGCGCGCGTATCTGGACACTCCCGCCAGTTTCGGCCGCGGTTTTTGGGAGAAGCTGAAGCCCGCGCAACTGCCGGTCACGCCGACTTTCCGGCCCGGGCTGTATTCGTTCACCGACGCCAGCAATCCATTCTGGAATGTCCGGTTTCAGAAGACGTATTCGATTTCCTCATCCGGCCAGTATTTTGACGGCCGGCTGCGCACGTTGGTCGGATTGCGCTACGATCAGTTCAAGCGCAAGAAAATCGTGAAGTGGCAGACGGACGCCTACGGCAACGCGATCGACCCGGGTGGTCCTTCGGTGGCTCCCGCCGATGTCTATGCCTTTGAACCGCTCTTCGATCTGAGCAACCGGTCCCTCAACGGTGGTGCGGTGTTCACGGTTAACAAACACGTCAACCTCTACGGTCTTTATTCGGAGTCGTACCGGTGGCAGGGCGCGCAGGATTTTTCCGGCAAGCTGCTTGGGCCCGAGTTGGGTGCGAACAAGGAACTTGGTTTCAAGGGCAGCCTGCCCGGCAATCGGCTCAGCTACTCCGTCGCGGTTTATCAAACCGAGCGGCAGAATGCCTCGTTCCTCTGGGCGCCGAACGTCATCACCACGCAGGCGCAGATCGAGGATCTGTTCAATCCGAACAATATCCTGCCCTCGAATCCCGCTACATCCACGCCCCGGATCCGGGCGTCGGCACGGTGTACAATCGGACCACCGCCAGCGAGCGGTCGCGCGGCTACGAGGGGACCCTGCAGGCCCAACGGATCAAGGGCGTCCAGGCCCGTCTCACGTTTTCGTACAATACGATCACGGCGGACCGTGATTTCAGCCTGTTCAAGTCAATCTACGAGGCGGCGGTCGCGCGGACGTCGGCCGCCCTCGCGCCGGGGGGAAATCGGGCGCTGGCGGAAGATCCGACACTGTTGACCAACGCCGGCCGGATTCTCGATGCCAACCTGGCGGTCGAGTCCGTGTCCGGACAACGCAGCCGTCCCTACAACGTGAACTGGCTGGTCGACTACGAATTTCCCCGGGAGGGAATGCTCAAGGGTACGCGCCTCGCCCTCAGCGGCCAATGGGGTTCGAAGTACACCCTTGGAACGGAAGGCGGTGTCGTCTACCGGGGTGACGCCACGCATCCGGTGGGGACCTACGTGATTCATCGCCGAAAGCTGTTCGGCCAGTTCACCACGTTCCGGCTGGGCGTCACCAATCTGTTCGATTTGGAGGCGGGAAACAACGAATGGCGGCACACAGGGCTTGCCCGGGTACAGGCGGATGGCACGCCGATATACCAATATCGGTACACAAACCTGACGTCTTGGAACCTCACCACCACGGTCGATTTTTGATCCGCCCAGCCGTTGTGAGCGATTTGCCGCACGGCGACGATCACGGCGGAGAGATCCGGCGGCGGTGGCGGCGACGTCCTGCCGGTCCCGAAAATCCCCGTGCGCACGAGGCGGCGGAACGACAAACCCCTCCCGGCCCGATCCCCTGAAAATCCAGTTTCCTATCGGTTAAACCCCTCCCGGCCCGATCCCCTGAAAATCCAGTTTCCTATCGGTAAATCCAGTTTCCTATCGGTGTTTTCCGTCGCAAAAGGGCACGTCGGCGAGCGACGGCCCTACATTCCAAGGCCTCGTTTGGCTGAAGGGCTTGAACTCTCAACCCTCAACTCTCAGCTCTCAACTCACTCCCACTCAGACCTTGTCCACGATGCGATCCGCCAGCCCGTAGGCGATGGCCTCGGTGGCGTTGAGGTAGAAATCGCGGTCGGTGTCACGGTTGATGATGTCCATCGGCTGGCCGGAGGCCGCCGCGAGGATGTGGTTCAACTCAAGGCGGAGTTTTTCCATTTCCTTCGCCTGGATGTTGATGTCGCTCGCCGGCCCGATCATCCGTCCGGAGATCAGCGGCTGGTGGATCAAGACCCGCGAATGCGGATAGAGCAGCCGGCGGCCCTTCGCGGCGCCGCAGAGCAGAATCGAACCCATCGACGCCGCCATGCCGGTGACGACGACCGTTATCGGCGACGTGACCAACTGCATCGTGTCGTAGATCGCCATGCCGGCCGTGATCGAGCCGCCGGGCGAGTTGATGTAGAAAGTGATGTCCTTCCCGGGCTCGCTGGATTCGAGGTAGAGCAGCTTTTCGGTGATATCTTTCGCGGTTTCGTCGGTGACGGCACCCCAAAGGAAAAGTTTTCGCTGCTCGAGAAATTTTTTCTGAATCAGCATCGCGACGGGCGTGTTTCGTTGCGAGCGCCGCAGGCCCTGCGGGGACTCATCGTCGTCGTCATCGTCATCGTCGAGACGCGGGAGCGGGGCGGAGAGTCCGGGCTGAAGGTTGTCAAAATGCATAGGCCGCGAACGTTGAGCGGGTCGCCGGGATTGGCAAGTGCGACCTCGTTTCGGACTCTCGCGCGGGTGTGTGGCCGGAGAGTAACTGATTTTTGAGCAACGAGAGGAGGAGGTGTCTTTTGGAGTTGAAAGTTATATCGGTAAGGATATAACTAATGCATGGAAACCTCCCGCCCTGCTCTGCAACAAGAACGTGAACAGATCATCGAAGAGATGCGCGCGATTGACCGACTGCGTCGCGGCACCCTCAGCCAGCATTTCCTGCGGCGACACCAAAACGGCAAGTCGA
>CANJIU010000136.1 GCA_947474365.1 Opitutia bacterium | reverse complement strand
CAACGCAAATATACGACAAAAACCCGTCCCTCCCGCCGTGCTCCGCACGGCGCTCAGCAGCCCGTCAGAGTTGGGCCTCCCGTCGCCGGAAAAATTTTGGAAAATCACCCCCAAGCCTGATTTTCCAAGTCCGACGGGCTGCTAGCCTCGTGCGTGCGACGGTGACTTCCCAGCGCCGTGCTGCGCCGGTCGCGCAGTCGGTGGCGCTGAAGCCCATCCCGCTCGCCTACATGGGCTACATCGGCGTCATCTATCATCCGATGCTGCGTTTTGCAGAAATCGTGAAGAGCGACCTGCGGCACCGTAGGTTGCTGCCGGCGGCCGATCGCTTCATCGGGGCAGCTGAGGAGTCCTACGCCGATGCCTCGCGCCGCCTCTGGCAAGAGGGACCGCGGGCCGGTGAGGGTTACTTTCTTTGCTGCGAACGCGGCGAGTCGTTCCCCTTCGACAACGTCGGCGAGCCGTTCAACTACCTCGGGCGGCACACCGCGTCCCAGCTCGCGCTGCATCGGCTCACGGGAAAACCGGAGTATCGGGACCGCGCAGGCAAGATGGCGCTCCTCTTCAAGAACCGGCTGAAATACGACGCCGCCCGCGACCTCTACGTCTGGAACTACTGGTATGATCCGGTCACGACCACCGGCTGGACTCCGGCGAACAGTCCGTCGCGCAACATCCCCAATTACCCGCCGGTCGCCGCGGTGGAGGACAGTTCCCACGGCGTGCTCGACATCGCGCTGGTGACGGCGGCGCGTCGCGCGGGCGTGGTCTTTGATGAGGGCGACTTGAAGCGGTTCGCGAACACGTTGCTCGGGAACGTGCTCAATCCCGAGCGGACGAGCCTGCGGCGGCGGGTCGACGGGGCGGGTGGTGACTATCCGGACTATTTTCCGGCGCTATCCGGCTGGCTGGAACTGGCGGAGGCCAATCCCGAAGTCTACCGCGAGATTCGCCGGACGGTGGTGCCCCATGCGCCGGAGAGCGTGCACCTGATTGCCGCGCTTTTGAAATGGGAGCGGCGACTGGAGCGGTAGCCACGCGGCGAGAGGGGAAGGCGGATCGGTGAATTATTGCCGAAGGGCGGCGGCCATGAGCAGCCTCCAGAATTCGTCCTGAAACGTGGGGGCGGTGTTGAAACCCAGCCGGGTGACGACCAGTCCGAGACTGGGTACGACGTAGAGTTTTCGGTCCACCGCTCCGAGGGCGGCGACGAGGTCGGGTGGGGCGGACGGAATCAGCGGGCCCTTGGCACGCTGGCCGGCGCCGCGCGCCACCTCGGACTGACCGTTCAACCACCACAGGTAACCATAGGAAGGGTTCAGCTTTTGCGAGGGGCGTAACGCGGCGTGGAGATAGTCGCGGTCTTCAATCACCGTTTGATCCTTCCACCGGCCGTCCGCGAGCACGAGCAGGCCGAAGCGGGCGAGGTCGCGGGCGGTCGTGGCCAGGCCGAGCGGGTTGACCGCGACTTCGCCTGGGAGGGTACGTTCCATCCAGGATGTATTGGACATTCCGATGCGGCCCGTGAGCCACGCACGGGTGAGATCGTTGGGCGACTTTTTCGCCACGGTCGCCACCACCCGCATGGTTTGGGCGTAGGCGGCGGAATTGTAACGCCAACGGGTGCCGGCCGGAGCCTCGAAAGTCAGGTCGTCCTTCAGGCCGCTGGTCATCGTTACGAGGTGTTGCAGGGTGATTGCACCCTCTTGCTCAGGCGAGGCCTTGGACCAACCGGCTCCGAGGTGTTTCGAGACGGGATCGTCCAGTTGCAGCGGTCCTTGGTGCCGGGCAATCCCGACCAGCAGGGAGGCGACGCTCTTCTGCACGGAGGCGACGTCCTCGATCACGTGCCCGGCTTCGTCGTGGCCCCGGAGGAGTTCATGGTAGGTGCGCCCATTTCCGGCGGTGCCGGCCTTTTCCTCCAATGACCAATAGCGTTCGGCGAGAATTTTTCCGCGATGCAGGATGAGGACCCCGGAGGCGTGGTTTTTTCCGGCGAGTTCCAGGGCGGCATTCAGCCGGTCGGAGTCCCATCCGACGGCCGCCGGCGCAACCAATTCCCATGCCTCCGCGGCGGGCGGGAAGTAAAGTAAAGCGGCGGGCGTGGCGGCTCGGGCGGCAAAGGCCGCCATCAGGCAGGCGAAGCACGTGAATAGCCGGAGACAGACTTTCATGGGCAAGTGAGCGTGAGTTGAGTTGCCCGGCAGCGCAATCATCGCGAGACCCGTGAAGCCCGCCCAGTCCGAGTTGGCGAGTTGGCGGGTTTCGACTTGATCACATTTACGGTGTCTGTGAGTACGGAAACGCAATACCCTGTTCGGCCCCGCGATCTGTCACTGTCGATGACCTCCGGATGAAGGATCCAACAAGGAACAAACAAGGATCAAAGAAGGATCAAACAAGGATCAGTATCGATCCCAAGAAGGATCAATATAGGTCCGAAGAAGGATCAAAGAAGGATCATGGGGGATTCCCCCGACTCGTGGCCGCCGAATCGTTACCCGACTGCGGGCCGGATGCGGAAAACCGTGCATCCGAGGGTTCCGAATCACGGTCGATGATGTGCTCGACTACTTGGCTGGTGGAGTGACCGTGGATGACGAACTCGCGGATTTTCCAGATTTGGCTCGGGATGATATTCCGGCGTGCATTGCGTTTGCTGAGGACCGAGATCTGCCGTTATTTGGTCGCCCGGCGGCATGAGGCGGCACCACGACCAGAGTCATTCGCCCAAACTCTCTCCGCGGCAAGAACCACGGGACTCCGTTTTCCCTAAAGCTTGGGACTGCGAGGCCGATTCCAGTTTCATCGACCTTTGTCTTCCAGTTCCGATGGCTTCCCAACCCATCACCGATACCCTCATCCATGACGCCATTCGACAGGCCGTGCTAAACGTCTGCCACGTGTTGATTCGGCAGGATGCGCGGTTCGTGGAGCGTCTCGCGGTCGATGGCGGCGATGTCGTGCCAGGGTCAATTCAGGTGATGGGCAATGTCGGATTCGTCGGCGACATCAACGGCCTTGTCTACCTTTGCATGGGAAACGAATTTGCGGAATATGCCGTCGGGGAAATCCTCGGTATGAGTCCGGCCGAGGTCGCGCTTGAAGGGCCTGAAACCCTCAATGACGCAATCGGCGAGGTCACCAATATGACGGTCGGCGGATTTAAGAACGCACTCTGCAACCTCGGATATCCGTGCAAGCTCACGTTGCCGGCCATCGTGCGTGGCCATGACCTCAAAGTCGCAGCGATCAAGGGCGCGGTCCGGCACGCGTTTCGCTTCGAATGCAGTGGCCGCCTGCTGGTGGCCGACATCCAAATCAGGACGGAGTGAGGTGCTGGTGAATCGAACGCGCGGTCGGATAAACCGCGCGCGGCAGTCATTGCGGCAATGCCGTTGCGTCGCGGGAGCGGACCGTCACTTCGATTTCATCGATTTGAGATTCTTCTCGAACCATGCGATCTCCATTTCGGTCACCTCCCGGAATTTCTCAGCGTACACGCCGTAGTGGCCGATTCCCGGGATGACGTGATAGTCCACGGGAGTTCCGCGGGATCGCAAGAGGTCGGCGACGCGCTGACCGTTTTCCGCCCGATTCATGAGTTCTTCGTTGCCGGCGTCGATGATGAGCATGGGAACGGTGATCTTTTCCGCGGCCTTGATTACGTCGAAGCCGAGGCCCTTGGCGGGGTTGTAGCGCATGTGCGCGTAGGCCGCCATGCTTCCGGTCGGCGCGCCGTGCTCGTAGGGGACAGGCTCCGTCGTACCGCGAGCCTGCCGCGTGAGTAGTTCATAGGCGCGGCGGTCCGCTGCCGGTGTTTTACCTCCGCCCATGCCGGGCACCTGCACCGCGGCGCATCTTATCCTCGGATCGTTTGCCGCCGTCCAGGTCGCAAGACCCCCGCCATAGCTGGTGCCGATGATCCCGATACGGGAAGCGTCCACGTTTGGCTCGCCCGCGATGAATGCGATTGCCGCACGAATATCCGCGACCTGATCGGCAAAATCCATCTGCCAGCGGATGGCGCGTGCCCGGACCGTCACTTCTCCACGGGCGTCGGTCTCCGGCATCGGCTCGAGTAGCTGGAGCTTGCTCTCGCTTTCGCCCCAGCCGCGGTAGTCGAAGGCGAGGAAGGCGTAGCCTTTGGCGACAAACAGCGGAGCCATACGGGCAGGACTGGATTTTTTGGTACCGCCGGTCCCGGCGATGAACACGATTGCGGGCAGTCGATCGCCGGGGCCGAGCCCGGTTGGCAGGTAAAGATCGCCTGCCATTTTCGTCCCATCACTCCAAATCGTGACGGCGCGGCGCTCCACCTTTGCCGGCAGAGAAGGGTATTTCTGTGCCTTGGCCTCCGCCAGCGAGTGGAGTGGGGTGGGGGCGCCGGCGACAGACAGGGCCACGGCGCAGAAAATGAGGGTGAGTAAGGCGGAATGCATCGTGGTTGTTCAGGGACGGATAGAAACTGGGTGCGTCGGGGATGGGGGCATTTGAGACTTGTCAGCCGGGAACGCGAATCTTGAACCGCTTCGTCCAGACTGCGGAGCGCGCCGCGTGTGGTGGCGGTCTGTTGCCGGGCCTATCTCTCGGGTGGCTGCATTTGGTTCACGGGCGCTGGCGGGCAATTTTCGGGTCTCCCAAACTTTTGGTTGCTTTCAGACGGGTCGACCGTATGACCTGACCCTCTTTCCACTACGCCTGCCTCCACTTCCGGGGTGACAGGGGGAACGAAACCATGAGCCAACAGTACAAACTAAACGTCGTATCGCGCGCCCAAACGGGCCGCAGTGCCTCACGTCGCCTTCGCAAAGCCAATCGCGTTCCCGCGATTCTCTACGGAAAGCACACCAAGCCCGAGTCCCTCTCGGTCGAAGGTCCGGAGTTCACCCGTCTCCTCAAGTCGGTCGGCGCCCGTGCGGTGCTGGTTGAGCTGACCCGGACGGACAAGCCCGAAAAGGCGCTTTCGTTCCTGCAGGAAGTGCAGCGCGATCCGATCACGGACAAATATCTCCACGTCGACCTCCAGGAAGTAAAGAGCGACGAGAAATTCGAAATTCGCGTGCCGGTCCGCGTCACGGGTGAATCCTTTGGCGTCAAGAACCAGAGCGGCGTGTTGGAAATGGCGTCGCAGGTGTTGCGCGTGCGCGTTCTGGCCAAGGACCTTCCCGAAGCAATCTCGGTCGATGTAACCGAGCTGAAAGTCGGAGAGACCATCAAGGTCGCGTCCCTCAAGCCGGTCCCCGGGGTCGAATTCCTCGATCCGAAGGGTCAGCCGGTGGTTTCGTGCGTCGAGCCCGTCGCCGAAATCGTGCAGGAAGTCGCCGCCCCGACCGCTTCCGCGGCCGAAGGCGCCGCTGCCGCCGCCGCTGGTGCGGCTCCCGCCGAAGGTGCTGCCGCCGGTGCCGCTCCTGCGGCCGCTGGTGCGGCTCCCGCTGCCGGGGCCAAGCCCGGTGCGGCTCCCGCTGCTGGCGCGAAGCCGGCTGCCGGCGCCGCCGCCAAGCCCGCTGCTCCTGCCAAGAAGTAAGCGTTTTTTCCGCGCCGCGCCGCCGCTTCCCTGCGGCGGCGTTTGGCGAATGTTCTTTGAGTCATGTTCCTCTCGCTCGTTGCCGGCCTCGGCAATCCGGGCCGCGAATACGAGTCCACCCGCCACAATCTGGGCTGGGTGGTCCTCGATGCTCTCGCCAAGAAACACGGCCTCACCTGGAAACAGGCGCCGCAGTTCAAGGCGGAAGTTGCGCGCTGGGATGTCGGTGGTCGCACCCGTTGGCTCGCCAAACCGCAGACGTTCATGAACGCCAGCGGAGTCGCGGTGCAGGCGCTGGCCCGATTTTACCAAATCGAACCGGCCGCCATCGCCGCCGTCTACGACGATATCACAATCGAACTCGGCCTCGTCAAAGTCACGGTCACCGGCAGTGCCGGCGGCCACAATGGCGTGGCGAGCCTGCTTGAGCATGTCGGTGACGGCTTTGTGCGTTACCGGCTCGGCATCGGACCCAAACAGCCGGCGCAGATGGAACTCTCAGACTTCGTTCTCGGAAAATTTCTCCCCGACCAACAAATTACCGTCACTCAAAAACTCGATCACTACGTAACCGGCCTTGAATTGCTGCTCTCCCGCGGCGTCGAGCCGGCGATGAACCAGATCAACCGCAGAGACTCAAAATGAAATCCGCAAACCGCAATTACCGCGCCACCTTCATCCTCGATAACCGGGGCAAGGAAGAGACCGTCGACCAGATCATCGAAGGCGTGAAGAAGGTCATCGCCGAGGTGAAGGGTGAAGTCACCGCGGTCGAAAACATTGGCAAGAAGGACTTCGTCCGCGTGACCGACAAGAAGCTGACGAGCGCCGCCTACGTGCACGTCAATTTCACCGCCCCGGCTGATGGCCCGGCGAATCTGCGCGAGAAGCTGCGGCTGAACGGGAGCGTTTACCGCACGTTCATCCAATCGGCCTAACCTCTCCGGCGCCCGCGCCACCCCACGCATGCCCTCGCTCAACAAGGTTTTGCTCATGGGCAACCTCACTCGCGATCCTGAATTGCGCGTGACACCCAAAGGCACGCCGATCTGCCAGTTCTCGCTGGCGATCAACCGGCAGTTCAAGATGGAGTCGGGCGAGAGTCGCGAAGAGGTCATCTTTGTCGACATCGAGGCCTGGGGCAAACAGGGCGAGACCATCGCCAAATACATGACCAAGGGCCGGCCCCTCTACGTCGAAGGTCGGCTGCGGCTCGACCAGTGGGAAGACAAGAATACCAAGGAAAAGAAGAGCAAGATGAAGGTCGTGCTTGAGCAGTTTCAGTTCCTTGGTGACAGCCGTGGTGGCGGTGGAGCCGGTGCTCCCTCGGAGCCCGGCATCGATCAGACCGCGTCGCCGGAGCGTCACGCTCCTCCCGCCCGGCCGGGCGCGGCCGCAAAGCCCGCCGCTCAGGAAAATTTGGACGAAGACGTTCCGTTCTGAGTCCCCTCCAAAAAATGTTGTAGCGGAGCCTTCCGGCTCCGTCGGCGGCGAGTGCCGTCGCGACACCCGAAAACCAAAATCCCGCCTCCGGCGGACCAGCTCATCCCAATCCATTATGGCAAACCGTGAAGTTCTCCTCGTCAAACCCGTCGACGGTCTCGGCGGCGAAGGCGATCAAGTCAAAGTCCGCGCTGGCTACGCCCGCAATTTTCTCCTCCCGCGCGGCATCGCGGTGCCGTTGACCGGCGCCAACCGCAAGCAGGTCGATGCGCTGAAGAAGCGCCGTGCCGAGCGCGAGCAAACCGAGCTCAACGGAGCCCAGGAGGTCGCGCGCAAGCTGGAAAAGACCAGCCTCGCGTTCGCCGTCAAAACCGGCGAGGGCGGCAAGATGTTCGGAGCGATCACTTCCCAGGACATATTCGAGAAGCTCGCTGCGTCGGGTCTCCAGATCGAAAAGAAGAAGATCCACCTGTTCACGCCGGTGAAGACCCTCGGCAAGCACACGGTCAAGATCAAGCTGCACGCCGACGTCTCCGTCGAAGTGGGCTTCGACATCGTTTCGGAAAATCCGATCGAGGCGGTCGTCCCCGAGGCGGCTCCGACCGGCGAGTGGACCGAGAAGCGTTACGATCGTCCCGAGCGCAAATCGCGCAAGGAGTAAGTTCCAGACTTCATAATCTCCGGAGGCCGCGTCCGCATGTCGGATGCGGCCTTTGTTTTTTTGCGAATAGAATGTTGAAAAGCCGCACTTGCGGGACGTCCCCCGCCGCTCCTCACTGATTCGTTTGCGCATGGTGCAAGACGCCTCCAGCAGCCCTTCCCGTCCCTATCCCAACGCCGCCGCGATGGGGTCGGTCGGTCGCACCCTGCCGCACAGTCTTGAGGCGGAGGAACATCTGCTGTCCTGCTGCCTGCTGGATGGGGCCGATGTGGTGTCGCGCTGTCTTGAGGCGCGGATCCGTCCCGAGTCGTTTTACGACTCAAAGCACGGAATTATCTTCGAACGCCTGTTAGACCTCTACAACCGCCAGATCCCGATCGAAATCTCGGTCGTAGCGGAGGAACTCAAGACTGCCCGGCAGCTCGATCAGGTGGGCGGGTACGCCTTCCTCACCCAGGTAAGTAGCCGGATTCCGACGACGGCGCAGGCGACGTATTTCATCGAAAAAGTCCGCGAGCAGGCCCTGCTCCGGGAGATCATTCGCTCCGCGACGGGTGCGGTCGAGGATTGCTATGGGTTTTCGGGCGGCATCGACGAGTTTGTCGACCAGATCGAAACGAAGATTTTCAGTGTGACGCAGAACCGCGTCAGCGAGAGCGCCAAACAGATGCGCGAGCCGACGCGCGAGGCGATGAACGTCATCACGAAGATGATGATGAAGAAGGGCGAGCTCACGGGTATCTCCTCCGGCTTCAAGGATCTCGACGCGCTGATGTGGGGCTTTCAGCGGACAGAAATGATTGTTCTGGCCGCCCGACCCTCGATGGGGAAAACGTCGTTGGCGTTGAATTTTGCAGAGGCGGCCGCCCTGCCCAAGAAGGGTCCGCCGAGCGCGGTGCTGATTTTTTCGCTCGAAATGGGCGCCTCACAGCTCGCCTTGCGCATGCTGTGTTCCCGGGCCCGGGTGAACATGAAGCTGCTGCGCGACGGCCTGCTGTCGAAGAACGGCGACGAGCAAAACCGCCTGTTGGAGGCCGCGGATGAGTTTTCGAAGGCGCCGATCTTCATCGACGACTCCAGCGCCATTTCGATCATGCAGCTGCGGGCGAAGGCCCGGCGCATCCATTCCCGGACGCCCTTGGGATTTGTCATGGTGGACTACCTGCAGTTGTTGAGTCCGACGGATCCCCGGGTCCCGCGTGAGCAGCAGGTGGCGGAGGCTTCGCGTGGATTGAAGGCACTTGCGAAGGAACTCGACGTCCCGGTGCTTGTATTATCCCAGCTGAACCGCTCCTCCGAAAAAGACAACCGCACCCCAAAAATATCCGATTTGCGCGAATCCGGCTCAATTGAACAGGACGCTGACGTCGTTCTAATGCTTGCCCGCCCCCGCGACGCCGACGAAAAATTCCAAGTAGCCGCCGACTCCGCCGAGTTAATCGTTGCCAAGCAACGAAACGGCCCGGTAGGAGAGTTGAAGCTTACGTTCCTACGAGACATCACCCGCTTTGAAAACTTTCATCAGTAAACCTGTGCGCAGGGCAATCACCTTGTGTTTCGCAGTCTTTGGGTTCCTCGGAACGCAGGTTGCCGCGTTGGCGGCGTCCGCTCCTCCCGGGCAGCAGGGGGCACCCCAACAGCCGCAGACCTTCAAGGTGGCCGCCGTCACGATCAAGTTCGTCGGTACCGCCAACGTGAACGAACAGGTGGTGCGGGCGAACATGCAGATTCGCGAGGGCGGAGAATTCGACGAGGTGATCCTCGACCGCGACATTCGTTCGCTTTACCGCACCGGGCTCTTCGAGTTCATCGAGGTCAAGCAGGAAGCCGTCAATCCCCAGACATTCAATCTCGTGATTGAAGTCACCCCCAAGTTCCGCGTCCTCGCGGTGAAGTTTGAGGGCAACCAGAAGGTCAAGAGCAGCCGTTTGGAGAAAGAAGCGAAGGTAAAGGCCAACCAGGCGCTGGATGAGCGGCAAATCAAGGAGGACCAGGAAAAGCTGCGTGAATACTACCAGAAAGCCGGTTACAATCAGGTCTCGATCAGCTACACGATCGAGCGCGACCGCGTGGGAGGCTTTGGCACCGTAATATTCAAGATCAAGGAAGGTGCGAAGGTGAAGATTTCCGACATTAAGTTTGTCGGAAACAAGAACGTGACGGCCCGCAAGCTCCGGGGCGTCATCGAGACCAAGAAATGGTGGATGTTCTCCTGGCTGACCGGTTCCGGTCGCTTCAAGGACGACCAATTTGAGGACGACCTCGACAAGCTCCGTGACTCCTATCGGGAACTTGGTTTTCTCGATGTCGACATCCCGCAGGACAAAGTCCTCTTCAACTATCCGACCCCCGACAAGCTGGTTCTGGTGATCAACATCACCGAGGGTCGTCAGTACCGCGTGGGGGAAATCAGCTTCACGGGGAACAAGCTGTTTGATTCCGCGCTCCTGAAGCGGGTTGTCCGGCAGAAAACCGGCGTCGTTTTCGTACCCTCGAAGTTGGACAAGGACCGCGAGCGGTTGGACGATTTTTACGGTAAGGACGGTTACCTCGATACGCGGGTGAGCCTGACGCGCAAACCGAACCTCGGCACCGGGGCCATCGACGTCGAATACAAGATTGTGGAAAGTGAGAAGTTCAACGTCGAGTCCATCGTAAT
This sequence comes from Opitutia bacterium, assembly GCA_947474365.1. Lineage (GTDB taxonomy): Bacteria > Verrucomicrobiota > Verrucomicrobiia > Opitutales > Opitutaceae > ER46. The sequence continues at coordinate 13,421 of CANJIU010000136.1, read as the reverse complement.
TGAGGGCAACACGAAGACCAAGAGCACGGTGATCCTGCGCGAACTCGTGCTCGGCCCGGGCGACGTTTTCAGCACCGTACTGATGAAAATCAGTCAGCTCCGGCTCGAAAATACCCGCTTCTTCGAAAGCACCAATGTGGCTCCGCAGGAGACGAATATTCCTGGCCGCCGCAATATGCGCATCTCGGTGCACGAAGGGCGCACGGGCAACCTGACTTTCGGCGCTGGATTCAGTTCGCTTGAGCGCGCCACCCTTTTTGCGGAAGTCTCCCAGTCTAACTTCGACCTCTTCAACCGGCGCTCATTCTTCCAGGGTGACGGGCAGAAGTTCCGCCTCCGCATGCAGCTCGGTTCGCTGTCGAGCGAAGTGGTGCTTTCCTTTGAAGAGCCGTGGCTGTTTCAGAAGCAGCTGGGACTCGGCTTCAGCATTTTCCGCACGAGTTCGGAGTACAACAGCACCTTTTACAGCCAGATTCAGACCGGGTTTGAGGTGTACCTCCGCAAGCATCTCTTCGAGTTGTGGAATGGCCGCCTTTCCTACACCTACGAAATTTTCAACATCAACAACATCTCGCCCAGTGCGTCCGCCATCATTCGGGCGCTGGAGGGAAGCAATGCATCGTCCAGCATCGGATTGCAGCTGGAGCGTGACACCCGCGACAAGATTATCAACACCACCTCCGGCAACCGGGTGGAGGTCAACATGAAGTTTGCCGGCGGGCCCCTCGGAGGAAGCAAGATCAACAACAACTACAGCCTCGAATTTCGCGGTTCGCAGTTCTTCCCGGTCTTTGAGACGCAGACCCAGGTCCTCGCCCTTATTGCCCGCGGTGGCGTGGTGCAGAACTTCGGCGACGCGACGGATGTGCCGTATTACAACAAGTGGTATTTGGGTGGCCCGACCACCTTGCGCGGATTTGAATTCCGCGAGGTCAGCCCCCGTGATGCATTCAACGAGCCGATCGGCGGTAAGACCTACGGGTTTTTCAGTGCGGAGTATTCCTTGGACATCGTCAGTCCCATTCGCTTCGCGATCTTCTATGACGCCGGCTTCGTGAATCGCGGGGCCTATGACTTCAACCCGGCGAATTATAACGACAATTTCGGCTTCGGCCTGCGGTTGTTCGTGGCGGGTGCGCCGTTGAGCCTGGACTTCGGAATTCCGATCACGGCCACCAAGGAGAATCGCAAGGGCAACCAGTTTAATTTTTCCTTTGGCACTCGCTTCTGATTCTGCTCCATTTTTCGGCTTCCATTCTCACAAAACCACCAATGAAGAATTCCATCAAATCCCTTGTCGCGATCGCGGCATTTGGCGCCCTCGTGCTCGGCGTTTCCGCCCAGCCGGCCCCCAAAATCCTGATCGTCGATATGGCGAAGCTCTACGACACGCACTACAAGACGCTGGAGCAAAACGCGAAGATTCAGGCCGACGACCAAAAAGCCCAGGAAGAGGTTGAGAAGATGAACAAGGAGGGCAACGGCCTCGTGGAGGAATACAAGGCGTTGAATGACCAGTCCAACAATCCGACCTTGTCGGCTGAAGCGAAGTCCAAGGCCCAGGACGCGGCCCAGAAGAAACTTGAGTCGATTCAGAACAAGCAGCGGGAAGTCCAGACCTTTATCCAGAACACCCGCAATTCCCTGGGGCAGCGCCTCAACACGTTCCGCAGCCTGATGCTCGAAGAAATCAGCAAGGTTGCCACCGACGTCGCCAAGCGTAAGGGCGCGACGCTCTTAATTGACAAGGCGGGCCCGACTGGCATCGGCATTTCGAGCTTCATCTATTCGGATCCGGCCTACGACATCACGGATGACGTCATGAAGGAAGTGAACAAGGACCGCCCCGTAGGCGCTCCGACGGCTCCTGCGGCCGGGGCACCAGCAGCTGGCGCGGCTCCGGCGGTAACGGTGCCCGGTCTCGGCACCAAGAAGTGATTTTTGTTTCGCTTTGATTTTCCAGCCCCGCTCCCAGGAGCGGGGCTTTTTTTTGCTGAATTGCACGCCGCGCTGAAACCCCCACGCTCCAACCCCATGCAGGTTTCGTTTTCCGCGGCCCAGATAACTGAAATAGCGCAGCCTAAGGTAACGCGCGGTTCGACGCATGAAACGATCGTCGCGATCGCCTCGCTCGCTGATGCGGCTCCGGGTGACCTTACCTTTCTCGGAAACGCCAAGTATAAGGGCGAAGTTCCGGGTACGCGGGGTTCCATCGTGCTCCTGCCATCGGACTACGTCGGCGAACCGGCGGACGGCCAGCTTTTCCTCCTGGTGGACAACCCCTCCGTTGTGCTGGCGCGCGTGTGCGCGAGGATTGAGCGCGAGCTCTGGCCCACTCCCGAGCCTGGCGTTCATCCGACTGCCTTTGTAGCTGCGGGCGCCCAGATCTCCGCCGGGGCGACCATAGGGCCCCTCTGTGTCGTCGAAACAGGCGCGATTGTTGGTTCCCGTGTACACCTGCAGGCGCAGGTCTTCGTTGGCCGCAACGCCCGGATCGGCGACGACAGCTGGTTGATGCCTGGAGTTGTGGTTGCCGCCGAATGCGAAATCGGCCGACGGGTGCGTCTCCAACCGGGGGTTATCATCGGGTCGGACGGTTTTGGTTACGAGTTTGTCAAGGGGCGTCACGAGAAGGTGCCCCAGATTGGGAGCGTTGCCATTGGCGACGATGTTGAGATTGGGGCGAATTCCACCCTTGATCGGGCCCGGTTCAGCAGGACGGTCGTGGGGGAGGGGACCAAGATCGACAATCTGGTGCAAGTCGCCCACAACGTGACGATTGGTCGGCATTGCCTGCTGTGCTCCCAGGTGGGAATTTCCGGCAGCACCGCCCTGGGGGACTTTGTGGTTCTGGGCGGCCAAGCCGGCACGAGCGGCCACCTCAAAATCGGGAACGGCGTCAAGGCGGGTGGTCGCGCCGGCATCACGACCGATGTGAAAGCGGGCAGCTTTGTGAATGGCAATCCCGCCATTCCGTACATGTTGGAGCGTCGGATCGTCGTTCTTCAGCACCGTTTGCCGGATCTGTTCAAGCGGGTTGAGGCGCTTGAGTCGCAGTTAGCTGACGCAAAAAAGACTTCCTCCTGACCCGCGCGACCCCAACATCATCCATCCATGAGCGAGTCGCGGCTAAAAATCTTCACCGGCAATTCCAACCGTCCTCTCGCCGAGGAAATTTGTCGCTCCATCGGAGAGCCGCTGGGGGAGGCCACCGTGACGAGCTTTCCGGACGGCGAGTCGTTCGTGAAGATCAACGAGAACATCCGCGGCCACGACGTCTTCATCATCCAGTCGACCTGCCCGCCCACGAACCACAACCTCGTCGAACTGCTCATCATGATGGATGCCGCCCGGCGGGCCTCGGCCCAGCGGATCACTGCCGTGTTACCGTTTTACGGATACGCCCGCCAGGACCGGAAGGATCAACCCCGCGTGCCGATCACGGCGAAGCTCGTCGCCAACCTCATTGTGGCCGCCGGCGCGAACCGGATCCTCACGATGGATTTGCACTCGCAGCAGATTCAGGGCTTTTTCGACATCCCGGTCGACCATCTCTACGCCTCTCCGGTGTTTTTCGAATATCTCGCGAAGACCCGGCCGGAAAAGCTCGTGGTCTGTTCCCCCGATGTCGGTGGCATGAAAATGGCGGCGGCGTACGCGGATGTGCTTGGGGCCGGGCTCGCGCTCGTCGCGAAGAAACGCAAGAGTGCGACCAACGTGGAGGCGATCAGTGTCGTGGGCGAAGTCGCGGGCTGTGACGTGCTCTTGGTGGATGACATCACGGAGACGGCGGGGACGCTTTGTGCCGCGGCGAAAATTCTCCGGGAGCACGGCGCCCGGAGCATCCGGGCGGCGGTGAGTCACTGCATTCTGAACGAGGTGGCGATTGAGCGCCTGCGCAGCGGGCTGATCGACGAGCTGATTACGACCGACTCCACTCCGATCAATTCCCACGGCATTCCGGTGAATGTGTTGAGCATCGCCCCGTTGCTTGGTCAGGCGATCCGGCGGATTAACACCAATGAAAGTGTGACGAGTCTCTTCCGGGTGAAGGGGTTCTAGGCGGGTTGCTGACATCGCGGCCCGGACGTGGTGAGTCGAGGTCGCGGGTTGCCCTGCTTAAGGTCCCGCTACATGGTTTGTCGGCCTCTTTTCTTTCATGATAATCCCGCGTCCTGTGCGTTTCCTGTCCCTCCTCTTGCTTTGGGCTGCGAGCGCGGTGTTCGCCGCCAACTCCAAAGCTGCGAAGAAACCGGTGCCGCCGACCTATGGAAAGCCGGCAATCCGCGTTGATGCGTCTCCGGTCGGCAGCGATGGACAGAAGGGCCGCGTGGTCAGTTACGCGGATGTTCTGGAGCCAGCGCAAAAGGCGGTTGTTTCGGTTTATTCGACCAAAATCATCAAGGAGCGGCTCACCATCAATCCTCTCCTGCGCCGTTATTTTGGAAACATTCCGGACCAGGAACGGGAAAGCAAACAGGAGGGATTGGGCTCCGGGGTCATCGTGACGAGCGACGGCTTCATCCTGACGAACAATCACGTGGTGGAGGGGGCCGACGAGTTGAAGATCACCCTGACCGACGATCGAGATTTTATTGCCAAGGTAGTCGGGAGCGATCCCAAGACTGATATCGCGGTGCTGAAGATCGATGCCGTGGATTTGCCGACTGTCGTCTTCGCCGATAGCGATTTGTCGAGGGTGGGGGACATCGTTTTTGCGGTGGGCAATCCGCTCGGAGTTGGTCAGACGGTGACCATGGGTATTGTTTCGGCCAAGGGCCGGAGCAAACTGGGCCTGCTGGAGAATGTTTCCGGCTACGAGGACTTCATCCAGACCGATGCAGCGATCAACATGGGGAATTCCGGTGGTGCGCTCATTGACGCGCGCGGTCGGTTGATCGGAATCAACAGTGCAATCATCTCTCCGTCACGGGGCAACATCGGCATTGGCTTTGCGATTCCGGTAAATCTGGCGAGTTTCATCATGAACAGCCTGGCGGAGCACGGGGTTGTCGCCCGGGGGTACCTCGGAGTGACGAGTGACACGGTGACAGCCGACGTGGCCGAACAGCTGGGACTACCCAAGGACTCACGTGGCGTCGTGGTCACCGACATCGATCCCGACAGCCCGGCGGAAAAAGCTGGTCTGAAGCGCACGGATGTCATTGTGGCGATTAACAACCATCCGATTGGAACTTGGGAGGAATTGCGCCTACTGGTGGCTCAGGTCGTCCCCGATTCAAGAATCACGTTGAAAATCGTGCGCGATGGTAAGCCAAGAAGCATCGACGTCACCCTTGGCAAGGTGACAGAAAATCCCAACGAATTGATTGCCGGGGTGGACGTGGCGCCTCTGACGCCCGAGACCCGTCGTCGGTTGGGACTGCGCGATCAGCGGATTTCGGGGTTGGTCATCACCGGGGTGTCCGAGGATTCGCCTTACGCCGATCGGCTCGCTCCGAACATGATCGTCATTGAGGTGAACCGAGAGGCTGTGTCCGATTTGGCCAGTGCACGGGAAAAGCTGCAAAGCGGAAGGAATCTGCTCGCCGTGTTTGACGGCCGTTCCATCCGGTTTGTCGTCGTAACCGTCCGGCGCGAATAGTTCGGATACCCGAATTTAACTGCCGGGTTTTTCAACTGGAATCTTTGCCAACCACTCCGGAACGGCGTCCGCGGGAAAGGTGGGGAAGCTGAGTTCCAGAAGGGACACGGCCGGGACTTCAAAGCGTGCTGCGCTGGAACTCCGATCCACCAGCATCGCGACGCCTACGGCGCGTCCACCGGCTTTACGCACGATTTCAAGGCTCTCCAGCACCCGACCGCCGCGGGTGACGACATCTTCCACCACCAGGACTGGTTCCCCGGGCGCGAGGGTAAAGCCGCGACGGAGCACGAGGGTGTTATTTTCTTTTTCGGCGAAAATGTAGCGCGCATTCATCTGGCGTGCGACTTCTTGGCCGATCACAAGTCCGCCCATGGCGGGTGCAAGCACCGTGTCAAATTTCAAGCCGAGGTTTCGAACCTTGGCCACGAGCAGCTCCGCCAGGCGAGTGACCGCGTCCATGCGCTGACAAACCTGGGCGCATTGGAAGTAGTGACCGCTGTGCAGGCCGGATCGGAGCACAAAATGTCCCTGGAGCAGCGCCCGTGTGCGCGTGAAGATGTCGAGGATTTCCTGCTGATCGGCGTCCATCTCACGACGGTGCGGGCTACCGCGGAAAAAAACAAAATCAAATTTCTAGTGAATCTAATCCCGAAATTCAGTTGATAGTTCAGTTGATAGCTGTGGCGCGATTCAGCTGGAGCATCGAGCCGTGAGCTGGGAGCAAAACCAAACGACGACCTTCGATATCTGGTTGGGCTGCAGGCGCGCCAGGTCTGGAGATTGGGCTTTCAGCCCTTCGCTCTGTACTCTCGACTGCGTGGGCGGCGTATCGTTGTAAATTGGGGGCTGCCTTGCGGAGCGTTTTTTTTGGAGGGGGATTCTGCAGCTGGAGTTGACGATGAGTTGCGCCCGACCATTCGAGGATTATGGTGTGGTCGTGGTGACGTCCGTAATCCCCCTTGAAGATGAAATTGGCGATGTGCTGGAAAAGGCGATGCGCCGACAGGATCTCTCCGAGGAGGGGTTGGCGTTGCGATCCAAGGTCGCGTTGGCGAGGATTCTTGACGCGATCGATTATCGCTCGGACTTGACCGCGGACGAATTGCGGCGCTTGGCCGCAGTGTTGGGACTTAACGAGGTGGGACTTTGCGCCCTTGGTGCCGGCAGTTATCCGCAGCCGGAAATTGGCGTGCTCCCATTCTGCGTCTGGCCTCTGCACATGCCACACGGCATCGGAGTGGCCAACGCCTATCTGGTGGGGGAATGCGGTTCGCAGCGGGCCATTCTCTTTGATACTGGGGCCGGAATCGAATCGCTCGCGTCGGTCTGGCCTGCGGCGGTGCGTCACTTGGACGCGGTCTTTCTTACGCATGTGGAGGGAGAGCATGCGGGCGGGCTTTGCGATGTTGTGGCGCGTTTTGGGGTGACGAAAGCGTATGTCCCGGTGGGGGCGAAGGCCCCGTGCGGATGTTCGGTGGGTGAGGGGGTGACGTTGCCGTTTGGTGCGCTTCGCGTCCAAGCGTTCACTACCCCTGGGCACTCGGCTGCTCACAACTGTTATCTCGTCCGCTCTGACCTATCGTCGTCGGCGGACGGTCTCCTGATTTCCGGGGACTTGGTTTTTGCTGGATCGGTGGGGGGCGCGTTTTTTTCCCGCGACCAACTGAAGGCCAGTGTTGGCCGAATGCTTGCCGTTGTACCCCCGCGAACAGTGATTGCTCCCGGACATGGCCCGCTGACCACGGTGGAGAACGAACTCCGTTACAATCCCTTCGTGGCGTAGGGGAACTCCGTAACCGGAGGCTGAGATGGTCGGGGCGGCGAGATTCGAACTCGCGACCTCTACGTCCCGAACGTAGCGCTCTACCAGGCTAAGCTACGCCCCGACATCGTCATTTCAACCGCAGATGCGGTTGAGTCGTTCAGGGAGCCGCACCGCCATCCTCGGCGCAAGCAGAAAATCGGAATCGATTGAATGAAGATGAATTTTCTTTTGGTAGAACGAAAAAGCCCCGGATTTCTCCGGGGCTTAAGTTAAAGTAAAATCAAAGTGGCTTACGCTTTCGCGGGAGCCTTAGCGGGGGGAGGGGGCGGGACAACCGGCGGCCGCGTCATCGAGCTGTCGGCTGCCCGCTTAACGACCATCTCGGTCATACGCTGAATTTCCAATTCAGCGTTGCGGCGAGCGATCCGGGAAAGCTCGACCTGCTTGGCGAAATCGAAGGCTTCGCGGCTGGTCTTGTCTTTTTCTTTGCGCAAGCGATCGAGATCGGCCTCCAGCGCGGCCAGCTTCTTGGCCGCGGCGTCGCCCTTGGCAGTGTATTCCGCGGTGGCATCTCGAACTTTCTTGTCGTCCGTTGCCTGCTTGGCGGCCTTCTCTTCCTCCTTTTTCCTGTCTTCGGCGTCGCGCTCTTCGGTGCGCTTGCGGGCATCTTCTCGCGCCTTAGATTCGGCCGCTTTCTTCTTCTCTTCGGCCGCAGATTTCTCTTTTGCAACCTGGGCGATGTGCTTTGCCTCCTTCTCTTCGGCGGCTTTTTTGTGCGAGATGTAAAATACGAGGAAGCCAGCGAGCATTACGCTGGGGAAAATGAGATACATCCACTTTTTCATCAGATAAGTATTGGGGAGTTTGCGAATTATTTCTTGGCAGCAGCGGCGGCGGCCGCTGCGGCCGCGGCGGCACGTGCAGCTTCCTCGGCAGCTTTGTCGGCGGCGGCGATTTTCTCGAGTACAGCGGTAAGATTGCTAGCGTTGGCCTCGGCCTTTTTCACGTACTCCTGGAGGAAAGCGCGTTCCTCAGATACCCGTTTGCGGTCCGTTTGAACCTCGGCGAGCGCCTTCTTCTCAACCTCGATCTCTTTCTCAATTCGTTTGACCTGCTGTTCCAGCTTTTCGGAGTCACGACCAGCCTTGTCGCGGGCCTGACGTGCCTTTTCCCGTTCTTCCTTGTCTCGCGACTCTTTTTCGTCGCGGGCCTTTTTCTCATTTCGGCGCTTTTCCTGCATTTCAAGGGCGGAAGCGACCGCCTTTTCGCGATCCTTGGCCTCTTTCTCAAGCTTGGACTGCTTGGCGTCCCGAGCCTCCTTCACCTTAGCCTGCTCGCGCGCTTCATAGTTCTTGTGGGCGTTCCAGTAGAACCCAAAGAAAAACACGAGGAGGGCGAGAATGGGAGCGGCGAAATAGACGTAACTTTTCTTCATGGGAAATTTGTTCAGTGGAGATCGGCTTGCGCTCAGGCTTTTTTGGCAGCGGATTTGGGCTTGGATGCTTCTTTGGCTTTGGCCTCACGCTCGTTGATGGCCTCGATGATTACGTTCTTCAACTTGGGCAATTGGGCGTCTTTCGGAGCTTCGGGGAACTTTTCCGCTGCCAGGATGGCCGCGTGAGCTTCATCGACTTCCCCGAGTTCATACGCGGTATAGGCGACAAGATAATGAACGGCGAAGGGCTTGGTCGTTTCGAAATTTCCCTTGGCGATAGCAGTCTTCGCGTGCTTCAACGCCTCGCGGGTCTTTTCCATCTGGAGGAAGATTTGAGCGATCTGAACTTCGATTTCTCCGTTCTTTGGGAACAACCTGCCGGCTTCCTCAAGCACCTCGGCCGCGCGCATGTTCATGTCGGCTTCCAAATAGTAGCGTCCGAGCACGCGCCAATTGGTTGGCTCCGACTCAATCTTTCCACTTTTCATCCCGGTGTAGAGGAGTTCGGTGCCACGTGAGAACTGATTGGCCATCAGATACAGAGAAACCAGGTTCATGTTGTCCTTTGGCGTCTGTAAATGTCCGAGGGCCTGAGCACGTTCACATGTTACGATGGCACGGACCAAGTACTCGCGGGAAACGGTCGGGTCCTTCTCCCTGCTCTTTTCCGAGAGTTGGAGGTACGATGCCATCAACAATTGCCAGTAGTCCTTTTTCGCCGGGGAGCTTTTCAACAGCAACTCAAGCACCTCAGCGGAGCCAGCCAGATCGTTTTGCTGTTGTTGGAGCGTGAGTAGAAGTTGGTAGAAGCCTTCCTTCGGCTTGATGGATGTTTTCAGCCCCTTCTCAACGATGCCACGCGCTTCCTTTAGCAACGCTTGGTCGACATTGTTGGGGTCAGCGGCGGCTTTGTAGTAAAGGATCGAGGCATACGCCATCATTGTCTCCGGAGTGGGCTTGGGCGTCTTGTCCAAGAACCGCTTGAAATAGACGATCGCCTTTCCGAAATAGACTTGTTGCTGCGCGGGGACCTTGCTTGTCGAGCCCTCCTGTCCGTAGAGTTGGGCGAGGAGCGACACCGTTTCCAGAGTCTGCTTCGCCGGGAAATATCCGTGCTGATCCGAAAGCTGTACCACACGTTCCCAAGGAGCGATCGCCTTCGAAAGCTGATTGGTAGTGGCGTAAAGCTTGGCCTTCATGTCCAAGATCATCGCTTCGTCGTAGCTCCCCGGCACGAAGGGGATTTTCTCGACCACGGCCAGCATGCCCGCCCAATCCTGTTTCTCCTGCAGCGCCTTCAGCGGCGCAAACGCCTTGCTGGTGGCCTCGGTGGGAACATTTTCTTTCTTTGGCGGCTGCTGAGCATTGACCGTGCCGACGGCGCCCGCGACCAGCAGGGCAATGGCCACCCGGGAGAGGTGGGCTCGGAAGCGGAAGGAAATCGCAGAAAAATCGGACACGATTGATTACTCCTCGTTAAGGGTGAAGACGATCGGCACCTGCATGTGCGTAGGGACGTCGCGCCCGCCCTTGCGGCCGGGGCGGAACTTCCATTTGCTCACGGCCTGTACGGCGGCGGCCTCGAATTCACGTTGAGACGACCGCAGAGCGTAGGCGTTTTGGACATCGCCGTTGGTATCCACGATGAAATCAACCACCACTTCGCCGGCGATACCGGCCCGGCGCATTTCAAACGGATATTGCGGGCGGGCCTGAAATTTGGCGACTGGAGTTTGATCCAACATCGAAATGTCGAACACCTTCATGCCGCGAAACATATTGGGGTCGCGAATTTCCGGGACGATGTTCATCGACGCCGAAATCGTGACGCCTTCGGGCGGTGGCGGTTGAATCTTTTGGACGAAGGAGTCGGGCTGTACGAGCTGAGGAACATCCTGCTGCATCGGGGGCGCCAAATCGAGTGGCTTCACATCTTCCGTCGTTTCGATTATTTCAGGCTCCTCCTCAATCTTTGGCATCGCGATCAACTCAAGCTTGGGTGGAGGGGGCTCGACATGTTTGACGGCGGCGTGCTTCGGCACGAGCTTGTCGCCAAAGAAGACCAGCAGGTGGATCGCGGCAGAGATGAAAATCCCAAGGATAAGATCGCGAGTCATGTTTGAAGCTTTTTACCGACCGGTGGGGCTGGAGACGGTCTCGACCGAGACTTGCTCGATGCCTGATTTCCTCACCTCGTCCAAGGCAAACACGGCTGCTCCAAACCGGGCCTTGTTGTCGCCGCGAACAAGAACACGCGGATTTGATTCGCTCCGTTTGTAGTCGGCCAGCTTTGGCGCGATTTCACTCACGGATATTAGCTCCGCGTTGCCCTGTCCTTGCTTCCAATAGTAGGTGCCCTCATCCGAGACTTGCAGATAAATCGTGGTGTCATTTGGATTGGACTGTTGTTGGGGCGGCGTCGCCACCGGCAGGGTAACCGGTACCGAGACAATCCGTTGCAGGGAAAGGGTGAAGAGGACGAACGTCGCGAGCAGGAAGAAGATAACATCGATCAGTGGGATGATCTCGATGCGTGCCTTCTTTTTGCCTTCTTCTGCCTTGGGACTGGAGCCAGCCATGGAATTGGGTGATTGGAGGGTTGCGGCGCGCGGTTATTTCCCGGCCTGGCGTACCTTCGTCTCGATGAAGATTTTTTGGAAACCCGTCTTGCGCGCCTCGTCGAAAACGTAGAGAGCAGCATTGAAAAGTGCCCCCTCGTCGCCGTTGATTAGGATACGGCCGTCGGGGTCCGATGTCTTGAATGCCTTCAGTCGGTCGATGAATTCGGCCAAGCTGATGAAGTCTTTGTTCCACGCAATTGTGCCAGACTCAGTGACTGAAATGGTCACGGTGCCGTTGGGATCGCGCTGCTCGCCGGTTTCGGCGAACGGCTGATTGATACCGGGGACCCCGTTCGTCTTGTTCAGCGAGAGCGTGAACAGGACGAACGTGGCCAGCAGAAAGAAGATGACATCGATCAACGGAATGATCTCGATGCGCGCCTTCTTCTTTCCGCCGCTGCTGCCGCCGCCTGATGATCCGGCCATGTTGGTAGGAGGACTTACAGATTACGAAACTCGGACTCGGTTCTTAGAAGAATTCGCTTAGCGGTGGAAAGGGGCGGTTGTCTCGCCCTTCTTGAGGAGGATTTCGAGGGCGTGCGACACGTCGCCAACTTCCTGTTTCGCCTGTTCGGCACGCGCATTGAGGTAATTGTAGGGCAAAAGGCCCATGATGGCGATGGCGAGACCGCAGGCGGTCGCTATGAGCGCTTCGGCGACACCACCGGTGATTTGACCGGCGGCCGCACCGATGTCGCCGCTACCGAGAGCGCCGAAAGTGCGCATCATGCCGGTGACGGTTCCCAGAAGGCCAAGGAGGGGAGCGGCGGTGATGCAGGTGTCGAGAGTGGCCATGCCCTGCTGGAACCGGGAGAGTTCCTGACCGGAGGCGCGGATGAACGCGTTGGAGAGCGAGTACTCACGGTTGCTCAGGCTGTAGACGAGAATCTTGGCGATGAAATCCTTGCTCTTCTTGCCGATCGCGAGAGCGCCCTCGACGTCGCGGCGTTCCACCGCTTCCAGCATCTTTTCCACTACCTCGGGCTCCCGGCTGGCGTTTTCCCGGATGATGAAGAGCAGGCGCTCGATCACGACCGTGATGGCCACGAACGACAACAACAGGATGGGCCACATGATTTCTTTGCCCTTGATGAAAAGATCCATCGGAGTGTCGTCACCGAGGAGGAACGCGAACGGGAGGCTTTGGATGATCATAGGAGGAAGGTTGGAGATGAGTAACTATTCAGAATGGTAACTTCAGTGTGAAAGAAAATTTGGGATTAAGGCGAAACCACGGAAGGACGAAACCTTTGCTTGGTGCCGTTCGTCAATAATTCACGCAGTCTGCCTCAAAGGCATTTGCCGTTGCAGGAAGCGTGCCCGTGCAACGGGTGAAATTGGTCGAAGGGGCTTGAGATATCAGCATCGCGCGCTGAGGTGAATTCCAGAGGGGAAAATTTCGGGAGAAAGCGAACTAGGGGTCATCAAAAGTTGCCTGTCAACCTACTTTGTCATACGATGACGGGAAATTGTTTTCGGTAACAGAATCGAAATTGTTTTGCTGTTTGCGTCACTTCGCTTGCGTCCGCTTTCGCGCGGGAACCGCCCTGGGTGGGCGCCGTTGGCTTAAAACTTTGCGGCCATTCGGCGGTCAATCTGCGCTCTGGTTTCTCCATCGGTCGCATGTCTCCTGGCTTGTTGGATCACTCCAATGCCTTCGGATCCTTTCAACATCTCCCGCAGCGATCGATTTGCTGCGCTTGAAGGTGGCTGCCCGACTAGGATTCGAACCTAGACAGAACGAGTCAGAGTCGTTCGTGCTACCATTACACCATCGGGCAAAAAAAGTGAACCAGCCTGAGGGCTGCAGCTAATCCAGTCCTCAAGTTTTCCCGAACCGTTGCGCCGGGTTCGCTCCCAGAATTGACGTTTTGGTGAGCGAAAACTGGAGCCGGCGATGGGATTCGAACCCGCAACCGCCTGTTTACAAAACAGGTGCTCTACCATTGAGCTACGCCGGCGGAACTTTCGCTGCGCCTGCCATCGTTGACT
>CANJIU010000135.1 GCA_947474365.1 Opitutia bacterium | reverse complement strand
CCAACGCAAATATACGACAAAAACCCGTCCCTCCCGCCGTGCTCCGCACGGCGCTCAGCAGCCCGTCAGAGTTGGGCCTCCCGTCGCCGGAAAAATTTTGGAAAATCACCCCCAAGCCTGATTTTCCAAGTCCGACGGGCTGCTAGCTGACGAATGAGATAGTCGGCCGTTTCCGTGGTGCTCGCATATCCCTCGGGCACCTGGACACTGTGAGTGATCAACAGACGCTTCCTGCCCTCACTCGCGAGTCGCGCAAAGCGCAGAAATCCCGCCATCAACTCCGGATCAACGCGTTTGTCCGCCGCGTCTCCCACGTAGCCACAGTAGATCGAATCGACCATGACCAGGGTCGCGATTTGGTCGAACGCCGCCGGCTGTCGCAACAGTTGACGCACCCCGCCAAAGCCGGCGCTGAACGAGGACACAGTCAGCCTTCCGATTTTCCACGGCTGCGACGGCGATTCACGTCGCAGCACCGATTCCGTTTCGCGGAGCAGATTCTCCCATCGATCCGGCGCCGCAAAGTAATCGGCGTAGACTTTGGAAAGCCCCGGCCGGGTGACGTTGATCAATACGCCCGGCGCCCCGATGGCGGCGAAATTCTTTTCCACGACCGCCGGCGCGCCGTGCAGATGGAGCCAGACGGGGATTTCCGGCCCGAGCGTCGTCCACCCCGGCGGGAGCGACCCGACCGCCTCGCCGATTCGAACCTGGCGGAACTCCACCTCGGCGGAAGCCGCCGTCACTCCGTGGGCGACGAAAAGCGCGGCGACCGCGAACAGGAGTCGGGCAAGTGGGAAGGGAATCATCCGGTTTGGTCGGGAAAGGTCGCGGACTCAAATTCAATTGGCCGGCAGTCTGCGGTCTTTCTGATTCTTCAGTCGAGGTGGAGCGGCTTGACCTCAAGCCGCTATCCGTGAGAGCGACCGAATCAAAGCGAGTTGGGGTCAATTCGCTCCACCCTTCAGTGAAATTCTTTTCAGAGGTGAAACGCACTTCGATTGGATTGGCTCAGTCTGACCATGATGTCTGGCAGCGTGCAGCTTGCTCCCAACCCTTGGGCCCACGGAACACACGGAATACACGGAAAAGGCTGCTTCTATGTTTTGCGTGTGTTCCGTGGGCGCTCCCCATTCGGGCTTTGGGGACGAGTAAGAGACGAGAAAAGGATGAGTAAGGAACCGTCGGTGGGTTTCGACGCCCTGCTTTCTCGACCCAACAATCGGCGACGGGGCGTCGCCGCTCCAGGTAGAGAAACCGTAGGAATACAGAGCCGTCCGTGCCGAAATGGCGCTTCGCGGTGGTAACAATGGGCTAACCGGAGGATAAGCGGAGGACAACCGGAGGATAACCGAGGGACTGTTTGGGGTCTGCAATCGCGTTTTGGGTCGGAATGGGACAGCGGACGATCGCTCAAGGCGACAAGCGTCAAGGCGGAGGGAACATGCAACCGTAGGGAACAGCGGCGATGGACCGGAGAAACCCCGACGCAAGTGTCGCCCCGCCAGCTCCCAGAAATCGAGACACGCCGTCGCCCGTCCTTGGGCACATCTGCCGATTGACGGTGGCGGCGGCTTGATGACGTGCAGGTCGCCTTACCTGGCCGCGCCGTAACCGGCGCGGCTACCAAAACGAATTTTTATAGTCGCACCGGTTACGGTGCGGTTGGGAACCGTCAAACGAGAGATGCGCCCACCTTTCTTCGGCGATCAGGATTGTCCTCGCCAACACCCAGCCGTTTTCACTCGATGGCGTGCACCCCATGAACGGCTATTTCAGCATCGGAGACTGGATTGTCATCATCGCCTACCTCGGCGGCATCATCGGTCTCGGCGTCTGGTTCGGGAAAGACCAGCGCAACACCCGCGACTATTTCCTGGGGAGCCGCAACATCCCGTGGTGGGGCATCGGCGTCTCCATCGTCGCCGCGGAAACCAGCGCACTGACCATCATCGGGGTGCCCGCGATCGCGTACGGTGGGAACATCATGTTCATCCAGATGATCGTGGGCTACGTCATCGCCCGCATCATCCTCGCTGTCGTGATGGTGCCGCATTACCTGAGCGGCGAAATCTACTCGCCGTACCAACTGCTCGAAACGCACCTCGGGCGCGGACCACGACGGCTGGCGGCGGGCTTCTTCCTGTTTCTCGAGACGATGGCCGCCGGCGTCCGCGTGTTCGTCGCGTGTATTCCGATCCGTCTGATGCTCGGCGAGCAGGTGTGCAGCCTCGGCGGCCTGGTCGATCCGATTCTGGGCGCGATTTTGATCTTCGTCGGGCTGTCACTGCTCTACACCTACATCGGCGGAGTGAAGGCCGTCATCTGGACGGATGCCGTGCAGTTCGGACTGTTCCTGGCCGGCGGCATCTATGCGCTCTTCTACATCCCATCGCTCGTCGACGGCGGCTGGAACGCCGCGATCGCCAAGGCCTCAGCCGCTGGAAAGCTGGCCTGGCTCAACACCGATTTCACGTTCTCCGCGCCGATCAACATCTGGATGGGCGTCATCGGCGGCACCGTGATGGTGCTCTCCACCCACGGTGCCGAACAGCTCATCGTCCAACGCGTGCTGGCCTGCGGCACGGTGTCGGATGGCCGGAAAGCCCTCGCCTTGAGCGCGGTGCTGATTTTTCCGCTCTTCCTGATTTTCCTGCTCGTGGGCGTGATGCTGTGGGTGTTCTACCAGGGTACGGGGCATCCGTTTCAGATTCCGCTCCCCGAGGGGCGCCCAGGCATCAAGTCGATCGATTTCATTTTCCCGATCTTCATGATGACGGAGGTGCCCCACATCCTGAAGGGCTTCCTGATCGTCGCGATTCTCTCCGCCGCGATGTCATCAATCAGTTCAGCGATCACGTCGCTCGCCTCGGTTTCGACGATGGACTTCGTGAAACAGCTGGTGAAGGGGCGCGACGAGGAGTTTTACCTGCGCTGGAGCAAGTACTCGACGGTCATCTGGGCCGCCATGCTGGTTTTCACGGCCTGGCTGACGCGCGAGGTGACGTTCGTGCTCAACGCCGCGTTCTCGCTCCGCGGGCTGACGGCCGGCGCACTGCTCGGCGGACTGATCCTCGCCCTCTTCTGGAAACGCGTTGGTCCGCGGGCGGCGATGATCGGCATGACCGCCTCGGTCGTGGTGATGAATTTCATCTACTGGCCGCCCAATCTTACGTTCACGAAAGACTGGTGGGCGCGCAAATTCGGCCCCGAGGTCTTCTGGCCCTGGTTCACGCTCATCGGCACGAGCGTGACGCTCAGCGTGGCGGGATTGATTCGGGCGCTCTGGCCGGAGAGCGCTGGCGATGAGAGCACGACCGCCCAAAGGAAATGAAATTTCGCCGCCTGCTCGCGCTCGCATTTGCCGCCGCCTTCACCTGGGCCCGGAGCGAGGTCACCCGCGTTGAAATCACGGCGCGCAGCGACGTCGGCTCGTCCGGCTACGAGAAGCTTGTCGGCCGGATTCATTTTGCCATCGACCCCAAGGACCCGCGCAACGCCGTGATCGCCGACGTCGGCCGCGCCGCGGTCAACGCCGCCGGCCGGGTGGAATTTTCATCCGACCTCTACCTCCTCAAACCGAAGGCCCCGGCCGCGGGCAACGGCGCCGCCCTCGTCGAGGTATCGAATCGCGGCGGCCGGAGCGCGATCGTCAGCTTCAATCGCGGCGGCTCGCGCGATCCCAAGAGCGAATCCGACCTGGGTGACCGGTTTTTGCAGCGCCAGGGCTTCACCCTCGTGTGGGTGGGCTGGGAGTTCGACGTGCCGCCCACCTCCGGCCTGATGCGCATCGCGGTGCCGGTCGCCACTGATGCGGGCCGAGTCATCACGGGAAACGTCCACGGAAAATTCACCGTCAGTTCGCGCGTCGAAGAGTTTGAGGTGACAGATCTCGCCGCCTATCCGCCGCACAATCCGGAAGGTGTCGAGCGCGAGCTGGCCCGACGCATTCCCGGCCGTGGCCGCACCGTAGTCCCTCCCGACCAATGGCGCCTGAGCGGTCACACGGTCATCCTGACGGGCGGATTCGAGCCGGGGACGGAGTACGAGATTTCCTACGCCGCCGCGAATCCTCCGATTGCCGGACTCGGATTCGCCGCACTGCGCGACACCACATCGTGGCTGAAAAACGGCTCCGATTCGCCCGCTTCCGTACGGCATGCCTATGCGTTCGGTTCGTCGCAAAGCGGACGTTTTCTGCGCGACTTCCTCTATCACGGCTTCAACACCGACGAACGCGACCGGCAGGTTTTCGACGGCGTGCTGGCGCACATCGCCGGCGCGGCCCGAATCAATCTCAACCAACGCTGGTCCGTGCCGCGCGAACTGGGCACGTACAGTGTCACGGGATTTCCCTTCGCCGACACCGCGCAAACCGACCCGGTCAGTGGCGCGCGCGAAGGCCTCCTGGAGAACCCCCGCGTCCGCCACGCCCCGAAGATTTTCTACACCAACACTTCGGTCGAATACTGGGGCGGCGGCCGTGTGGCGGCGCTGGTGCACACCGATCCGGCAGGGGCGAAGGACATTCCCCTCCCGGAGAACGTTCGCTTCTACGCCTTCGCGGGCACGCAGCACGGTCCCGCGAAATTCCCTCCGCCGGCACCGACGACGGCGCAACAGCGCGCCAACCCCGTGGATTTCTGGTGGACGATGCGGGCCCTGCTCCCGGCGATGCACCGTTGGGTGAAGGACGGCACGCCGCCGCCAGCGAGCGCGTACCCCACCTTCCATGACGGGACGCTGGTGCGCGCTGCTGCCGTGGGATTACCGGCGATTCCCGGCGTCGCTTCGCCCCGCGCCCTCGGCGGCGGAGTGCGGATTTCCAACCCTCTCCTTTCCGGCAAAGACGGTGCCGGCGCGCCGCTGCCGCTTCTGGTTTCGCAGGTTGACGCCGACGGCAACGAACGCGGCGGCATCCGCCTGCCTGACGTCGCTGTCCCCCTCGCCACCTACACCGGTTGGAATTTCCGCGCGCCCGCCACGGGAGCACCAGACGAACTCGTCTCGCTCGCCGGATCATGGATTCCGTTTCCCGCCACCCGGGAAGCACGGGAAGCGGCGGGTGATCCACGACAGTCGATCGTCGAGCGGTACGCTTCGCGCGCCGACTACCTCGCCAAACACCACGCGGCCGCCGAGGATCTGGCCCGCCGGGGATTGCTGCTCACGGAAGACGTGGCCCAAGTGGCGAAACGCGCCGGAGAGCAATGGGACTTCGCAATCGCGCTTTCCCGCCGGGCCACACCCTGAGCGAGACGGCACCGTTGCAACGGACAGCGGACCGATTTTCCAACCTCGCGCGCCCCGGTGGGCGCGAATCACGGCACTGGTTTGAACAGAATCGCACGAAACTCGATTGCCGTGCCATCGGAACGGATCCCCACCTGCGCCTCGGGCACATTGCAGTCGTTCCAGTCGGCAGCCACGGTGCCGTTGAGCTTCAGGATGAGCCGCGTGCCGACGGAGGTGAACTCCGTCACGTTCCACTCTTCCGGCTTGTGCAACAAGGCCGGCCGGCGCGTTCCGTAGGCAAATCGCTTCGGCTTCCCGTCCCTTCCGAGGTTGACGCCGTAAAGTGTGCCGAGGCCGTCCGGGGACAGGCGCGACTCGAACCAAACCGACTTGTCGGCCTTGGTGCGGATGAAAATTCCGGCATTCGGGTTGGCCGGAGCGCCCACAAAACGCCATTCGACGCGCAGCACGCCATCGCTCCTCAGGGTCCGGTGGAGAAAAATCTCGTCCGAACCCGTGCCATCGCATGAAAGCGTCCGGGCCGAGCGATCATAGCTCCATGGATTCCGGGCACTGAGCGGACTGCCCGGCGGCAATGGCACCCGGATCCAGTCCTCCAAGGTCACATCTTCCAACAAATCGAGCCATCCCGTGCCAGTGATCGCAGCCGGATCGGCCGCCTGGGTCGTAGGACCCGACGCGGCCTTGGCGCCGGCAGAGGCGGCACGGGTCGCCAACGTCAGGCCGAAACCCACGAGAGTGAGACACAGGAGGTGGGCGAACACAGTTGATCGCATCATCACCAACGATCTGCACGGTGAGCGAGAGGAGACAAATCGATCCGAGCGGAAACTCATGGTCACCTTATTTCCCGGTCGGTGTGATTCGCACCACCGCCGGCGTGCGGACGCCCGGGCGGATTTCCCCCGAAGGAATGACGATCGCTCCATCCCACCGCACGGCCAACGTGGTCACCTGCGGCGAACCGGACGCGCTTCCCACCTGCCGCCAGGTGTCTCGCCAAGTATCGTACGCCAAGACTTCGGTCCCAAAACCCGGGTGACTCTCGTAGATCTTTCGTTTCGCCAGCAATCTGGCCTCCACCGCCGCCTCAAGGACCGCGCGCTCCGAGGCCGACGATGCGGAAATCTTCTGGCGCAGCGCCTCGATCTCCAAGTCGTAGGCTTCCAACTCGAGAAACAGCGGGCCCCGATCGCCCCCAAACAGGAGCACCTCCCGATCGCCAACCGCGGCCGCCGTGCCGGCCATTACGCTTGTCCCGGTGCCGCCGCCAACTTTACCCAAGGTACGCCACGTGCCGGCCTCCGGATCAAAGGCATACGCATCGGTCAATATCTGAGTGCGTCGGCCGGCCTGCTGCACGCGGCCGCTAAAAAGAAAGAAACCGGAACCGGCCGCCGTCTGCTGGGATGCGGCGACCGGAAGAACGCGGGCCGGCCCCGGCCAGGTCGGATGGACTTTCCATTTGAATTCCGCCGGCCGGCCGCGTTTCGAAAGATCGAGCGACCAAAACACAGACGACGGCACCGCCCCCTTCATCACGTGCTGCCCGCCCGCGACAAAAAACGTACGGCCCACCAGCGCGCCGGCCATCAACGCGAGCGGTTCAGGCAGAGGAGGAAACGGCGTGCTTCGGATTTGCCGCGCCGTGGCATCCCACGACAGCATGAACACGTCCGCATAGCAGCGCTCGGCATCCGACCCACCGGCGCAGATCACCCCTTCGTCCGTGCTCACGCTCACCCCGTACCCGAGCCGACGGGGCAACCGGAAGTTCCGATCCGTCACCCAAGCCATCGTGCCGTCGCTCCGTTTCTCCAGGACCCAGATATCGTCCCACCAGACTTTCGCGCCACCGTCCCATGGCATCTTGTCGGGAAAATTTGCCCCGCCCGCGACCAGCAGTGCCCCGCCATGCACACCGACAAACGGGCTCGCCACGCCGGGTTGTCGCGACTGCCCGGCCGCCGGCGGCAACGGTGGCAAGGCGTCCCATACCAGCTCTGAAACGGCGGCGTGACCGACAGCAAGTGCGCTGACGAAAGCGGACATGAGGAAAAAACTCCGATATTGGACGGACATGCGGTGGGAAGCTGGAGCCTGCGTCGGTCGTGGGCCCGAGGCAACTCCGGCCCTGTTGATGATCACCCATCACCCCACCCGCCAAGTACGCATCGGTGGTACCTCCCGCGCACCTCCCGCCAGCAGAGCTAACCGCGCCCGGGCGGCGACGAAGTGGTGCTTCCAACGAACCACGGCTTTGAGGTTCAGCTGGCCATGGCCGCGGCTGCGAATCACTATCAAACCCAGTCCGGATCAGCCCCCGTTCTCCGACCGTATTCCTCCGGACCCAACCCTACATCGAAATGAACCCTGCTCCAACCCTTCCTGCCCTTCGCTGTCATGCGATCGCGCTCCTGGCCCTGCTCCTGGCTCTGTTTGCGCCCTACGCACTCACGGCGCAGGGAGCCGCCGGCGCCATTGAAGGCCGCGTGTTCAATGCCGCGACGGGCAACGCAATCGTCAATGCCCGCGTGACCCTCGCCGGCACCACGCGCGAGGCGGTTACCGACGAAGGCGGCGCCTATCGCTTCGGCAATGTCCCCGCCGGCGAG
This sequence comes from Opitutia bacterium, assembly GCA_947474365.1. GTDB lineage: Bacteria > Verrucomicrobiota > Verrucomicrobiia > Opitutales > Opitutaceae > ER46. Next base: position 16,365 of record CANJIU010000135.1, on the reverse strand, counting down.
GCTCGGTTGAATGTCGTGTACCTCGGTCTCGAAAGCCAGACCGCGACCGTCAGCGTCCCGGCCGGCGGCGCCGCGCAGCGGGAATTTGAACTCAAACGCAGCGACAGTTCACGGCCGACGGCTGCCGGTGAAACGGTCAAGCTCGACGCATTCACGGTCGTGGCGGACCGCGAGATGAGCGCCCAGGCGATATCAATGAACGAGCAGCGCACCGCGCCCAACATCAAGAACGTCGTCGCAATCGATGAGTTTGGCGACCGGGGCAACGAGAACATCGGCGAGTTTCTTCTCTTCCTCCCGGGGGTGTCGATCGCCACCTCCGGTTCCGAGCCGACCACCGTTTCACTCCGCGGTTTCCCCGGAGCCAACACCGGCCTCACCGTCGACGGCGGTGAGACGACCGCCACGTTCAACGGCAACAGCCGCGCCCTCGACCTCCGCGAAGTGCCGATGAACAACGTCTCCCGCGTTGAAATCACCAAGGTCCCCACCCCTGACCTGCCCGCCAGCGGGCTTGGCGGCTCGATCAACCTGATCACGCGCAGCGGTTTCGAGGCCCGGGTGCCGAAGCTCTCGGTCAACGCCTATACGATGTTTCACAATCACAACGGCTTCACCTTCGATGGAGGTCCTCGCAATGCGGACTCGACCACCAGCCCCCGCTACATCCAGCCGTCGTTTGATTTCAGCTACCTCCATCCCGTCAACCGCAACCTCGCGATCACCATCGGCGGCTCGCGGACCTGGCGGGCCAAGCCGATGGAGACTGGCACGAAGGACACCGATGAAAGTTCGACGTGGGACCTGGTGCGGCTCGTGCAGACGACGAGCCAGTGGCAGAGCCTCGCGCAGGTTTTCAAGACCCTCCAGGGCCAGATCGGCGTCGACTGGCGCTTCACCCCGACCGACACCTTCTCGGCCAATGCTCAATACCGCAGCTACGACCTACCCATCACACGCAGTGTGCTGACGTTTGCCTATGGCGCCGGCGCCACGGGCAACGACCGTTTCACCCAGGGCGCCGCCACGGCGGTCGGGACCGTCACGATGAACGGCAGCGGCGAAAACGTCGAACCCATCACGCAGACCAAGCTGTACAATTTCAAGTACCGCCACCGGGGCGACACCTGGCAGATCGACGGCAACGCCAACTATTCCACGTCGGGCTCCAATCGCGCCGACATCGACAACGGCTATTTCAACACCACGCCTTCGACCATCACCGGCGTCGTGCTCCGCGGGGACAACATCCAGAGTTCCAGCGGGGCCATCCCGACCCAATACAGCGCGACCCGCGCCGGCCAACCGGTCGATGTTTACGACGGTGGCAATTATTCCATCACCAGCGGCAACACCAACCAGACGGACTGGAACTCCCAGAAATACAATCTGCGCGCCGACCTCGCGCGCGAATTCCGTGGCGCCGTGCCCTTCACCCTGAAAGTCGGCACCAGTTTCGACACGCTGCAGAACGACCAGCGCCGCTATGCCACAACGTGGAACTTCCGCCCCAACGGCCTCTCCGACGCCACGTCGAGACTCGCAGGCCGCTACGACGTGTTCGACGAGGCCTATAATGCCGACTCGCCCACCGTGTTTGGCAAAAAGGTGCGCTGGATCAGCGGCTCCAAGCTCTATGATTTGTACAAAAAGAATCCCACTTGGTTTGTCGCCGATGACGCTCAGGTGTGGCAGGACTACGTCAACAACTCGCGCTCCCTCACCGAGCGGATCTCCGCTGCTTACGTTCGCACCGACCTGCGGTTGCTGAACAATCGTCTCTGGGTCGTGACCGGGGTACGGTTCGAGCGCACCGACGATCAGGGCACCGGTCCGCTGAACGACATCAACGCCCAGTACCAGCACAACGCCAACGGCACCCTGTTCCGCAACGCCGCCGGCCAACGTGTTCTCATCACCACCGACGCGCTCGCGCTCCGCAAACTCCGCTTCCAGGAACGCGGCGCCACCTCCGATCGGAACTACAGCGGCTACTACCCGAGTCTCAATTCGAGCTACCATATTACGGAAAACCTGATCGTCCGCGCGGCGTTCGCGAAGACACTCGGCCGGCCCAATCTCAACTTCATCATCCCCGGTACGACGATCTCGGACCCCGACGCGGCGACCCCCACCATCACCGTCAACAACGTCGGCCTCAAACCGTGGACCGCCACCAGCTACGACCTCTCGCTTGAGAGCTATCAAATCAAGGACGGTTTCGGCTCGGTCGGCGTGTTCCAGAAGAGCATCAAGGATTTCTTCACCTCGGTGAGCACCGCCGCGACGCCGGCCCTGCTCGAAACCTACGGGCTCGAGAGCGATCCCACGCTGCTCAATTACTCGATCAACACGCGCGCCAACGGCGGTGACGCCAAGATTCAGGGCATCGAGTTCAGCTACCGGCAGTCGCTCACATTTCTCCCGCACTGGGCGCGCGGACTTCAGGTCTACATCAACGCGACGAAACTCAACCTGAGTGGCAGCAACACCGCGGATTTCTCGGGCTATACCCCGAAGACAGTCGCCGGCGGCATCAACTTCGTGCGTTCCCGCTTCGTGCTTAAGGCCACGATCAGCTACCTGAGCGATGTCAACACCGGCGCCGTCGCCGCCAACGCCACGACCCCGGTGGGCACGTTCAACTACCAGGCGAAACGGACGCGGCTGGGTCTCAATGTCCAGTACAGCCTGACCAAGCGCTACGTGGTCTATGCCTCGGTCGTCGATCTTGGCGGGTTCGTGCAAAACCTGCAGCGCTACGCCCCCACGACGCCCGATTACGCCAAGCTCACCCGTCGGCAGGAACTGGGTTTCTACACCAATGTAGGGATCCGCGGGTCGTTCTGAGCGAGTGGCAACACGGAGCCGCCCCCGCGCCACGGGCATTTTCCGTGACGACGTCTTGTCGCCCTGTTCAATCTAGGTTAGATGGCCCCCCTCCCCCAGACTTTCCTTCAATTTCTTCGGGGAGCGTTGCGTCGCGTCGGCGTGATCCTCGCGTGGGCGATTTCCGCCATCGCCGCTACTCCCGGACTTTTCGGCAAGCCCGTACCCGTCCCGTTTCAAAGCGAATATCAGGCGGACAGCTGGGGATTGGAGGAAGGATTTCCGGAAAATTCCTGTTCCGGAATTGTCTCCGCGCCCGATGGCTATCTTTGGATGGGTACCTATCGCGGGCTCGTTCGCTTCAACGGCCAGGACTTCAAGGCATGGGCTCCAGCCGCAATGCCCGGCCTGCGAACAACCGGGATCATCAACATGTTTCACGACCGGAGCGGCCGGGTCTGGTTTAGCACCAACGATGGTCTCGTGCGGTTTGACGGAAAAAACTGGAAGCGTTGCGAAGAGGCGGACGGTTGGCGGGATCGCACGGATTATGCGCGAAGTTACGCCGACGGTCCCGGGAGCACGGTCGTCATCACCCGTTTCAGCGGGCACGTGATGCGATTCGACGGGAGCCGGTTTAGCGAATTGTCGCCACCACCGGGAGCCGGTGGCACGATCGCCGGCTTCGATCGCGACGGCACACTCTATGCGGTTCGCGCCGGGTTTGCCGGTACCTTGGTCGACGGAAAGTGGAAATCACTCTCATCGGAGGAGCCGACGATCGGGAAACGCGCGCTCGGCGCCGGCCAAACCCGAGATGGCCACGCCGTGATCGTGTGCCGCAACGAGGTCCTCCGCCTCCGCGGCGGACACGTGGTGTCGCGCACGCCGCTCTCCCAGGAAGTGACGACATTCTGGCAACTGACCGAGGATGCCACCGGCACGCTTTGGCTGCCGTCGGTGGATTCAGGGGTGTATCGCATCCGGCCTGACGGGCAGGTGAAACATATCCAGAAGGAGGACGGACTGCCTCACTCCGGAGGCACCCGCACGGTGTTTCCGATCGAGGACGGCAGCGTGTGGGTGGGCAACGGCGTGGGAGGGCTGTCCCGGTTTCGCCCCGTGCGCTTTCGTTACCTGGGCGAATTGGAAGGTCTGGGCGATCGTGAAGTGCTGACCGTCACCACGCTACCGGAAGGGCGCGTCCTCTTTACCCCCTACGGCGCGGGGCTTCGGTACTTTGACGGCACTACGACCGTGCGCCCACCCGAGCTGAGCGGCGACGAGGACGTGCGTTTCCGGACGGCGTTGCGGACGCACGACAACACCGTCTGGCTGGGGGCCTTCAGCCGCGGGCTAATGCGGCTGCGCGAAAACCAGATCACGTCGGAGGAAACCGCGGTGTTCGGCCGAACCGAAACGGTCAGTACCCTGTTCGAGGACTCCAAGGGCCGCCTCTGGGCGGGCGGCGACCGTCACGTGGCATTGAGGGAAAACGATCAGTTGCGGGAAATCAAAATGGAGGCCGCCGAGAACAACCTGCGCCCGACGATTTTCGCCGAGCGGCAGGATGGCACGATGCTCCTCGCCCGACAGCACCAGATTTTTACCTTCGCGGATTCAACGGTAAATCCGCATCCCCTGGTCCAACTGCCCGTCGCCTGCCGCATCTCGACGTTGTTGGTCGATGCCCGCGGCCGCATTTGGATCGGCACGGCGGGTCACGGACTGGCGGTGCACCACGAAGGCAGGGTCCATTGGATCGATCGGGAGCGCGGTCTCCCCGGCCATTCCATCGCCGCGCTGGTCCCGGACCAACTCGGCAACCTCTGGTTTGGTTCAGGCCGGAATGTGGTCCGCGCCGATCCCGAGCACCTGTGGGCGCTCGCCCGGGATCACACGACGGAACCGAAGCTGCATGTGTTTGACCGCAACGACGGAATGAGGGATCTCGATTTTCCGTTTGGCACGCAGCCGACCGTGGCCAGGGCTGACAACGGCCACCTTTGGTTTGCGCTGATCCGCGGTGCCGCGACGGTGGATCCTGCCGCCCTCCACCTGAACGCCGCCCCGCCCCGCATCGTGGGGGAGTCGATCAGCTACGTGCCGCGCGAGTCGACGCGCCCCGTCGAGCAAGCGTTGCCGGCAACCGAGACTCCACTCCTTCCCGCCGGCAGCCGGCTCATCCGCATCAACTTTGCCGCGCTCGATTTCACCGCCCCCCGGAAGCAGCGTTTCCACATCCGCCTCGATCATGGCGGCGAGTGGCAGGATTTGCAGAACGAGTCGACGATCAGTTTCCTCGAATTGCCGCCGGGGGACCATTCGCTCCGGATTCGTGCTTCGTCGAGCGACGGGGTGTGGAGTCAAACCGACACCAATGTCGCGTTCAAAATCGCGCCGTTCTACTGGCAGACCCACTGGTTTCAGGCCTTGGCCGCATGCGGCGCGTTGGGACTCGCGTTCAGCGCCGCCTGGTTCACCGCCAACCGGCAGACCCGCGCGGCGCGGGAAGCGTTGGACCGTGAACGCCGGCTGGCAGAAGCCTTGGCCCGCCTTGCGCTCGTCCTGGAAAATACGAGCGACTTCGTTGCATACTACGACACCCAAGATCAGCTCGTCTACATCAACGCGGCGGGTCGCGCCATGGTCGGCATCGCTCCCGCCGAAGACATCCGAAAGCTGTCCGCCCGCAGCCTGCTGCCGGAATGGGCCCGGTCACAGTTCAGCGAGCAGGCGCTCCCGGCGGCACTGCGCGACGGCACGTGGTCGGGAGAATCCGCGTTGCGGCATGTCACCGGCCGGGAGATTCCCGTCTCACAGATGCTTTTTCCCCGCCGTTCCCCCGACGGCACGTTGGAATTCACCGCCATGATCGCGCGCGATATCTCGGTCGCGAAACGCAATTCCCAGGTACAGGAAGCCCTGCGTGGCCTCGCGAAGTCACTGACCGCGCCGCTCGAGATCTCGGCGCTCGGGCGGGAGGTGGGTCGGGCCGCCCGCACGCTCTTCCACTACGACGCTTTTTTTCTCGCCCTGGTCGAAGAAAACGGAGCCGTCGGTTACCATGCCTATTTCGAAGATACCCCGGAAGGGGAGGACGCGCCTCGCCCGGTCGACACGACGATTCGGACGCTGAGCCCGCAAGTTCGCCCCGTCTTGCGAGGTGAATCGCTTCTCATCAATCGTGACACCAACAGCCCATTCGACTCGCAGCACCCGCTCCGACCATTAGGCGTCACATCCCGACGCAGCCTCTCGATCATGTACGCACCGGTAAAATGGGAACAACGCGTAGTCGGCATCCTGTCGCTGCAAAGCTACACGCTGAACCGGTTCACCGACTCGGACGTGCGACTGCTCGAAACCCTGGCGGATCATTGCGGCGCGGCCATCGCCCGCATGGAAACCGAGGCCGCGCTGCGGAAAAACGAGGAGCGACTCCGGCTGGCGATGCAGGCGGCCAGGATGGGATCGTGGGAAATCGACCCGGTCAACGATCGCCTTTCAGCCTCGCTGGACGCCGAGGCGATCTACGGTGTCCGCCCTGGCACGCTCTCCGGTCCCGTCGACAATCTTGTGCGCGACGTGCCTGCAGTTGAAGCGGAGCCACTTCGGCGGGCGCTGCACGAACTCGTGGAGGGTCTCATGTCGGAATTCCGCTACATGCACCGCATCACGCCTCCGGGGGGAACAGAGCGGTGGATTGAGATTCGATGCCGACCGCAGGAGCTCGCCGACCTCTCCGGCCGGATTCGGATCATCGGAGTAGTGACCGATGTCACCAGCCGCCAACTTGCGGAAATCGAACGCCTCCGACTCGAGGAGCAGCTGCGGCAATCGCAAAAACTAGAGGCGGTCGGGACACTCGCCGGCGGAATCGCCCATGACTTCAACAACATCCTCGGCGCCATCCTGGGCAACGTCGAACTCGCCGCCCTCGAGGCGTTCCAAGCCGGGAAACCTTCCGGCTATCTCGAAAAAATCAAACAGTCGGGCATGCGCGCCCGCGAGCTGGTCCGACGCATCCTCACCTTCAGCCGCCCCGAAAGTTCGAAACCGCAGGCCACGGAGTTGGTCCCCGTCGTGGACGAGGTGATCGACATGCTGCAGGCCACTGTACCGACCAACTTGGAGATCGTCAAAATCAGCCCCTCTCCCGTGCCACCCGCCCGGATCGACAGCACCAAGCTCAACCAGGTCCTGCTCAACCTCGGCACTAACGCGTGCCACGCGCTCGAACACCGGCCTGGTCGCATCGAATATGTCCTGGGCGAATTCCATCTCGAGGCCGGCGGTCCGCCGCCCCATCCGGATCTCGCGCCTGGCCACTATGCCCGGGTTGATGTGCGCGACAACGGCATCGGCATCGCTCCGGAGATCCGCTCGCGCATTTTCGATCCGTTCTTCACCACCCGAAGTCCGGGAGAAGGCAGCGGCCTCGGATTGTCCGTTGTCCACGGGATCATGCGGGCGTGCGGCGGTGCGGTCGCAGTCAAGTCTTCCGCCGGCGCCGGCAGCACCTTTAGCCTTTTCTTCCCCGTTGCCAGCGAGACGCTGACCGGCCCATCCCACACCACCACCGTCCCTGGAGCGGCCGCGAACGCAACCCGCGTCGCCGGTCGTATCCTGTTTGTCGATGACGAGGAACCCTTGGTGCTCTTTTCCAAAACATTCTTCCAGCAACGGGGTCTTGCCGTCGAAGGGCACCTTCAGCCGACGGAAGCCCTGCTGGCGTTTCGGCAGCGCCCGCACGACTTTGACCTTGTGATCACTGATCTCTCAATGCCCACGATGTCCGGCATCGAGCTGGCCCGCGAGGTCCGGCAAACTCGGCCGGATATTCCCATCGTGCTGATTTCAGGAAACGTGCGCAGCTCCGATGCGGCGGCCGCACGCCAAGCCGGGGTCAACGAAATCGTCGAGAAGCCCTTCACCCTTTCAGAATTTCTCCCCGTCGTCGTTCGTTTGCTGGGAGCGCGGAAAAGCCCGGCCCCACCCGCTCCGCCGCCATAACCGATTCGCCGCGCCCCTCTGCCGATCCGAGTGCAGCGGTAAAGCGGTCGGCCATCGTTCCCCAATCCCCTGGTTCAGCATCCTCCTCAGGCCAACTCTTATTCCGCCATGCCGCTCCTGCGCCTCCTCTCCGCGCTTGCCGCAAGCGCCGTCGTGGCATTTTCCGCGCCACCGGTCGTGCAGACCGACGTGTTCATCTCCGGCCGCGAGGGCTACCATACGTACCGCATTCCGGCGGTCATCCGCGCCGCCAACGGAAGCATTCTTGCGTTTTGCGAGGGCCGAAAATCAAGCAGCAGCGACACCGGAGACATCGACCTCGTCCTCAAACGCTCGCTGGACGACGGTCGCACCTGGAGCCCCCTGCAGGTTGTCTGGGACGACGCGACCAACACTTGTGGCAACCCCTGCCCGGTCCTCGATGAAAACACCGGCGCGCTCTGGCTGCTGCTCACGCACAACCTCGGCACCGACGGTCAGCGCGCCATCGAGGCCCGCACCGCGAAAGGCACCCGTACCGTTTGGGTTTCCCATTCGATGGATCACGGGGTGACGTGGACAAAGCCGGCCGAAATCACCGCGTCGGTCAAAAATACCGCCTGGACCTGGTACGCCACCGGTCCAGGCGTCGGAATTCAGATCAAACACGGCCCGCACCGGGGCCGGCTCGTGATTCCCTGCGACCACTACTACGACGACGCAGCGACGGCAAAACCGCGCTCCGGCGCCCATGCGATTTTTTCCGACGACCACGGTCTGACGTGGCAACTCGGCGCATCCATCGGTCCCGATCTGAACGAATGCCAGGTCGCCGAACTCTTCGACGGCCGCGGAACCCTGCTGATGAACCTGCGCTCGTACCGCGGAACCGGCGTGCGCCTCCACGCCAGCAGCACCGATGGCGGGGCGACCTGGAGCGCGCCGGTTGATGCCGACGGCCTGATCGAACCGGTCTGCCAAGGCAGCATCCTCCGGCACGACGCCGCGAAACTCCTCCTGTTTTCCAATCCGGCCGCAAAGACCCGGGTCAACGTCACGGTTCGCTCCAGTTCCGATCACGGCGCCACCTGGCGCGACGTCACCCCATTGCACGCCGGACCTTCGGCCTATTCGAGTCTCGTCGCGCTCGGCCGGAAGGAAGCGGGCTGCCTCTACGAACGGGGCGACAAACGCGCCTACGAGAAGATCACGTTTGCGCGTTTCAGCGTCCCGTAGGCCGACGGCGTCACGCGCCGGCAATCGACAAGACCCTGCATCTTCACGTCTCATCCGCCATGCCTTCTGCCACGTTCCAGCCACGACTGGCCCTTGGGTTCGTCGCGTTTATCACGGCCACCGCAGTGGCGACCGCCGCCGACTTCCGCATCGAAGCGGGAGTCATTGCCACGAGCCCCCGCGAGTATTATCTCACGCAATCGCGCGGGGCGCTGATTCCCGGCAATCCGAGCCGGGTGATCATCACGACGCAGGAGACGGAGAAAACCGGAGCGCATGGCTACCGGGACCTGTTCTCCCTCGAATCCACCGACGCGGGCCGCACGTGGACACCACCGGTTCGCATTGATCACCTGCGCCGCGCCCGGATGCCCGAAGGGCATGACTTCGTGATGGGCGACGTCTGCCCCCAATGGCACGCGGCCACCGGGCGCGTGCTCGCAACGGGCAAGACGTTCGGCTTCCGCGGCGGCACAACCGAGGATCGCGCGCTTGAAAACGTCTCGTACGCGACGTTCAACCCCACAACCGGCGAGTGGAGCAGGTTGAACCTTCTCGCGCTGCCCAAGACCGATCACGAAGGAAAACCGATTCTTGAGCCGAACTCAGGCTGCCACCAGCGGGTCGACCTGCCGAACGGCGACATCCTGCTTCCGATCCGCTACCGCAAGGATCCGAAGACCCGTTTCTACACCACCGTGGTCGCACGCTGCAGCTTCGACGGCACGACGCTCACCTACCGCGAACATGGGAGCGAACTCACGATCCCCCGGGAGCGCGGCCTGTACGAACCTTCCGTCGCCGCGTTTCAGCGGCGGACCTTTCTCACCCTGCGCGCCGACCACTCGGCGTTTGTCGCCCGCAGCATCGACGGGATCCGCTTTGAACCGTTCATCGAGTGGAAATTCGACGACGGAGCGGTGTTGGGCAGTTACAACACGCAGCAGCATTGGGTGACGCGGCACGACGCGCTTTACGTCATTTATACCCGGCGCGGGGCCAACAACGACCACGTGATGCGTCATCGCGCGCCCCTTTTCATCGCGAGGGTTGATCCCGAGAAACTGGTAGCAATACGCGCCAGTGAACAGGTGCTGATTCCCGAGGCGGGAGGGGCGGACCTTGGAAACTTCGGGGTGATGGATTTCAGTCCGGAGGAAACATGGGTGATTACCTCGGAAAGCCCGCCCGCGTCGAAGCCAGCCGGCCCAAACCGGATTCTACTGGCGCGGATTGTCTGGGACACACCGAACCGCGCATTTCGGTCGGGGCGCCCGTGACCATTTCCAAGCGGATAGGGGGTTAAAATTCAGGTCCTGAAAATAGCAGTTGACGGAACCGGAGACGCGCCTAGTCCTAGCACCCTGTTTTGCGGGCGTAGCTCAGTTGGTAGAGCACCACCTTGCCAAGGTGGACGTCGAGAGTTCGAGTCTCTTCGCCCGCTCCATTTCCACGGAAGCCCCGGTTGACCTATGAGTTAACCGGGGTTTTTCGTTTCTGGAGTCCGGAAAAGTCCTAAAAAAATAGGCCCAAAGTCCTAAAATAACGCCAGTGACGCCAAGCGCCAAGGATGGCGCAAAGGCAATAAATCGATGCCGAACCCCGATTCCCGCCACCCCCATACCCCCCGCCAGCGGTACGGCAATGTCCTCGCGCCCGCGCGGACTTTGGTGCCATCCGGACCATTCACGGATTGCAATTGGCATTTCAATTGGCGGGTCGAGGTCTACCTATCCGCTGGGTGGTCGTTGCCAGAGGCTGCTTTTGGAAAGCCTGCCGAAGCCGCTCTTTCTGGTCGGGCGTGGAGTCCAATTGCGCATTCAGCACCGAGGGAGTGCTGGTTTTCGACCAGGCGTCGATCCCCTGACGCAACACGCTCTCACACGCACCGCGACCTCGTCGAAGCACGGCAATCGCTCGCCGGTTTTTTCGTTCATGTATAGCGCCCGATTGACCTCGACCATGACCGAGTGGACGGCGGGGTTCGTTCGGTAAAACTCCATCGGCACAATCGCCCCGGCGAATGGCCTGTTCAACGCCACGCTGAACCCTGCGTCGGCGAATGCCGCCATGAACGTGTCCGCAACCGCGGTTGGCGTGTGGAAATTGTCGGTGCCGATGCAGATGTCCGGGCGGGCACGGTCTTGCACCAATTCGTAGGTGAGTGGGCGAGAGGGGAAGCTGTGGGCGTCGAGCAGCAAAACGGTCCCTGACTCCTGCAACGCCGCGGAGACCGCCTGCGTCAGTCGCCTGTGGTGTGGTTCGTAGAAACGCTCCAGCAGCGAGTCTCGCTCGCCTGGACGCAATGTCCTCCGCAGTCGTTGTCCAGCGGATGTCTGGGTGTAGACGACGCCCATCCCGCGTGCGACCATGATTTCCTGCGCATCGTCCGCGAACCGTTCGACGTCGACGAGCAGCCGGCTGACAGGGCACCGAACGGTCAGTCGGTCCGAAGTGATGCCACTGAAAATGGCAGCGGTGTGCGAGTCCGTCATCGTCACGAGCTCGGCCGCCAGCTGTTCAATGCTGAGCATAAATTGGTCACGATACTCGGGCGGAATCACCGTCGAGTCGTGCGGCAGATGGAGGACCACGGGTTGCAGTTTGGAATTCATTTCGACTTCCGGTTCACGCTCGGACTTGGCGACGAGCCTGCGCCTCCGTGAGCCGTTGGCGATGCTTGAGACTGTCATCATCGGCGGCGGGGAACTTGCGTCGAAGGCATCACGAACGGTCTTGTGATGCTCGTTAAGCATCATTGGAATTGACCTTAACTGGCGTGATGACATTGTGACGGCGTGAGATTTACGCCGACACCACCGCGAGAAATCAACTGGCCGGCCTTGCGCAAGGCTTTCATTGAGCGACCCGAGCGCGCCGCATACGCCGAGCTTGGCGCGGAGTTCAATGTGTCGGAGGTTCGGATCCGCAGAGCCGCGTGCGACGAAGGCTGGGCGACTCTCCGCGCCGCGCATCTGGAGGCGCGGTTGAAGGAGGGCGATGCCGCGGTCGCAATCCTTCAAGCCGCCAAGGTTGACGGTGCGGTGATCCGGGCGTTCGGCGACGTCGCACTGGAGGTGATACGCAAGGTCCACGAGGTGGTTCAGCAGGTTGAGTCGAAAAAGAGCGTCAACACCCGGGCCAACACGCTCAACACCTGCTCGTTTACCCTCTCGAATCTGGCGAACGCGTTGCACCGCATCGGTGTCGTCGGACTTCCGAAACAGCTCAAGGACGCTGCCGGGGAGGCGAATGGGCGCTGGAATCCGCAGATGCTGACCGCGCTGAACGTGACCGTGCAGAACCTCGTCGGTGCCCAGAGAGGGACGCAGCCTGACTCCGCGCCGTCTGTTGCGATTTCAGGCGTTTCTGTCGAGCGGGAGGGGTAGACCCGCCCCAAGTTGGCAGGCTCGGCTGGTTTTGGGACTACGGAACCTCGTAAACCTCGATCAGCGCGATGCCGGAAGTATCACCGGACCCGGTGACCAACGCGGTGTAATTTCCGGGAGGTAGCGTCAAAACCAGCGCCGCGTCTTTTGAGCCTGCGGGCAAGGGGAATGCCCCGGCTGCTGCGGAGGTGGTGCCGATTTCTGCGGCGTTGGTGGCGGCACCCCAATTGTCATTGCTCGCGACCGTCTCGTTGTTTGCTCCGACAATGGTCAAAACAGGATCGGCAAGCGGCGTCTGAACGCCAAACGAGGACAAGGTCGGACCAACTGCACGGATCAATAGTTTCCTCGGCACGGGTCCACGCACCACAATGCCCGGGATCGCCAAGCTGGAACCGGCCCCGACCAGCACGCGGGATGAAAGATTCACCAATCGCGATGGCAGCAGGTCATTCTCATAAATCTCCACCAAGCCCACCCCACTGCGTCCAGCCGCGTCAGATAACTGTGCCGTGTAGCGCCCCGGCTGCAACGAGCGCACTATCGCCGAGTCGAGGCTACCTGCGGGCAGGGGGAACGCCCCAAGCTGCGAGAAGAGCGAACTGGTTACTCCGCCCCCGGCCGTACCCCAATTGTCGTTTTCGACAATCTTGGTTCCCGCAGAATCGTAGAGCGATAGGATTGGGTCCACGACTGAACCGGAGAGACCGAACAAGGCGAGGGACGGGCCAATGCCCCGAATCAGCACCGTCTTCGCAGTGGGACCGGTAATAACAAAGCCGACGATTAATACATTCTCCCCAGCTCCGGTCAGACCGCGCGTGGCGATATTAGTAAGACGTGAGGTGTCATCGACGGACAAGCGTACTGAGCTGGTTGCCGTTCCCAGGTTATTGCGGACGACAACAGTGTACGTTCCTGCACTTGTTGCTGCGACATTGGGCACCGTGAGCGTCTGGTTATTCGTTCCAACTGGCGTGTCGTTAAAAAACCATTGGTAGCTGCGCGGGTCGCTGCCTATCGCATCAACGGTAAAAACCGCAGATCGTCCTGCGTTAACCGAGAGATTCTGGGGCACACCGAGAACGAGCGGTGCGGCTGGCCTAACCTCCAAACTATAATATGCGGTCGTAGTCCCGGCCGCATTCGTGACGTTTAGAGTATAAATCCCGCTGCCTTGAACATTTGTTATGGTCATCACGCCGTCAACGAGCGTGGCTGTATTACGTGGCCCACCACCGGTGATAATATTAGTTGGCCCATTGCTGTAGCTATAGGTAAATGGACCGGTGCCAGCCGTTATGATCTTAAAAGTTACGTTGGACCCCGCTTGAACTTGGGTGCCTGTCGGGGTTGCCGGTGCGATCTGTGGCAAGTTGCTCTGTGCGCCGTTACTGGCGACGGTGCGAGCGATACGACTGCGCTGCACCCCGTCGACTGCTGAAAATTCACCGAGTAATAATAATCTTCCCTGCGACAACGCGACTGCGCGAATAGGAGTGTTGGCAGGCGTGAATGAGGTGTTAAATCGGAACGTGGGATCTTTGGTTCCGTCAGTGTTGTACCGAACAGTTGTTGAACCTACCCCGGAACCAAAGCTATTGCAAATAATCCTCTCCAATGAATCGGTTTGCGCCGCTACAGATGACCTAAAGAGCTGCTCACCTATCGGAGAAAAACTTAAATCAGGAGAACCATCGCTATTGAGCCTCCTGATTTCGAATGCCCCCTGTATATTCCCAAACCCGCCTCCCTTGCCGACAACCACCCGTTCTCCTTGGACCACCTTGAGAAGGATTAGCGACGAAAGTTGATTCGAAAACAAAGCCGTTCCAACTAGCTGCGAGAATCCGGAGTCTGCCGCCCCATCAAAATTAAATGCCTTCAGGAGTAATTGGGCTCCAACTCCAGCTGAACTGGTAACTACTGCAGCGATTATTCGGCCGGTAGCAGCACTCGTCGCAAACATCGTAACCGAGGATGTTGCGAGCGGTGAGCTGGCAAAAGTTTGGTCGACGGAACCGTCAGGATTGAGGCGTCGGATCGATCCGCCTGAAAGAACAAGAACCTTGCCATCCGATTGAACCACGATCTGAGACACGGATCCGGTCAGGTTGGTCGGCGGCACGAAGGTGGTATCGACTTCACCTGTTGGGCTCAGGCGGGCGAGGTTAACGCGCGGGACCCCTGCGACGGAGGTGAATACTCCGCCGATCAAAACCTTGCCATCGGTTTGGATGGCTAGTGTGCCGACACCAGCGTCGGTACCACCCACGCCTGAACCCGTCTTGAACGTCGGGTCGAGCGAGCCGTCAGAGTTGAGCCGTGCAATCCCGAACTGGGGAACTCCATTGAAAAGGTAAATAAACTTACCCCCGATGATGATTTTCCCGTCAGGTTGTTCGATGGCGGCCTCAGGGGCGGAGGTTGGGGAAGGGTTTGATGTAAACGAAGAATCGATGATGGGGGTGGTGGCGGGAAATGACGGCAGCACCGCGAGCACGGCGGCGTTACTGCTGACCACTCCCACTGAGTTGCTCACAGACAGCGTATAGCGGCCTGCTTGGGCTGCCTGCACGTTGCTTAATAAAAGCGTATCGTCTGTTGCTCCTCTCAGGGGAACGCTGTTGAAAAACCATTGGTAAACGAGAGGGGAAGAGCCGTCGGCGATGGCCCTCAAGAGCACGTTGTTTCCCGCTGCCTCCACAATGCTGTCCGGGTGGTCAAGGATGGTCGGTGGCCTCTTCACCGCGATGGAACGAAGGATGGTTCCTCCGAACCCGACTACGATTCCCGTGGTATCGTTGTTGGCGACGGCGATGAGGAGTTGTGTGGATCCGGTCGTACGCACGGTCCAGTCCTTGCCATCCGGAGATGTGACAATCGAACCATTGTCGGTTGCGCCGACAAATAACTCGTTGAAGTAGCCGACACCATGAAAATAGGCCGGTGAATTTTTCTGAGGCGTCCAAGTTACTGAATCGCGGGACGTGAAAGTCAGGTTCGAAGCGCCAAGCACGACATAGGTTCCGCGGCCATAGGCTATACTCTCGACGAACGCGGTCGTGTTGATCGTGCGTGGAGTCCAACTTTCTCCATCGCTCGTGACCTGAATGCGACCACTGGCACCCGTGACAACGAACGTTGGTGGAACGAACACCAGTCCCCGGAGTTGGGTGCCCCCAAAATAAGTGGAGTTGAAACTCCAGTTGATGCCATCGCTCGACTTCCAACTCCCGCCGCCTTCATCCACCGCGAGAAAAATGCCGTTGCCGAAGGTCACGGCGTTGATGCGTGTGCCTCCGGTTCTTCGAGTTGTCCACGCCACCCCGTCTGGGGACGTCAGGATCGTACCTTGGTCGCCAACGGCGACAAACAGTCCATTGCCGTAGCCGACGCTAACGAGCCAAAGGGAATTGCCTGAAACCCTCTTGGTCCACGTCGAGCCGTCGGGGGAGGTGATGATCGTGCCCCCTTCACCCACTGCGACGAACTGACCGCCCCCATAACAAACGCTCCAGAGATTTTGTGTGGTCGGTGACGATTGGATGGTCCAAGTCTCTTGTGTGGTCACGGCAGGGCCGGGACCCGAGGAAATCGTCAACGCCGCCGCACTGCTGGTAACGCTACCGGCGCTGTTGCTCACAACGACCGTGTAGCTCCCGGCGTCGGCAGTCTGGACGTTGTTCAATGTCAGCGTAGAAGCAGTTGCTCCGTTCAGCGCCGTACCGTCTTTCCGCCATTGGTAATTCAGCGGCGTACTGCCGCTAGTGTAGTGCTGCGTAAATGACTATACGTAATTCAGGCGGCCTTTTTCCGGCGCTTCGGGAGCGTGCAGCCCGGCTCGATTTGCTCCAGGCGCCGACGACAGCGTTCGATTTTGGCGAGGATTTCTTCCGCCTTGGCCTGCCAAATG
>CANJIU010000134.1 GCA_947474365.1 Opitutia bacterium | reverse complement strand
CGGGAACGAGCAGCGGAGCGGCAATCGCACCGACATTGGTGCCGGCGCCGAAGATTGCCGTCGCCGTCGCCCGCTCGCGCTTGGGAAACCAGAGCGCCACCGTCTTGATCGCGGCCGGAAAGTTTCCGCCTTCGCCGAGCCCCAACATCACCCGCGCGACATAGAATCCGCTGATCGTTGAAACCAACGCGTGGCCAATCGCGGCCATGCTCCACGCCACGATGGAAACACCGTAGCCGATCTTCGTGCCGAACCTGTCCACCACCCAGCCGAAGATCAGCAGGCTGACCGCATAGGAAAGCTGGAAGAACGCGTTGGTGTAGCCGAACTGCTCGTTGGTCCAGTGCAGCTGCTCATCCAGGATCGGTTTGATCAGGCCGAGGATCTGCCGGTCGATGAAATTGATCATCGTCGCGAAGAACAGCAGGGCGCAGACAATCCAGCGGTAGTTGGTGGCTGGCTGAAACGAGTCCGAGGAAATGCTGGGGTTGGACATGACTGGAGTTGGGGTGAACGGGAGGGAGTTGCCGTCAAACTGTCGGCCCGCAGGGAGAGCCGCGTTTCGCGGGAAACTCCGGACCCCATCCAAGGCCGAAAGAGGTGCGAGTGTTGGCCAAGCAGACGTTTTTCACCATGCTCCCGACGAGCCTGTAGTCTGCCGGATTCTCGCCACCCGCCAGGTTGGCGGCGAGGAGCCTGCAATGCGTGCGCCGGAAATATTCATCCCGCGAACAGCTCACAAAACTGAACGAATTCGTAAGGGGCGTAGCGGTATTCACTCCTGTTATGGCATGTATATTGATCCCGCTACTATCAGGTCTCAGGTTTTTTTTGTGCAGCATCAGTCTTACCGCGGTTTGTCTGGTTCAACGGGTTTGACATAGGGCAACCTGGCCTGTCCTTTGACAAAAGTAGTGTTTGCGCCGCTGCGAACATACTGCTCCCTCGCGTTCGTGGTGGGCTGGAAAACCCAGGGATCTGGGGTGGTTTTCGCCAGCACCCGCTGGATGAACCACTGCCGTTTCTGCGAAGCCAGGGCGTCCCGCCGGTATTGCTCAGGGGCCCAGACCCGCAGCAGTTCATCGTGCATATCGGACAAGGTGCCGGCATGGGCCCGCTGCCCGGCAAGATTGTCCAACTCGTCAGGATCGGTCTCCAAATCGAAAAGCAGCGCCGGATCGGTTTCGCAGTAGATGTACTTGTACTTCCCCTTTCTCACCATCAAGCAAGGTGCGTAGGTGCCTTCCGCCGAGTATTCGGCAAAAACGGGATGCGCCCAAGCGCTTGAGTCCGGCGACAGCAAGGGCAGTAGGCTGTGGCCGGCGATCGGCTCGACATAGTCGACCGGTGCGCCGCCGGATCCCAGTTCGACCAGCGTGGGCAGTAGATCGAGCAGGGAGACGGGTTGGGCAACGCGCCGCCCTCTTGCCTGGGCCTGTTCCCGACCCGGCGGACGAATGATCAGTGGAACACGGACCGACCCTTCCAGCAGTGACTGCTTGTACCAAAGTCCCCGCTCGCCCAGCATCTCGCCGTGATCGGACGTAAAAACGACCAACGTGTCTTCGAGGAGGCCGGTCCCGCCTAGGACCGACATGAGTTCGCCGATCTTGTCGTCGATGTAGCTCAGCATCCCGTAATAGGCACGACGGGCGTTGCGCACGTTGGCCGCGGTGACGGTGTATTCGTCGATGCGGAACATGTGATGAAGACGCCGTGAATGCGCATCCATCTGCTCGAGCGCGAGCGGCGGCACCCGCGGCAGGTCGATGTCATCGTTCTGGTACCGATCCCAATGCTCGCGACTGGCCACGAACGGGCTGTGCGGCTGCGAAAACGAAACCGTGAGGAAGAACGGTTGAGGTTGGGGACAACGCGCAAGGTCGTAAATCTTCTGGATGGCCCGGTGCGCGACGTCCTCGTCGTAGTCGAGTTGCAGGCTGCGTGCGCACGGGCCAGCCTCCAAAACCGTACGCGGGCTGATTCCCGTCGGCGCCCAGGGGATTTCCGGAGTGCCGGCCCGCCAGTCGGGGCCCCAGCCAAAATCAGAGGGGTAGATGTCCGTAGTCAGCCGCTCCTCGTATCCATGGAGCTGGTCCGGGCCGAGGAAATGCATCTTGCCGGACAGGGCGGTGTGATACCCGCGCTGGCGCAGATAGTGCATCACGGTCGGAACCGAGGCGGGCATTTCGCAGCCGTGGTCGTAGACGCCGAGACTGGAGGCCAGCCTTCCCGTCAGCATCGAGAATCGCGACGGTGCACAAATGGGATTCGTGCAGTAGGCGGTGTCGAAAACCACGCCGTCAGCCGCGATGCGGGCAAGGTTCGGCATCTTTACCACCGAGTGACCGTAGGCGGGCAGGAAGGCCGGGTTCACTTGGTCGGCCATTACGAGAAGAATATTGGGCTGATTCATCATCATTCACCACCCTGTCGTCGTCGCGCCTGGGGCCACCTTAGACCGCTTGGGCTCATACGCACCCAAGGATTTCCCATAGCCCCGGCCGTCGCAGTTTCACGAGGGCCTCCATGAAATAGTGATCACCATAAATGAGCGACTCATCGACGCCGGAACGGCGCGGGTAATCGACCGTGCCATGCATCAGAAGGCCGGGCTTCTCCGGATGCTCGAAATCGACGCAGCCGGCAATCAGCCCCTGAACGATCCGCTCCGCGGACTCCGCGTAGCGCCTGTCGCCGGTCTGGCGGCCCAGTTCAAGCAATCCGCTGGCCGCGATGGCTCCGGCGGCGGAATCGACCGGCCCGCCTGCGGCGGCCGGGTCGAAGTCCCACGGCGGGATGCCCCGGTCGCCCATTTGCTGGAGGAAATAGTCGGCGGTGTTTCGCGCCGCCGCCATCACCTCGTCCGAGGGATGAATGGCCGCCATGCGGGCGAATCCGTAGAGGGTCCAGGCCTGGCCGCGGGACCAGCAGGAGTTGTCGTGCGCGCCCTGATGGGTGCCGCGCCGCGCGATCTCACCGGTGCGGGGATCATGGTCGACCACATGGAACGTCGAGCCATCGGGGCGAAGATGCTGCGAGATGATGGTGCTGACCGTCTGCAAGGCTATGTCGTGCAGGCGCCCTTCACCGGTCTCCTTCGCCGCCCAGCAGAGCAGCGGCAGGTTCATCACGGTGTCGACGATCGCTAGGGCCCGGTACTGCGCGCCCTCGGCGGGCTCCCACGCGGGGATGTAGCGGCCCTGCGGCACATACCGCGAGGCCAGAGAGCGTGCCGCCGTGATGGCCAGTGACCGGAGTCGCTCATCCGGCATGATATTATGCCCGCGCACACAACTGGGCTCGAAGAGAAATCCCATGTCATGGGTGGTGCGGTCGGGGGCCCGCGGAGCCAAGCGCATGGTCCACGAATGCGCCATTCTCAAAATCTCCGAATCTTCCCGCAGCACTCCCGCCAGCCACACCATTCCAACGAAAAAGCCTCCCGTCCAGCGGCCATGCTCGCTCGTTAGCCAGTCTCCGTCTTTCGTCACATGCGGAAAGGCGGGCAACCGGTGTGCGTCGCGCAGGCATTTGTTGATGCCGAGTTCCAGAGCGTTTTCAATAAGACTGGCACTTGCAGCCGGTGAATTCGCCATCATGCGCCCCGTCCCGTCTTTGCGGCTAATTTTTTGAGGATGTGCCATGACTCACTCCTCCTCCACTTCCTCATACAATACCCCTTGGGAAAAATATCCTGTGATTTGATCTTCCTCGAATCCGATCTCCCTAAGGACATCCCGCCCATCTTGACCACACCGGGTCGCGATGTGCCTAACTTTCGGAATCTGGCCGTCGTAACGCAATGGATGATTCACCAGTGTTGCCTTTGACTGCCTAACGGAAACATCCTGGAACACCTTGTTTGCGGCCACTTGCGGATCCGTCTTTAGATCGCAGTAATCTTGTACACGCGCGAACCAGACACCGGCGCTGCTAAACTTCTCGCCCATGTCCGACAGACGCAGTTCGCGCAATAACTTGGCTAGCTCACGGGCGAACGCATCCCGTTCCTTGAGGAGATCTCGAGTTGACAATTCCTTCAGCACTACACTTCCCAGAATTTCAGCAAGAATCCCGGCTGTATTGTTCATCGACAGAACCACAAAATCGTCGGCCATCTGGTACACGCCGTAAGGCGCCGGATGGTACCAGGTCGCCAAATGTGGATCGCGCTCAAAGACCGCAGCGGTCAGGCTCGGTTTGCACATGAAAGACGTGAGCGGCTCCGTTTGCAGGTCCAGGGCAGCATTCAATAGATTCGCCTCGATGAACGTGCCTTCCCCGAGTCGCGTCTGCTTCACATAAGCGGCGGCAATTCCCATCGCTATGAGGGCCGCGCTGTGCTGATCAACCACCGCGTTGCCTGCCGGCACGGGCCGTATGCCGTAGTCTCCGGCTGCGGCAATCATGCCGCTTCTCGCTTGCACCAACAAATCCTGACCGACTGCGTTCTTCATTGGTCCTGATGAACCGTAGCCAGTTGCCGAAACGTAAATGATATCAGGACGCATTTTCCGAACGTCCTCCAAACCATAGCCTAATCGCTCCAACACTCCCGAGCGAAAGTTCTCCACCAAAACATGCGAACGCTGAATTAGTCGCTGAACGATTTCCCTGGACGCCGGATGCTTCAGGTCGATCGCAATGCTGCGCTTGTTACGGTTTGCGCTGAGGAAGAAACTGCTCACGCCTTCTACAAAAGAATCCCCGCCGGACCATCTGCGCTCGAGTGGTCCGCATGGTGGCTCAATCTTGATTACATCCGCCCCCATGTCCGCGAGGTATTGCGTTGCCGCAGGCCCCTGCAGGTAGTGGCAGAAGCTGATAACCCTCATGCCGTCGAGTAGCATCGTGGTGTCCTTTCTATCGTTCATAAATGTTTATACTCCGGATCCCTCTTTCTTAAAAAGGCATCGACGCCTTCTTTCGCGTCCTCGGTGCCGAAAACCACCTCGCTCATCGCCAGACTGATTTCAACCGCTTCTTCCCGCGATTTGTTCGCAAAGTCGCGGAAACCTTTTTTCATGATCTGTATGGCCCGGGCCGGTCGTTTTGCCAACGCGGCCGCGAATTCGACAGCCGCGCTGAGCACATCCTCCTTCGGAACCATCCGGTTGAGGAGGCCCCAGCCCAAGGCTTGTTCGGCGGATATGAATTCGCCAAGAAACATGATCTCCTTGGCGCGTGAATCGCCAATGACACGGGGCAACCGGATCAGGCCACCGCCGCCAGGGTAAACACCCAGCTTGATCTCGGGCAGTGCGAGCTTCATGTCATTCGCCCCGATTCGGAAATCGCAGCATAGAGCCAGTTCAAGCCCGCCACCGAGAGCGACCCCTCTCATTGCGGCCACCGTGGGTTGCGGCAGATCCTCGAGACGGTTACATACCTCGTTTTCGTAGCGGAGCTTTGCGTCGATCACCGTTCCCTTCTCAATATATTCCGGGAATTCCTTTATGTCCGAGCCGGCTCCAAACGCGCGATCCCCCGCACCGGTCAGCACCACACTTCTGATGGAGGAATCAGTGCCGATCTCACGCAATCTCTGATCAAAAACCCTGGTCATCGCCAGCGTGAACAGATTCAGCGGAGGACGGTTCAGGGTCAGAATGGCAACGCCATCCTTCCTTCTCTCCAGAATTACCATTGGTGATGAAACGGGGTCGCGTCCAGACTTCTCTGTTATCATAAAAGAGTAAACTCTTCGCTGTGGGTCGACATCAGTTCCCTTTCGACTCCTATACATCAGGTCTCGGCGAACTGGTACTGATTCTTGAACACGAGGGTCTTCAGCTGGCTCATTTCCTGCAAGGTAAAGCGCCCGCCTTCGCGACCGAGGCCGCTCATCTTGTAGCCCCCGAACGGTTGGTCCGCGGACCGGTAAAGACCGCTACCATTGATCACACAACAACCGGCCTGCATGGCCCTCGCGATCCGCAGCGCCTTTCCCGTGTCGCACGTGATCACTCCGCTGGAAAGGCCATAGCTGCTACCGTTCGCTATGGCAATGGCTTCCTCGATTGTATCGAAGCCAATGATCGGCCACACCGGGCCGAATATCTCCAGGTCACGGGCAATGTCCATGTGGGGCTGGACCTCCGTCAGCAGCGTCGGCTCGATAAATGTCCGGTTAAAGCGCTTCCCTCCCAATAGCAAACGCGCGCCCTGCGCAATCGCATGCTGAATATGCCGCTCTATTTCGATCGCCGCGGTTTCGGAAATCACCGGCCCGAAGGTGGTGCTTTCATCGTTGGGATCTCCGACTTTGATGCCCTTTAGCTTCTCAAGGAGCCTGCGAGTAAAATCCTCCCTGATGCTGTTTTGCACCAGAAAGCGCTTGCTGGCGCAGCAGATTTGGCCGGCATTGAGATGACGCCCCGAAAGAGATTCGCCTATGGCCAGATCCAGATCGGCGTCGTCCAATATAATCAACGCGTCATTGCCGCCCAACTCCAGCGACAGCCGGTGCAGATGCGCGGCGCAATCCCTGGCGATCTGAATGCCGACCTCCGTGCTGCCGGTCAAACTCACCACATCGATTCCCTTCTTTGCCACAATATGTTTGCCGACCTGGGCACCGCTGCCCGTGATGATTTGCACCGCATCCGGCACCACCCCGCTTTGCAGCAGCAACTCGGTCATCACTATATTGCAGAGCGGTGTGTTGGAGGATGGTTTGACGATCACGGAGTTGCCCATCAGCAGCGCCGGCACTACCTTTTGGACAAAGAGCTCGATCGGATTGTTGAACGGAAGCACACACAACACCACCCCCCAGGGCTCCCTCACCGTCAGAACCAAGTCCTTTTCGACAAAAGGATGATTTCCGGGCGCAAAGGTCTCACCGCCCAGCGACCGCGCGGTTTCACAAAAATTTCTGATTAGCGCACTGGTAACACGAATCTCTCCCGCGGCCAGAGCCTTGGTCTTTCCCGCTTCCTGCATGCTCAGCTTGAGCAGGTCCTGCCAGCGGTCCTGGAAAAGCTGCTCGAACGCGTAGATGGTTTCAATCCGCCTGTGCAGCGGTACGCCCGACCAGACATTGAAGCCTTTCCTTGCGTGGATTACGGCCAGCTCCATATCCTCCTTTGTGGCTATGGGCACCGTGTCGATGGGCTGATGAGTCGCCGGATTGATAACGTGCTGCACTGCCCCGTCGCTTGAGTTGACGTTGTGGCCGCCAATGATCATTTTCATTGTTTTGCGTCTCCTTCCAGATTGTTAATTCGTCGGATTTGAATCCCGTGAAGGTACATAATGTCTTTGAGCTGCCTACCTTCCTTTCACGGCCGGTAGGGCATCGTTGTATAGACTACCGCCACCGGTCCGGGCTTCCCTGATTTCGGGCAAGCCAGGAAGGGTAAGGAATCGGAAACCAGGCGAACGCTTCATACACTACTTTCTGCGCACATTGGCCGCACTGTGGGCGGAGCCATTGCTCTTATAAAGCTCAGCAAGCGGAACTCGAGCGACTTCCATGTCTTCCTTGTTTACGGAATAGATGACCCAAAGGTGATCCTTGACGACGATCGAATGTGGGTACTGGTATCCGATCGATTTCGCCTTGCCTTCATGACGCTGGGGCGGCGTGACGAAGCGAAGAACGGTCATTCGATCAAAATTGAGGCCGTCCCGAGACAAAGAGATTGCCAGCATCGAGCGGCCGCCCTTCCGCGGCGTCATGGGCAAAATATTATTGATCACGTAAAACTGGCCGTCCGGAAGTCTTCCGGAATTGGATCGTGCGCATGAATCGGGGAAGTTGGTCCGCGTCGGTGTGGTCCACGCCTTGCCGCCATCGAACGAGAAGGCAGCGTAATTGCGCCGAGATTTTGAGTTCTCTACTTCATCACGGTCTTTTGCCTCGATGCTGCCTTCGTCGCGATAGAGTCGCACCCAAGTGCCATTGTCGAGTCGCCAGGGTGTGCACGGTTCATTCATGCAATGCCCATCGCCTGAATCCGGATAAATTCTTTGTCCGAAGAGAAGCTGGGGCAAGTTGGCTGGTTCTTTGAAGTGGGCCTGTAGTTTTCCGACAAGCGACTGCTCACCGGCAGGGAAAGCGGGGTAGCCGGGCTCCGGGCTGGGAGCTGTGTCGGACAACCAGAAGATCTCGCCTAACGTCCCATTCGCCCGCACTTCACGAGCGCGGAATCCAATCCTGACGCGCGAGACCTCATTAAAGCGGTACACTTTTTCCGTCAGCTCCTTGTCGACGCAGGTAACCGCGTAGAGTCGATCGTCGATATTGACAAAGCCCTGGGAGGTCTGAAACGGGTTTGGCCTCAGCGTCTTCGACGCGGGTACGTTGTCGGCAAGCGGTGGAAACAAAGGTCTCGGATCCGACCACGTTTTGCCCTCATCGGTGGAATAGCGAAACATGCCCTGCTGGCCCGACGTGTTCTCATCCCGCGCCTGGCTGTCCCAACTCGCGAACAGGACTTCCTTGTAATAGGCGAGGAAGCCATGGTGGCTGAAGGTTCCGGTCTCCGGTGTCGCGTGCAGCAGCTCTGTCGTCCGCACCTTATTAAGGAACTCGTAGCGAAAATCCGGCCCATCACCGGCAGTCCATCTGACGACGGGCAACCCGGCCGACGGGGCGGCTGACGCGATTTCTGGCGAGATTGGCGCCAAAATTAACAGAACGACTGGGAGCACCTTCAAGATGATATTCATGGTCGCATTTTCTTTTTGTTACTTCGGAGTCTCGGGTGACAATCACTCAGGCGCCAGGCAGGGGCGCAGAGCACTGGTACTGATTTTTGAATACAAGGGTCTTCAACTGGCTCATTTCCTGCAAAGTGAAGCGCCCGCCCTCGCGACCGAGGCCGCTCATCTTGTAGCCCCCGAACGGCTGGTCCGCGGACCGGTAAAGACCGCTACCATTGATCACACAACAACCGGCCTGCATGGCCCTGGCGATCCGCAGTGCCTTTCCCATGTCGCGCGTGATCACCCCGCCGGAAAGGCCATAGCAGCTGCTGTTTGCTATCTCCATTGCTTCCTCCATGGTATCGAATCCGATGATCGGCCACACGGGACCGAACACTTCCATATCACGGGCAATGTCCATGTGGGGCTTGACCTCCGTTAGCAGCGTCGGCTCGATAAAGGTCCGGTTGAACCGCCGTCCCCCAAACAGGAGGCGCGCGCCTTGGGCGACGGTATGCTGGATTTGCTGCTCGATTTCCTTGGCCGCTCTTTCTGAAATCACCGGTCCGAAGGTGGTGCTTTCATCATTGGGATCTCCGACCTTGATGTCCTTTAGTTTCTCGAGGATCCTGCGAGTAAACTCCTCCCGGATGCGGTTTTGTACAAGAAAGCGCTTGCTGGCGCAGCAGATTTGGCCGGCGTTCACGTGGCGCCCTGAGAGCGATTCCATCACGGCCAGGTTCAGATCCGCGTCGTCCAATATAATCAACGCGTCATTCCCACCCAATTCCAGCGACAGCCGGTGCAGATGCGCGGCGCAATCCCTGGCGATCTGAATGCCGACCTCCGTGCTGCCCGTCAGGCTCACCACATCGATTCCCTTCTTTGCCACAATATGTTTGCCGACCTGGGAGCCGCTGCCCGTGATAATTTGCACCGCATCCGGTGCGACACCGCTTCGCAACAGTAACTCGGTCATCACGATATTGCAGAGCGGTGTGTTGGAGGATGGCTTGACGATCACGGCGTTGCCCATCAGCAGCGCGGGAATCGCCTTTTGAACGTAAAGCGCGACCGGGCTGTTAAAGGGGAGCAGGCAAACCACCACCCCCCACGGCTCCCTCACGGTCACCACCAGGTCCTTCTCGACAAAGGGATGATTGCCGGGCGCAAATGTTTCGCCACCGAGCGAACGCGCGGCTTCGCAGAAATTCTGGATTAGGAGAGTTGCCACACGGATTTCTCCTGCCGCCAGGGCTTTGGTTTTCCCCGTTTCCTGGATGCTCAACTTGATGAGCTCCTCTTGGCTGCCCTTAAACAGCTTCAAGAAGGCGTAGATGGTCTCGATTCTCTTATGTAAAGGCACTTTCGACCATGCATCGAAGCCTTTTCGCGCATGAGATACCGTCCGCTCCATGTCCTCCTTCGTGGCCATCGGCACGGTGTCAATGATTTCATGCGTGGCGGGATTGATGACATCTTGCACTGCCCCATCGCCCGCGTCGCAGCGCTTTCCGCCGATGATCATTCTCATCTGTTCGTTTCTCCTTCTCAGGTTACAATTGGCGCGGTGTGGTCTTTAGGCCTTTTCAGGTCGGAGGGCACCTGGCTCGACTCCGCGGTCGCGACGGTACTGGCATCTCGCTGCGGCAACCGTTCTAAGTCCTTCTCGTGTTCATTCGCTTCATCGAATTTCCGCATGTCCTGTTTCAAACCTTGCGACCAAGATGCAAATTCGCTGCTACCGACCAGCATTTGTGCTCCCTGTTGCCTTCGGCGTTGCATCTCCGGTAGTGACAGCGTGGGCCCTCCGAAAGGCACCCTGTGTTTCTTGCAGGCGGCGGCCACGGCTTCCCAAGCCTCCTCCAACGTCATCTCGCGGGTCTGCCGCAACCGCAATCCGAGGTCGGCGGGACCCACAAAAATCATGTCCACACCCTTGACCGCAGCAATGGACTCGACGTTGCGTACCGCCAGCGGCGTCTCGATCTGGACGCACAGAAACGTCTCCTGATTGGCCCAAGCGACATATTCGTCGACATCGCAACTGCGGAAGCCGGCGTCGAATCCGTTGTTCTCGATCCCCCGATCCCCCAAGGGAGGAAACTTCACGGCGTCGACCAGCATCGTGGCTTTCTCGGCAGTGGACACGAAGGGTATGAGCAGCCCAGTGGCGCCTTCCTCAAGGTAGCGACAAAGCCCTGTCTTCTCGAGCGTCGGCGGTCTCAGCATAATGTCGATATCGTAGAGGTGCGAGAAGGCCAGGATCGCCTGAATCTCCCGGGACGAAAAAAGCCGGTGCTCCAAATCAAGCCAGATACAATCGTAACCGGCGCGAGCGGCATGGCAGACGAATGCAGGAATGTAATGTCCCAGCACACAGGTGCGGACGACTTCATTATTGCGGAGGCGGGCCAGTACTTTACTTCTTCTCATAGTGGTTCTTTCTGTGTAGGGTATGGCACGCCACGAGGCCGACGGTGAGACCAACGACGAGCGCGGCAGGCACGATCAATTGAAAGCTGATTTTCTCCATCAAAGTCGTCATGTGGATTCTCGGGTTGAACTAACGCCGTCTCGGGGGCCCGGGGCTGTGGGAGGCTTCCCCAATCTTGTAGATTTCCTTCAGGGGAATTCTTGCCACCTCCATGTCCTCCTTGTTCACTGAATAGATTACCCAAAGGTCCTCGCCGACCACAACCGAGTGCGGGTACTGGTATCCGTTGGATCCCTTCGCAATGCCGTCATACCGCTGGGGTGGCGCTACGAACCGGACGATGCCCATCAGGCCGAAATGGAGGCCGTCCCGGGACAGCGAAATGGACAGCATCGAGCGGCCACCCTGCCTGGCCGACATCGGCAGGGGGTTGTTGATCACATAATACTGCCCGTCCGGCAGTCTTCCTGCATTGGCGCGCGCGCCAGAATCGGGGAAATTGGTCCGCGTCGGTGCGGTCCAAGTCGTGCCGTCATCGAACGAGAACGAGGCGTAATGGCGCCTGGGTCTGGAGGCTTCGATCTCGGCGCGGCTCTTCCCGTGGATAGTGCCTTGGTCCCGGTACAGCCGGACCCAGCTGCTAGGGTCGAGCCGCCATGGCTGCGTCGGCTCCGTCATGCGGTGCTCATCGTCCGAGTCGGGGTGCTCGCGGGGTCCGAAAAGCAGTTGAGGAAGATTCGCCGGCTGCCGGTAGAAATCCTTGATCTTGGCGACCAACTCCCGGGGGCCAGCCGGAAGGGCCGGATATCCCGGCTCGGGCATCGGGGCGGTATCCGCCAGCCAAAACACTTCCCCGAGCGTACCGTCCGCGCGCACCTCGCGGGAGAGAAAACCGATCCGCACCCGGGAGACCTCGTTGAACCGGAGGACCGGCTCCCGCAAAGCCCGGTCGACGCACGTGACCGCATAGAGACGGTCGTCGATCACGGCGAATCCCTGCGAGGTCTGGAAGGGATTTGGCTGCTGCGTCTGAGATGCGGGAACGTTGGCGGCAAGCGACGGAAACAGGGACTTAAGTTCGGACCACGTCTCCCCCCCGTTGCTCGAATACCGGTATGCGCCGTGCTGGCCGGACGTGTTCTCATCACGCGCCTGGCTGTCCCAGCAGGCGAAAAGAACCCCGTTGTGGTGGGCGAGGTAGCCATGAAGGTTGAAGGTTCCGGTCTCCGGAGTCGCGTGCAGCAGCGTTGTCGTCCGCACATTGTCCAAGAACTGGTACCGAAAATCGGGTGCATCATCGGCGGTCCACCGGACAATCGGCTTCCCGGTTGGTTGAACTTCCGCAGCAATTACTTGCGAACCTACCGCAAGAACGGAAAAAGCCGCGGAAACGAGTATATGGATGCTGTTCATCTTGGGTTTTGGAATGCTGGGCTCTCGGTTCCTTTTGCGGTCGCAGGTTCCAGCAGCATGTCTGAGATAACAATACTCTCTTAGAAGGAGAATGTGTTACTGAGCGTAAACGTTCTTGGACTTGGGATGCGTACTACCGCTATCATGCCATCGGGGTTTGTCTTCACTGGTATATCATCGTTATTTCCAAAGGCGTTCCGGATATTCAATTGGACTTGCCAGCCGATGCGGTTCGTAAATTTCTTCTTGAAGGAAAAAAAGACGTCGCCGTGTAAGAGAGGACCAGTCTTGAAAGGGTGAGCAATAATTGGGACCGGCAATCCTATGGCCGGATCCGCTCTGGTCTCATAACCGGTTACTACCGCGCTTTCCCACCGGACGGCACCGCCCGCCTTCAAGCCTCTTAGCCATCCCTGCGAAAAGGTATAGGAAGTAACACCAGAGACTCGCCACTCCCGTTGTTCATTGGAAACAGTACCATCCAATGCGGCGGTCGCACGAGTGGCGGCGAGGTCGCCGGCGTACCAGATTTCAGAAATTGGCCGATTCGGACTCGTACCCTCAGGCTGCTCTCTCAGTTCAAGTACCCGGGTCGTTTTTAAGTTGGCCGTATACTCTTCCATGGCCTTTAGCGCCAAAGCAGCCGTGTCGGAATTTACGGTCTGCTGTTGACTGACATTCAAGAGTACGCGCCAGTTCTCCGTCGGATTCGCGACCAATTCGACCTCGACGCCTCGGGCGACACGAGATTGCGTCGCCACCAGGTTCAAGTTACTTTCAGCGTGGACCCTATCCCATACACCGTCTCCATTTCTGTCCACCTTCGTAATGTTAGCGGCCTTCCTCAGCGCCAGAGACATCGCATTCAAGACCGCATCATAGAAAGTAGCATAATCCCGAATCGGGAAAGCTTGAGGATCTCCTTGTACAAACTGGTACTGGTCGGAAAACGGGATGCGAAGATTAAGTTCAGCATCCCGGTAATTGTTGATCCGGTTAATCGGGTGGGCGAGCAAGGGAACCGATAGGCCGGTGCTTTCATTACTCGAGCCCGTCTTATACCAATTCACCTTTAAATTCACCTTATTGTCGGCTTTGCTGACCAGAAAGCCATACTCCCTGCTGGTCGAGGTCGGTTGTCCTAAAGGCGTGCCGTAGGCGTCATGCCTTGCTCCAATGGGATTAAAGTTCTCCGCCGAGGCGAAGTGAACCTGCAAATCGAGATCTCCGGGGAGCCTACCCAATAAGGCCTTTGGATAACGTCCAATAGCACTCCAAGTAAGCGTCTCACCGGATTCGGCCAGTGAAGGTTTTGCCGATAGCCTAGTAAATGCCGGATTCCAACGGCCCAAGAGATCACGGTCAGGAAGGCCGACTTCCCCAGCTGTGGCCCGGTCATTATCCCGAGTATCGTCTTTTCGATAACCGACCAATCCAATAATGTGATCCTTCAAGAAGTAATTTTGCCAGGCGATCGCCTTCGTCTTGATCTTGCGCTGTTGAATATTCTCTGAGTCCAAATAGCGCTCCATCCTGACCGTTCCCGTTGCCACCTTACGGCCGCCAGTCGGACTGAAATCGGCAAAAGTCGTTAGAAATGTCTGACCCGGCTGTGGACGGGAAATATTAATCATCTTCAAGCGAACGTCATCCATGGAGGATAATCCCAGGAGGGAGTCGCTGGTAAAGATGAGGGCATCAACCGGACTGCGATTTGCTCGATAGCGATCTGCTTCGGCGACCTCCATGGATTGACCAAAATTAAAGTCGACTCCCTCCCAAACGTCGAACCATGTGTAATTGCGCTGCGTATACGTGTAGTCGCTGTAAAGTCCCGTAAAGCGATGCCGTCCCAAATGTTTTAGCCAGTTCTGGTTCTTGGCGAAGTCAACTTCGCCAAAAAGTGTCAGCCGAAAGGTTTCCCGATCTCTTTTCTGCAATCGAACCGCTGGTTTATCCACCCGGGTGTAGGCCCGACCGAAGTTCGGGTTGACCTGGCCGTCTTGCAGGTATTGAGCAATCGAAACGTAAACATCATAGGGCCCGGAAGTGCTCAATGGCCTGGCGCCTTGAAAGAAAAAGTCCTGCAGCGACTGGTAGTGCTGCTTGTCATAGGACGCTTGAAAAACCAGTTTGCCTCTAAATAGGCTCTGCTCCAGGGCCACGTTGGAAGCGTGGAATTTGCGTTCAACACGGTCGATGCCCCCGGAATAGACATGATTACGGTAATCGAAGACCGCGGTATTTTGCAGTGTGGGGATCGCAAATCCGGTAGCCGAGGGCTCTGCGAAGGGACTATTGGTGGTGTATTCGGTAGTCGGACCGAGTAACCGAGTGCTTCCTGGGGCGCCGGCACCAAAGGCAGCTATAGCCGCCGGGGTCCCGGCGAGACCCGAACTAGCCAGCGTATCCCTGGTTGCGGACCAATTAGAACCACCGGAATACCCTTGAAGCCTGTTTGGCGTCCCTACATTCGGAACCGTCGCACTGGGGTTGTTATAAACCAAGGCAATATTACGAAATACGGTTGGATGTACGTTCGTTCCAATTTGATTCTCGGTTATGGCCACCAGAGGATTGTAGGTGGCCTGGTACTGCCAGGTGCCTCCATCAGCTGGACTACGTTGACTGGCGGCAGGGACTATGCCACTATAACGCGAAAGGGACGAGGGTGTAGGCTTAAACCAGCCGGTATAACTCACCGACGGAGGAATTACGTCGGGGGGGGACCCCTTGACCGTTCCGAGTTCGCCATTAGCCCGGATTCTTGTCGGACCGAGGACGCTGCTCTTTGCATTCTTGAACAGAACCAGATCCATATTACCGTAAAAGCGCTGGTCCCGCGTCCAGGCTTCTTGCTGCTGGTAGCGTTCATCGTTGCGCAATCCAGCGACCCGGACCGCGAGCCGGTCCTTGACTACGGCTTGGTTCAGGTCGAATTCCGACCGGAGTGTTCCGTAGTTATCCATCCGGATTGCTACTTCGCGCAAATTCTTGTTTTGCAGCGCCTGCTTCGGATCGGCATCAATCACTCCCGCCGGACTTCCGATACCGAACAAAAGTGAATTTGGCCCGCGACTCACAGTAACACGTTCCGTGTTGTAGGAATCAAACCCGATATCCGTCAGGTTTAATCCGCGGGTTAAGTCGGCTCGGCCAAGTCCGCGTATCCGGGTGTTAGATTGCGGGTTTTCACGTTCACCGAGTTGGAAATAACGGTTGTTGGCCGCGTTGCCTGCGTCGGAGAAATTACCCTGAGCGCCGCCTACTTCCGTGTTCGAGGTATAGGAGAGCAGGCTTCCCAAGTCCTTTGCCCCGACGTCTTCCATGAATTCCCGGGTGACCACGGAGATCGCTGCTCCGAGGTCCGCCAAATTCGTTTTGATGCGCGTTCCCGCCAATGTGCTCGTGGCAGCGTATCCGACGTTGTCGGATTCAGACACGACAAACGGACTTAGCTCAACGACCTTTTCATCGACGACGGGTTTGGTCTGTGCCACCGAGGGCGATAGGTCGACAGCGGCAGCAGCAGCGAGGGCGATGACCAAGCGGGCGCTGGGATTTCTGAATTTTCCAAGAGCATACCGAGGTGAAGGATAGTTCAAGGGGTTGTATCGGCTTGGGGTGCGTGGGGGATTTTTGGACTTAGCTTTGGCCGAGTTCTGCTCATTTACAGCGAGGGTTCCCGAAGAATCTTCGCGTTTGGCTAGAGCGGCCTCGGTCGTTTCAGACGGCGGGGAACGTGACGCCGGTGGGTTGGGGCTGTTCCTCCGGGTTGAGCGGACATGAGGCACTCGCGATGGCCCGCCGTTTATCTTCAGACAAGGTTTTGGCGGGACCGCGGGTGCCTAACAGGCCGGCGTAGATAGCTTGACGAACCTTTGGCATAGTTGTGAAGTCTGACGGTCGTTTCTCTCTGCTATTCCCGGGCGATTTCAAGCACTGCCGGGAGCTACTTTCCAATTTGGCTGTTCGGGCATACTTGAACGGCCGAAATGGCATAACCGCCAAACCATGACTGACTCTCCATTACGACGGCTTTCCGAATTGCGGGCAGTTATCGAGGGTTTCGGCGCTCGCTACGCCGCAATTCGGGCGGCGAAAGACGCGAGTCAAATCACCATCCTGCGCGCGATTCTTCGCCGACTGACTGCCGCTCTGCGCCAACGCAACTATCCCGCTTTTCGCGACGCGGATTTCGAGTTGCATGCGACGGTGATGGCCATGGCTGATGTGCCCCACCTCCGCGATATCTGGCAGACCGCCTGGAACGGCCTAAAAAACATTCATCAGCAGGGCTTCGATGAGTGTATCCCAGACCCACGTGTCCTGATGGGGGAACACGATCACTTGGTGGATACGATCTCACGAGGCGATCCAGCGGCGGCAGAGGATGCTGCCCGCTGTCATATCGAAGCAAGCTGGTTTCGTAAAACGAAGCACGAAAGCGCTGCGACGACGAACGGCTCCGGACCGTTCCACCGTGCCGCCGCGCACATCACTTCGCATCTGCACTGCCCTGTGCGGCTAAGCGAGGTAGCCGGAAAAGTGGCTTTTACCAGTCCTCGCAACCTGTCGCGCCTCTTCCGCCAACACTACGGGCTCGGCTTCCAGCCCTATCTACAGAAGCTGCGATTGCAGAAAGCGGCCGAGCTATTGTGCACCACGCGCTTGCCGGTGGCCACGATCGCTCGTCGCGTCGGTTACCGCGACGTTTCGAGGTTTGGCGAGCACTTCAAGCGTCAATTTCATACCCAACCGGGCCGATGGCGGAAGCAGCACTTTCACCAGATGTGAGCGGCGGTGCGAACATCGACGCTTTCTGGCGGACAAGAAGTCGACACAGGAGCGAAGCGCCGCCGATGGCGATGTTCACGACCGGCGGCCAGTTTTGATCAGGTGATGTTTTCGTCCGGCAGGCGGTCCTTCGTGCGGTAATTGTTGGTTCCGGAAACTGGATGTTCAGGCGGATCGGATCCGGGAGTGGAGGGTTACGGGTGGAAACAGAATCGGACCCCTGTAGTCCCCCAACCCTCAAGTACGCCTGACCGGTCAGCGGTGCGAATGGCCGGTTAACGAAGATGCCCCGCCAGAAACTCGCCAACTCGTCCGATGTTGGCCCCGCGCAGGCGCATGTTCGGACGTCAATCGCTGAGGAGCAGGCGCTGTTCCTCGAGGAGCATTAGCACGCCCACTGTGGTGATGGGCTTCGTCATCGAGGTGATCGCGAAGAGGTCATCGGGGCGCAGCGCGTGCCGGCTCTCGAGATCGCCGTAACCCTGCGCTTCATAACGCACCAGCTGGCCGCGGCAAAAAACGGCGGTGACCGCGCCAGAAATTTTGCCCTCGGCCTGCAGGCGATCGACCCAGGTGCCGACGCGCTGCAGCCGGACGCTCGACATGCCGGCCGACTCCGGTTTCGTGAGGGAAAGCGACGGGGCGGACTGGGCGGTGGCGGATATGCTGGCGCTGAGCACGAGCGCCAGGCCCAGGAAAATGAAACGGGACGCCAACATCGCGCAGGTCATGGGCCGGGCCGGATTGGCGAAGGCGGCGAAGCCACTACTGCGTTCGCTCGATGACGTGGCCGCGCGTGATATTGGCGATGGCCGGCGTGCCGGCGTAGCGCATCGCGAGATGGAGTTCGCGGGTGAGAATACTGAGCACGGCTTCGACGCCGTCCTGGCCAAACGAAGCCAAGCCCCAAAGGTACGGCCGGCCCACGGCGACGGCGGTGGCGCCCAGGGCGAGGGCCTTGAAAATGTCGGTGCCGCGACGAAAGCCGCTGTCCACGAGGACCGGCACGCGACCGGCGACGCCCGCGACCACCTCGGGCAGGCACTCGATCGACGAACGGCCGGTTTCGTCGGCGCGTCCGCCGTGGTTGGAGCAGACGACTGCATCGGCCCCGTGCTTAATCGAGAGCGCGGCGTCCTCGCGCGTGAGGATGCCCTTGATGACGAGCTTCATCCTGGTCGTGTCCTTCAGCCGTTTCACGTCGTCCCAGGTGATGGGCGGCTGAAGGACCATCCCGGTGAGGTCCAGGCCGTCGAACATGGGCCGCCGGCGATTGTTCGTCTGGATGCTGGTGCGATCGTGGCAGACGGTACAATCGCGCGTATCCTGGCGCTGGAAACGCTTCAGCGTCTCGCGGTTCGAGCCGCTAATCTGATCGACGGTGAAGACCAGGGTCGGGCAACCGGCGGCCTCGGCCCGCTTCACCATGGCCTTCGACACGTTCCAATCGGAAGCGGCGTAAAGTTGGTACCAAACGGGTTCGCCGCGCGCGGCGTTCACGTCTTCCACCGACGAAGTGGTGACGGTCGAAAGCATCTGCAGATGGCCTTTGACGCGGGCGGCGCGCGCCACGGCTACTTCGCCTTCGGGATGAAACGCCTTTTGGCTGCCGACCGGTGCAAGCGCGATTGGCGTCTTCCATTTTGCGCCCAGGAGCGTGACCGAAGTATCGATCTTGGACGTGTCGATCAGGCGGCGCGGCCGGACCTGGTAGCGCGAAAATCCGTCGCGGTTGGCCCGCACCGTGGCATCGTCGTCCACGCCGGTGGCGATGTAGCCAAAGTGGGCCGGTGGAAGGTTTTTCCGGGCGGCCGGCTCGAAATCGAAGACGTTGAGCGCGTCACCGGGTGACCCGATGATGTCCTCGGCGCGCATGCCCGCCGCGGCCAGCAGCGGGCTGGCGGCAAGAAATTTCAGGAAATCGCGACGGTTAGGGTCAGGCCAGAGGGACATGATGCTTTCGTGGGGATTGGAGGAAACCGGGCGATCGTGGAATCGGGCCGCCGGCAGGGGTATTGGACGAGTTCCAAAGTCAGGCTCAGATAGATTCGCCGGCCGGGTCTGCGCCCGCCGCGGAAGCGGCGCCCGCGCCGATCGCAACCGCGATCCCCCAGAGGACAAAGCGACCGGCGCGGGCGTTCATCACGCGGAAGATTGCACGTTGAACGATGCCGGCGCCGTCCACATGCCGACGGCGGCTTGCGTCCTTCGGAAGTCCGTCGCCACCGCAGCTGCGCGTGACGTTGACCGCCGGGACAGGGCGCTGGGGAGGAAATGGCATCGGGGGTTCAAACGAAACCGTCCCGAGTGTCGCTTGTGACCCACCAAGCGGACAATCGAATTACCGCGGTCCTATTTGGGGACCGATTGGGCTCCGCCGTTATCCTGTCCGGCCAGGAATCCCGTCCTTGACCTGTTCTCCTGCCGGTCGGGCGATCGATGATCCCCGCAGCAGCCGCGGCATGATCTGCATTTGCGGTGGCTTGGCCGGACGCTCTCGGATCAACATCGCGGCGATGCGTGCAAGTCTGCGTGCGAATTGGTGCGGATCCTCCACATAGCGGGCCGGCTCTGGATCAAGGAAGGCCAGAAACCGATCCTCGTCGCGGCAGATCAGCGAGACATCCTGCGGGATGCGCCGGCCCATCTGCACCAAAACGCTGAAGACGGTCAGGTAGTGGTAGGATTGATTGATCAGCAGCGCCGTCGGGGGACGCGCGCCCTGCATCAGGCGTCGCACGCATTGCGCGACGCCCTGCCTTTCCGGCTCATGGTGCACCACCCGACCTTCGGCGCCGGCGCGGAGGAATCCCTGCACGCCCTCCATGAAACCCGTCTCGCTGTGAAGGTCGCCGGCGGCGTCGGCCACCTGGGTGAGAAACGCAATGCGCCGGTGGCCGAGTTGCAGGAGCGTCGTCGCCGCATGTTGGCACATGGCACGATAGTCCAAATCGACCGACGGCAGGTCGACTCCCTGGTGGCACGAGCCCGCGATCACACACGGTACGCGATTTCGGGCGAACCACAGCTGGATCGCCTTGGTCGAGCGTACCAGGATCCAGCAGCCACAACGTTCATGGGAAACCAAACGCTGGAGTGCTGGCGAAGGGTTTGACCGGAAAAACTGCGGACCGTGGACAAACCGGAGGACCTCGCCTGTCTCCGAAAGCAGTCCGCGCAGTTCGTCGACCCACAACGCCTGTCGCGGGCGCAGTTGTTCCAACGTAATCGGCGAGAGCAGCCCGAATACCTCCCGATCAGGATCTTGCTGGTGGGAGACGCGCCCGGCGTTTCGGGTGCCCTGGCTAGGGACAATTTCGACCGCCCCTTCGTCAGCCAACCGACGAAGGGCGGCCCGCAGCGAATTTCGCCCCACCCGCAAGTCCGCACTCAACCGCAGTTCACTCGGCAACCAATCCGGCCAGTCGCCCCGCGCGAGTCCATCGCGCAACGCCGCACAGAGCTGGTCGATCAGGGACAGGCGTTGCAGCCGCGGACGCATCCGGGCTCACTCGCGAAGCCCATCACCGAAGTCAAATGCTAACGGGATAGCGCCACTCCACTGGTCACGCAGCCGCGAACTTCATGAGTTGTTTGCGTCCAAGGTCGGTGGTAGCATATCGCTGGTTGGGGCTGCGCGGAGTATCGGGCAGCGTCGGAGCCAGCCAGCCTATGACCAGCAAAGGGCGAAGGTAGTTTTGCAGGAAAGTTTCGCGGTGTTTGATGCCGGTCTGCTTTTGGATGTCTGCGGCCCGGCGGGCGGTGGCGCAAAACCGGAGAGCTTGTCCGGTGACTTGTCCGGTCACTAACGCCGATGAGTCGTAACTGGGTGCAAGTTTCCCATTTGGGTCGTCATCGGCTTGTCCGGTCCTGGCCGACCGCAGCGGCAATCGCGCGACAAAATAGGTGCGATCCTCGTCGGTCTCGAACTGAGGCTCCGGCGAACCATTGCGCTTCATCGCATGCAGAATCTTGGGGATGCCAGTGCCACGGCCCTCGCTCAGTTCCAGTTCTTTCAAGAATTCTCCGATGCGCCGGTTCCGGTAGCGGTGAGCGATCGCCTTGCCCTGCCGCAGCGCGGCCAGGTTAATCGAGCGATCCGGGCCAGGATAGCTGGCGACCGTCACCTCCCCGGGCGTCACCTGTACTTCAATCGGCTCCCGCTCTTCGTAGCTGCGGTGATACACGGCGTTAACCAACACTTCTTCCAAGGCGGCATACGGGACGTTGAAGTAGCGTTCGGCTTCGGCGCGGTCGGGATGCTTGTGCACGTGCTCGACGACCACGGCGCTCTGCAAATAAGCGAGGGCCTCGCGGAGCAGGGCTCCAAGCGGCCCCTTGAAAGTTTTTTCGGTAAAACGGTCGCCGCCCTTGCCCTCTGGAAACAAGACGACGTCGATCTGCGTTTGAGGGAAGAAACGGATGGGGTCGGACGAAACGAAGAGCAGCCCGACATTGACGGGCAAGATGGCCTCGGGCGGTCAGCCGACCAAGCGCATTTGCCGACACAGATCGTCAAACGGCCTCCGCCCGGACGCGGCCAGCAAATCGCTCTGCACGTCGCGCAGAAAATTCTGGATCAAGGCGAGTTGCAGGTCGCTCACCGCGGCACGGGTGTTCACGCGGTCGTCGAATGGCACGCGGTTGGCGAGCCCCAGCAATTCCTGTTCGTCCGCGCCACGCGCGCGCACCGTCGCGGAACCGCGCCGGATGTAGTAGGCGCTTTCGCGGTTGGGCTCGGCCGACGAGACCGGGGATTGATAGGGACGAAGGTCGCCGCCGGGCGCCCATATTACCAGAACGTGACGGCCATCGATCAGCGCCGGCACCATGATCGGATGATAGGCCGGGCGCAGTTTGTGGCCCAGTTCGATCATCTTGCGCTGAATCGGATCGAGTTGATTCGGCTCCAGACCGACCGGTGGCAACACCGGCCGGCCACTATGTTCGGCGACGCCGATGACGAGGTAGCCGCCACCCCAGTTGTTGAAGTCGTTGGCGAACGCACAGAGCGTGTGGAGCAC
Organism: Opitutia bacterium; assembly: GCA_947474365.1. Lineage (GTDB taxonomy): Bacteria > Verrucomicrobiota > Verrucomicrobiia > Opitutales > Opitutaceae > ER46. The sequence continues at coordinate 2,040 of CANJIU010000134.1, read as the reverse complement.
GGATTCAGGGTTCCATCCCTCCTTGAATTCAAGCCGCTCCCATTCGACCACCTGGCCGTTGAGCAATTGGTGAATGTTGATCGGAAGAGGCATGAGGCCGTCTAGCGCGCTGATGGGTTCACGTTCTTCGGAAGAGGCTTCATCGTGAAGCGGGAAACGGCAAGAGTTCACTCTCAGTTACGGTCGCGACATCGAATCTCGAGCTTTGCCCGGGCAGCGCGAGCACGGAGTCCGTCACTGATGTAGGTTCCGGGCCGACTGCGCCTGCCGTGCCTGTTCCCCGGCGGATGCCATCATGCGGTCGCGGCCTGCGCGTGCAATGGGTCTCTCCGCTTTGTCCAACCGGGATTCGACGTCTTTCCCGGTATGTCCCAGCCCTCGTGCTCGAAGTTTGAACCGGGTCTGAACCGAGTTTGAACGACTGCAAAGGAACCCCGCGGCGATCGCGGCCGCGGGCTGGCAGCCGAAAACTGCATCTGACCGCATTTTCATGCACAGGATTCTTCTCGCCCCCCGCGAATCTCATGCCGACACCTCCAGCCGCTTGATCCGGACTTCAGTGACGTAGGCGGGGGTCTCCCGTTCTGTCGAGTACTGGTCGTCCGTACTGCTCGGCCTGATGGCGGTGCAAGTGGCCTCTCGCACGCTCTCGTAGATCTCCTCCAGTCGGCCTCCTTTCACCAGCACCTCGTAGTGAGAGAAAACCAGTTGCAGCAGGCAGGCGTCGTAGGACATCTCCATCTCAAGCAGCAGGGTGTAGGGCAGGGCCCGGCGCTCATGCCTCGTCTCCAGCGACAGAAAGATCTGAGGCGAGCGGCCTTTGGCGTAGCAGCTATTTCGGTTCACACTCATAGGCGGATTCGCACCGATTCCGCCTGCTGGACGCGGACCGAACGACGGCTCGAATGGTCTTCCGACGGAGCTGGATCCTGACTCAACCGATGCCGCACCAGGGCAAAATAGCGCAACGACAGGCGGAGCGGCTGCAGCCACCGCGGCAGCCCGCGGGGCAACAGCGGATCGCGCAACTGCGCGAACTCCAACGCCGACATTCGCGCTTCGCGGCGCAGGCCCGCTCCAGTGAGAAACTCCTCACGATCGGGCACGAAGATTCGGATGCCCAAACGCCCGCGGGTGGCCGACACGTACAGGCCCTCCTGTGACGTCGCGCCAGCGATGAAGACGTGATCAACCGTGAGTCCCTGCGCGGCGTGCGAGGTCGTGGCGTAAGCGGCCACGGCCTGACGGCCCTGCAGCGTCGAACCATTCGCGAGTACGAGCCTGCCGTCGGCATTGACCGACTGCACGACCACCGTGGTGCCGTTGGCCAGTCGCCGGCGTTTCCCATCGGCCGCCATGGTCTGACTAACTGCCCGCAGCCGGACCCGGTCGCCCGCTGCCACCGCCAGCGGCCGCTCTTCGCAGACTACCCATGCGCTCCCGGACTGCCGCGGCGAAACCGAAAACTCCTCTTTGCCCCGCGCCACGATGAGCCGCCGCTGGTCCCGGCGCACGACGCGCAATTCGTCGTTCTTCTGAAAATGTTTGGTCGCTGTGTGGGCGACAAGCACGTCGCCGGGTCGGTAGTGGCGCGCCTCCCGTTGCTGCGCCCGGGTCAGGTCTCTGCTGCGCAACGAGACGAACGTTTGGTCGGTCCCGCTGATCTCACCGGTCTTCCGCAGCATGGCACGAGCGCAGGCGTTCAACGCGTCGATTTCATGCCAGGTCGGCGCGATCATCAGCGCCGTCTGGGGTTGCGCCTGTACTGCGGTTTGGCCGACGGTCTTCTTGCCCCGAATCGTGGCGTGCCAGAGTTCCACCATGCGCGTTCGTCGGGCGACGGGATCGGCGATTTCCACAACGGCTCCCATGGCGTCGAGTTTCTTCAAGGCCGACGTGAATTGCCCTGCTGCGAGGTCCTGGGCGGCGGCGAGATACACGGGATTGGCGGCCTGCCGGCGAATGGTGCGGAGTTCCGCCATGGTGACGCGGGTTTCCTTTTCCAGAATCCGTGCGCCGTCGCCGGCCTCGACGCTCTTG
>CANJIU010000133.1 GCA_947474365.1 Opitutia bacterium | reverse complement strand
TGGGTCGGCGAAATTGAGCTTTGGATTTTGCCATCGGCACCACCCAAACAAAAGCCGGGAAGAAAGTCCCCCGAAAAATAGCAATGCCCTCCGCGAGTGAAAATTACGGGGGTGAAGAAATCCGCCCTAAAGACCAAAATAACCTTCCGCTGTCACACGGTCCCGGGAAATCTGTCGCCGCAGTTCGTCCAAACCGGAAAATTTCATCTCCGGCCGCTGAAAGCACAGCCACTCAATTGTCACGCGGTCGCCCTCTCCAAAGGGGCACTCCCCGAGCACATGGGCTTCGAGGCGCGGTTCGCTGACGCTCTCCACCGTCGGTCGCACCCCGTAATTTGCCACAGCCGGCAGAGCTGTCGCCGACTTCGCGCCCGACACTCTGACCGCGTAAACCCCAAACCGAGGCCGGAGCGACGGAGACCAAGCCACGTTTAATGTCGGAAATCCGATCGTTCGGCCAATTCTCTTCCCCGGTGAAACGCCCCCTTCAGCCGCGTACGGTTGCCCGAGGAGCAAGTTCGCGCCCTCCACCTCCCCGGCCTCCAGCATGCCCCGAATACGAGTGCTGCTGATCGGCTCACCGTCCAGACTCACCCGTGGGGCGCTAAAAACGCGGATGCCATGTTGCCGGCCCGCGGCGATAAGCAAAGCGACGTCCCCCACCCTTCCGCGACCAAAGCGAAAATTATCCCCGACATAGATCGCAGCCAGATTCGGCACCTGTCGGGTCAGCCACGGCAGGAATTCCTCGGCGGCGACCGCCGCCAGTCCGGTGGTGAACGGCTGCGTAATCACTACGTCGACACCGAGCGAAAGCAGCATGCGTGATTTTACCGGGGCGTCCTGCAGCAATCGGGTCGGCGCCTCCGGCCGAAACAGCGCGCTCGGATGCGGCCAAAAGGTGAGTACTCCGCTCCGCCCGCCGCTCGTCTGAGCCGACTGCACGGCAGCCTTGATCACGGCCCGGTGACCAAGGTGAACTCCGTCGAACATCCCAATCGCCAGATGCAGCGGTTGCTTCGACAGCGCGAGCTGTTCCAGTCCGTCGATCTGCGCGGGAAAGTTCATCGGTCAAAAACCGGGACGCGATCGCGGCACTTCCAATTTTTCAGAGCGCCAGGCTCGGCACCGCATCGCGGGCGGCGATCAGGCGTTTCTCGATTTCCGGCAGTGTTAGCGCCTGAATCTGTTCAATCGTGAGTGCCTGTGAAACATTGAACTTGTCGGTCGCAGTGCGGCGCAACGCGGCCAGATGGGCGCCACAACCAAGTTTCTGGCCTAGGTCGTGGGCCAGAGTACGCACGTAGGTTCCCTTCGTGCAGCGGAGGCGAAAGTCAAACTGGGGCACCCCGAAACGCGTAATTTCCCAGTTCATCACCCGGATAAAACGAGGCTCACGCTCCACTTCCTCTCCCTTCCGCGCGCTCTTGTAGAGTGGCACCCCGTCAATCTTGATCGCGGAGTACATCGGCGGTGTCTGATATTGATCGCCGAGGAAGCCTCGAATCGCCTCCGTGAGTTCCGGCTCCGTTAGGGGGGGGACGGGTCGCGTCTCCATCATCTCGCCATCGGCATCCTGCGTGTCGGTCACCTTGCCCAGTTCGATCGTACCCTCGTATTCCTTGTCCAAGCTGGTCAAATACTGCGAAACACGCGTCGCCTTGCCGACCAGAATAATCAGCAGGCCGGTCGCCATCGGGTCGAGCGTCCCGGCGTGACCGATCCGTTTCATCTTCAGTTTTCCGCGGAGCCGCGCCACGACATCATGCGACGTGTGGTCCCGCGGTTTGTCCACGAGGAGAATTCCTTCCATTTCCTTCGGCTGCTGGAGCATGAGTCTACGATTTGCGTCCGGAGTCGACGCGCGCGATGCGACGCGCCAGCGCCTCCACCAGCCGCGCGTGAAAATTTTCGGTTCCGGTTTTCAGATTCAATCCGGCCGCACAGGCATGCCCGCCACCGTTGAATTCGCCCGCCACCAGATCGACGCGATATGCCGGGTTCTTGGCCCGCAGGCTCGCTTTCAATGTTTGGTCAGCCCGCAACTCGATCAGCGCTCCGATTTCGACACCTTCGATGCTGCGCGCGTAGTCCACCAATCCCTCGGTATCCTCGCCGGTTGACCCGGTTGATTCAAAAATACCCGGCGGCAACGTGCCGATGCACACTCGCCCGCCGCATTCCAGTTTCAACGAACCGAGGAAGTGCTGCAGCAACCGCAACTTTCCCTCCGTCTCCCTTTCATAAAGTTCGTAGCCCGCCTCGGCCGGCGTCGCGCCGCGCGCCACCAACTCACCTGCCAGCACAAAACAACGGCGCGAGGTCGAGTTAAAACGAAACTGGCCGGTATCAGTCAGGATACCAGTGTAGAGAGCCTGGGCCGACTGCGCGTCAACCGGCAGACCGTTGTCGAACAGGACCCCAGCGAGAATTTCGCACGTTGCGGCCGAGGCGCTGTCGAGCAGGTTTACCTGCGCAAAACCGTCGTTAGAGAGGTGGTGGTCGATCACCGCGCTCGGCGACGGATACTTCAGCTTAAGCCGCTCGCCGGGGCGCGCATGATCCGCACAGTCCACAAAGATCGTCGCACGATCGTCCGGCATCTTCAACACGTCATCCGTCCGGTAAAATGTCATCCCGGGCACCAAGAACAGCAGGCGCCGAGGCACCGGATCCGCGTTGACGCAGATCACATCGTGGCCGAGCGCCGCTAGAACCCGGGCGAGCGCAACCTGCGAACCGATGCAGTCGCCATCCGGGCGTGCATGGCCGACCACGGCGACCTTGCGTCCGGTCAGCGAGGCCAGGAGGCGGGAAAATTCCCCGGAAAGTTGCGGATAAAATTTCTCCACAGTACCACTCCGGCTATTCGTTTTCCCCCTTCGCAGCAGGAGGCCCGAGTTCGTCAATCATCCGCAACAACCGGGCGCCACGAATCGCCGAATGATCGAGAACATATTCGAATTTCGGGAGATATTTCAGGATGATCCGCCGGCTGAGTTCCGCCCGGATGTCGGCCGCCTTGGTACGCAGCCACCGCAGTTTCTTGTCCGCGGTCTCCTCATCACCCACCACCGCAACGAAGACACGGGCGTCGCGCAGATCGGGAGCGACCCGCACTTCGGTAATCGTGATGGCCACAGATTCACTCTGGTACCGCTGGCGCAGAATGTCACTGAGCTCGCGTTGAACGAGCTCGTTGACGCGCACGGTGCGGTTACTCATGTCCGGAGGAGGATTGGCAGTTACCGGGGCAGGACCGATGCGGTGGAAGAAACGGCCATGGAACTCCGGTCGCGCTCAAAGGGCGGCCCGGACTTTCTGGACCTCGAAACACTCGATGACGTCGCCCGCCTGATAGCCGTTGAAGTCGTCGAGCTTGATGCCGCATTCCAAGCCCGCCCGCACCTCGTTGGCATCGTCCTTGAAGCGCTTGAGCGTACCGATCTTTCCCTCGTGCACGATTTCCTTGCCGCGACGGAGCCGGGCAGAGACGTTGCGGTTAATCTTTCCTTCAGTGACGAGGCAGCCCGCCACGAAGCCCTTAGCCAGCGGAAAGACCTGCCGTACTTCGGCGGCACCCGTCTTGGTTTCCTTGAGATCGGGATCGAGGAGGTCTGCCATCATCTCCCGTACTTTGTCGCCCATCTCGTAGATGATATCGTAGGTCTCGATGCGCACCCCATGGTGTTTGGCGAGCGGCGTGACCCCGTTTTCGAGCTTGGTATGGAACCCGATGACGACTGCACCCGTCGAGCCCGCCATCGCAATGTCGTTCTTCGTCACGAGTCCAACCTCGATCGAGACGATTTCGAGCGAAACCTTGGCGCTCTTGATTCCCTCAAGGATGTTCCGTACGGCTTCCGACGAACCGAACACGTCGGTTTTGACGATCACCTTCAATACCTTGGCCTGCGTCGCCGCGATGTTGGCGAATAGCTGCTCAACGGAGACTTCCTTCGGTACGGCCGCCGCGGTCGTCGCCACCTTCTTGACCCGCAATTGTTCTTCTTCGGCGATTTTTTCAGCTTCGCGCGCGTTCTTAACGGCGCGGAAAGTCGCCCCGCTTTCAGGTGTACCGGTCCAGCCGATCACCCGCACGGGAGTTCCCGGAGGAGCCTCCTTCACGTTGGCGCCCTGATCGTCAAACATGGCGCGAACCTTGGCGAAATTGGCGCCGCTCACGATGGCGTCGCCGACTCGCAGAGTGCCGCGTTGCACAATGACGGTCGCCAGGGGGCCGCGGCCAAAATCGATTTCCGACTCGATCACGACGCCGCTCGCCTCGGCCTTGGGGTTGGCCTTGAGTTCAAGGACGTCCGTCTGAAGCAGAATCATCTCAAGCAGTTCGTTGATGCCCTGCCCCTTAATTGCCGCCACCGGAACGGTGATGGTTTCCCCGCCCCAGTCTTCCGGAGCGATATTGCGCTGCTGCATCTGGTTCTTGACCTGGTCCAAATTCGCCCCCTTCACGTCCATCTTATTGACCGCAACGATGAGCGCGAAGCGTTCGGGGTGATTCTGCTTTTCACTGAGGGCGATCTTAAGCGCCTCGTCGGTCTGCGGCATGAAACCGTCATCTGCAGCCACAACGAGAATCGCCACATCGGTCACACTTGCGCCCCGGGCGCGCATTTTCGTAAACGCAGCGTGGCCCGGCGTGTCGAGGAAGGTGATTTTGCGGCCATTGAATTCGATTTGATAAGCACCGATGTGCTGCGTAATGCCGCCGGCCTCGCCTGCCGCGACGTTGGCCTTGCGGATGGCATCGAGCAAGGAGGTCTTGCCGTGGTCGACGTGACCGAGAATGCACACCACCGGTGGACGTGTGACGAGGTGCTTGGACTCATCCTCGTCAACCGGCTTCTTCTCCTTCTTTTCCTTCGCCGCCGCCTGCTGGAGAGCAACGTCGCCGCGGTGTTTGATTTCGAGGATGAAACCGTATTTCTCCGCCACCTTTTGGGCGATGGCCTCCTCGATATTGGAGTTCATCGCCGCGAACCCTACCAACTGGTTGAGCTCTGAGATGAGTTTGAACGGCTTCAAACCAAGGGCGATGGCAAAGTCACGTACGACAATCGGGGGCTTGAGGTGAAGAATCTTTACGTCGCCCTGGATGGTGACTTGCGCCGAAGAGGAAGGCGTGCCGGCCGCTGTGGCCGATGCTGGAATAGCCGGAGCGGCACCAGGAATCGGGGGCGGCTTCGGAGCCATCACAGGAGCGGGCGCGGAGACGCGCGGCGGCATCGGGGGCAATGCGACCGGGGCCTTGGCCATTGGAGCAGGTGTCACCACGGGAGCCGGGGCTCGCACAACCGGAGCCGGCGCCGGAATAGCAGCAGGAACGGAAGGCGCAATCGGAGCAGGCGCTCTCACCCCGGGATTCGACACCACGGGAGACGGGCTTTGCGCTGGCGTCGGCGCCACCGCCGGACGCGGACTAGGCGCCGTAATCGGCATGCGTGCAATGGGCGGCGGCGCCGACACGTAACGAGGCGCGGGCGCCGGGACGGGCTGCGGAGCGGAGACTGGGCGCGGGGCCACAGGAGGCGCCGGAGGAGCGGCCGGGGCAGGCGTAGACGCCGCCTTGATCGCCGCCGCCCGAGCCGCGGCCGCCGCTTCTTTTTCGCGATCGATATCCTGTTTCGATTTAACGAAGACGCCTGACGGCATCGCGAGCTTGGGTGCGGCTGGTTCACTTGCGACCACCTCGGGAGTCGGGGCGGAAACCGCGACCGGGGCGGGCGCGGGCTTCTTCGCTGCAAACTCATCCCGCAACGCCGATGCACTGATGTTGTCCACCGTGCTTGAGACCGACTTCACATCCTGGGGGACGATTCGGCGCTCTTTGAGGAGCGCCATCATCTCCTTATTATCCAAGCCGAGTTCTTCGGCGAGTTTGTGGATGCGAATGCTCATGCAGCGGTAAAAGCTCTAGTCGGAAACGTGAAAATTACTTCGACCGCGCGGAGACGCGGTTGATGATGTCGGCAGCCTCTTCAGCGGTAAATCCTGCCCCTTCGAGATCTCCCGCTTCAACCCCATCGAAGAGTTCAAGCGAGACAAAACCAGCCTTGACCAGGCGTAAGGCCTGCCCGTCAGGAATACCGAGCGAAGCTACCAGCTTCCGCTTCGCATCGCCCTCGGGATCGGCACCGACCGCCTTGAACTCCTCGATGTCGAGGCGCCAGCCAATTAATCGCGAGGTAAGCCGCGCATTCTGACCTTTCCGCCCGATCGCTACGGCAAGATCATCCGTCGCGACCTTGAGCAGAATACGATGGGTCTTCTCGTCGAGGACAATTTCACGAGGGACGGCCGGCTTGAGTGCCTCGATGATCATCTCGCGAGGATCCGCATAATACTTGATGATATCGATTTTCTCGCCGCCTAGCTCGCGGACAATCGTCTTGACGCGGGCGCCACGCGCTCCGACGCATGCCCCCACGGGATCCACCTTCGGATCCGTGCTCGTGACGGCAATCTTGGTGCGATAGCCCGGCTCACGGGCAAAGGCTTCGATCTTGACCGTACCATCGGCAACCTCCGTTACCTCAAGTTCGAAAAGACGGCGGACAAACTTCGGACTTGCCCGGCTCAGGATAATCTCCGGTCCGCGCGGCGTACTCTCGATCTCCATCAAGATACAACGAATGCGCTCGCCCGGCTGGTACTCCTCACCTGGAACCTGCTCCTTGCCCGGCATGACGGCCTCAGCCTTGCCCAGATCAACGTACAGATCATTGCGTTCCCGACGGCGGACCGTCCCGGTCACAATGTTACCCACCTGGTCCTTGAAATCGTCGTAGATTCGGTCCTTTTCGAACTGCCGGAGCCGCTGCATTACCGCCTGTCGCGCCGTCTGGGCGGCAATCCGCCCAAGCGTCGATGGGTCGATCTCCTTCTCCAGCATCTCACCGATTATCGCACCGGGCTTCACCGCCTGAGCTTTCTCAACGTGAATCTCGGTCTTGGGATTGCTGACTGAATCGACGACCTTCATTACCGCCCAAGCGTGCAGCTGGCCGTTCTTTGGGTTGATGTCGATCTTCAACTCCTGACCGGAGTTTACGCCTTTTTGGGCGGCAGTCTTCAAGGCGTTCGCGATCGTGGCGATCATGTCGCCACGAGGAATGCCTTTCTCCTTCTCCATGTATTCAAGGACGGAAAGAATTTCGCTGCTCATAGGGTGAAGATTTATGGGAAAAAAAAAGCGGGCCGCAGGGCCCACTTTTTGAAAAGTGAGTTGGATTGAGTCTGCTAACGTAGCGTCTCGCCCAAAATTTTGTCAAGCCCCTCGCCCCCCCGCCGACACAGTCCGGACGCAAATAGCACTGAAATTGCCTCTCCTTTTGTGCGAACGCTCCACCTGTGCGCCCCGGATTTTCATCCGCATTACGTCTTGATGAATTAAACCGACGCCACCATTGACCGGCGCCGGCTCGACCGGACAGCTCCCAAACCTCCAAAGCCCTTCGCCCTCCCCCAATTCCCCTCTTGCCAGCTCCACACGGCACCTCTGTCCTCTCCCTTTTCCGACCAACAAATGACCTCCGCCCAGATTCGCCAGAGCTTCCTCGATTTCTTCTCCCAACAGGGCCACACGATCGTGCCATCGTCGTCGCTCTTGCCGGATTCCCCCGGATTGCTCTTCACGAATGCCGGGATGAACCAGTTCGTGCCCATCTTCCTTGGCGACCGCGCCCCGGATGTATCCAAATGGGCCGGCGTACGTCCGGCGAAAGACACCCGCGCCGCAGATACTCAAAAGTGCATCCGCGCGGGCGGAAAACACAACGACCTCGAGGACGTCGGCTTCGATACCTACCACCACACGCTTTTCGAGATGCTCGGCAATTGGTCCTTCGGCGACTATTTCAAGAAGGAGTCCATCAACTGGGGTTGGGATCTCATCACCAAGGTTTGGGGGATCCCTCCGAAGCGGCTCTTCGCGACCGTCTACTCGCCGGACAAATCCAAGGGAGACCCGTCCGAATTCGACCAAGAGGCCTACAACATCTGGGCCGCCATCTTCCGCGCCGAAGGGCTCGACCCCGCTCTCCATATCGTCAATGGCAATAAAAAGGACAATTTCTGGATGATGGGCGACACCGGCCCTTGCGGCCCGTGTTCGGAAATCCATTTCAACCTTCTGCCCTCTGATGACGAGGCGGCCGGCCGCAAACTCGTGAACGCGAGCAGCCCGCGCTGCATCGAAATCTGGAACCACGTCTTCATCCAATTCAACGCCAACGCCGACGGCACCTTCTCCCCGCTGGCCGCCAAACACGTCGACACCGGTATGGGATTCGAGCGCGTCGCCGGTATCCACGCCACGACCGGAGGTTTCAAGGATTTCACCAAAGATCCGTCAAATTACGCGGCCGATGTCTTTGCGCCGCTTTTTTCGAAAATCACCTCGCTCTCCGGGAAGAGCTATGCCGCCACCGTCCCGACCCGGCGTGATGGGCTAACCGAACAGGAGAATACGGACGTCGCGTTTCGCGTGCTGGCCGATCATGCTCGGTGCGTCAGCTGCGCCATTGCCGACAATATTCTCCCCGGCAATGAAGGTCGAAACTACGTCATCCGTCGCATTCTCCGCCGCGGCATCCTCTACGGGAAGAAGATCGGACTCACGACGGGTTTTTTCGAGCAACTCGTCGGCCCGGTGGTCGAGTCACTCGGCACCGTCTTCCCTGAACTCGTGGACCGCCAGGACATCGTGCGACGGGTGATTCGAAGCGAAGAGGAAAGCTTCGGCCGGACGCTAGATCGAGGTCTCCAGATTTTCACCAAGGCCGCCGCAGCCGGCACGATCAGCGGTAGCGCGGCCTTCGAACTCTATGACACCTACGGCTTTCCGCTGGACATGACGCAGCTCCTTGCGACCGAGCGCGGCCTCACCGTCGATGCCGCGGGCTTCGAATCAGAAATGGAAAAGCAACGCGAACGAGGCCGGGCATCGCAGAAAAAGGAAATTCTCGTGGCGGCAACCGAAGGTGAGGCGACCGGACTGCAGCCGACCCGCTTTCTCGGCTACGAAAACACCCACGCCCACGCAACGGTCATCGAGGTCATCCACGCTGAAAAAGCCACGTTCCTGATTTTCGACCAAACGCCGTTTTACGCGGAGATGGGAGGACAAACCGGCGACACCGGCACCGCGCTGATCAACGGCACGCTGGTTCACCTCACCGATTGCGTAAAGGACAAGGCGGGGCGTCACCTGCACCAAGTCGGAGGTGCCGACGATCTGAAATCTCAAATTTCAAACTTTAAATCACAAACGGCGGAGCTGGCGGTGGATGTCGCCCGTCGTCGCGCAATCAACCGTCACCACAGCGCGGCACATCTGATTCACTGGGCGCTGCGCAAGGTCCTTGGCACCCACGTGCGTCAGGCCGGCACTTCCAAGACGGCGGACAGGATGCGTTTCGATTTCTCGCACTTCGAAGCAGTGACGCATGCCCAGCTGCTCGAGGTGGAACAACTCGTCAACGCCAAGGTAATCGACAACGCCAAGGTGGAAACATACGAGACCGAGTTCGACAAAAAACCCGAGGGGACCCTCGCCTTTTTCGGTGACAAGTACGGAAAATTTGTCCGCGTCGTCGACATCGGCGGCTACAGCCGCGAACTCTGCGGCGGCACCCACGTCGCGACCACCGGCGAAATCGGCCTGATCAAAGTCGTCGCGGAAATGGCCATCGCCGCCGGCACGCGACGAATCGAAGCCGTGGCCGGTCAGCCGGCCTTCGATTTCGTCGCCCACCGCGAAGCGGCACTCGCCGCCGTCAGCGCTCACCTCGGCGGCGGCGCCAGCGATGTCGTCAAAAAGCTGGAGGCGCTGCTCGCGCACCAGAAAGAAACTGAGAAACAGCTGAAGGCGTTTCAGCAGAAAGCGCTCGCGGGCCTCGCCGACGAACTGGCCGCCAAAGCCGGCACGCGCGACGGACTGAGATTTGTCTCCGCGGTTGTCAGCGTTTCTGATCAGGAGGCGTTGCGCAGCCTTGGCTCACAGGTTGCAGCCAAGCTCGGCGAAGGCGTCGTGCAGCTCGGCGCTGCGCTCGGAGACAAGGCCAGTTTGGTCGCGTTCTGTACGCCCGCCGCGGTCAAGGCCGGGCATCAGGCCGGCAAGATCATCCAAGCTCTCAGCGTTCAAATTGGAGGCAAAGGCGGTGGCAAACCGGACTTCGCCATGGGCGGCGGCAAAGACGTCGCCAAGTTGGCCGAAGTATTGAAGGGCTGACCGGCTACAAGTGGCGGAGGCGTTGAAGCACATGTTCGATGCGTCGCGCTATCGGCGCCTCGCCGCTGATCTGTCGGCGCTCGATCCCCGGTTCGACCGAAAGCGCTTTCTCGCCATGACGCTCCGCGGGCTCGGAGAAAGGTCGCTGTTGGAGCGATTGCACCAGACCACCCTTGCCTGTGACGCGGCGTTGCCCGGCGACTACGGGGAAAAACTGGCGGTGCTGAGACGACTGGCGCCGCGCATCGGGCACCCCTTCGTCGCGATTTTCACGTCGGATTTTGTAAGCAGATACGGGCTTGAACATTTTGACGACTCGCTTGAGGCGCTGCGTTTTTTCACGCGATTCGGCTCCTCGGAGTTTGCCGTGCGGGCCTTCATCGAACACGATCAGGATCGCACACTCGCGGTGATGACGACCTGGGCATCCGACACCGATGAGCATGTGCGCCGACTCGCCACCGAGGGCAGCCGGCCGCGGCTCCCTTGGGGACGCCGCCTGTCCAACCTGGTCCGCGATCCCGCGCCCACCCTGCCGATCCTCACCCGGCTACGATCCGATCCCTCACTCTACGTGCGGAAGTCGGTCGCGAATCACCTGAATGACATTTCAAAGGATCACCCCAAGTGGATGGTTGCACAATTGCGCCGCTGGGGCATCACGCACCCCCACACTGCGTGGATAGCCAAGCGTGCCGCCCGCACTCTCATCAAGGCGGGCCATCCCGCGGCGCTCCGGTTGTTTCGTTTCAACGCACGTCCGGCCGTGCAAGTCGTCGGATTTCGGGTCGTACGCCAAAATCTGGAACTGGGTGAGGCATTGGAGTTCCTCGGCACGGTGAATTCGACCGCGCCGCGCACCCAACGGCTCGTCATCGACTATGTCGTGCATTACGTGAAGCAACGCGGTGGCACAGCCCGGAAAGTGTTCAAGCTGACCGAAGCCGATCTCGCGCCCAAAAAATCGATCGCGATAAGAAAGCGCCAGGTCCTGCGCGACTTCACGACGCGAAAGCATCATCCGGGTCTGCATCGCATCGAATTGCAGATCAACGGGACGGTCGCCGCCAAAGCCCACTTTGTGCTGCGCACGGCCTGACGTCCCCTCCGGGGCAAAACACAGCCGTTTCCAGGTCACGCTCGAGAATTGCAATGCCCGCCTTGATTCCAACCATAACGTCACATGTCTGACCCGCTGAGCCAGCTCATCGCCGAAATCGCCGACCAAGTTGATGAATTCCACGCTGGAGCGAAGACCCGCGCAAAAGTCCGAGAGAGCATCATAGAGTTTATTGATGCGGAATATTTCACGCTCGCTCCAGGTGGACGTGTGGCCGTCACCGACGGAGTGATGTCAGCACTGGAGGCCGACGAATTTTTCGACACCGAATACGTCGGCGACATCATCGCTGACACCTTTGCGTCGGACGAAAACTGATCGCCCTCGCCGTCGCTGGGTCGGGTCTGAAATCGTCGACAGTCAACCGCGGCACCGCCGCCCCAAACGACCGCCTTGCGGTTGTGAGCCGGCCAATTCACGCTAACCCGATGTCTCCTGCAACCGATCCCGCCACCGCGCTTGTCGCGGTTCTCGCTTTCAACGCGAGTAATCAGCTCGCAGTTCGTCGGCTGGGGTCGAAGGCTGGGTTGCCGTTTACGGGAACGGATCTGGCAATGGCCACCTCCCGGCTGGAATCAGCCCTTCGCGAACACACGGACCCGACGGAATATTTTTCCGCCAATGCCGGAGGACGCAGCTACCGGGTATTTTTCGCGCAAGCCGGAGGAAATTCGACGGACGCCGAGGTCGTCTTTCACTCGATCGAATCGCTTCTCGCCCGACCGGAAACCCTGGCCCCGTCGCTGGCCGCACTGCTGCACGGGCTTGAGCCTCATCTGGTCGAAATTCCTTACCTGCACCTGGGAGAAAATGATTTTATCTACAAATTTCGCCCGGCCCAGGAGCGAAACACCGCGATCTATGCGCAGGACGCGGCCGCGGGGACGCTTTACCAGTCAAAACTCTGCGCGGCCATCAAGGTGCTGGCGCGCCAGCATGAACGCACGGCCACGGCTCCGGTGATTTTGGATTTTGGCGCAGTGCAGTATGTGGTGCCGAGCCATTTTGGGTTTTGCCTTGGGGTGAAGAATGCGATCGAGCGCGCCTACGAAACCCTCGCCGAAAATCCCGGCCGACGTGTGTTCATGCTGTCCGAACTCATCCACAATCCATTTGTGAACGAGGATCTCCTGCGCCGCGGGCTGCGCTACCTGCAGACCGACAAGGGCCGCCCCTACCTGACGAACGGTCGGATTTCAACCGGAGAGCCCGCCGAGGAGTTGTGCTGGGACAGCCTGACCCCGGATGACATCGTGATTATCCCCGCCTTCGGAGCCAGCGACGAGGACAAGCGCCGTCTGGTGCGGAAGGGCATTGCCGTCGCCCAGTACGACGCGACCTGCATGCTGGTGGAAAAGGTCTGGAAGGCGGCGCGCGCCTACGGACGCGAAGGCTACACGGTCGTGATCCACGGGAAACACGAACATGAAGAGACGAAGGCGACGTTTTCCAACACCCGGCGATTTGCCCCGGCCGTGATCGTGAGAAATGTCGAGGAGGCACGGCAATTGGGGGAAATCATTGCGGATCGCAACGCCTCGCGGCAGGCACGCTTTGACGAACTATTTTTCGGGAGGCACACGCCGGCATTCGATGTCTCCGTTCACCTGGAACGCGTCGCGATCGTCAACCAGACAACCCTGCTGATGAATGAGACCCTCGCGATCATCGAGCATCTGCGAAGCGTGTATCGGCAGAAATTTGGCGACGACAGCCGGGTTGGAGGAAGCAGTCGGCGCGATACGCTTTGCTATGCGACCCAGGTGAACCAAGATGCATTGAGCCGAGCCTTGAGCGAGCCGCTCGACGCTGCGTTTGTCATCGGGGGAAAGAATTCGTCCAACACCTATCAATTGTTTCGGCTCTGCGAACAGACCCTGGGCGAGAATGCCTACTTCATCCAATCCGAGGCGAACATCATCTCCCCGAACTCCGTCGAGCACTATGTCTATGTCGGCGGCGGCAACGGACGGACGGAACGGCGTCCGTTGTGGGATGACGATTCGTCCCCGAAGCGCGTTCTCGTCACGGGTGGAGCCAGTTGTCCGGATGGAATCATCCAGCAGGTGATTGCCCGGATCAATTCGTTCTTTCCGGCCGAGAAGCGGCGCGCGGTCGACGAGGTCTTGCGCGACTTGGCCCCCGTCTAGTAGGAGTAGGCAAACCCAGCGGGCGGGCCGGACACCTCGGAATCAGAACCGGATCGACATGCCGGCACGAACGCCGGTCTGGTTCGCCAAATCGATTTTCGTCGAATAATGGGAATTGGCCGTGTCGATATTCTGCGTGTAGCTGCCGGCCGACTGCATGACCGCGCCGGCGTAGAATCCAGCGCGCTCCGTCAGATCGAATTGGACTGACGCATCGGCATAATAACCCGGAAGAATCTTGTAGGCCGAATTGGTATTCGTGTCGGTGATGTCGGCACCGAGAGGAGTATCGTAGGTCTGCGTGACCGTATAATTCGTGCCGGAATAGACGAGCGCCGCACCGGCGCTCACGGTCGCTCGAAGCCGTGTCGTGAACGGAAACATCAGGGTAGGTCCGGCCCGAAACGTGTAGTACGCGCCCTTGAGTTTCCAGCGGTTGGTCACACTCGCGGTGTCGGTTGCCGTTGAGGTGGTGCGACCAGCCGGTTCATTGCCAATCAAAACGCTGGTGTCAGTTGTGATCGTGCTGGCCGACCCGTCATCATTAATCAGGGCATTGCCACTGGCATCGAGCACGTTGGACGTGGCCGAACTAGGCGAGGTATACGGCGAATCGGGCACCGCCTGGCCAAACGTTGAATAATAATCGCTCACCGTGGTGAGCCGTGCTTGCACCGGCGAATTGACGTTGGCCGAGATGTCGTTGATCGACATCCCCGCCGTAATCGTCCACGGCACCCGTCCCCGAAAAATCTTACCCATGTCCCGCGACATGGCGATGTCCATACCGGCGGACGAAGGCCCGTCCTTTTTGCGCGTACTGGTATCGATGATGTCGGCGGAATAACTGTCGAACCGTACGTAGCCGTTGGTCGAAAGCTGGCTGGCATCGGTGTAATTCCAGCTGTTCGTCTTGCCGTCCGGGGCAATCTTGTCGAAGACCGCGGAGTTGCTCTGCGGGTCGATGATCGGGTTGCCGGCAGCGTCAAGGCGGGCAACCACCCGGGCGTCGGGCTGGACACCGCCATTGTGGTAAAGGCGCTGCAAATTAGGCCCGGTGGGAGCGCCCAGGGTTTCAGGAGCGGGAATCTTGCCCTGGCCGAAGAAACTCATCTTGGCTCCACTCATGTAACGGAATCCGAAAGTCACGATGCTCTTGGGCTCGTAGATGTACTCGTCAAGATTGCTGAAATCAGGGATTTCAACCGGGGGCGCACGACGCTCCTCGTCCTGGGCAAAGGCCACGCCGAGCATGGCTGCAAAGGTGAACAGAGCGAGGCGAAGGTGTTTCATGCGAAGGTGGGAGCCATGTTTCGACGGTATGGCGGCCGGAATGTTGCATGAAACTTCGCCGGCACCGCGGCGGGCGTCAACGAGAGACTTTTCAGGATAAAACATCGCGGATGGTGCGACCACACTTTCGCACCACCCGCGGATCTATACTTCGTCGTCCCCCCTGACGAAAATGGAATCAGGCACTGACGAGTTGCGGCACCGAGCCAGCCTTCCCCAAGTTGGCCTTAGCGTCATCCAGGGAGTCGTAGAACGTCCACCCCCGGGTGTCTTCGAAGCCCTTGCACTCGGAAATGATGTGGGCGTTGGCGACCAGCGCGAACTGCATGCCGAGATCACGGCACGTCTGCATCGCCTGAAAGAGCAATTTAATCACCCCCATGTGCAGTGATTTCAGGGGGTGGATATCGATCACAACCTTGTTGTAACCAGAGTCGACCGCCTCCGCAAATTTCGGCTTCAGGTAGACCGCGGCCTCAGCCATCGCCGCCGGCGAGCAAACTTCGGGCAAGCGCATGATCATAATCTCGTGCTCGATGGCATAGTAGCGCTGCGACGTATCGAGGTTCATCGCCTTGGCGAGCTTGGCCTCGAGGTCCCCCATGTCGATCGGCTTGGTGATAATTGCGGAAAAACCGACCGTCTGCGCCTGCTGCTGCGGCAACGTCTCGGTCTTCACCACCAGGGCAAAGACGGGCGTGTACTTCGTCCGCACGCTCGTCCGGATCATCCGGAAGAGCGTAAACGCCGCCTCTTCGGGCAGGGAAAGGCTCACAAGAATGACATCGGGCAGAATCTTTGCCACGGTGTCGATCGCTTCGCCCTGGGTCGCCACGCCACGTACCTTCCATGGCGTGTGCTTCAAGCCTTCCTGGATCTGCTGAACGATTGCGGGCTTGTCCTCGACCACCAGGATGTCCGCGGAATCGAGAATTGATTTCGCCTTGGCCGGAGCATCGGAAACGGGCTTGAGATCAATGACACGGCTAGCCTTTTCGATCAGAACATCCTCCTTGAAGGGTTTGACGAGGTAGTCTCGAACCCCAATCTTCGCGATCTTCAGCACGTGGTCCCGACCACCTTCCGCCGTTAGCATAATGACCGGAATCGACTTCAGGGCGGAGTCGGACTTGAGCTTGGTGAGCATCTCGACGCCGTCCATGACGGGCATGGTGACATCGAGGAGGATCAGATCCGGATTTTCCTTGGCCGCGACGGCCAGCCCCTCGACTCCGTTGGCGGCCTCCAAAATTTCGCAGTCGTAGGGCTTGAACGCCTTCTTAACGATAATCCGGACGGTCTTCGAATCGTCCACGGTGAGAACCTTGTAGCGCATGGTAGATTTGATGTAGGAATTTGGAATTGATGCTTACTCGTCCGGCTTCATCAGAATTTCAGCCACGACGCGGTGGTTGGAACAGTCGAAATGGTAGACATGCCGGATGGCGGAACCGATCGGCTCGATTGAGAAATTCGTCCCGCGCAAAATCGAGGGAATCGTGAGTTTGCACGGATGGCCGGCATCGCAGAGCCCATTCTTGAAGCTTCCCACCGTCATGTTGGTGAGTTCACCGATGGCATCGTTGATCACCTCGTCGCCCGCCTCGTCGAGTTCGGCCTCGCTCATCCCCAGCAAGTGGCAGGTGCAGATGCGCGCGAAGTCCAAATCGTGATGCAGATAAATCAGTCCGTTGATTTCGCCGATGAAGCCGACCGTGCCGACGACTTGCGGGCGGTGCTGCTCCGGCGCGGCGGCTCTGGGTTGGGCCCCTTGTTCCAAGGGAGCAGAAAATGCCGGCACCCGGCCGAGCATCGTCTTAAACACGTCGGTAACTGCCCGATTGATGTACTCGCGGATCAGGGTTTCGGTGATTTCGGCGACGGCGGGCATGGGTGCAATGTTGGGTGAAAGTTAATTCCCAATCGGCGCGAACCCGCCCAAGTTAAACGGGGAAAACAGGAAGATTAAGAAAACATCGCAATCTTCGCGCCCCTCACCGACTCAAAGCGCCTTGGAAAGAATCAGGTCTCCGCTGACTCCACCCCGGCATCGATCGGGTCGCCCGCGTCACGATATTCCTGCAGTTTGTTTCGCAGCGTGCGAATGCTGATGCCGAGCGCGGTCGCCGCGTGCGTCCGGTTTCCCGATGTCTGCCGGAGCGCCGCCCGAATCGCCTGCTTCTCCAGCGCATCCAGCCGCATCACGTTTCCCTCGGCGTCGGTGAACGTGGGCCCGTTCGAACCTGTTCCGGCCGGGATCTCACCGGTGAAAACGGGAGCGTCCTCCAGCAGGCTTCCCTCCCATGGCGTCGTCGACTCGGCATCCGTGGCGGACAGGTCTCCGGGAAGTCCGAGCGCGGCGGATGACACGGGCCGGCCCGACTCCGAAAGGATCACGGCGCGTTCCACGGTATTCTGTAATTCGCGGACATTTCCCGGCCAGCGGTAGCCGAGGAGGGCGGAACGCGCCGACTCGGAAAATCCGGAAACCTTTACGCCGTGCTTGCGCGCGAAACGCTGCAGAAAATGGTCGGCGAGCAGCGGAATGTCTTCCACCCGCTCTCGCAGCGACGGCACGTGAACCGGAAACACATTCAACCGGTAGTACAGGTCCTGGCGGAACTCCCCCTTCGTGACGTTGCTCGTCAGATCCCGATTCGACGTGGCGAGGATCCGCACGTTCACTTTGATCGTCCGACTGCCGCCCACGCGCTCGAATTCGCGCTCCTGCAGCACGCGCAGGAGTTTCGCCTGGAGACTGGGTGGAATCTCGCTCACCTCGTCCAGCAACAGGGTGCCGTTGTTCGCCAGTTCGAACCGGCCCTCGCGGCGCTCCGTCGCCCCGGTGAACGCGCCGCGCTCATGGCCGAAAAATTCGCTCTCGATTAGCGTCTGCGACACCGCAGCGCAATTTACCTTGATGAAAGGCTGGCCGCGCCGGGGACTGCGCCGGTAAAATTCCCGGGAGATCATCTCCTTGCCCGTGCCGCTCTCACCAGTAATCAGCACCGTGGCGTCCGTCGGAGCCACCCGATCGATCAATTGCCGCAGCCGCAGCATCGCGGGACTGCGCCCGACGAGCAGGGCATCGTGATCATCCGGATCGTCGCTCAGCAGGTTATTGACGCGAACGAGCTGACGGTACGTCTGCGCCTTGCGCAGGATAACATCAATTTGTGAAGGGGAAAACGGTTTTAGAACGTAGTCAAAGGCCCCTGCCCGCATGCAGGCGACCGCCGACTCAATCGACCCATATCCGGTCACCATCACAACGAGCGGGCGCTCCGGAAGGGTTGCGACCTGCTCCAGAAACTTGAGTCCGTCGCCGTCCGGCAGACGTAGGTCGAGCATCATCAAATCAAACGGCTCCCGCTGGAGGTGCGCCTGCGCCGTGGCGAGATTCTCCGCGACACTCACCGGCAGTTTGTGCCGCATAAAAATGCTGGTGAGCAGATTCCGAACGACCAAATCGTCCTCGACGATTAGGATTTTCTCAAAAGACATGAGCGGTGCGGCGGTTGGAGGCGAAAGGCAGAACTGGACCATTCGATCAATAGCGCCGCCCCGCAGAGTTCAAACAAATGTTCATTCCCGTGCACGCAATCGTGCACTGTCGCGGTGTCGACCTCATGGAAAGTGCCGTCGGCACCAACCGGGAGACAATGCGGGGAGCGAAGAATGTTCCCTGAACATCTGCCGCAACGCAGCGGGCGATCGACCGTTCAGTGTTCGGAAATTGCGGAGAGCCGCCCCGCGCGCCGATGGATTTGGCGGCCGAGGACGCGCAACCGCTACCACCCGCCTCCGGGCACAACCAAGAAAAAGATTTCTCAAAAATTTCTCAAGTTTTCCGGCAACCGACCGAATTACTCCCCTTGCAATGCGCTTGCTCTCCTTTCTCTCCAACATCGAACACGCCCTGATTGCCGAATCTCCCGTGGTGGACGACGGGGGTTGGGACGCGCGCCGGATGGTCAACTTTCACCATGGCCTTGCGCGCCTTACCTTAACACCTCGCGGTGGCACGGCCGAGTTCTCCCCCGGTGGCACGATTTTTGTCCAGGCGTTCGAGTTGGCGGACGGCTCCTGCTGCCTGAAGGCCAGCCTGAACTGGAAGGGAAGCGAAATATTTCCGGTGCTTTCGGTTTACTCCACCCCCACGACGAACTGGAATCTTGAGGCGTCCCGAATTGCGTCGAAGTGGCTTGAAGGTCCGCCCGCAGCGGTGACCAGTATCGACGCCACGACCACCAGCGAATCGTTTCAACCCTTGGCTTCGGCCATGGGTTGAGCGTCCTGCCCGACCTCCGGTTCGGTTGCCATCGGGCAAGGGAATACTCACCGGGGCGGCACGGACTCAACACGGCGTTCGGAGATTCGCGCTCCGGTTCACGTTTGAACCGAGAGCAAAGCGATCTCATCCGTTTTACCGAACCGGTCGGCAAACGTCCGTGAATCGTCGAGGCAAGATGCGGCGACCGCGATACAGACTCTAACCGACCGCGGACAATTGCCGCGTCGTCGGGAGTGAACGGCCATAGACCGGAGCGATTCGCGCGACAGTCCGCTGGGTGGCATGGGTGGTAGCCATCTCGACCCGATTGGCCCTGATCTTCTCCGCCAACTGTGCAGCACCGTCGGCCCGCCGGGTGTAAACGGCCATAATTCGCTCGCGCAACCGCCGGTCGGACAACGCACCGGCCGTGGCACCCAGAAAATCGACCAGCGGCGCCGCCCGATCAGCCAGCGCGATGAGCGTGGAAAATTCGCCGTCCCGAAGCGCCACCGCCTCCTGGGCCACGAGGTCCTCCAACGCATCGACGATGCGCAAACATTGTTCAATCAAGGTCGCCATCGAGGACGTCGGATTCACGCGACTCCGCGCACGCGCTCGACCGCGCTTGAATCCTGCTGCTGCAGGAGCATCTGGGCCCACGCATCGCGCAGTTCCCTTACCAAGCGCTCGACCTCAATCACCGGGGCAACCTGCTTGCGAACATTGGCCTCCAGGAGCCGGCTGTTGTGATAGTCGTAAAGCCGGTGCATCGTCCGGGCGAAGTCTCCGCCCGCCTCAAGGTTGAGGCCATTCTGCAACTCCGTGATGATCGCCTGGGACTTAAGCAGGTGCTGGTTAATCAAAGCAATCCGCCGCGGGTCATCCTCGGACGTATCGAACGCATCTCGGGCCCGCGCAAGCGAGGTCAAGATACCGTCGTAGAGCATCAGTACCAGCTGCCCCGGACTGGCGGTGAGGACCGCATTGGCGCGGTAGGTCCGCGCGTAGCCGTTGGCGACCATTTGGTCGGTGGCTTAGGATTCGTCTTCGCTCAAATCCGGGGAGCCGAGGATGACCTCGGCGACCTTCCGGAGGACCTCCGGCGGCGGGTAAGCCGGGTCGGCGGCCAGCGCGCGAGCGCGGGCCACAACCTCCGGGCGAATTTCCGGCTGCCGGGCCAATTCGGCCTGGAGAAAAAGTGCGCTCCCGGTGGATATCCGATCCTGGCGGGACACAAGAGCGCGTCCCGCAGTAGAGACTGCGGCGGGACCAGGTTCCGGACGAGACATCCGGTCGGTCGAGGTAGTTGATGTGATCATTGGCGATTTCGGTAGTCGAAACGGTCAGCCGCTGATGGTCGGTTACAGGGAACGCCGTTGGTTGTTGAGCTGATAATCGGCACCGCCCAAAGAAACTTTAGCATTGTCGTCACTTCTGGGCGGCTGGTTTTACGGTGAGCGGCGCGACAACCGGCGGCAGCGTCGCAAACATGGCCGCAGCGACATAGGTCGCAAACCGGGACGGCGACTGGAGAACGGCCGGGGTAAAGTCCGCGCCCGGGACGCTCCGATCGCGTTCGAGAAAATAGTGCCGCGCCGCATTCGTGACGAGCGGATCGTCAGACGAAAAGACGGTTTCAAACTTCCAAATCAGCCTCGCCCCATCGATCGAAGCCAATTTGGCGCGAAGCCCGACCGCCAGCGGTTTGTAGGGTCTAAACGTCGTAAGATCCACGAAAAGAACCGCTTCGGCGGCAAACTCGCGCCGCAAGGTGGCGAGCAGATCGGGAGGAAGCGCCGAAGACGACCCCAGAGCCGCCGCCCGAAACCGGCGACGGCATTCGTCCCGTGAAAGCACCACCACTTCGAACCGGTTTTCCTTTTGCAGCGCGGCGGTCAAAATCGGGTCAAGCATCTCCGGGGATTCGGGGGGAATGGCGGAATCTGCCCAGACCGGAAGCATCACCACCCGCCGAATGCCACCCAGACTCGGATCACCCGAGTGATTCGTCGGCACAAAAAACGGTCCAACCCTGACCGGATCCTGCGGCCCGGGATTCATGCAACCGCCGAGGGAAAGTACGCCGATGAACACGCCCAGCGCGGCGCACAACCGGGGAAATCCATTGCTCGCGTCCACGGCCACCACCGGAGGTGAACTTGGCACGGCCCGATTCAACCAGCACCACGTTGACAGCCACCCGAAAGGGGACGGTTCTTTTTTCATCCGGTGTTTTTCTGGGCAAACATTCCGTCGATTGTCGACTGCTGCTGTTTGATCTTGGATTGAGCCGTTTCCATCTGGATGAAGGACGCCTCCATCAGGGCCCGCTGTTGCTCCAAGCGCCGTTCAATCGCGGCAATCTGGTCGTCCAAACCCGTGTTCGACTTGTTGAGCCGTTCTTCCTGGTCCGTATTGCTGATCGAAATTTTACCGACGAAGGTGTCGAACTTGGCGGAGAATCCGGTGGACGCCTTCGTGAAAAACGTTTCCACGTCGGTCGTCGCACTTTTGAGGGCACTGTCGAGCTTGGAACTGTCTTTGATCTCAAGTTCGTCGGTGCCCGTCGTGAAATCGATGCCAAGGTCGTTGAGCCGGGAAATCGATCCGCTCAATCCGCTGACGGCGCCGAAAGCGAGCGTCCGAAGCGAATGGGACCATTCTTGAATCTCCCGGTTGTTCGCCAGGACGGCGGCCGTGACCTTGCCCTTGGAGTCCGAGGTGATCTTAGTCGAAGTCTCAAGAAATTGCTGCACCGAGTTGTAGTCGGAGATGAAAGACTCAATCTTCGCCCGCATGCTTCCCGTGTCGGCGGCGACCGCAATGGTCTGAGTAGCCTCAGCGTCGACCGTGACACTCAAGCCGGTCACCCCGTGGGAAGTCGCGTCCAGCGTGTTGCTGGCGCTGGAGATGAGGTCGCCGCCATTGAGCGTAAATTCGGCATTTTTGCCCCGGACGAGCGTCGTTCCGCTGGTCAGTCCCAGCGCGCCAAGGAGCCCGCCCGGCGCCTCGCTCACCGCGATGCCAAGGTCTCCCGTGCCTTTGTTGGTCAGCACCAAGCGATCGTTCACGCCGTCATAGGTTGCGTTCACCCCGGCGGTCGAATCACTGATCCGTTTAAGGACGCCCGTAAGGGTGTCGGCGCTCTTGTCGTAGGCGATCGCCACGCCGTTGATCGAAAACGTGCCGGTGGTCGAGGTGATGGCGGTCGCGAGATTGGCACTGGTGAGGACCGCCGAGTTCTTCACACCGCCCAGCTTCGCGGAGCTGGTCACCGTATCCGTTCCATTGTTACCAAGCTTCAGCGCGCGGAGGAGATTGCTGGAGTCGTTCGCCGCGCCAAGCACGACGTTACCGGTGGCGCCCGTCAGCTTGACCTTGTCTGTCGTGTGGTCGTAGGTCGCGGTCACCTCCCCGCCCGTCGCGTCGGAGATCGCCTGAAAGACCTCTTCCAGCGAATCGGTGAGTGCGACGGTGATTTGCGCCCCGTTGACCGTAAAGGTTCCGGCGGTGATCGCCTGCCCCACCGGCAACGTGGCGAGGGTCAGGGCCGAAACGTCGTCACTGGAGGCATTGAGGGCGGTTCCGACGTCCGCGGAGCCCTTCAGAGAGGCGTTGGTGGCAAGCTGCGACACCGCGATTTTATAGGACCCGGTGGCCGTGTCAGCGGCCGCGGTCGTACTCCAGGTCGAACCGCTCGTCGTCGAACCCGCGGTGCGCTTCCCGAAGGTCGTGACCTCACCCAGAGCCTTGGCGGAATCCTGCAGGGAACTGAGCTTGTTCCCAAGGCTGGTCAGAAGATTCACCTTCTGGGAATTGGTGCTCTTCTCCGTAGCGAGCCGGTCGGCCGGGGCGTGTTCCAGATTCATGATCTGGTCGACAAAGCTCTTCCAATCGAAATTGGACGCGAGTCCCGCGACTTGTAAACCGGTGGTGGCCATTCTGGGAGTGGCGCGAGGCGCCTTACCCCTTATATCGGCACACGGGCCGTCGGCTTAAGTGCCGTCGAGTTTAGAAAATTCTTCGAAAATCGCGAAAATAATCTTGCGTTTTCGAATAAAGATTTTTGCGCGGCGCGACGATAGCCCTCTTGTCGAGACCAAAGTCAAGACCGGCGCGATTCGGAGCCGCCCCCCCGAATACGAATGTGGCACGGACGCCACGATTAGAATCAAGGAAGATCACCATGTCAGTCGTAATTAACACGAACTTCGCGGCCACGGTTGCCGCGAACAACCTCGCCGGTTCGAACGAAATGTTGCAGAAGAGCCTGAACCGGCTCTCCAGCGGTTCCAAGATCGTCACCCCCGCAGACGACGCCGGCGGCCTTGCCGTCTCGATGAAATTGTCGGCCGCGGCCCGCCGCCAGGGCGCGGTCAACACCAACATCGGCAACTCGATTTCGTTCCTGCAGACTCAGGACGGCGTCCTCAAGGTCGCAGGCAAGGTCCTCGACCGCATGGGCGAACTGCGCACGCTCTACGATGATCCGACCAAGAGCTCGAGCGACCTCTCGAATTACGATTCGGAGTTCACGGAATTGAAGAATCAGTTGAGCGATCTTACGGGAGAAAAATTCAACACGGTCGATCTCTTCGGCACGGTTGACCTCCCGGTAAACGTGACCGAAGACGGCACCACCTCCGTATCCATGAAGGGTCGCGACCTGAGCAGCACCACCACCGGTGTCGGCGTGCTGACGGCAGCGGGCGCCAGCACCCTGGGAGACCTGCAGCTGAGCGACATCACGGATGCGTTGCAAAACGTCGCCACCTTCCGCGCCCAGAACGGCGCCGAGCAGAGCCGGCTGGGTTTCGCCGCCGAATTGCTCACCGTCAACAAGGCCAACCTCGAGGCCGCGGCCAGCCGAATCACCGATGTGGATGTGGCGAGTGAATCAACGCAACTCGCCCGCTACAACATCCTGGTCCAGTCGGGCACCGCCATGCTCTCGCAGGCCAACCAAAGCGCCCAGTCGGCGCTTAAGCTGCTCCAGTAACGGAAAACGATCGTTCCGCCAAGCGACCGGAGTGAATGCCGGCGCGATACGAACCCCAGCCGGTCAGTCACCGGTCCGGGAGCCCAGAGGCGGAACAAGCACAGATTCTTCAGTGCCGACGCACCACGTCGGCACCGGGGTCCGCCGGTCGCCGGCACCTCCGGAAGTCAGGGCCAGAAATTTCCGTCGTTCCTTGAAAGTCAGACAGGTCAGGCAGGTATCACCTTGATTGGTTCCCTCCCGACGACGCCCTGCGTGGCAGTGGCGCGTAAAACATTTTTTGCGGCATCAGCCGCATGCGGCGCGATCCGGCGCCGACAATCCGGATACGTGGCGACGACGGACTGTCGCACCCATCAAGGAACGATAACATCATGTCAGTTGTAATTAATACGAACTATGCGGCGACGGTCGCTTCCAACAACCTCGCCACATCGAACACCATGCTGCAACGGAGCCTCAACCGGCTCTCGAGCGGCTCGAAAATCGTGACCCCGGCGGATGATGCCGGTGGACTCGCGGTCTCGATGAAGTTGTCTGCCGCCGCGCGCCGCCAGGGCGCGACGTCGACGAACATTGGAAACTCGATCTCGTATCTGCAAACACAGGACGGAGCGCTCAAGGTGGCGGCAAAGGTCCTCGATCGCATCAGCGAATTGAAGACCCTCTACGCCGACCCCACCAAGAGCTCAAGCGATCTGACCAACTATGATTCGGAGTTCACCGAACTCAAATCGCAGTTGTCAAATATCGGAGACGAGTCGTTCAACAGCGTCGGACTCTTCGGTGCCACGGACCTTGACGTCAATGTCACCGAGGATGCGCAGACGCAGGTTACGATGAAGGGCCGCGACTTCGCCGGCTCCTCGACCGGGGTCGGGGTTCTGACGGCGGGGGCCGCGTCAACGCTGGCAGACATCGACCTGAGTGACATCACCGATGCGATCAAGAATGTGGCCACGTTTCGCGCCGAAAACGGCGCAGAGCAGAGCCACCTCGGGTTCGCCGCGGAGTTGCTCTCGGTCAACAAGGCCAACCTGGAGGCAGCCTCCAGTCGGATTACGGATGTGGATGTCGCCGAGGAATCAACCCAGCTTGCTCGCTGGAACATCCTCGTGCAGTCCGGCACCGCAATGCTGTCTCAGGCAAATCAAAGCGCCCAGAGCGCG
>CANJIU010000132.1 GCA_947474365.1 Opitutia bacterium | reverse complement strand
GGTCGCTTCCACGATCTTTTGCGCCAGCCCCGGCTGCGGCTTGCGCCCGCGTCCCTCCGCCACCTCCCACAAACTTTCCGGTCCGCCAACGACGAAGCGCCGTCGCCACAACCGGCACGTGTGCCGGTTTATCTTCAATTGTTGCGCCAAGTCAGCATCACCCGCACCTGCCGCCTTCCCTATGACGATCCGACATCGCAGCACCACCTGTTGCGGCGTGCCGTGCGCCTGAATCCAGGTTTCCAAGACGCTTTTCTGCTCGGCACTCAGGGGCATTACAAGCGGCGGTCTGCTCATGCAGCCAAGCTGACAGGGCGAAATCATTATGTCTAGCCATTACTGCAGCACTACACTAGCTTGAACCGCGCGCTGGAGGCGAGTATGTGCTCAAGGAAGGCGCGGTAAGTGGAATTATCTTCAACGAGTGCAACGGTGATCAAGTAAGCGGGCGGTGAGAACGCGTCGCGTGGGTGGTACTGTCAACAACCACCGGCGAAGAATCGAAATTCTTTTTTGAACCGCCGGCGGAGAAACTTTTCGCCGGTTCGGTTGAGTGACCGATCGGCACGACCGACGCCACGCGGGAGAGTTATTCTCTGACTTGAGCACGACGGGCTGAGGCACAGAGCGGCAGGGCCCAGGGGGTCTGCCTGTTACAGGTTAACAATCGAAATCCGACGTTAGCCTGTAACAGGCGACCCCCTCCGAATGGAGCCCATGTCAACTTTGTCATCTTGTCATCCCCGTCGCGCAGGGCGAAAAGGTTTACGGGAATTGAGCGGGCAATCTTTCTCTCCATGAACCGACGGATCTTACTCCTATTGGCTGTGGCCGCGCTCGGCGCCGCCCCGGCGCCGCTCCCTCCGGGGGCAGTCGACACGTCGGGCTTCGCCGACTCGGCGAGCCATTGGCGCACGATTAAGCAACCGGAACGCGTCATGCAGGCAACGGGGCCGAAGCAGCCCTCGTACGCGCGTGAACAGGTGCGGGAGATCGCGGCCACTATTCTGCTCTTCCAGCGCGACAACGGCGGCTGGCCGAAGGACTACGACATGACCGCGGTGCTTACCGACGAGCAGAAAAAACTGATCCGCGACACGCACGCCAAGACCGACACGAGCTTCGACAACCACAACACGCACCCGCAGGTGGAGTATCTGGCGCGGGCCTTTGTGGTGACCGGTGACGTGGCCTGTCGCGACGCGTGCCGCCGTGGCCTGGAGTTTATGCTGGCGTCGCAATACCCCAATGGCGGCTTCCCGCAGTCGTGGCCGAAACCAGGCTCCATCGCGAAACGGATTACCTTCAACGACGGGGTGATGATCGGAATTCTCAACGTCCTGAAAAGCGCGGCGGATCGCGCGCCGCACTTCGCCTGGCTCGACGACGCGATGCACGCGCGCGTCACCGACGCGGTGTCACGGGGCACGTCGTGCCTGCTCCGGATGCAGATCGTTTCCGGCGGAGTTGCGACCGGTTGGGGGCAGCAGCACGACGAGAAGAGCTTTGAGACGGTGGGCGCGCGAACCTTTGAACTGCCCTGCGTCTCCGCTGCCGATACGACGGAGGTAGTGCGGTTCCTGATGCGCCAGGAGCGACCGACGCCCGAGATGATCCGAGCGATCGAGGGGGCGGTGACGTGGCTGCGGAAGGTCCAAATCAACGGCATTCGGGTGGAGCGGATTCCGGCCCCGAAGGTGGAGTTCGTTCGCCACACGAGCGAGCACGACGTCGTGGTAGTGAAGGACGAAAAGGCGCCGCCCCTTTGGGCCCGCATGGTGGAGCCCGGCACGGATCGCCCGATCTTTGCCAGCCGCGACGGGGTGAAAGTTTACTCGCTTGCCGAGGTGGATCGCGAGCGGCGCACGGGATCCGGCTGGTATGTGACAACCCCGCTGCGGCTGCTCACGAGCGATTATCCAAAGTGGCAGGCGCGGCTGGCGGCGCGGTAGGATTCGATTGGCGAAACGCACCGACTTGCCCAAAGTGGCCGCATCATGTTCCCGACGAGTTCCTTCAAGAAAGGCTTCGCACTCTTCATTCTCCTGGCGACCTGCGCCCTCGCGCAGGAGCAGGTGCTGGATTTCGGGCCGCACGGAAAGCTCACGCTTTACCTGCTCGGCGATTGGAAGGCCACGGTGATCAACATGGCCGGCCAGTACGAGGTGACGTTTGCGCCCAAGAGCGACGCGATCAACGCCAGTTGCTCCCTGAAGGTGAGCCATCCCGAGACCGATCGCTTCGACACGAAGGCGCGGCTGAAGACTCGCGTTGAGGCCGACTGCGCCCAGTTCAACGAGCAGTCCGTCGAGGGGAAGGCGTACGCCAAGGAATTCGTCATCGGCGCCGGCTATGGCTATTACTGCAATTTCACCGACGCCGCGCTGCGCGGCAAGAAGGCGCCTCCGGGCGAGTTCAAGGTGGTCAGCGCCGGCAAAATCCGCCTCGCGCCGGATGTGCTGATCGACATTTTCATCGGTGCCGACGCGTTCCGCGACGAACCCTACCAGCAATTGCTTGGCGCGATCGAAGGCATGGTTTTCCAACCGGGACGCGGGCGCTGAGCGGTGAAAATTGAGTTGAGAGTTGAGTGCTGAGAGTTGAGAGCCCCGACCGCAAAACACGTTTCGGCTCCGACGCGAAGAAATCGTCGCGGACAATCCTGGTTTGTCGTCCCGACTTCAGGCGGAAGGCCGCCCCGCTCCGGCCGTTTTGACGGAATACCGTTCAGGTAACGAGCGATCGACGGGAAGATTTTAGGGGAACGCTAATCTCCGCTCATCGGCGCTAATCATGCCCGCACGGCAGGAGTCCGGAGATGACTATTTATCGGCCAAATCCTGCTCGAATCCTAAGTCGAAAAATTCCGGCTTTCTGGGATTAGCGTTTATGAGCGGAGATTAGCGTTCCCCTGTTCTGGTTCGACTCTGACGGAAGCCGGGGCGGTAAACTGGGAGCTGTTTCTTGGGAGCAAAAAAGACGGTGAACTTCGCTTCCAGGTCGGACGGTGGTTGCACCTATCTCTGAGGATTGGACGCTCGGCTCTTTGCTCTGCGCGTTCGACGGCGTGGTTGCGGCGTCAACCGAGCACAGTCAGCACAATTCCCAGCAGGATTCCAGCGACGGCGGGGAGTTTTTTCCAACCGTTGACTTCGCCAAAGAACAGCAGGCCGCCGCCGAAGGCGACCAACACGCTGGCGCGTCGCAGGCTGGCCACGACGGAGACCAGCGCGGCTGGGTCGCGCAGCGCGGTGAAGTAGATGAAGTCACACACGAGCAGTGACGCGGACAGCAGGAGCACCGTCCAGCGCCAGTGAAATTCGTTGCGCGGCCACCAACGCAGTTTCCAGCCAATGACGAGCGGCAGGAAGAGGAGGGCGAGATAGATGGAGAACCAGGCCTGCACCGTGGCGGCGGTGAAACCCCTCCGCCCGAGCAGAAATTTGTCGTAGAGGCCGCTGACGGCGCCGATGAGGGTGCCCGCGAGCAGCCATCCCACCCATTTGTTGCGGTGGAAGTGTACGCCCTCGGCCCGGCCGGCGATGGATAGCCCGAAAAACGAACCGAGCGTTGTGGCGATGCCGATCAATTCGAGCCAGGACGGGCGCTCACCGAGCACGAAGAGGGCGCCGATGAGCGTCCAGACCGGACCCGTCGCGCGGACCGGTGCGGCGAGCGAGAGCGGCAGATGTTTGACGGCAAAGTAGGAACAGACCCAAGACGAGGCCACGATGACCGACTTCAGCAGGAGTTGCGCGTGCTGCGTGAAGGTCAGCGGTTCAACGGTGAAGTTTGGCGGCAGCACGCCGGGAGCCGTGACGTGCAGCGCCATGAGCGACAGCCAGACGGAGGCGCTGAAGAGATTGGCGAAAAACAGCACGGGCAGCACGGCGTTGTCGCGCACGGCGTGCTTGGTGCACAGATCGTAGCAACCGAGGAAGACGGCGGAAACGAGACTGGCGGCGATCCAATGCATGCAATCGGGCAGGGTGGGACCGGCCGCAACGGTGCGGCAAGCGTAGAGGGGGCGCGTGGCGGCGCCGCGCCGGTCTCAATTTTCAACCACTGGGGACGCGACGCCCTCGCGCGTGGTTCGAAACCGCGACGATGGCGTCGCGGCTCCACGAATATGACGATCGGAGTCGATGGCATTTTGGCCGGTCCCAAATGGGAGGTGCGCGGCGGCGCCACACTCTGACAGCTCTACTTCGCTGCGGGCGCGGCCTTCGGCGTCGCAGCGGTCACGATCCGGATGACGTGATACGTCGCGCGGGTGTCTCCGACGTTCCGCATGCCGTGGAGATCGTTGGACGAAAAAAAGAAGACCGAGCCGGGACCGCCGCGCTGTGACTGGCCATTGATGGTGGCTTCCATCAAGCCTTCCTTGACGAGGACGACCTCGTCGTCGGGATGGCGGTGCGCGCCGTGCGGGGCCTCGCCGGCATTAACCGTGGTGATATGCGTCTCGAGGTTCTTCAGGGTTACGGTCGAGCCGTTGAGCACCGCGCGGCCTTCGCCCACCTTTGAGGGTTTGACGGTGAGTTTCTCCCAATCGTAGACGCGGGAGTGAAGGGTGGGGGACGGATTATGGTCCGCGGGCGTGTGCGTTGCGGCGGTGGCGAGATTGATCACCCAATAGGTGGCACGGGTGTCGCCGACGTTGCGCACGTTATGGGCGTCGTTGGACGCGTAGAAGAGCGTCGAACCCGGGCCCGCCCGCTGGACTTGACCGTTGATGTGCACGTCGAGTAGGCCTTCCTTGACGATGATCAGTTCCTCTTGCGGATGCCGGTGCGGCGGATGGGATTCGCGGCCCGGATTCAGCGTCGTGATGTGGCACTCGAAGACCGCGAGAGTCGAAGTGGGATGGTTGGCGACATCGCGCCGTTCGCCAACCGGAGTCGGCTTGACGACAAGGTCCTCCCAGCGAAACACGGTGGATACGATCTTTTCCCGGGCGGCCTTTGGTTTCGTGTCGGTCTGCGCCATGTAGGCCAGCGTGGGCAGGAGTGCGCCCAGGACAAGGGCGGTGAGAAGGGGCTGACCGGGTAAATTCATGGGGCGGCGGGAAACTGGCGGTCTAGTTCGCCGGGTGCAACGCGGACTTTCGTGGTGACATCGGCTTTTCCACCCCGCACCTTGCCCGCCCCGCTGTGATGCTTTTCGCCTTTTACTCCGTCGTCGTTACCCTCGGTATTCTGAGCATGGGTTTTCAGCTGCTCGCTTCGCGACTGCTGAATCCCCACTTCGGATCGTCGATCATCGTGTGGGCGTGGCTGATTTCCACGTTCCTGGCGGCCTTCAGCATCGGCTCGATGGTGGGCGGCTGGATCAGCAACCTCCCGCCGGATCGCCGCAACCGCGGGCAACTCGCCGGTATCATCATCGCGGTGATCTCGCTCGCCCTGACTGCGGTGTTTGGCCGGATGTTGCTCGGGCAAATCGAGGCTGCGTTTGAAAATGTCAGCACCGCGCTGCTGGTGTCATGTCTCGGGATTTTCTTCCTGCCGGTCACGGCGCTGTCGACGTTCGGTCCGCAGTGCGTGCAATTTCTCGCCACCCGCGGCACGCCGCCGGGAAAGGCGTCGGGCATCGTGTATGGCGTGAGCACCCTCGGCAACATCGCGGGAGTGATGCTCACGGCCTTTGTCCTTATCCCCCATTTTCGAGTTTCCACGCTGCTTTATCTATGGCTCGTGGTGGCCGTCGTGAGCCTGACGTGCCTGGTGAAACTCCTGCGCCTTTCCCCACCTGCCTCATGAAAGCCCTCCTTTTTCTTCTCTGTTCGGTACTGAGCGCGACGTGCGTTCGCGCGGCCGATTTCGTCGAGCAATACGATACGATTTACAACAGCCTGACGGTCGAGCGCCGCGGCAGTGTCGTCGAACTCCGGGCACGGGCGCGTGGCAGCGAGGCGCTCGAGTCGGCGGTGGACCTAAGCGATCCACTGCAGTTGGTGGTGGCGTACACGCGGTCGTTGTTTGGCGCGCTCTACCTCCAGCCCAATCCCAAGCGCGTGATGATGGTCGGGCTGGGTGGCGCCGGATTCCACCGGTTGTTCTCCGCCGCGTTTCCCGATTCCCTGCTGCAGACGGTTGAACTTGACCCGAAAGTATTGGAGCTGTGCCAATCCCGGCTGGAGTTCAAGCCGACGGCCAACACGCCGGTCGCATTGATGGATGGGCGGATGTTCGTGAAGCGCGACAAGCAGCAATGGGACTGGCTCATCCTCGACGCGTTTCGCGGTGGCTTCGTGCCGCCGCACCTCAAGACCGAGGAGTTCTACCGCGAGTGCGCCGCGCGGCTGAGCGACCGCGGCGTGTTCGTGAGCAATTTGCACGCGACGACCGAATTGTACTATTCCGACCTCAAGACGATCCAGGCGGTTTTTCCGCAGGTGGTACTGCTGGGCGTAGACGGACGGGGCAATGTCATTGCCTGTGCCGTCAAATACCGGACTCCAGACATCACGGATTCCTCGAAATGGCCCAGCCCAGATTCGCTGATGAAGCCCGCGTTCAAGGGGCGGCTTGATCTTGCCGCGATCAAGCGGGAGCAGATTCAGATTCCGACCGTCCGCATGAAGGACGCCCGCGTTTTGAGCGACGATTTCGCGCCGGTGGAGTTTCTCGACGCGCTGAAGTCGAACAACTCGGATCAGAAGAGATGAGCAGGTGAGGCCGCAGGAGCCCCGCACCTGCGCGATCGCCGAGCGTTCAAGTATTGACGGGCCGCTCGGGGCGCCGAGCCTTGGGCGCCCGCCCCGCTGTTTCCCCTTCCTCGTTTCCCCTGAATGAATTCTCCCACCCCCGCCGTTCCCAGCCCGCTCGATCGCGCGCGCCGCAAGGCGTATTGGCGGCTGCTGCCGGTGCTGTTCGTCTGTTACGTTATCGCCTACGTCGACCGGGCCAATGTGGCGATCGCGAAGCTGACGATGACAAAGGACCTGCCGGGGTTCGATAATGCGGTGATTGGTTTCGGCGCCGGGGTGTTTTTCTGGGGGTATTTTCTGCTCGAGGTGCCGGGATCGCTCATCGTGGAAAAGTGGAGCGCGCGAAAGTGGATTTGTCGGATCATGGTGACGTGGGGCATCATGGCGGCGCTGACGGCGTTGGTAAAAACACCGATGCAGTTTTATGTGGTTCGCTTCATGCTCGGTTTGGCCGAAGCGGGCTTCTTCCCGGGCATCGTCGTGTTTCTCACCCATTGGTTCCCGGCGCGCGACCGTACGCGCGCACTTGCGCTCTTTTTTGTCGCCACTCCGATTGCACAGATCGTCAGCCCCAAGATTTCCAACGCCCTCCTGCGATTCGGCACGGATGAAATCGTCAATGGCGTCACATTGCATCATCCGGAGTTGCTCGGTCTGAAGGGCTGGCAATGGGTGTATATTTTTTGGGGCATTCCGGCGGTCGTGCTTGGCGCGGTCGTCCTGATCGTCCTCAAGGATCGGCCGCGCGACGCCAAGTGGCTGACGACCGAGGAACGCGAGGCGCTCGAGTCGCAATTGGAGATGGAAAAGGCGGCGGGTGGGAAGAAACGCATGACTCTGCTGCAGGCACTCAGTCATCCGATGGTGTTGCTCCTGGCCTTGGCGTATTTTTGCAACGTCACGGGAACCTATGGCATCGAATTTTTCCTGCCCAGCATCCTGCAGCAATGGTACGGGCTGAAGATCGACGCGATCACTTGGCTGGTGATTTTGCCCCCCATTCTCGCCTTGGTGGCCCAGTTGTTTGTCGGCTGGAGTTCCGATCGCATGCGGGAACGCCGCCTGCACGCGGTCGTGCCGCTCGCCGCCGCTGCGGCTGCAATTGCGCTCGCGCCGCTCACGCAGGGAAATCTCTTCCTCACCATCGCCTGCTTCATGGTGGGGTTCGGTGGGCTGAAGGCTTACCTGCCGGCATTTTGGGCGATGCCCAGCCTCTTTCTCACCGGGCCGGCCGCGGCGGGCAGCATCGGACTCATCAATTCGCTCGGAAACCTCGGTGGGTTTTTTGGACCCGCCGTCCTGGGCAAGGTGCAAACCGTCACGGGGTCCTTTGTCGGAGGCATCTACTATCTTGCTGTCTCGATCTCCATTTCGGCGTGCATTTTGTTTTTCATGGGGCTTGGGCGACAGGAGACGACTTCGCCGACGGCAGCGCGGTGAGGGCGGCCGTTGCCGCGCCGGCGTTTATCCGTACGTTTCAGACGAGGCGCTGCCTACGTCGGCGCGCCATTCTGCCGGCAGGGAATTTGTTTGGTGTCGGTCGGAGCGCACGCGCCGATTGACGGGGCGAATATCGGCGGCAACCAGCCGGTTGGTGGCTGCGAGCGCCAGCGAGTGGAATGGGCAATGCGAACGCGCTTCCGCTCGCTGGCGCTCGCAGCTACACGTAACCATCAACGTGGCGATGCGCCCCATCTGCCGGTCGAATCGATCTGTGACTTGCTCCGCCGCGGGGAATTTGCGGCAATGGGACTTTTACCATCGCTCCCATGTCACTGTTCATCGGCATTGATTCCGGCACCCAAAGCGTCAAGGCGGTCGTGCTCGACCTCGACACCCGCAAGGTGGTCGCGGAGGCCCGGGCCCCGCACCAACTGATCGACGGTCTGCCCGTGGGGCACATGGAGCAGCACCCGCAGGAGTGGGTGGCGGCGCTCGACAGCGTTATTCTGGAGGTGGCGGGAAAAATCGATCGCGCGCGGGTGCGCGGGATCGGGGTCTCCGGGCAACAGCATGGTTTTGTTCCGCTCGATGCCGCTGGTGAGGTGATCCGGCCGGCGAAACTCTGGTGCGACACCAGCACGACGGCCGAATGCGCGCTCATCACGAAAAAACTTGGCGGGCCGAAGTCGGCGATTCGTCAGACGGGCAACCTGATTCTTCCCGGTTTCACTGCGCCGAAGATTCTCTGGCTGAAGCGACACGAACCGGCGAACTACAAGCGGCTGCGCCACGTGCTGCTGCCGCACGATTACCTGAATTTCCATCTGACGGGGAATTACTTCATGGAGTCCGGTGACGCTTCGGGAACGGCGCTGATGGATGTGCGCCGCCGCGTCTGGTCGGGCCCTGCCATGGCTGCGATCGATCGCAACCTGAGCGAGTGGCTGCCGCCGCTCAGTGAATCAAGCGAGGCCGCCGGCACCCTGCGTCCGGAACTGGCGGCGAAGTACGGATTGTCGACCGACGTGGTGGTGAGCGCCGGAGGCGGCGACAACATGATGGGGGCGATTGGGACGGGGAATGTGTCGCCGGGCGTCATCTCCGCGAGTTTCGGCACGAGCGGCACCATCTATGCTTACGCAAATAAGCCGGTGGTGGATCCGCAGGGGGAAATCGCGGCGTTTTGCTCGTCGACGGGCGGGTGGCTGCCACTGCTGTGCACGATGAATGTGACGACCGTCACCGAGCAGGTGCGCGCCCTCTTCGGATACGATCATGCCGCGCTGGAAGCAGCGGTTGCCGGGACCGCGGCGGGTGCCGGCGGACTGGTGCTGTTGCCCTATTTTGCAGGTGAGCGGACGCCCAACGTGCCCGATGGCTCCGGGGTGATGCTCGGTCTGAACAATCAGACCTTTCACCGCGGACCGCTGGCCCGCGCCGCGATGGAGGGCGTGACGATGGGCATGAATTACGGACTGCGTCGCCTGGCCGAGCTCGGCGTGAAGGCCCGGGAGATTCGACTGACCGGCGGCGGAGCGAAGTCCGCGGTATGGCGCCAGATCATGGCCGACATTTTCGGTGTGCCGGTGGTGGGCATGGTCGAGGACGAAGGCGCGGCGCTGGGTGGAGCGCTGCAGGCCGCCTGGTGCGTCGCCCGGCGTGACGGCAAACGCCAGGCAAAGATTTCCGACTTCACGAATGGAGTGGTGGCGTTGAATGAGGCGACGCGGTGTGTGCCGAACAAGGCGAATGTCGCCCGCTACCGCGAGCGGCAGGCGCTGCAGGACGACCTGAGTGTGAGCCTGCGCGCCGTATTCGCCCGCCATCGGGCGTTGGTGAACGCGGGATCCCGTGCCAAGTCCGCCCTAACTACTGGATGAAATTGCCCGTCAAGGTGCCCAGCAACGATCGGTCCGTGGAGTCGGACATTTCCCACCAGGCCGACATGTTCCAAACCCGCCCAGCGTTTAAGGTTGTGAGCGCTTCGTCATAGATCAGGCGTGCATTGTACCGGGAGGTGATGGTCTTCCCGACAAACGATCCGACAACGGTCCGTCCGTCATTCTGGCCCGCGTTCTTATCAAAGTTGGAACCGTTATTGCCGTTAAAGTTCAGGTTGGCATTCGGGGCGTAAATGCAGGCGTAAAACGTGGATTTTGCGGCAAAATTGCAGGTCGACGTCGTACTGGTAAACACCTGCAGAGCGCCGGCCCAGGGCGACGTCAACTGACCTTCATCAACGATCGAGATTGGTCCGGTCATGTAGACCGTCAGCGTGGCGCCCGAATTGACGGCGATTTTGTCGTTGTTCCCAATGTCGATATTGGTGCTTCCGGTGCCGACGATAACCACGTCTTTATTCGCCTGAATCGTTAGGTTGGAAATGGTGACGTTATCGGCGGAATAGTAATACTTGCCGTCGGCCGCAGCAGTGGCACCGCTCAGCGGCAGGGTGACCGAATTTCCCCAGTTTTTCCCCCAACTGTTCCAATTGCTCCATCGTTTTCTACTTTTGCGTGTGGTTGTAACAACGGTCGTGTTGGTTGGGTAGGTCGGGAGCGGAAAGACGCCCGTGTAGTTTGAGTATTGGGAGCCAGTGACCGTGACGTTGCTTGGTTTGGTGAGTCCGGTCCCGAGGTATAAATCGCCTCCGATCTCCATCGTTGATCCGGATGAAACGGTGAGGTTGCCCGTTTTGATTCCGACCGAGGTATTGCCAGTCAATTGGGAGCTCTGGGTGAACGCCTTTGTCTTCCCCGAATTGTAGCTATTCGCACTGATGGCCGTGGCGTACGACTGCCCGAGCTGGATTCCGTTGATGCCAACTACACCCGTGTTGAAATATGCGTTTTTTTCGAGGTTGATTTGCAAGATTCTGGTGGTGGTCCGCCCGCCGTCGAACGGGGTGACGGTTGATTGGACGATTATAGACGGATCCTCGTTGCTGCCATCATAGCCTTTGACGTAGATCTTGACGATGCCGAGCGCGTTTTGATCGCGATTAAACGTCATCGTTCTTTGGGCGTTTGCGCCTGAGATGGTCCAGTTGGCCCACGCAGTGGCAGTTGCGACGCCGGAGTTCATCTGGTTGTACGAATACAGCGCCTCCTCGAGCCCAGCCTCCGCGAGGTTGAGGGCATCGTTGGCATAAAACGTACGCTGCGCCATCCGCATCGAATTTTTGCTCAGGGCGATATAACTGGTTAGCCCGACCCCGATGACAGCGGCAATGAGCATCGCGGTGATGATCAAGCTCCCGCGCTCATTCTGCCGGTGCCGGGCCAACGGGCTTGGGTGGTGGATGGTTGGCATCAGTTGGGCTTGTTGCGAAGCGTGAAAGAAGCGGAAACCGAGCGCTCGGAAGCAGCTGCGGCGGTCTGCGCATTTCGTTTTACCGTCAGAGTAACGATGATGCGTTGGGTCGTTGCGTCCGTCGTGGATGCGGCCCCGTCGCGATCTAGCCGGGTAAAGGCCAGCCCGGCGCCTCCGTTGGCGAGAGGCGGAATTCCTCTGATGAGCTCAAGGCGCCCGGTGAGTTGAGCGCTGCTCGTCCCTGCGACCCGATAGAAGCTCTGGCTCGTTGCACTCCAGGCGTACGTGACGTCGGTAGTGGAGTCCGAGTCGGTTGGCACCGTGAGGGTGATGTCGCTCGTTCCGTTCCAGGTAAACGACAGGGCGTCGCGTATGTCGCGGCCCACGTATTCGAGTCCCCGGCGGACTTGTGCCTCCATTTCGGCGTACTGGGCAACCCGAACTCCCCCGCGCATGACCTGGAGACTCGCGTTTAGTATTCCGGCGAGAATAAAAACCGAGAGGCTCGCACCGACGATCACCTCAACCAGCGTAAAACCGAGGGCCCGGTCGTCCTCCATTTCAGGTGCTGTAGATAAAGTCATTCAGTCCTCCGTTGGTAAAATACGTGGTGAATGTACGTGAAACCTGTCTGCGATCGTAGGTTCGCCACGTGACCTTAAGTGTAACCTGCACCAGTTGGTTGGAGTGGTTGGCGACGAATACAATACTGCGAGAGAGAGCAAATCTTCCGGCGACATCCGGATTGCCTTGGTAGATCGGGTCCAAGGGAGGCTGGAAGTTGCTGCTGACGGTGGTCCAGCTCATCAACCGTTCCTTTTCGAGCTCCGTTTGCAGGATGGCACTGGCGGTGGCAAGGTTGCGCGCGGTGTCGAGATTCAGAAAGGAACGCTGCAAAGTCGTGACCGACGTTGAAATGACGAGCGCGAGGACAAACATCGACATGGCCACCTCGACAATGGTGAACGCACGATTCGTTTCAAAATCGCGGCGAAGCGCTGGGATCTCGATCGAATGGGCGAATCTTGACCGCACGTTTAGCATGAGGGACACGTCTCTCGTGATCGGAGAATTGCCGATTTGTGAAGTAAGTAATTTCCAGAGGGATTGCTGCGCCGTGATTGCATCATTATGCCTGTTGAGAAATGCATTTCGATCAAGTCTGAGGGATCGATTCAATCGCACCACGAACGTGCACAAACGAGAACGAATGAAATCTCCTCGGGTTCGTAACGACAAAAAATTTGTCGGCCGGCGTAATCGTGAAAACGTCCTCGAACAGTTCGGTGTTTTGGGGGAATCCCAGCGGAAGCGGGAGAACCTGACCGCTTTGTCTCAGCGATGGCAGACTGATTTCCCGGCGATTACTGAATCCGCTCATGTTTTTCACCGCAGTACTCCAGTGTCCGAGTATCGATCACCTTGATCAGGCCTCCAGGTTGGTCGGTTGCCAGGTACAGCGCGGATTCGATCCGACCAAGGCGATAGGTGCCGTGGACAGTGCTCGGTGCTGATTGATGATTCACCCTGAAGACCTTTAGGCTGCGATCTCCCTGCACCACGATACCGCAGCTCCCGGGCAGACTGCCGGTCATGTACACGCCGACGAGCGCCGCGTCCTGCTGGGCCAACTCGGACATGGTCAGCACTGTCAGCGCAGGTGCGGGGGCTGATTCGACAGTGGAAATTTCCACATAAGCGATGTAGCCGGAAAGGATGAGGGCGATTCCTGCCAGAATGACGGTCGGTGTTTTCGACGGAGGCTCGTGGCTCGCCGCGCTCTCGTCGATCGTGGGGCCGTCATCCGGTTTCCCGTACCGATCAGTCGCCGGCTCGATCTTGAACGGGGTCACGGTTCGCAAGGCGGCGGCGCTGCCATCCATCTCCGCGATAATTTCGGCGGGACTGTCGCAGACGTGAGCGGCGTCGGAGGGGTGACGGGCGTCGTAGAGGAAGAATTTCCCTTCGCCGGTGCGGACGATGAAGCGATCTCGTTTGGTCTGAACTCGGATCTCCGGATCGAGCTTCAGGTTTTGCACCGCATCGAGGGCGGCAAACGTATCCAGCAGCGCGGTGAGCCGCCCTTTGTCGATCATGCCGAGCTCGATCGGCGCGTTTCCTTCGAGGGCGGAACTCGCGTCGCGGGAAAGATTGATGAGAGTGACGCCAAACATTGGAGCTAGCGGTTGGCCTTCACCCGGTAGACAGGCCAGCCGTTGAAGCCGGTGCGGAAGCGCCCGGTTGACAGGTTGCCGTCATCGATCTTGGCATCAATGTAGACGAGATCGGCGGTGGACAAGGCGAGGGCGGGCCGGGGCGTGCACGCCGTGATGGCGATGTACGCTGGGGCGGGAGGCGGGGGCTCGGTCGTTGCCACGGCGGGTGCGTCGGCAATCGGCAATGCTCCCGTGGCAGACATAGGTGGCGGCGGCGGGACCCACTCGTATCCTCCGCCGAAGGGTAATCCGCTCAGCCAATAAGTGTTCGCCAGCGCGGATTCCATCCCGCGCGGGATTACGATTTCGCCGCCGGTGGCGGGCGGCCATTCCCCGTTTTTATTCCGAAATTCCTCGAAGGCAGCCGCCACTTGCTGCAGTTCCGCGACAAACGCTTCCCGCTGCGAATGGTGGATGAACTTTCGGATTTCCGATGTCGCGATGTAACCGGCCAGACCCAGGCAGAGGACGGTCAACAGGAGTTGCACCAGCGAGAATCCACGGCAGCGATCCGGAAAGGAGGTCGCTGGGCTTGGTGATGATGGATGACTGGCTTGACGCATTTCGCTCCCGTCGATTCGACGCGATGTTTCCTGGTTGGAATTGTAGGAAAGGCAGTGGCGGGGCATCGGGCGAGGCAATTGTGGTGCGGGAAGGCACACGGTTTTGTTCCGCAGGCGGCGGTCGAGCCGGAGAGGATAGTGCGGTGGTCGTCGCTGGCTGAAACCCGCCCGGCCGCGATGCCGGTTGCCTACCGCACCAGGGATCCCAGCGCCGCCTCGCCGAGGATTTTCCACAATGCGCCGGAGTCGGGTTTGGCGGGCGTCCCGCCGATCGAAAATGTCCGCGTCATCAGCTGATAGCCCTTTTCGTCCTTGTTCGCTCCAAGCATGCCGACTTTTTGAAGCAAGTAACCGAGTTCGCCCTTCGCGCCCAATTGCAGTGTCACGTTCATCGGAGCGTTTTGGATGTCGTCGGTGCTCTTGCTCGCAAGTGCGCCCGTTCCCGTCATGCGCAGGATGGGAGACAGTACTTCCATCGAAGTGAGTTTGAAACTGAGATCGGCTCCGCGCTCTACCTGCAGCTTCAGGCTGTCGAAATGTACTTCATTCAGCACCTTGGCGAGTTCGCCGACGGCAGACGCGGTGTCCGAACCGCGAGCGGCCCCGAGGACCGAGAGCCCGAACGAGGCCAGGTTTACCGCGGTGCTGGCGCCGCCCTTGCGGGCGAGGTAACGGGCCACGCCTTTCGTACCGGTGATCTCGAATTTGCCAAAGGCGTTGAGCAAAAGATCGCCGACGTTGGCTCCGCTGCCGTTGAGGCGGGCGGTGACCGTCGCCTTGGTTTCGAGCGCAGGTTTTTCGTCGGGACTCGCCGCGCGGAGAAACGCGCCGACGTCGAAATTCGTCACGTCGGCCGAGGCCAGAAGCGAATAGGGCTTGGGCAGTTGGGCGGCGAAGTTGATGCCTCCGGAAAGCTTGAACGGGTTTTCCTTGAATCGCCCCTCGAGCCCATCGAGCGAGAGTTTCGTATTCGTGATCACGGCGGTGCCGCGCACGCCGCTGATGACGTAGTCCTTGCCGTAGAGGATTCGCTTCAGATCCACTTCGACCTTGCCGTTGGCGCCTTTCCAGAACGGCTGGGTTTCCCGCACCGCCTTGCCGGCTGCGACTCCGGCCGTTCCGGTTGGCGCTGACGACGCAGGAGTCGCTCCGGCCGGGCGCGGAGCGCGAATGACCGTCGTGGTGCCGGTACGTTCGGGTGGAGGGGGCGTCGTGGCAGGGGGAGCCGACGCGGGCGCGAGCGCGGCGAGGGCCTGGAAGTCGTCGACCACGAGGGTGGTGCTGCCGATCTTGCCGTTGAACAGGAAGGTCTGCTTGTCGCTGGATTGGCCGAAGGTGCCCGTGATCGAAATGTCGGATTTGCGGGTGCCGTTGGTGAGTGTCAGCGGTGCCGCGACACTACCGCTGCCATCCGCCTTGAGGCTCGCGGTGAGGGTGGTTTCAAGGGTGCCGAGCGAGAGGTTGTTCTGCTTCGCGACCAAATCCTTGAGGGTGACCACGGCCTTGGCATTCGTGGTGTCGGCCACGTTGGCCTCGAATGCTGCGGTAAAGCGGCCCCGGGACAGCGTGGCGAACGGTGCGAGCATCGGCTGTTTCGTCAGAGCTGGTATGTCGGCGTCGATGTCGCCCTTGGCCGTGACGGTGGGCTTGGCGCCGAGTTTGGCGTCGCCGGAGACCACCACCGTCGCGAGTGCCGCGTCGCCTTGCTTCACCTCGATGCGCTTCACGTCGTACGCGATGGCGTCGCCCCGCTTGGTGGCGGAGAGGTTGACCGAGACGTCGAGTGACTGCGCCATCGTCTGCCCGTCGATCGCCGCGGTCACGGCGCGAAGCTTCACGGGTTCGGCGGTCGTCACCGTGAGATCGTCCAGCGAGCGCAGAGACAGCTCAAGAACCGTGCCGGTAAACGAGCCGGAGAGCTTGGACTTGGCGACGAACGGTTCGGCCCACGCCAGAGGGATTTCGCCAAGACGGACGCGGGCGGCGAGGGCGGTGGGGTTGGCGACGGTGATCTTCGTCGCCTTCAGATCGATTTGGAGCGGCTGCAGCAATTCTTCGGAGGCGAGCAGGGCGCCGCCACTGCGCGTGACCGTGGCGGTGGATTTGGTGAGGCGCAGGCTGTTGCCCTCGTGGTGGCCGTCCGCCGCGATGGTGATGTCGAGCGGGCCCGTGTCGATTGGGAGGTAAGGCTTCAACGCGCCCACAACCTTGATCTGGAGTTTAGAGACGAAATCTACTGCCGGTGTCGTCGTAAGGTGGGTGACGTCGGCGGAAAGTGAACCAGTCACGGCATCTCCGGTGGGTAGCGAGATCGAAAGGTCGTTCAACTGGGCGCTGGCCTTGGTCTTGGAGTAGTCGATCGCGGGGCGCACCGTGAGGGAGAGTTTTTCGACCAGGATTTTTTTCTGGGCGTCGCGAATCGTGACGGCGCGAAGCGCGACCGGATCAATCGTGCGGACCCGAACGCGGCTGCCGTCCGGCTCGGCTTCGATCGCAAACGTGAGCGAGAGATCGCCGCTTTCGATGACCATCGGTTTGACGAACGACTTCGCCCAAGCGAGCGGGAGCGCCTGCAGGCTGATGCGGGCGGCCTCCGCCTTGGAGTTGGCCAGGGTGACGCTCTGATCCTTGAGGCCGTAGGTGACCTTTTGGAGCAGTCCGATTTGGGCAAACTTGCGCCCATCGGCGGCGGTCATGTCGACTTCGAGTTTGTCGAGGCGGACCTGGTCGTTCGCAAAGGCCCCGTCGAAGGTTGTGGTCAACTGAACCGAGCCGACGGCGGCAAGATCGGGCGAGAATTTCTGCAATTGCGACGCGCGAACGGTGAGGCTGCCGTTGCCGGTCGCGGCGGTAGTGTCGGGTTTGAACGTATATT
Organism: Opitutia bacterium; assembly: GCA_947474365.1. Classification (GTDB taxonomy): domain Bacteria; phylum Verrucomicrobiota; class Verrucomicrobiia; order Opitutales; family Opitutaceae; genus ER46. Next base: position 8,781 of record CANJIU010000132.1, on the reverse strand, counting down.
TTCCCGCACCGTTGGCGGCAATCTCCGGGAGTCCGAGACCCTCGAGGATGGCGGCGAGCTGCTCGGTGCGGACACCGACGTCCCATGTTCCGGTGATTTCGCGGGCGGCGGCCGTCCAAAGGGCGGTCGCCTTGACCAGCGGCTCGACGTTGCCGGCGCGGACGATGCCGAGGCTGGCGGCGTAGGTTTCGTCGCCTCCCGCCTTGGGTTGCTCGGCCTTGACGGAGAGTTTGAATTTGTCGGCGGGGATTTTCGGTCCGAGGGCGGCGGCGTTGCCCTCGATTTCAACCAAGTCGATGCGCCGGTCCGGGGTGATGCGAACCGCGAGCGAGCCGGAGGTGCGTAACGCGCTGAGGGCCGCGCCGACCTTTGAATCCGAAAAATCAACCGTCCACTCGAGGGTTCCGCGCTGGCCGGCTTCGATTCGTGAGCCTTTGAGATCGAAGATGACAATCTGGTTGTCGGGCAGGAGGGCGCGGCCCTTGGCGGAAATCGCGCCGATCCGCACGTCGAGGGCGATTTGCAGCTGCTTCAACAGGCCGTCAAACGGGGTCGGCTTTGCGGCCACGGATCCGGGCGCTCCGGGAATCGGCTTGCCGGTGGGAAGGGGTTGGCCGGGTTTGCCGCCGGCTGATGTCGCTCCCGCCGCCGGCTGCGCCTTGCGCAGATCGATGACGAGGTCGTGGACGTTGACCTGTTCCGCGTTGATGCGGCGATTGGAGATGTAATCCCAGGTCGAGTATTTTGCCGAGACGCCCTTGGCGGTGACGACCACGCCGTCCTGGGCGAAGCTGAAGTCGGTGACGTTGGTCGCGGAGAATCCGGCATCGACCTCCCCGACATCGAGCTTCAGCCCCGGTTGGCCCGCGACGGCTTTGCGCAAGGCCCACCGCTGCACGGAAGGAGTGAGCGCCAGTGCCAGGGCAATGGCCACCAAGAGTGCAATTCCACCCGCAACAATCCCAAATATTTTTAGACCTTTCATATCGAACCTTACACCGCACCACCGAACGATGCCGTTCGACAAGCGAAATTTCCGATGGCTGGCCGAGGGCGTGTGCCGCAGAGACGGCGATTGGCCGGAAAAGTTCCCGGCGAGGGACCGCAAAGAAGGGTTTTCGTCGGATGGTTACACCGGAGCCGAAAGGCGCACGGCCTGCTCAACCACCGCGCCCAGGGTGGAGATACGCTGCGCGAGCGGCAGGGCCGACGGCGATTCGATGGTGTAGCCGAGCGTGGTGTGGTGCGCCTGAAGGTAAATCGACTCCGGCCACGCCTCGCGCAACGCCGGATCGGCGATCGGTCGGATAATTCCCGGTTCCGCAATGGTGCGGCCGTCAATCACGGTGGCGGTTTCAATCGGGCAGATCTGACTGGCGGTGTCGATTAGGGACCGGGCAAAACCCGGGCGCTCGCCGGCGTGGAGTTCGTAGAGGTAGAAACCACGCGACTCCCAGTCCTCATGGAGGCAGATGGCCAGGTCGAAACAAGGTTGCCGCTGCAGCCAGCGGGCGTGGGCCTGAATCTCGCGGGAGCGTGGGGCCTTGTAGTCGCGATTCAGGTCGATGCCATCAGCGTTTTCCCGGCGTTGCAGCGTGAACGCCACCGGATTGAGCAACGGACAGAGAAACCAGGTCGCCCGCTCGTCGAAGACGCCTCGTTCGATGAGATCGAGCAATGCGAGTGGAGGTGCGGGTTCGTCGCCGTGAATTCCCGCCGAAAGATAAATTCGCGGCCGGGGCCCGGGCGTGCGCTTCGTGAGCGCCAACTGTGGCACGCCGCCGCACTCGCCAAAGCGCTCGGCGCGAAAGCCCCGGCACAGCGCGGCGGTCTCGATCCGCGCGATGAACGCGCCCGGGTCGATGACAGAGTCTTTGACAGGACGGTCGGAATCCACGGAATGCTTCTTCCTTTTGCGCCTCGTTCTGTCGATTCCGTTCACACGTTCCCATCTTCCATGACTCAAGTCCGCGTCCGTTTTGCTCCTAGTCCGACGGGTTTTTTTCACATTGGCAGCGCCCGCACTGCGCTCTTCAACTGGCTCTATGCCCGCCATACCGGGGGTGTTTTCATCCTGCGGATCGAGGACACCGACAAGGAGCGCAACAGCGAGGCGTTCCTCAACCTGATTTACGAGAGTCTCTCATGGCTCGGCCTCAATTGGGATGAAGGTCCGAAGGTGGGGACGAACGGCGGCGGCGCCTACGGTCCGTACCGGCAGAGCGAGCGCGGCGAAATTTATCGGAAGTACGTGGAGCAATTGCTCGCCAACGGCCGGGCCTACGAGAAGGACGGGGCAATCTGGTTCAAGCTGCTCGGCGAGCGTTACGAGGTGTACGACGAACATCGCAAGAAGACCGTCACCAAGGTGAAGCTGCCGCCGGTCGTCATCGAAGACCAGATTCGTGGTCGAGTGGAGCGGGTCGAGGACGAGGACTTTGTCATCGTCCGCTCCGACGGAAATCCGGTGTTCCATCTGGTCAATGTGGTCGACGACATCGCGATGAACGTCACCCACATCATCCGAGGAGAGGACCACCTCTCCAACACGAGCAAGCACGTGCACCTTTACGACGGTTTTGGAGTGAAGCCGCCGGCGTTTGCCCACATTCCCCTGATTCTGAAGCAAAACGGACCGGGCAAGATGTCGAAACGCGACCAGGGGGCTCTTATCGAAGAATATCAGCGTCGCGGGTACGTGCCGGAGGCTCTGGTGAATTTCCTCTGCCTGCTCGGGTGGAATCCCGGCGATGACCGGGAAAAAATGCCGATCGCCGACATCATCCGGATGTTCGACCTGCCCGGGGTGAACCAGAGCAATGCGCGGTTCGACGACAAGAAACTCGCCCACATGAACATGGCGTACCTGCTGGAGATGCCGGCGGAGCGCTTCGTCGCCCGGGCGCGCGACTACTTCACGGCGCAGGGCGAAAATGTGGTGGAGCAGGCGGCGCTGGCGGCGAGCGAGAGCTATTTCCGTGAAGTAATGCTGCTCAGCCACCCGAAGATCAAGGGCCTGGAGGAATTGCCGGCGTACACGGGGTATTTTTTTAGCGAGGACTTTGCGATCGACGCGAAGGTGCGCGACAAGGTGATGGGCAAGGGCGACCCCAAGGCGCGCTTGCGGGAACTCGCCGAGGTGTTGTCGGGTTTCGACTTCGCCAGCGACACGGCGATCGAGGAAGGAATTAAGGGGTTGGCCGCGAAAAACGGACTTGGTTTTGGCGACTACCAGTCGATCGCCCGCCTGGCCGTTTCAGGCACCAACGTCGGACCGAGCATCACCGGGCTGTTCCGGGTGCTCGGTCGGGACCGCGTGCGGCAGCGGTTTGAGCGGTTTCTGGCGGCGGCTTGAGGGGCACGCCTCGGTGACAGGTCTCCGCTCGCCGCGCGGGCGCGAGTTCAGTAACCCTTCTCCTTGTCGACGACGTGGCGCAGAGGTTCGCCCTTGGAGAAGCGGACGAGGTTGTCCTTGTAGATTTCAAAGTACCGCGGGCCTTCGCCATCGGAGCGTCCGGCGATGTGTGGCGTGATGATCACGCGGCCGGTCGTCCACAGCGGATGTCCTTTCGGCAACGGCTCGGTGTCCACGACGTCGAGGCCGGCGGCGGCGACGCGCCCGCTCTTGAGGGCGTCGACGAGCGCCAGGTTGTCATAGATTTTCCCCCGCGAGACGGCGATGAAGAGCACGCCCTTCTTCATCTTGGCAAACTGCGCGGCCTTGAATTTCCGGTCGGTTTCCGCCGTGTGCGGCGCGGAGATGAACACGACATCTGCCTCTGGCAGGACGGAATCCAGCCGATCGGGCCACACGGAACGGTCGAGGTAGGGCGAATAGGGAATGTCCTTCGGGTCCACGCCGATGACGGTCATGCCAAAGGCCTTGGCTCGCACTGCGATTTGGGTGCCGATGCCGCCCACGCCAAAGATGACGGCGGTCTTGCCCTGCAACTCAAGGGGCGGTCCGTAATCGGCGAGAGACTGCCAGGTCTCGCGCTCCCGATCCTTCACGGCGACGTCGATGCGGCGTGTCAGGCCGAGGAGCAGGGCAAACGCGTGGTCGGCGATTTCCACACCCTGCACGATCTTCATGTTGGTCATCGTGACGGCGCTGCTTCTGATCTCCGGGATGGCGAGGTAATTCTCGGCGCCGGCCGAGGTGATTTGCATCCATTTCAATTTCTTGGCGGACACAAATTGCTCCCGAGTGAGGCCGCCGACCACGGCGTCGGCGTCGGCGAGTTCCCGTTCCAGCGTCTCCTTGGACGGGAATACGATGTTGAGCGTCGGAGCGGCCTGGCGCAGTTCGCGAATCTCGTTTTCGCCGAGGCGCATGGTGGAGGTGAAGACGACTTTTTTCTGCGCAGACGAAGACTGACCGAAACCGAGTGCGGGGAGCACGGCGCAGGCGAGGAGGATGAAACGGAGTGGGAATTTCATGGGATGAAAAAAGCGAAGGACGACCTCGCCGGCGGAGCAGCGGAGGTCTGCGGGGTGATGAACACTGGCTCATCGGCCGAAGGCGGGGCGAGGAAAAATCCTACTTTCGTGTCGGCGGTGCGGATGCAATCCGCGCACTCGTTCCTACAGACAGGCGGTGACGCGCGCGAGCAACTCCTCGTAGGTGTTGAGGGCGGGGAACTGCGGAAATTGCTGCACCACGTTGGCCGGGGCGTGGAAGAGAAATCCGTGGTTCGCCTGCACCAGCATCGAGGTGTCGTTGAACGAATCCCCGGCGGCGACGACCTTGTAGTTGAGCGTTTGCAGCGCGGCGACCGACTGGCGCTTTTGATCCGGCATGCGCAATTGATAGCCGACGATGCGATCGTTTTTGACGACGAGCCGGTGGCAAAAAAGCGTCGGCCAGGCCATTTGTCGCATGAAGGGTTCGGCAAACTGCTCAAACGTGTCCGATAGGATGATGACTTGCGTCCGCCGGCGGAGCTCATTCAGGAACTCGAGGGCGCCCGGCAGCAGTGGCAATGCCGCGATGACTTCCTGAATTTGCGGCAGGGTGATGCCGTGGGCGTCCATGATGCCGATCCGGTAATGCATCAGCTTGTCGTAGTCCGGTTCGTCCCGCGTCGTGCGGCGGAGTTCGGGGATCCCCGTGCGTTCGGCCACGGCGATCCAGACTTCGGGCGTGAGAACGCCTTCCATGTCAAGGGTGACGATGCTTTGCTTCACAAGTGGACGAAGTGAACCAGACGTTTTTGCGATGTGGCAAGTGCGGCGCGTCTACTCGAACTGTTTGCGGAACTCCGCAAACTTCGCCTGCAGGTCGGTCAGTTCGGCGCGCAACCCGGACACCTCAAGTTCCAAGCGGGCGATGCGTTCGTTCTCGGCGCGGACGGCGAGCGTCGCCGGCTCCGGGCGGGGCCCAGTTTCCACCGGCTTGAGGGCAGACGACTCGATCGGACCCGAGAAAAGCTGGGCGAAGCGCGATTCCTTCGTGCCGGGCTGTCGCGGGAGTTTGGTGACGAGCGGCTGCGGCTGGCGGCCGGCGAGGGCGTTGAGCGCCTCTTCGACCTCGGTCAGCGTATCGAAGACGAACAGCCGCTCCGTCCGGGTGCGCAGCTCACCGACCGTCTGGGGGCCCCTTAGCATCAGCACGCAGAGGAGCGCGACTTCGGCGGGCGTGAGCAGGAGCGCATCGGTGAGCGTGTGTTTGTATTTCGCCACCCGGCTGTCGGCTCCGGCGAATACCGTTGCGAGTCGTTTCTCCCGCAGACCGTCGAGCGCGCGGACGACCGTGGTGTCATCGAAGGCCACGACCGGCTCGCGGTTGGTCAGCTGATTGCAGGCGTTGGTGAGGGCATTGAGGGTGAGCGGGTAGTAGTCGGGCGTGGTGACGGCCTTCTCGATCAACGATCCGAGCACGCGGATTTCGGCAGCGTTCAAGGAGGCAGGAAGTTCGTCCATGGTGGGTTCTGCTCTGGTCAGGCCGCGGGAAAATACGCCGATAGATCGAGTGCCTGATGCTTCAGGACCGACTCGAGCAGCTCGCGACTGGAAATGACTGTGACCTCGCCCTCGATGTGGGCGAGCAGTTCCGACTTTGGATTCACCATCTCCACAAAGATGCGGGCGGAGGCGTTGAGTTTTCGGATGCGGGAAACGGTATGCAGGGTCTTCAGATCCGGGTCCTGAAAGCGGACATTGGCGAAGACAAAAATGAACTGCGCCTCGCTGATATTGGCCTGTCGCAAGGCCACCGGACTGATCGGGACTCCGCGCACAAAGTGATATTGCGGATAAGGCCGGACCTGCACGAGGTCGGTCACGAGCGCGACCTCCTTGCCGCACAACGCGGGATGGCGGTCGAGAACCTGTAGGAGTTCGTCGGCAAAGGCCGTGTATTCGCAGATCACGATGTGTCGGGTGGCCGTGACTTGAGCGGTGCCCAGATGATGGCGGTTGGTGATGCCGTGGAGCGAGTTCGCCGTGAGTGCGATGAAGTTTGTGTAGCAGTAAATGCCGACGAGAATGGTGACGACACCCACCCCGCGACCCATGCTCGTGACAGGTGCGACGTCGCCGTAGCCCACGGTGGTGGAGCTCACGAACCACCACCAAATCGCATCGCTGTAGTGACGAACCGACGGGTTTACGCCGTGTTCATAGGTCCAAAATACCCACGGCGCGCCGATGAACGTCACGCTGAGGAGAACCGCGATGAGGCGCAGCTGTTTGAGCATTTCTGCGGGGGAGGCGAGACGTTTGGGAAGACGGGGATCGCTTCGGGCGGCCGTGCGGGTTGCTATTTTCCGCCTGGAGCTTTCGCCCACGTATCGCGAAGGGTAATCGTGCGGTTGAAGACCAGCTTGCCCGGAGCCGAATCTTTGGCGTCAGGGGTGAAATAGCCCAGTCGCTCAAATTGGAAGGGTTCGCCGGGCTTCGCATCGGAGAGCGAAGCCTCAAGTTTGGCGGTCACCACGTCGAGCGAGCGGGGGTTGACGTATTTCTTGAAATCATCGGTCGCTCCCGGCTCGGCGATGGTGAAGAGGCGGTCATACAGCCGGACCTCGGCATCGAGGCAATGGGTGGCGCTCACCCAGTGAAGCGTGCCCTTGACCTTCCGCTCCACGTTGACGCCGCCCGCGCGGGTGGTGAGGTCGGCGGTGCAACGAAGTTCGCTCACGCGTCCGGTGGCGTCCTTCACCACTTCGTCGCACTTGATGATACACGCGTACTTGAGGCGTACTTCGCCACCCGGCTTCAGGCGGAAAAATTTCGGCGGTGGCACTTCGGCAAAGTCCTCGCTCTCGATGAACACCTCGCGGGTGAGGGCAATCCTGCGGGTGGTGGGTGTCTCGTCCTGCGGGTTGTTCGTGGCATCGCACTCGATGATTTCACCGGGAGGGATGTTCGTCAGGATGAGCTTGACCGGATTGAGCACGGCGAGCCGGCGGGCGGCGCTGGCGTTGAGTTCCTCGCGGACGGCGTGCTCAAAGAGGGCGACGTCGGTCACGCTGTCGTACTTGGTGACTCCGACGATGGCGGCCAGACGGCGAATCGCGCTGGCGGGAATGCCGCGCCGGCGCGCGCCGGAGAGGGTCGGCATCCGTGGATCATCCCAGCCGTTGACGATGCCGTCTTCCACCAATTGCAGGAGGCGGCGTTTGCTGAACACCATGTAGCCGACGTTCAGTTTGGCGAACTCGTACTGGTGCGGCAGCGCGCGGGGGAGTTCGAGGCTCTGGAGGATCCAGTCGTAGAGCGGGCGATGCACCTCAAATTCGAGCGTGCAGACGCTGTGCGTGATGCCCTCAAGGTAGTCGCTGAGACAGTGGGCGAAATCGTAGAGGGGATAAATGCACCATTTGTCGCCCGCGTGGTGGTGGGGCACGTGACGGATCCGATAGAGGAGGGGATCGCGCAACCAGATGTTGGGCGACGCCATGTCGATTTTCGCCCGCAGACTGCGGGCGCCGTTGGGGAATTCTCCGGCCCTCATCCGCGTGAAGAGGTCGAGGTTTTCGGCGACGCTGCGCGCGCGCCACGGGCTGTCCTTGCCGGGCTTGTCGGGCGAACCGCGATAGGCTTCGGTCTCTTCCGGAGTGAGATCGTCGACGTACGCCTTGCCCTTCTTGATCAGCTCCACGGCGTAGGCATAGATTTGCTCGAAGTAGTCGCTGGCGAAAAACGGTTCCGCGTCCGGAGTTCCCGCCGGGACTGCCGTAAGAAGAAAGTCCTGCTTCCCTTCAACCTCCTGGACGCCGACGGTGGCGCCCTTGGGCTTCAGGCCGAGGCAATGATCCGCCCAGCCGGCGATCAGCCAACGCACGTCGTGGGTGATCGATTCAACGTATTCGATGTCTTCCTTGACGGGGTTGGTATCGTCGAAGCGCAGGTTGCATTGACCGTGGTTTTCACGCGCGATGCCAAAGTTCAGGCAAATCGACTTGGCGTGCCCGATGTGCAGGTAGCCGTTGGGCTCGGGCGGAAACCGCGTGACGATCTTCGGATAGCGCTGCTCGGCCACGTCCTTGGCGACGATATCACGGATGAAATCGGTCGGTGCAGGTGCCGCGGCGGAAGCGCTGGTGTCATTGTGCTCAACGGACATAAGCCGCCACGTTGCAACGCGCGGTGCCGTGAGGCAACGCCCTTTTGCCGGTTGGATTCAGACGGTACGGCTGATTTTTTCTAATTTGGAAGCCAGGCGGTGGGGTTATCCGCCGTGATCAGCGCGAAGGCGCGGGCGGCACTGTGGGCTTCGAGATGCTCCTGAAAACTGCGGGTGCTCTTGCGACTGTGCTTCTTCGCGCCTTTCTCCCG
>CANJIU010000131.1 GCA_947474365.1 Opitutia bacterium | reverse complement strand
AGGGCGCATCTGCACGTTGACGGTTACCCGTAGCCGCGAGCGCCAGCGAGTGGACCGGGTAAACGCGACGATCATCCACTCGCTGGCGCTCGCGGCCACGAGATGGTTGGTTGCTGACGATATTCTGACCGTCAATTGGCAGATGCGCCGCGCGCCGCCAGCCAGCCACATTTGGTTCGCCGTGGAGTCCCCGGGCGACACTGTGCGCCCATGCGCGCCCCGCCTGCCGGCAGCCCACCGGCGAGACTGACGTTTCTCGCTCTGGGCGCCGCGCTCCTGCTCGGCGCCGGCGGTAGCTCACGTCTCCCGGCCGCACCGAATGAACTCGGCCATCCGATCGTGCGGGACTTCCCGCCGGGACGCTCGAAGATTGGCCATCTCTGCCAGGCCGTGGCGCAGGACGCGGACGGCTTTGTCTATATCGGCAATGGCGTATTTGTATTTTGTTACGACGGCGACTCTTGGCTGCCGATCAAGGTTCCGACGGCGTGCGCCGGCATCCGCAAATTCGCCGTCACGGCCACCGGCACCGTCTACGCCGGCGGAGCGGGCATCATCGGATATTTTCAGGCGAACGGCAGTAACCGTGAGTTCGTCTCCCTGGCGGGAAAACTTCCACCCACCGAGATCGGCGCCAATGACATCTACGACGTGCTCGCGGTCGGGAACACGGTCTGCTTCGCCGACGAGGAGAAAATCCTGATTTGGCGCGATCGGCAGTTCACCGTCGTGCCCTGTCGCGCCCCGCCACATTCGCATGGGGCCCGGCTGCATCGCGTCGGGGAAACCGTTTACGTCAGCGCGCTCGGGGCGGCCCTCCGCCGCCTGGTCGATGACCACCTGCAGGTCGTGGTTGAGAACCCGCTTTTCCGGGAAAACCAAATCATTACGATCGAAGCGGGTGCGGACGGGGCGCTCAACCTGCTCACCGCCGAACGGGGATTTTTTCAACTCACCGCCGGCGGCGTCCAGCCGCTGTCGACTGACGCCAACGGCTGGTTGGCGGGCCGAAGCGTGCTGCGGGCGCAACGCCTCGGCGACGGGTCACTCGCCGTGCTTTTCACCTCGACCACGGGCAACGGCGGCATGCGCTTCGCCACCAATGGCGGGTACCTCGGCCCAATCGACAACTCCATCGGGCTTTACGCCAAGACACTGCGGGATCTCGCCTGCGATCAGGAGGGAGGGCTCTGGATGGGATGCGAAACCGGACTGTTTCGAATCGAATGGCCGTCCGCCGTCACGGTTTTCGATCGAATCAACGGACTGGGCGCGGGCGCCGTCGCGGATGTTGTCCGTCACGATGGCACAGTCTACGCCGCGACGACCGAAGGCGTTTATCGGCTCGACCCCAGTGATGTCGCCGGACGTTGCGCCCGTTTCGAGCGGATGCTGAACGTCCCCGCCTATTCGCTCCTGTCGCACCCGGCCGGTCTCCTGGCTTTGGGCTATGCCGATCTCCTCGTCCAATCGCCAACCGGCTTCACCGCAGTGGCCAAACTCCCCCCCGGCGGCGGAACCCTGCACCGCTCGACGCACGATCCCGATCGGATCTGGATCGGTACGACCAAGGGCATCCATTCCGTGCGGCACAGCGCCCAGGGATGGCAGGATGAGGGACACGTACCGGGCTTCGACCATGGCGCTCAGGAAAACGTCGAAGCCCCTGACGGATCGCTGTGGATCGCTACTCCTGATCAGGGCCTCGTCCGCATCGATTTCAGCGGTGAAAGATCCAATTCGCCCGGAGTGCCCCGGATTGAGCGCTTCGCGGGTGTCCGTGGCCTGCCAAATCTAGGGCAGAGGATCAGCGTGGCCGACTGGTTCGGAGAGCCAGCCGTCATGATCAAGTCGAAGGCGCGTCCAATGCGGTTCGATTCCGGGGAAGGTCGCTTCGCCCCGGTGCCGGGGACGGAATCCCTGCCCGAAGAACTGGCGGAGACCGGCTGGTCCGCGATCAGCGAGGCGACCGGCACCCGCGACGCACTCTGGCTCGCCAGCGCCAAAGAGATCCTTCAGGTCTCGAGGGGAGGAGTTGCTCCGCGGCAATTGCCCCATCTCGCCATCGCGACCACCGGCGCCGTGACCCGCCTGCGCGAGGAATACATCCAAGATGAGGCGGTCCTGTGGATTTGCGGTGCCAACGGACTGGCCCGCGTCGACGTCGCGCGTGCCTTTCCCCCATCCACCCCTTTTTTCCCGTTGCTCACCCCGACCGGGATCAGCGAGGGGGCCCAGCTCCGCCCGGGCCACGAACCGGTCACATTTCGTTACATCGCCCCGAGACACCAAATCGCCAACTCCGTCCGCTATCAGACTCGTTTGGCCGGACACGACGCGGAATGGTCGGCCTGGTCGACGGGGCGCGAGCAAACCTTTTCCCACCTCCCGGCGGGAAACTTTCGTTTTGAGGTCCGCGCCCGCGACGCTGACGGACGGATGAGCACCACCGCCCACGTCGGATTTTCCGTGTTGCCGCCCTGGTGGCTGACGACCGGAGCGATCCTCGGCTACGTCGTCACGGGCGGCAGCCTGGTCGCCGGCATCGTCCGGCTTCGCACCCGTCGCCTGCAACACCGGGCCGCGCATCTGGAAGGCGTAATCGCGGAGCGCACCTCCGAACTCGCGCAGAAGAACCTGGAACTGATCCGGCTCAACCGCCTGGAGTTCGACGAGAAGACGGCGGCCCGCCTCGCCGAGGAAAAGGCGCGCCTCGAGGTGCTGCGCTATCAGCTCAATCCCCATTTCCTCTTCAACACGCTCGCCTCGATCAGCGCCTCCCTGCCGGGCGGCAGCTCGACCGCCCGGACGATGGTCGAACGCCTCGCGGACTTCTGCCGGCTCACGCTGCATCGCTCGGACGAACGCGACTGGACGACCCTCGGCGAGGAGATGCAATTGCTGCGCGCGTATCTCGGGATCGAACAAACCCGCTGGGGCGACTTGCTCGACGTCACGATCGCCGGCGATCCCGCGCTCGACGAAGACCGTCTCCCCCATTTTCTGCTGCTTCCCCTCGTGGAAAACGCCCTCAAGTATGGACGAGCCACGAGCGCGGAGCGGGTCGGTTTTCGCCTCACGCTCCGCCGGGAGGCCGATGGCTCGCTGGTCTTCGACGTTTCCAACACCGGCGAATGGGTCGAGCCCACGGCGAAACGGACCGTCTCCTCTCTCGGCATCGGGCTCGAAAATCTCCGTGAGCGGCTCACCCGCTACTATCCCGGCCAACATGAGCTCAGCTTCTCCCACGGCAACGGCTGGGTCACGGTAACGTTGCGCCTCGCACTGCGGCGAGAGGCGTGACCCTCACGGTGAGTTGGCGTGGCGCGGTGAGAGCGGCGTCCGAGGAGCGAGCGCCAGACGGAAACCGAGACCGCTGTGGTTGAGCGACTGCCAGAAACGGAAGGCGGAGCGGCACTCACCAGCCCCGCTGTTCCAGCCGCCACCGCGCATGATCCGCGCCGAACCTGAAGTCGACCCGGAGGACACCGTCATCGGATCGTTGGCCTGGCCGCCAGGATAACCACCCGACGCATCCGCACACCATTCCCAGACGTTGCCGTGCATGTCGTACAGCCCCCACGCATTGGGTTGCTTCTGCGCCACCGGATGGGTTTGGCGATCGCTGTTGAGCTCATACCAGGCCATTGCCGAAAGCTCCCCCGCGTGCGGCCCCGTCGTGCCGGCGCGGCAGGCATATTCCCACTGCGCCTCCGTCGGAAGCGTATAGTCGTAATCGTGCGGCATTCGACCGGCGGCGCGTTCGCGCTCCGTCAGCCGGCGGGCGAACTCCATCGCAAAGACCCACGATACCCGCTCGACGGGCCGATCCGAGCCCTTGAAATAATTCGGGACGAACACGTCCTCCATCACCACCTGCCACTGTTCCTGCGTCACTTCCGTGCGGCCGAGCCAGTAACCGCGGGTCAACGTCACCTGCGTGTCATCGTCACTCCCTTGGATTTGGCTCATCCGGAACGTGCCGGGCTTGATCCAAATCATCGGGATGTCCGCGGTCTCTGTCGTGAAATCGCGGCCCGACTCCGCGCGGCGGAAGGTAATCACCGGGAGCGCGACGGTTGCCGCGGAGCTCGTGGTCTGATTCCCAATGCTGCGCTTTCGCGCCTCGACAAGACTCGCGCGCAATTCGCTCAACGTCGGATCGTCCGGGTAGGCCGCGAGGCGCATATCGACGGCACGCAGCGCGTGATCAAATTTCCCCTCCTCCGCGACCTGCCGAATGGACTGGATGAGATAGGCCGGAGCCGCGGGATCGGCCGCGTAGAGCCCCCCACCCACAGCAGCCATGACGGCCAAAACGGCGAAACACGAAATTTTCACGAACAGGAACATGCGACGCCCGCATTGCGGGTAAAAGCCGCACTTGCGCCAAGCCCGAAACGCGTGACGCTCGTCGTCGCGCGCACACGCCCTCCCTCCTGATGTGTTCCAGCCTCCGCACGCTCGTCCCGAGACCGGCGTTCTTCGTCGTCCGCCTGCTCCTTCTCCTCCCGGTGGCTCGCGCCGCGGCAGCGCCGGATGAAGTCGGCCGTCCCGTGCTCCGTCATTACGCGCCGGGCGAACACCTGCGCTACATGTCCAATCCGATCGTCACGCAGGATGCCGCGGGCGTGATGTATTTCGGCTGCGGCGGCAACCTGCTCACGTACGACGGCGCGCGGTGGGGCGACCTCGTGCTCCCCACCGAATCGGCCGGCGTTCGGGAATTTGCGGTCACCCGCGACGGCACGATCTACCTCGGCGGGGCGGGCGTGCTCGGCGTGATCCGCGGCGCGGGCTCCAACGCCGCCTACGTTTCGCTCGTCGATCAGCTGCCCCCAGCTGAACGGAACGTAGACGAGATCCAGCACGCCGCCGCGATCGGAGAGACCGTTTTTTTCTCCGACGAGCGGCGTATTTTGCGCTATCGCGGTGGTCGCTTCACGGTCATCCCGTTTTCCACCCCGCCCTCTTCCCGCGGCGCGCGACTGCACGCCGTCGGAGACGCGCTCTACGTGACCGCCCTCGCCCATGGGCTGGGGCGCTTGGTGAACGACACGATCGAACCCGTGGCCGATGACCGTGTCTTGCGGGAAGATCAGATCGTTCTCCTCGAGCAGGAGAAGGACGGGAGCCTTGTGCTCTTGACCGCCAGGCGGGGATTTTTCCGACTCTCGGACGTAAAAATAGCGCCCCTCGCCACCGAGGCCAACCGTTGGCTGGCGAACGAACACGTCTATCGTGCCCTCCGACTAACCGACGGTTCGCTGGTGGTGGGGTTTTCCGCGACGAGCGGTGACGGCGGCATGCGCTTCGCGGCCGACGGCCGCTTCCTTTCGCCGATCGACAATTCAATCGGGCTGCTCGCAAAAACGCTGCGCGGGTTTTTCCGCGACCGGGAGGGTGGACTTTGGATCGGCATGGAGACTGGCACGGCCCGGCTTGAGTGGCCCTCCACCGTCTCACTTTTCGACAGCGCCAACGGCCTGGGCCAGGGTGCGGTCGCCGCCGTCACCCGCCACGACAGCGTAATCTACGCCGCCACGGGCGAGGGACTTTTTCGTCTCGTCCCAGCCGACGAGGCCGGACGCTCGGCCCATTTTGAGCGTATCTTCAACCGGCCGGTGAGCGCGCTTGTATCGCACCCCGCCGGCTTGCTTGCGCTGGGTTTCGGCGGCGTGCTCTCGCAGACCCGCGACGGATTCTCTCCGGTCGCAAGGTTTCCGTCGCAAGGAGGTGTGATGTTACGATCAAAACGCGATCCGGACCGGATCTGGGTGGGCACCGCGCGTGAACTGCACTCGCTCCACCACGGGCCTGACGGCTGGAACGACGAGGGCCCAATCCCCGGATTCACCGAGAACTGCCGGGCGTTGCGCGAGGCTTCGGACGGCGCGCTGTGGATCACGACGGCTGACCACGGGGACTTCCGTGTGGACGTGGCAGGTGAAAAACGAAACGTCCCGCAAGCCGTAGGCCGAACCGACGGCCGGGAATTGGCGAAACGTTTTGGCCCGGGGGCCACGTCAAATCCGGCCGGCGATTCGATCGTCGCCGCGAATGATGAAGCCAAAGGGCTGCCCCACTTCCTCCTCGCGACCCTGGGGACCGTTCAGCAGGTGCACAAGGAGGCCGGACCCGACGGTGCCGTTCTTTGGGTTGCGGGTGCCAACGGATTGGCCCGGGTCGAAACCACGCCCGCGATTCCGGCCTCGGTCCCGTTTACGACACAACTCCACGCTCGAACGTTGCACGACGGCGATCGCCTGCCGCCCGAACATGGTCCGATCACGTTTGAGTTCCTCGCTCCGCGACAACGGCCGACGAGTGCCGTCAGTTATCAGACGCGCCTCGTCGGTTTGGAGCGGGAATGGTCCAAGTGGTCGATCAAGCGGACGCGGGACTTCTCGCTGCTCCCGCCGGGGCGCTATCGTTTCTCCGTGCGGGCCCGCGATGCCGAAGGCATCGTCACGCCGCCGGCCGAGATCGGATTTACGGTTCTCCCGCCGTGGTGGGCCACCGCCTGGGCCATCGCGGGCTACGCCGCGGTGGGCCTCGGCGTGATTGCCGGCGTGGTCCAGACGCGCACCCTTGCCCTGCGAAGGCGGGCCGAGCACCTGGAGGGCGTCGTGACTCAGCGCACCGCCGAACTTGCGCAGCGCAATCTCGAGCTCATCCGACTCCACCAGTTGGAATTGGATGAAAAAATCTCCGCCCGCCTCGCCGAGGAGAAGGCGCGGCTCGAAGTACTGCGTTACCAACTCAACCCGCATTTTCTCTTCAACACGCTCGCCTCGATCAGCGCCTCGCTGCCAGAGGGGCGTTCCACCGCGCGCACCATGGTCGAACGCCTCGCCGACTTCTGCCGGCTCACCCTGCATCGCTCCGACGATCGCGACTGGACGACCCTCGGCGAGGAATTGGAGCTGTTGCGCGCCTACCTCGAAATCGAACAATCTCGCTGGAGCGATTTGCTCAGCATCACGCTGGCCAGCGACCCGGCGCTCGACGCGGAGCGCATTCCGCACTTCCTGCTGCTTCCCCTCGTGGAAAATGCCCTCAAGTACGGCCGTGCGACGAGCCAGGAACGCGTTGGCTTTCGTCTCACGACCCGACGCGAGCCCGACGGGGCGATGGTCTTTGAGGTTTCCAACACCGGCGAGTGGATCGAGCCCACGGGAAAACGAAGCACCTCCTCTCTTGGGATCGGTCTGGAAAATCTCCGTGAACGCCTGCTCCGTTATTTTCCGCGCCAGCACCAACTCACGTTTTCCCACGCGAACGGCTGGGTCACGGTGACCTTGCGCCTCGCCGTACGTCATACCCGGTCCATGGAACCGATTCCGACCGATCGCAGCGCGCCCCCTCCCGCGGGTTCACCATGAATCGGATCCGTGCAGCCCGACAGCGGGACACTTCATCGGGCAGCTGCGACCCCGTTGGATTTCAACTCGCATACCGCGACGAGGGCGTCGCCGCTCCAGTCCGATTCGTTCGAAATCCGGTTCCTGGGGACGCGACGCCCCCGTCGCGTGGCTCGAAACCGCGACGAGGGCGTCGCGGCCCCAGCCGACCGGGTGCCTCGGCAAATTCATCGTCACAGTAAACGTTCCGGCTGATTCACGATACCACAGGCGCTGTTGATCGAGGACGAAAGTCTGGCCCGGGCGGATCTACGCGCCAAACTGACGGTCCACCCGGACGTCACGATTGTCGCCGAGGCCGCGACGTTTCAGACGGCGCGCGCGCTGCTGGCGCGCCCGGACTACGATCTCGTGTTTCTCGACATCCAGCTCATCGGGGGAAACTCGTTTGACCTCGTGGCCGAGGTGCGGCCCGGGGCGCGGATCATCTTTGCCACGGCGTACGACAGCTACGCGCTGCGGGCCTTCGAGGTCAACGCGCTCGACTATCTGCTCAAGCCCGTCGCCCCCGCCCGACTGGCCAAGGCGCTCGGCCGGATCTCGCTCGCACCCTCCCCCGCGGAAGAGGCGGCGGCGGAATTGCCCCCGGGACCGGCCTTGCGGCTCGACGACACCGTCTACCTCAAGGCGGGACTGAAGGCGCGCTTCACCCCCGTGTCCGAAATCAGCCTAATCTCCGCGCGCGACAACTACACCGAGGTGTGGCTCGCCGACGGGTCGAAGATTTTTCTCCGCAAGAGCCTGAAGGCCTGGGAGGACACGCTGCCGGTGACGCATTTCATGCGCGTGCACCGCACGCAAATCGTGAACCTCGCGCGCGTCCTCCGGTATCAGCGCGACGGCGACGAGCACACGCTGCTCTTCGTCGAGGGCGCGGGCGAGCCGGTCGCGGCCAGCCGCTATCGCTGGCGGGAACTGCGCGAGCGCCTCACGGCGCTGCGTCCAGCGCCGTAGGCCCAACCTCACGGGGCCGCAACGCCCTCGCACCGGCGGAAGCGCACCGCCCCAAAAATGTCACGTAATACGTGACACTTCCTCTGAGGATCGCCGCACCGTTTCGGAAATGGGCGCGGTGTGCCCCGATCCTGCCCCCCAACGATCCGCGATTCGCCACAGCCGCTCCGCGATTCGCACCAACCGAATCGACGCCGCCGGCGGAGTGGACCGTGTTGTCGGCCGGTTCGCATCCCGCGTGTTCCCATCCATCCAGCTCCACTCCCAAGAGAAGACCATTCATCCATGAAATCCCACCCATCAATCAACCTCGGACCTCTCTCACGCGTTTTGTCCAAACTCGTCCTCGGCGGGATCACCACCCTCGGGTTGATGTCCACCACGGTACTAGCACAAATCTACATCTCAAACGAAGGCAGCGCCAGAGTCGGCGAATACAACGCCTCGACCGGAGCCGCGATTAACACGTCGTTAATCACGACGAGCACCGGATTGACGAACAGTCCCCGCGGCATCGTGGTATCGGGTTCGAACCTGTTTGTGTCAAACGGCAACGTGGTTGGCGAATTCAACGCCACCACCGGCGCAATCATCAATGCGTCGTTCATCTCCGGATTAAACGGCGCCACCGGACTCGTCATATCCGGATCTGATCTTTTCGTCGCGAACTTGAACAACAATGCGGTCGGCACGATCGGTCGGTACAATGCAAGTACGGGTGCGGCAATCAACACAGCCTTCATCTCCGGACTGAACGGGCCGTTCGGGCTTACACTATCAGGTTCAACCCTATACGTCGTAAACGACAATGCCGGCACGATCGGGGCGTACAATGCCAGCACGGGAACTGCAATTAACACCTCGCTGGTCTCAGGTCTCAATTTGCCCCAAGGCGTCGCGGTTTCGGGCAACGATCTGTATGTCGCGAGCGTTGGAACCAACACGGTTGGCCGATACAACGCCACCACCGGAGCGACGATCAACGCGTCGTTCATCTCCGGGTTCAGCAGTCCCGTCGGACTCGCGCTGTCGGGCACCAACCTGTATGTGACGGACACGATCACCAACACGGTTGGTATTTACAATTCACTCACCGGAGCAGCGATCAACGCCTCATTTATCACGGGCTTAAGCACCTCCGAGTTCCTCACGGTTAGTGCCATCCCCGAGCCCTCCACCTACGCCGCGATTGCCGGCGCCGCGATGCTCGGCCTCGCGGTGTGGAAACGCCGTCGCCAGCAGCCGTTGACCGCAGTCCCCGCCACAGTCGCGGCGGCCTAATGTGCCATCGTTTCCTCCACCAATCCCGTCCTCCTATGAAAAAACATCTCCTCCACCTCGCCCTCGCCCTGTTTGCGGGGCTTTTGACCACGGTTGTTCGCGCCCAGGAAACTCCCACGCAGGTCACCGTCACGGCCGCCAGCGGGTCCTCGATGGTCAAGCAGGTCGACGGTTCGTCGGCGCCCATCACGGTCGGCATGAAACTCGACCAAGGCGCGTCGATCATAACGGAAAAGGGCGCCCAGGTTTCGCTGCTCGTGCATGAGGGCATCGTCGCCGTCCTCGCCGGCAACACCGAGATCGCGCTCGAAAAGATCAGCGTGAACGACAACGGCACGCGCAACGCGATGATGAATTTGAAACGGGGCAATCTCGCCTCGTCGCTCGACCCGTCCAAGAAGAGCATCAACAATTACGGCGTCCGCACCGCCAAGGGCGTCGCGATGGCGCGCGGCACGGACCTGACCGTCACCGTGAACGGCAACGTCTACCTCGTCGCCGTCCTCAATGGCAACGTGCAGGTGACGTGGGCCGGCGGGCAGTCGGTCAGCATCTCAGGCAATACGGCGAACGCCGTCACGACGAACAACAACGGTACCACGACCAGCGGCACGCTCGGCGCCGCGATGACGGCAGGCGGCAGTTCCGGTCTCACCGACGCTCTGACCGCCGCGGCCGCGGCCGTCGCGACGATCGCGACGAGCACCACCCAGGTGACGGCGCTGATCAACACCATCGCTCAAGCGGCCGGGACCAGTTCAACCGCTGCAAACACGGTGGCGAGTGTGACCGCGGCCGCGGTGGGCGCCGCCGTAGCCAATCAAACCCTGGTTGGCACCACCCCGAGCGTCGGGTCGACCACGTCCGTTGCCTCGACGATCAGCACCGCCGCCGTTACCTCCGCAAACGCCGCCGGCAACGGAGCCGCGGCCCAACTCATTGTGAACTCGGCGGCCAACGCCCTCGTTCAGACCGTTCCGGCAACGACTCTCTCCGCCGTAGCAAAGGCTCTGTCGGATTCATCGAACAGTGCCAACCCGAGTTCGCAGGTCTCCAAGGGCCAGGTCATCGCCGGAGTCAATGCCCCGCCCAACAACGGGACCCCGATCACACCGATCAGTCCCACCGTGGTCGTCGTCGTCAGCCAATCATCATGACGGCTCGCAGGTCGAATTTCGCCCTATTCCCACCTCCAGAAATCTATACCTCATGAACCTGTTAGCTCTGTCCACGTTTCGCCGCAAGGCCATCGCCTTGCTTATCCTCATCGGCTCACTGGCCGGCACCGCCGTGGCGCAATCGTACTCGTACAACTTCAACAGCGGCGCGTCCAATTTCTCACCCACCACGTTTACGTCGAACAACGGCGTGGGAGGAGTCGTCACGTATTCCGGCACCGGCGGAATCGGCGGAAGCGGCAGCTTCAGCACCAACGGCATCACCAATCAGACCGTCATCTTTAACACCGCGCTTCCCAACTACTCGGGAGGTGCCATCACCACGTCGTTCTATTTCCAAACGCGCTCCAGCGTGGGCACCGGTGACCTGGTCGGCTGGGGAATCTACAGCAGCACGACCGCGCTTTTCGATTCGGGCAACAACCTCGGATTCAAGATCAACGGGAGCAATTCGTCGAGTCTGCTGCCTTCCACCTGGTATCAACTCGTCACCACCACGACGAACACCGGGAGTACGTTCAACACCACGATTTCGCTCCAGAACTATGGCGCGGATGGCACCACGCTTACCGGCAGCGCGATCGGCATCGGGTCGAGCCCCAGCACCGGCGGCACGTTGCTGAACTCCAGTTCCGTCTACGTCGGAATCTACGGCGGCGGCGGCACCGCCGGAGGATTTCTTTCCGACTTCCAAACCACCGCGATCGACAATTTCGCCGTCTCCGCCATCCCCGAACCCTCCACCTATGCCGCGATTGCCGGCGCTGCGATGCTCGGCCTCGCCGTTTGGAAACGCCGTCGCCCGCCGGCCTTGGTCACGACGCCCGCCACTCCGGCCGCGACATAATTTTCATCCGCTTCACCCACCGCGAAGATCCCACTCGCCGCGCGCCCGCCCTCACGTCGGCCCATCCGGACTTCATCGGATCCTTCTCCGGCTCAACCCGGGGAAGGATCCAGCCGCGTCTTAGACGCCTTTTCCCTTGCTCAACGCCCTCCTCATCGACGACGAGACCTCCGCCCGCGCCGATCTCCGCGAGAAACTCTCGCCCCACCGCAACGTGCGGATCGTGGGCGAGGCCGCGACCATCAGCGCCGCGCGCGCGCTGCTCACCAGCACCGACCACGATCTGGTGTTTTTCGACGTACAGCTGATCGGCGGGAAATCCTTCGAGCTCGTCCCGCTGGTGCGCCCCGGGACGAGCATCGTCTTCGCCACCGCCCACGAACACTACGCCGTCCGGGCCTTCGAGAGCCACGCGCTTGACTACCTGCTCAAGCCCGTCGAGCCCAGCCGCCTCGCCGAGGCCGTCCGCCGCGCCGAAGAGGCGCATCTCACGGGCGCAGCGTCCCTCTGCGCACCGGCCACTCCATCCGCGCCGTCCGAAAAGGCGGATACGTCGGGCGCGCTTTCGCCGGCGACCGTTTCCCTCGTCGAGCAGGATGCGTCCGAAGTGTCACTCACCCGCGAGGAGAGCACCTATCTTCGCCAGATGTTGGAGGCGTGGGAGGGGTCGTTGCAGCCCACCCACCGCCTCCGGACAGCACGGGCGGGGACGCGCACCGTTTATTACGACGGCACCACCGGTTCGGCCCGGCTGCACCTGAGCAACCACCCGTTTGGTTCCGCCGCCAGCCGCTGGTGGCAGTCCGTGCGCCTGCGGCTCAAGTCGTAGTTAGGTCCCTCCTTTCCAATTTCCGTCGCTACTCCGTGCTTCTCGTCGAATAAAATTCCAATGAAAACCGTCCCCGCCCTCCTGCGCGCGTTGTTTCTCGCCAGTCTTGGGTTCGCCACGCTCGAGCTGCGGGCCGCAGTCGTGTCTGCCACGTACAATTCCGCCGGAGACGTGCCGGTCACAGTGGCCAGCTATACCGCCACGGGCAACACCGTGGCCTTCACCCTCAACTTCGCGCCCGCGGTCGGCACGGAGCTCATGGTGGTGAAGAACACCGGCACCGGTTTCATCAGCGGCACGTTCGGGAACCTCACGCAGGGCCAGGCGGTCGCGCTTACCTTTGGTGGCAACACCTACAATTTTGTCGCCAACTACTACGGCGGCACCGGCAACGACCTCGTGCTGACCTGGGCCAACACCCTTCGCGCGGCGGCGTGGGGCAACAATGGGACCCCGTCGTTCGACAGTGGCCAGCTCGGCGACGGTACTGCGACGCAGCGTAAAGTGCCGGTGTCGGTGCTCGCGAGCGGCGTGTTGTTCGGAAAAAAAATCGTGGCACTCGCCGCCGGAGACTTCCACACGCTGGCGCTGTGCTCGGACGGGACACTCGCCGCCTGGGGATCGAACACTTTGGGACAGCTGGGCGTTCTCTCCCCGTCGAACAGCCTCGTGCCTGTCCTGGTCGACATGTCGGGCGTGCTCGCCGGCAAAAGGGTAGTGGCGATCGCGGCGGGCTTTCGGTATAGTCTCGCGCTCTGCTCGGACGGTACCGTGGCAGCCTGGGGCGACAACCAATTCGGGCAACTGGGCAACAATTCCTTGGTCTCGAGTGGAACACCTGTGCTCGTCGATATGACCTCGGGCCTTTCCGCCTTGGCTGGCAAGACCGTCATCGCGATTGCGGCCGGTTACAGTCACGCGATTGCCCTGTGTGCTGACGGCACACTCGCTGCTTGGGGAAACAATATCTCGGGCGAACTTGGCAACAACACTCTGGTTGCCAGTTCACTACCAGTGCCGGTGACCACGGCGGGAACTCCGCTCGCGGGCAAGACGGTCGTGGCGATTGCAGCCGGACAACGTTTCAGCTTGGCGCTGTGCTCGAACGGCTCGACCATCGGTGCCTGGGGCGCCGCCGGATCTTGCGGCAACGGCAACTCAACAACTGACAACCTGGTACCAGTGGCGGTCAGTACAACTGGACCTTTTGATGTGCTTGGCGGCAAGACCGTCGTGACCGTCGCCGCCGGCTTTTCGTACGCCTTGGCGCTATGTTCGGACGGCACCTTGGCCGCCTGGGGTCTAAATTCCTTCGGGAGTCTGGGCGACAACACTTCGACTGATCGGAATGCCCCGGTATTGGTAAACAGGGTATCAGGTGTCTCAGCACTCGCCGGCAAAACGCCCGTTGCGATTTCAACGGGCTCAGGCCACAGCCTCGCGATGTGTTCGGATGGTACGGCGGTGGCTTGGGGCCAAAACGACCGCGGCCAGATCGGTGACAATTCCACGACTCAGCGCAATGCGCCGGTCGCGGTGAGCACCGCCAATTTCGTTGCCGGCGAACGCTTCACCCGGCTCGTCAGCGGGTCCGCGGCCGGCCACACGCTGGCCCTGGTGGCCGGGACACCGGTGGCCCTCCCCGCCATCGAAGTTTCCGGCGGCAGCCCCGCCACCGTCATCGTCAATGGCGCGACGACCACCGGAACGATCGACGACACCGACTTCGGCACCGTCGTCTGGGGCAGCGGCACCCCCGTGACGCACACCTTTACGGTCAAAAACATCGGCACGGGAACGCTCAACCTGACCGGTGCAATCCTCCCCACCACGCCGGGCGCGAATCCCAATGATTTCATCGTGGTCCAACCGACCATCACCTCCCTCGTCGCCAATGCGACGACGACGTTCACCGTCACCTTCACCCCCGGCGGCGGGGGCATCCGGACCGCGACGATCACCATCCCAAACAATGCGAGCAACCCGGACACCTTCGCCGTGGTGGGCAATGGCACAATCGCAGTCGGCCCCGGGGCGGTGGATCCCAACTACACGCCCGACGCCAACGGCCAGGTCTACGCCCTGGCCGTACAGCCGGACGGAAAGATGGTCGTCGGCGGCTTTTTCACGACGCTGAACGGAGTGGTGCGCAACTACGCCGGCCGACTCAACGCCGACGGCACGCTCGACTCCGTCTTCAATCCCAATCCAAACAGCGGTGTTAACTGCGCCATCGTCCAGGCGGACGGAAAAATCGTCCTCGGCGGCCAGTTCACCGCCTTCGGCGGTGCGACGCGCAACTCCCTCGCACGGGTCGATACCAATGGCACGCTCGAATCCGGCTTCGATCCCAACACCAACGGCATCGTATCCAGCATGGCCCTGCAGCCGGACGGCAAAATCATCATCGCGGGAAACTTCACCACCGTGGGCGGCGCGACGCGCAACCGCCTCGCCCGGCTCAATGCCGACGGCTCGCTCGACACGTTCAATCCGAACGTCAGCGGTCCGGTCAACACCGTCGCCGTCCAGCCGGACGGCAAGATCGTCTTTGGAGGCGGCTTTTTAAACGTCGGCGGCGTCGGGCGCAGCTTCTTCGCGCGAGTCAACGCCGACGGCTCGCTTGACGCGCTCAATCCCGGCGTAAATGCCGTGGTCGACAGCGTCGCCGTGCAACCGGACGGCAAGATCGTCATCGGCGGCAACAACTTTTCCACCGTGGGTGGCGTCGCCCGCAACCGCCTCGCCCGGATCACGGCCGCGGGCGCGCTGGACACCTTCGATCCTGGCGCATTGAACGCGGTGGAGAGCATGGTCCTCCAAACGGATCAAGGCATCGTCATCGGCGGCGCCTTCACCAATTTGAGCGGCGCGACCCGCAACTACATCGCTCGGCTAGATGGTGCCGGCGCGCTGGACACGGTCTTCAATCCGAATGCGAGCAGCAGCGTCATGGGTGCGGCCCTCCAGGCGGATGGCAAAGTCGTCATCGGAGGCGGCTTCACCATCGTCGGCGGACTCTCGCGCAGCCATCTCGCGCGGCTGTTCAACAATCCCGCGACGCAAAGCCTCACCGTGCCCAGCCTGAGCAATGTCCAATGGCTGCGCGGCGGCTCGATGCCCGAAACCTTGCAGGTGACGTTTGAACTCTCCACCAACGGCGGCGCCAGCTGGACGCCACTCGGCGCCGGCACCCGCATCACCGGCGGCTGGAATCTGACCGGACTGACCCTCCCCTATTCCGGGCAGGTTCGCGCCCGGGCCCGCACCACCAGCGGCTATTATAACGGCTCGTCCGGCTTGGTGGAGACGATCGCATCCTATAGCATCGTCGCTCCCGCGATTCTTGTGAGCGGCGGCAACACCCCCACCGTCATCGCCGGTGGGGCGACGGCGACCAACATCACCGATGGAACCGATTTCGGCAGTGTCGTCGTGGGCACGGGTGCGCCGGTCTCGCACACGTTCACGATCACCAATTCCGGCACCGCGCTCCTGAATCTGAATGGCACACCCCGAGTCGCGGTCAGCGGCACCAACGCGTCCGAGTTTGCCGTGACCGCCGTTCCGTCCTCCACCGTGGCAGCGAGCAACGGCACGACGACCTTCACGGTCACGTTCACGCCGACCGGCACCGGTCCGCGCACGGCGACGATCTCTATTCCGAATGACGTCACGAGCCCGTTCCCGTACAGCTTCGCGGTCTCGGGCAACGGCACCGCGCCCGCGATCGCCGTGAGCGGAGGGAGTCCGCTCGCCCCCGTCTCCAATGGCGCCACGACCGCGTTGATATCAAATGGAACTAACTTCGGAGACGTCGGGTTGGGAGCAAACGTCACGCAGGTGTTCACCCTCACGAATTCCGGTTCGGCGCCGCTGCATCTGACCGGAGCGATTCTGGTCGTGGCACCGGGAGCAAACCTCGGCGACTTTGCCGTGACGCAGCCCACGCTCACTACGATTCCGGGCAACAATGGCACGACGACGTTCACCGTCACCTTTACCCCAGGCGCCATCGGCGCACGCACAGCGACGATTTCGATTCCGAATGACGCCACCACTCCGAACCCGTACACGTTCGCGGTTCTCGGCAACGGCACCGCGCCCGCGATCATCGTGACTTACGGCAGCTCACTCGCCCTCGTCGGCAACGGCGCCACGACGACGTTGGCGTCGAACGGAACGAACTTCGGCAACGTCGGGTTGGGAGCAAACGCACCCCAAATCTTCACCATCAAGAATTCCGGCACGTCGCTCCTAAACCTCAACGGCACGCCGAGAGTCGCGGTCACCGGCACTAACGCCTCCGAATTTGCCGTGACCGCACTGCCCACCGCCACCGTCGCGGGGAGCAACGGCACGACGACGTTCACGGTCACGTTCACGCCGACGGGTACCGGTCAGCGCACCGCGACCATCTCGATCCCGAACGACGCCAGCACTCCAAACCCGTACACGTTTGCAGTCTCGGGCAACGGCACTGCGCCGCAGATGCTCGTCCGCGGATTGAGCGTCACGATCCTGAATGGCGACACCACGCCCACCGGAGGGGACAACACCCACTTTGGCGACGTCGCCGTCTGCACCGGCGCGACCGCGACGCACACCTTCACGATCCATAATTTCGGCGCTTCCCCCCTGCTCTTGAACGGCTCGCCGATCGTGGTTCGAGGCGGGGCCAACGCGGGTGATTTCGTGGTGTCGCAACCGACCGTCACGTCGCTCGCCGGCGGCGGCACGTTCTCCACCGATTTCACCGTGACCTTCGATCCCAGCGGACCCGGGGTGCGCACCGCCACGCTGAGCATCGCCAACAACGACCCCACGGCCAATCCGTACACGTTCACCATCGCCGGTAACGGCATCGCCCCGGAAATCGACCTCATCGGCGGCAGTGGCAACCTCAGCATCGCCACCGGCAACACCACTCCGACCATCGCCAACGGCACGGAATTTGGCAGCGTTCCGATTTTCAGCACCAGCAACGGCCACACCTTCACGATTGCGAATCTCGGCACGGACGCACTGATCCTCAGTGGCACACCCAACAAGGTCACGGTGATTGGCGCGACCCCGAGCGAATTCTTCGTGTCGCAGCCCAGCTCGCCCGTCCTTCCCGGTGGCACCACCACGTTCAACGTCACGTTTGCACCGCTCTTCACGGGACTGCGCACGGCGACGATCCGGATCCTCAACAACGACTGCGACGAGAGCACCTACGAGTTCACCGTCCAGGGCACGGGCACGGGCGCACCGGAGATCGAAGTGCGCGCCAACTTGCTGCCGATTCTCAGCGGGGATCTCATTCCCTCGTCGGCGGACAACACCAGCTTCGGCAGCTTTGCCGTCAGCGGAGGCCAAACGCCTCCGCACACATTCACGATCCACAATCTCGGCAGCACCGCGTTGACGATCAACTCGATCGTCTCGAGCAATCAGACGGAGTTTCCGATCACATCGACCTCGCAGGTCCTTCCCGCCACGATCGCGGCCGGGACGACGATGACGTTTAACGTCGCCTTCGATCCGAGCGCGGCGGGTCTCCGAACGTCGAACATCACGATCGCCAACGACGACAGCGACGAGGCCTCCTACGTTTTCGCCGTAAACGGCACCGGCACGGTTGCACAGGAGATCGAGGTATACGAAGGCTTCACCACGCAAGTAATCCTCAACGGCGATCTCTCCCCCGGCTTCACGGACAACACCGACTTCGGCAACTCCCCGGTCGCAGGCGCTCTGATCGGACCGCATTACTTCCACATTCGCAACGTCGGCAACGCCCCGCTGCAAATCTCGTCCATCATCGCCAGCAATCCGGCGGAGTTTTGGGTGATCGGGATCTCACGGCCGTTGCCAGCCTCCTTGGTGAGTGGCGACGAGATGTTCTTCTCCGTGTTGTTTGGCCCAACCGCCGCCGGGATCCGCACGTCGAACATCACCATCGTCAACGACGACAGCGACGAGAACCCCTATGTCTTCGCCGTTCAGGGCAACGGCACGGTCGCGCAGGAAATTGAGGTGCGCGACGCCGTGAGTTCGCTGCCGATTCTCAACGGCGATCTCGTCCCCGGCCTCCCAGACAACACCGACTTCGGCAACCAGGCCGTGAGCGCCGGCCCCACCACACCGCACACCTTTACGATCAACAACCTCGGCAACGCGCCGCTGACCATCAGCACCATCACCTCAAACAACGCGGCGGAATTTACTCCGGGAGGGTTCAGTCAAACGCTCCCCGCCGTCATCACCGCCGGCAATACGATGTCGTTCAACGTCCGCTTCGATCCCAACACCACCGGGCCGCGCACGGCAAACATCACCCTCATCAATGACGACAGCGATGAGGGCACTTACGTTTTTGCCGTTCAGGGCTATGGGACCGGCGCTCCGGAAATCGAGGTGCAGGATGTCGCGAGTCTCCTGCCGATCCTGAGCGGCGACGTCACACCGAGCACGGCGGACCACACGCGCTTTGGCTCGGTGATCTACGGGGGATCGTCACTGGCGACCACGTTCCGAATCCAGAACTTGGGCACCGCACCGCTCGCCGTCACCAACGTCTCTGCGACCACCGGGTCGGATTTTAGCGTCGCGTTTCTGGGCGCGCCGCCGCCCTGGTCCATCCCGCCGGGCACCGGTGGCTTCAAGGATTTCACAGTCACCCTGACCCCGACGACGTATGGCCTGCGCACGGCGAACATCAAAATCGACAGCAACGACAGCGATGAGAGCTCCTACGTGTTCGCCGTCGAGGGCACGAGCAGCCCTCCGCCCAAACCGAACATGGCGGTCTCCGGCAATAACTATCCCGTCGCCAACGGAATCTTTCCTCCCACCTCGTTCAACAATACCTACTATCCCAACACCGCAGTGGTCCCGAGCACGACGGTCGTCCGCACGTTCCGCATCACGAACAGCGGAGGGGCTCTTTCCACGCTCGTCGTCGGCCCGGTCACACTCTCTGGCGGCACTGCGTTGCCGGGGGAGTTCGCAGTGACGGCATCGGTCGCGGCCGGAACCCAAATCGCGAGCGGCGCGTTCGTGGACTTCGATGTGAGTTTCACCCCAAGCGCCGCCGGCCTGCGCTGGACGACCGTTAATATCGGGAACAACGCGACCCCAAACTCGATCTACCGGTTCAAGATTCAGGGAGCCGGACTGACGTGGACGACCGCTCCGGAAATCAGTGTCATCGGCAACAATGCCAATATCGCCGCCGGCAGCACAACGACCAGCCTGACGAATCACACGAATTTCGGCACCAAGTTTGTGTTCAACGGATCGCAGACTCGGACCTATACGATCCAAAACATCGGCGGATCGCCATTGAGCATCGGCAGCGTATCCAAGGTGGGAGGCAATGCGCTTCCCAGCGAATTCACCATCCTGACCCAGCCGACGACCCCGGTGAACGGCCCCACGGGCACCACGACCTTCACCGTGAAATTCGATCCCGCCCTGGCTGGCACCCGCACCACCACTCTCACGTTCGGCACCAACGACACTACCGGGGGAGAAAATCCCTTCACTTTCACGATCAGCGGAAAAGGCTCGTGGTGGCCGGTCGCTGGCAGCGGCTGGCTGCGCCGCAGCGCAAACGCCGGATGGATGCTGGCGTCGGATCTCTACGGCAGCGCGCGAGTGCTCGAAGTCGGAGATGACTTTGAGCCGGCTCTCGGCGCGCCCCGATCATTCGCATGGGGAGGCAACGCCTTCGGCCAGCTCGGTAACGCCAGCACATCCGACAGCGCGCTGGCCGTGGCGGTAAGCACCACCGGCGTACTCGCGGGACGGTCAGTCGTGGATCTTGCGGTGGGTCGGAATCACAGTGTGGCGCTGAGCGCCGACGGCACGCTCGCTGCGTGGGGCCAGGGTAGCTCCGGCCAGCTCGGGACCGGCAGCACGACAAACAGCTCCGTGCCGCTCACTGTCACCACCTCCGGTGCGCTCGCCGGAAAAACGGTGGTTGCCCTCGCCGCGGGACAAATCCACAGCCTCGCGCTCTGTGCGGACGGAACCGTCGTGGCATGGGGCGGCAACACCTCCGGCCAGCTCGGCAACGGCACCACGGCGAACAGTTCCGTGCCCGTGGCGGTGAATGCGACTGGGGCACTCGCAGGCAAGACGGTCATGGCCATCGCCGCAGGCGACCAGCACAGCGTCGCGCTGTGTTCGGATGGCACCGTTTTCACATGGGGCGCCAACACTTACGGTCAACTCGGCAACGGCACGACAACAGACAGCTCCGTGCCGGTGGCGGCGAGAACCTCCGGCGCCGCCTCGGCCCTTGCCGGCCGGACCATCGTCGCCATCGCGGCGGGAGCCTCCCATACCTTGGTCACATGCGCCGACGGCGCAGTGGCCGCCTGGGGCAGGAATGCTTCCGGCCAACTCGGCGATAACAGCACAACCGATCGCAACGTGCCCGTATTCGTAAACACCGCCGGCGTCCTCGCGGGCAAGACCGTGGTGGCGATGGCCGCAGGGGCGAGCCACAGCCTCGCGTTGTGCGCAGATGACACCGTGGTCGCCTGGGGCGACAACGCGTTTGGCCAACTCGGCATCAACTCGACCATAAACAGCCTGGTGCCAGCGGCGGTCCTCACCACCGGCGATCTGCTCTACAAGACCGTCGTGGGAGTCACGGCAGGCGACTATCACAGCGTCGTGCTGTGCTCCGACGGTACCCTTGAGGCGTGGGGTCGAAACACCAACGGCCAACTCGGCACCAACGGTACGACCGACAGCCCCGTGCCGTTGCTGGTTAATCACGGAGCGACTGATCCGGATGCACGTTTCACGCGGATATATAGTGGAGCAACCGCCGCGCGCACAGTGGCGTTGGCCGCCTCTCCCACTCCGCTGATCAACCTCAGTGGAAACGGCCTCTCCATCCTCAACGGCAGCAGCCCGAGCGCGGCCGCTTCCACTGACTTCGGCAGCGCCGTGACCAACGGCGGATCCGTCGTGCGCAACTTCACCATCTCCAACTCCGGCGCGGGGATCCTGAATCTGACCGGCACTCCCAAGGTGGCGGTCAGCGGCATCAACGCCGCGGACTTCAGCGTGAGCCAGCAGCCCGTTTCACCCGTGGCAGGCCTGGGAGGCACCACGACGATTGCCGTGACATTTTCCCCAGTCGCATCGGGTCTGCGCCTCGCAACCCTCACCCTCGCGACTGACGATCTGACGCAGGGCACCTATACCTTTGACGTGCAAGGCACGGGGTCGGCCGCCGGAAATCTCGATCCCACCGTTAATCCCTCGCCCAACAATCTCGTCTATACCACGGCGATCCAGCCCGATGGGAAGAATGTCCTCGGAGGCAACTTCACCGGCTTCGGCGCCGGCACTCCCAACCGCGCCGCGAGACTTGAGACGGACGGAACCCTCGATCTAACCTTCAACCCGGACGCCAACAATCTCGTGGCCAGCGCGCTCGTGCAGACGGACGGAGCGATCGTGCTCGGCGGCACCTTTACGACGGTCGGTGGCGTCGCCCGCAACCGCCTCGCGCGGGTCGATGGCAACGGCATTCTCGACACCGCCTTCAACCCCGATGCGAACGGCGCCATCAACGCCCTCGCCGTGCAGACGGACGGGAAACTCATCGTCGCGGGCGGTTTCACCACGATCGGCGGCGTGACCCGCAACAAGATCGCCCGCCTCAATGGGAACGGCACGCTCGACACCACGTTCGATCCCAACGTCAACCGCGACGTCTACACCGCAGCGATGCAAGCCGACGGAAAGATTCTGATCGGCGGCAACTTCGACACGGTCAGCGGCGTGACGCGCAACCGTTTCGCCCGACTCAACGCGAATGGGACGTTGGATACGGCCTTCGATCCCAATATAAACAGCGATGTCACCAGCCTGGCGGTGCAGGCCGATGGTCGCATCGTCTTCGGCGGCCAGTTCACCACCGTCGGCGGCGTGCCACGCAACCGGGTCGCACGGGTCAATTCCGTCGGCGCGCTCGACACCGGTTACGATCCGAACGTCGACAGCGCGGTCTACTCCCTCGCGGCGCAAACGGATGGAAAAATCATCATCGGCGGCGCTTTCAACAACGTCGGAGGCATAAGCCGGACCCGAATCGCGCGGCTCAATGCGAACGGCACGCCCGACACAAGCTTCACCTCAAGCACGGAAGATCTCGTCTTCAGCACGGCTCTGCAAGCCGATGGGAAGGTCGTCATCGCCGGCTATTTCTTCACCGTGGGCGGAGTTTCGAGCCGGAGCCTCGCCCGCCTCGATAACGACAACGCCACGCAAAGCCTCACCGTGACCGCCGCCAACCGCGTGCAGTGGCTCCGAAGCGGCACCTCGCCCGAGACGGTGCAGGTGACCTTCGAGTTCTCCGCCGACGGCGGCAATTCGTGGTCGCCGCTCGGCGCCGGCTCGCGGCTCGCGATCTCGCCCGGCTGGGAACTGACCGGACTGAGTCTCGCGGGCGATGGACTGATCCGCGCCCGCGCCCGCACCACCGGTGGCGCGTACAGCGGCTCCTCCGGTCTCGTCGAGACGATCACGGCGTACAGCTTTGCCACGATCCCCGTCATCACCACGCAGCCGGTGAGCCAGGCGGCCGCAACCGGGGCAACCGTGACGTTCAACGTCACAGCCACGGGAACCTCACCCTTCACCTATCAATGGAAAAAGGGCAACGCGGCGGGCAATGTCGCGATTCCCGGAGCGACCAACGCGACCCTGACATTGACCAACGTGCAGGCCGCCGACGCCGCCAGCTATCAGGTCGTTGTCACCAACAGCGTCGGAAGCACCTCGAGTTCCGCCGCCAACCTCAGCGTAACCGTCGGGGCGAGCGCGCCTGTGATTACGACCCAGCCAGTGGCACGCACCGTCACCGCCGGCGGCAACGTCACCTTCGCCGTGGTGGCTACTGGCACGCCTGCTCTCGCCTACCAATGGCGCAAGGGCGGCGTCGCGATCGGAGGCGAAACCAACTCAACCTTGATCTTCGCCGGAGTGGCAGCCGCTGATGCGGGCAGCTACGATGTCGTCGTGAGCAATAGCGCGGGCCCAGTGACCAGCAACGCGGTTTTACTCACCGTCAACACACCGCCTGCAATCGCCATGCAGCCCGTCAGCATGACAGGCGGAACCGGCACCGGCGTCGCGTTCAACGCCAGCGCCACCGGCACCTCGCCGCTCACGTACCAGTGGAGCAAGGACGGCACGGACATCTCCGGCGCCACCACACCGTCGTTGGCGTTGGGTAATCTCGCGCTGACCGACTCCGGCCTCTACCGCCTGACCGTCCGCAACGTTGTCGGCACCGCGGTGAGCAACCCCGCGCAGCTTACCGTGCTCGACGCGTTCCCGACCCACTCCGTTTCCGGCCCCGGCTATATCGCGGGTGGCACCGTGACGATCGTCAATCAATTGACCTACGGCGCCACCACGTCCGGACTCGGCTGGCAATTGCTGGTTCCCGCCGGATGGAGTTACGCCTCCGGCTCCGGCAATGAAGGCGACGTAAAGCCCGTTGTCGGCACCACGAATCTGATCGAATGGGCGTGGACAGCGATTCCCACCGGTCCGTTGACGTTCAGCTACACGCTCAACGTCCCCGCCGGCACCACGGGAGCCCAACAGCTCACCGCCCTCGCCATCATCCGCCAAACGGGCGTCACCGGACAAATCCTGGCGAAGCCCGATCCGCTCGTGGTCAGCCAGGTCACGCGCCACAGCGCAGACACCGACAGCAATCAACGCATCGATCTCGCGGAGCTCACCCGCGTGATCGCCCTCTACAACACGCGCAACGGCACAGTCCGCACCGGGGCCTACGGGGTTGTCGCGGTTTCCGAGGATGGTTTCGCCCCCGATCCTAACCGCGCCAACGGTGCCGTCGTGACGTTGTCGCGCTATCATTCGGGCGACACGGATCTCAACGGCAAGTTGAGCCTCGTCGAACTCACCCGGGTGATCGAACTCTACAATGTCCGCAGCGGCACCACGCGGACCGGCGCCTACCATCCACAGTCCGGGACCGAAGACGGCTTCGCGCCGGGGCCGTGATTTTAAAAGCACCCGCAGCGTCCCCGGTAGGCACGTCGCTCCGGACGGCTCCGCCAAGTAATAGGGCGCATCTCCCCATTGACGGTTACCCGTCGCCGCGAGCACCAGCGAGTGGACCGGGAAAACGCGACCGACCTTCCACTCGCTGGCGCTCGCGGCGACCAGACGATTGGTGGCTGACGACATTCTCACCGTCAATTGGCCGATGCGCCCGCCCCGATCCATTTCCATCGGGCGCGAATTCTGACCTGAGGAATGACGTTCGCATCGGCAATGGCACAGGCGGGCGCCCTCCCCAGCGCCACTCATTTCCACACGGCAGGCTTGTCCGTCGAAGGAGGATTGCTCGGGCCATGCCGGACAATTTTCCCCGCTACGCTTCGAAGCCACCAAGGAGTTACGGCGGTCGCGCCCGTTTTTCCGCAACCTCAGGGCACTCGCCGACGTAATATGCGGACAGACGCTGCAAGAGCCGCGGAACCGCCTTTTCTGGAGGAGGCACCGCCGGCAGGCGCGGGCGTGACACGGCGGGTGTCATCCTCATAGCATCCTCATAGCACCCTCATGGCAGGCTCATAGCAGCCACATGGGCTGGTTCTTATTCCCTTTATATCTGGTTCGGATGTGGTTCGGACCAGGTTCGGACGGGTTACTGCCCACGTCGAACGTGACCCGCGGGAAGAAAGCGTTCTCGCCCCCCAACGGCCCTCACCTGCAACGGTCTTCCCCACGCAGACCTTGAGCGTTCTGTATCAGAGGGGCGTCGAAAAAGACTACGAGCAGGAAGGGACGCACCTCCGTGTTTTGTCCGGGTGTTCGGTATTCGCATCGAGATTCTCACCGATCATGCGGACGGCTCGGAGAGCCGTCCCTACCTTTTTCGACGCCCTCTCAGGCCATTCGCGGACATAGGTGCGCGTTTTCCCACCGGCCATCGGAGCCGATTCCGATTGCATTGGGGCAACGCGGTGGTTTGCGAGCCAACCGCCCTCAAACGAAACATCCGGGATCACCGAACGCATGCGGCGTCCCTTTGCGCCGGGCGCAGCTCGATTTCTGGACACTGGGGACGCGCCCCCTCGTCGCGTGGTTCAAAACCGCGACGATGGCGTCGCGGCTCCAGCAGTTGCACGATGGTGATCAGTGCATGATTCGCCTGTCCCAAAAGCATGCTGAGTCCCCTTTGTGCGTCGTGGCGGCAATTTGCCTTGGCCGGGGTGGATCAATCCCCAAACCGTTTGGCCGCGAAAATGCATAGCGCGGCGGAGCCGCAACCAAAGATGGAGGAACGCCGGAGTTGGTCATAGCGTGAGAGGGTATGAAACAACCCACGATGAACACTCCGCCCGGCGTTCCGAGCGCCTT
>CANJIU010000130.1 GCA_947474365.1 Opitutia bacterium | reverse complement strand
GCGGGAGAAAGGCGCGAAGAAGCACAGTCGCAAGAGCACCCGCAGTTTTCAGGAGCATCTCGAAGCCCACAGTGCCGCCCGCGCCTTCGCGCTGATCACGGCGGATAACCCCACCGCCTGGCTTCCAAATTAGAAAAAATCAGCCGTATTCCCTCGGAACCCCGCACAATCCGCGCTTTCCAACGGCGTCGCTGCCTGCCTACACTGCCGGTCAATTCAGCCTTTTTGCACGTTATGAAGAAACTCCTGTTGTTGTCGTTTGTCGCGCTCCTGGGCGCCGCCATCGTTCGCGCCGAGCCCACGCGCGCCAATCTGGTCGAACGCATCGAGACCTGCGAAGCGATTCTCCAGGAGTTTCAGACCCGTGCCAGTCTGCGGCCCGCACCCGAGGCGTGG
Source organism: Opitutia bacterium (assembly GCA_947474365.1). GTDB lineage: Bacteria > Verrucomicrobiota > Verrucomicrobiia > Opitutales > Opitutaceae > ER46. The sequence continues at coordinate 25,636 of CANJIU010000130.1, read as the reverse complement.
AGAAGCGCGAAGGCGATTCTCATTCTGAACCAGTTCAAGGGCGGATTCATCTTCGGGTTGCAGGACGGTTACGGCGTGCTGATGGTGAAGCGACCCGACGGCCGCTGGAGCCTGCCGGTGCTGGTGAACGCCGGGGAGGCGAGCATCGGTTTTCAGGTCGGCGCCAAGTCCGTCGAGAGCCTCTACATCATCACCGACGCGAGCACGCCGCAGAAATTCTTCAGCAACCGCTTCAACATCGGCGTCGATGCCAAGGCCGTCGCGGGACCGAAGGCGGCCGAGACGGAGCGCAACAACAAGGACATCCTCGCGGCGCCGATGCTGGCCTACAACAAAATCGTCGGGCTCTACGCCGGCGCCACCGTCAAGGCCGGTCACATCTCGCGCAACGACAAGGCCAATTTCGAACTCTACACCACGAACTACACGATGCCGGAACTCCTCTACAGCGACTGGGTGCAACCACCGAAGGAAGTCCAGCCGTTGATGGCGTTGATCCAGAAGCTCGCACCGTGAGGGGGGGCGTTGCTTGTCCAGCTCCCTCGGGCCGAAGATCCCAGCGACAGATTCGGCGCAAGTTCGGTCTTTCAACCTGCGCCTTCCGACTTTCAACTGCAGCGCATGAGCGCGCTGATTGCCGGTTTCCATCACGTCTGCATCAAAACCCGCGAGTGGGACCGCAGCCTCGCCTTTTACCGCGATCTGCTGGGCTGTACCGAGAAAATCGCGTGGCGGGCCGCCCCGCAGCGTGCCATCATGCTGGATACCGGAGACGGTAACTACATGGAGATTTTCGAGGATCTCGCCTACGTGCCGGCGCCAAACGGCGCGGTCATTCATTTCGCGTTCCGCACCACGCGGCTGGACGAGGTCGCCGCCCGCGTCCGCGAAGCCGGGGCGAAGATCACCGTCGAGCCGAAGGACGTGACGATCGCCACCACCAACGGGGCGGGCGCCGTGCCGATTCGGATTTTCTTCTGCGAGGGTCCGAGCGGCGAAGTGATCGAGTTTTTCCAGAACGCGGTGACGTGACGCGAGCGGCGCGTCAGCCGCGCAGGTCACGCAGGTACGCGACCAGTTCGGCCAGCGCCCCGTCGGCGACAAAACGCTGCGCGTCGACCCGGCTCGCCCCCGGACACTCGATGCGACCACTCCGCACCGCGACAAAGCGACCCCGACGCCGGTGGGCCACAGCCCACCACGCAAACGGATCCGCAACTCCCGCCGCCGGAGAAGGCTCGGCGTAGCCGGTCGTCGCGACACCGAGATCGCTGCCGAACAGCCGACATACGCCCCGCGCCATCTCCTCCGCGACCGCGGCCGACACGCAATTGACTTTTCTCGCCGCCCGCCGGTTCACCCCGAGGTGAGCCACCTTTTGGTCGAGCGAATACGCTGTGATGCCGCCGAGGAAATATTCCGACGCGCCCGAAACCTCCCCGATGCGGGCCTGCAGGCATCCGCACGTCAGACTCTCCGCCACCGCCAGCGTGAGGCGCGGCGATGTTAGCATGAACACTTTCAACTCGGCCGATGGGGAGGAGACTTGCGACATACCTTTGAAGTTAGTTCCGAGTGAACACACGCTGCACACATTGCAGTTCAATTGTGAAATTTAAGAAAAAAGGCATGCCTTCAGATTACAGGTCGTTTTGAAGCAAAACAGCGCAAGCCGGCACTCATGGTCGCTATGCCCGGTTTCGCTGCCTCCCGCCCAGTCCACGGTCAACAGTAGGCGCGTCGCAGTCTCGTGGCCCGGGCCGCGGTCAGCGCTTCGCCGCCCGTCCCTTGTCCAGATAGGCGCTCACCTCGACGGAAGTGATTTCGGGCACGCCGGCGGCGGCGGCGAACTCCCGCCACTGCGAGACCGCGTGCCGGGTTTGTTCGACGATGGCGTGCGCCTGGGGGCGATCCAGGGCCTCCGTTTGCGCCAGCTTCATTAGTTCCGGTATTCCAGCCGTCCGGCGTTCACCGGCGAGGGACAGGCCGCGCTCCGGGAGCATCCGTTCGCTCGCAAAGGTGAGGTCGTAGGCGGGGCCCAGTCTCCACTGGCGATGGGCGTAAATGAATCCGTGGTTCTTGCCGTGATCGTCACGGTTGCTGGCGAGCACATTGAACGCCGCACGACGAAAGGCCCGCCAGACCTCGGCTTCATCGTGAGTGACCCGGCGCGTCGCGCGCAGCAGCGTTTCGTAGCTCAAGTCGCCACCCAGCGCATGCGTCATGCCGGCGAGCGTGTGATGATGGGTGCGCTCGTGGCCGTGGCGGTCGAATCGCTTTACCGCGAAATGCAGCGACTTCACCCCCTCCCGTTCGGTCGGCAGGAGGCGGGTCTCCGGCACATCGATCCCGGCGGCGCGGGCCATCAGTGCGTAGGCCTGCTCCATCGCTCCGGCGTGGGGATCGCGGGGCCCGCTGAATTTCACTAGCCACGCGTCGTAGCCCGGTGGAATCGTGCCTTCCCCGGCGACCACCTGTCCTCCGGCACCCGCGGCAATTGCGATCAACGCTTTCGGCCGAGCGCCGCCCGCCGGAGAACCCGCGGGGGCGAGAACGTTGAGATCAATCGGACCGCCCCTTTCCGCCACGTCCGAAGCTTCGAAAAGCCGACCGAGTGAAAAGTGTTCCTGATTGGTTTCCGTGATTTCCTGCGCGGGTTCGTAGGTGAGGGCGCCCATTCCGCGGGAGCCCACATACGCGAGTTGGGCCAGTGGAGTGATGGAATATTCGGGGACGCCGTGTTTCCGGAACCACTCCGTCATGATTTTGGTGCCCCACCGGTCCGGTAGCGAATCCTCAAACAAACCGGGCAGGCGGGTGCTCCCGAGGCCATCTCGCTGGTGGAGGCCTTTCCTCAGGGGGAGATTCAACGGCGAGAGATCGTGGCCCGACGCGAGAAAAGTGGAGTCGAACTCGAACGCTATGCCCTGGCGCGTTTCCGCCAAGACGCCGACCTGAGCGTCGAGGTATTTGACGGTGAGCGCGTTCATTTTGATGTCCGGGACCCGCGTTTACGCTCCTGCTTCAAATCGGCGAGGGTGAAAGCTTGAAGGTCCTTTATCTTTCCGAGTTCGCCGATGTCCGTCATCAGGTCGAGGGTATCGAGAATCTTGAGGAAACGAAGGAGGGAGATGCGGCCCGAGCGCTCAAACACGATGTAAGTCGGAAGTTTGAGACCCGCGCGGCGCGCCATCTCGGCTTGGGTCCAACTACGATTCAAGCGCTGCGTTCGGACCATTCGCGCAAGCTCATTGAGGACCTCGGGCGCGGACTTAAGTGATACCATTTGATCAATTTAATGCAGGTATCGGTTTTAGTCGATAATATTGTATCGGTTGAGTCAGCGATGCGGTTGAGCGTTTGAGGCATAGAAATCTGCGCCACCCGTGCACCCGAAGGATGGAGAGGTCGAGTTGGCAACCGTAACTGCCGTCGGGCGCAGGGCGCAGCTTGGAAGTGAGCCCGAGCAGACGGGCACATGCGCCAGCGGCTGCAGACGAGAAGGGCCTCGACCCAGTGTGAGAGCAAGATGCCGGTTAAACTGAAGGCCCCTTGATTTCCTGGAAGGATAATACTCCAAGGCTGAGACAACGGCAGTCCCACCGTCTGATTGACCGAAATACTACTGGTGCAAGGGCAGGCCCACCATCACGGGGTAGGCCAAGTTCACCCCGCGTGCGGCTGGGGTCTCGGTTGAGGGTCATCTTAAATAGCCAAATATGCCAACTATTGGACGGTTATGGCCGCGTATCGTTGTTAGATAGATAGCCAAAACTGGTCCAATTTATTTCGTTGCGGCTAACTATTCAATTGGTATAGATAGCCAAAACTATAATTTCCAACCCCAATTTTGGCTAACTATGGCGTCCAGCCCACTCGCTCCCATCCCCCGATTAGTCGGTCGCACCCCTGAACAGGAACAGCTTGCGCGCGCCCACGGGTCCGGGCGCCCCGAGTTGATTGCGGTTCATGGTCGGCGGCGCATCGGCAAGACCTACCTAATCCGGACATACTTCGCACGCGATCTGTGCTTTGAGCTGACAGGGGTCCGCGATGCCACCCGCACCCATCAGCTCAAGAGTTTCGCGCACGCTCTCGAGTCCGTCACCGGATTCAAGCATGCGACGCCGGACGATTGGCCCGAGGCATTCCAAGAGCTTACCCGCTACCTGGAAAGTCAGTTGCGTGATGGGGCGCGCAAAGTTGTGTTCTTCGATGAACTCCCGTGGCTCGCAGGCAAGAAATCAGGCTTTCTCCCGGCATTTGACCACTTCTGGAACACTTGGGGGACCAGGCAAAAGGGATTGATTGTGGTGATCTGCGGCTCGGCGGCGTCATGGATGATCGCGAAAGTGCTCCATCAAAAGGGAGGACTGCACAACCGGATCACCTGCAGTATTCCGCTTCAGCCCTTCGACCTTTCCGAAATCGACGCGTACTTGAAGGCAGAGGGCGTGGTGCTGGATCAGAAGCAAACCATCGAGCTCGCCATGGCCATCGGCGGCGTGCCTTACTACTTGAATTATGTGCGGAAGGGGTGTTCCGCGGCGCAGAACATCGATGCGTTGTTTTTTGCGCCGAACGCGCCGTTACGGGATGAGTTCAACTTGGTATTCGCCGCGCTCTTTGACCATCACGAACGCCATCTGAAAGTCATCCGGGCACTGGCCCGCAAGCGTTCCGGACTTAGTCGCACGGATCTCATCCGTGAAACCAAGCTGGAGACGGGCGGGGCGTTCACCACGATCCTCGATGAGCTGGAATCTTCCGGTTTCATCTGCCGGATGATGCCGTTCGGGCGGAAGACCAAGGATCCCTGCTTTCGCCTCATCGACGAACTGTCGCTATTTCACCTGCGTTGGGTAGAAGGACGGCGTGGCCTTGGCGACGGGGGGCACACTTGGCTCCATCACCGGCTGACTCCGGCGGGCCGAGCTTGGAGCGGATATGCGTTTGAGAATATCTGCCTTCGGCACGCGCCCAAAATCAAGAACGCTCTGGGGATTGCGGGAGTCCAGACCGCTCTTTCCTCATGGGCGCACCAAGCTGAGAACAAAGAGGATACCGGAGCACAAATCGACCTTCTGTTTGATCGCTCCGACGGCGTGATCAGCGTATGCGAGATGAAGTTCAGCGAGGAGGAGTTTGTGATCGACAAAGCGTATGCCCGCGAACTCCGCACGAAGTTGGAGGTATTCCGCCGCGCTACAGGCACGCGCAAGGCGGTCTTTTTAGTGTTGGTCACAACCCATGGTATCAAGCCGAACCAATACCAGGCCGAGTTGGTGCAAAACCTGGTGACCGCGACGGCTTTGTTTGTGCCGTAAGGAGAGAGAGAATATTCGGGACACCGGCCCAGTGGGAGCGATGGGTGCAACAAGCGACAAAGGTTTGAACCTTTAGGGATGTGTTTTGAGTTTTTAGGCCTTGAACGATGACGGTTAACAATCAGGTCGGTGTCGTTTTGCGGATACGGGGTTTCAATCCGTACTGCGGCATTATGGATGCCAGTGCCTGTTGTCAGCCAACGCCCGTCCAGGCCGGGCCCGAAAGTTAGGCGGAGAGGGTGATGCGCGTCGTCGCGTTGAATTCGTCGATCTCGTCCTGCAGTTGCTCGATTTCCGCCTGATAGGTGGCAACCAAGCGGTCGACCTCATCCCGCGTGATGGTCGCAACGTAGATCGTGCGCGAGGCCTCGTCCCGGCTCAAGAATCCCACGCGCTCAACCTCCTCTCCCTCCTTGGTGTTCAGCCCTTTGAGAAAGGAGATTAAGCCGCGTAGCTCCGCCTGGAGGTTGAGCTTGCCGTAAATGCCCTGCTCACCCGATACGACGCCGGCATTGGCGGCGGCGATGGCGCCTTTGCACGCCGCGAGGGCGCGCATCTGGGCAACATTTTCCTCGAATACGGCGCGCACGTCGGCCCGCGTGGGCTGCGACTCCTTGCGGGAATTTTCGCGTTGGACGATTTCGCGCCCGCGCGCGACTTCACCCGCGAGGCGGTTCTTCTGTTTCAAGGCTTGGGCGAGATTGTAGGTCTTCATCGGAAGTAATGGTTTGAGACGATCAAATTGTCGGTGGCGGAAGACGGTAGCGGGATTTGCTCGGGCGATGTAGGCCGATTGCCGCGCCCTCTATCACTGGCGATTCAGGTATTATTCCCGGTTTTCGATTGCGGTGTGGAATCCCATCGACCGGCGCCTTCCGCGGGCCCGCAGCGGTGGGCTCGTGATTGGATGAAAAAGCGCGGCGAGGGACACTTCATCGGTCGATGGAGGAGGCACGCCGAGGAATTCGGCGAGGCGGCAGGCCTCTTCACTGGTCAGGAGTTCGAAGTCACGGTGGGCAACCAGACGACCTGGTCGCAGGAGGGCAGGATCAAGATCGGTGAGTTCACTGTTGAGGGTGCAGACGACATGCAAACCGAGGGCATCACCCAGCATGCCGTCGGTGAGGTTCAACAGGGTGGCGACTTTCTCGCGGTTGTCGTCACCGCGACGCAACAGAACGCTCTCCGCGTCTTCTAGGATCAGCACCTTGCGCAGCTTGGAGTTGCGGTTCTCGTTTGCCCAAAAGGTGACGATTTCGCCGGATTCGACGGACGCGAAGCGGGCGGCCGGCATGAAGTAGAAGACATGAGATTCAACCAGCCAGTGCGCGAGAGATCGCAGGAGCGTGGTTTTGCCGGTGCCGGGTGCGCCAGTGAGAACTGTCAGCCCATATCGGCGTGCGTTCAGCATCGCGATCCACTCGTCCACCCACACGGACATCCCATCGCGGTAGAAAAGGTCGAGCTGCGTTCGCGACACTGTTTGCTCCACCGTGACAGGAATGCGCTCCACCGTAAGATTACCGTAGGCGAAATTCAGCATACCGACCCTGGGCTCGCGCCTGAGGATGGCCGGGTCGTAGCGATAGCAGGCAAACAATTCGTTCATCAGCGCCTCCGTGCGCACCGGTGAGTCGGTGTAAACGCCCAGGACTCCCCTCGGGTGTTCATCAAGTTGGTTGCCGTGCTGCATCTGCAGTTCGACAAATCCCCCGCCCGGCCAAAAGCCGGCTACGACGTTTGGCGCAAACTTCACATTCTCCGGGTCGGTCTCACGGTTGTCTCGGTGATAATGGCTGAGCCAGCAGGCCTCGCCGATCTTGGCCGCGATGCGTTCAGCATTCCACGGTTGCGTCAGCTCGCGCGCGTGAAGCCAGCCCTGTTGCAGGGCCGGCAAAGGAATCTCCAGGTTGAAGAGTTCCCCGAACTGGTGACTCGACGTGATGGGCTCGAGTTTAGACTGGAAAACGGGTTTCATGAAAAGGCGTGAGACGGTAGCGGGATTCACGCGAACGAAGTATGTCGATTGCCGCGCCTTCTATGACTGGCGAGTCAGGTGTTTTTTGAATGGAGAAGAATTGTGAGAAAGCCCACGGACCGACGCAGAGAGAGGGGCCCGGCCGTTGCGACCGGGCCCCCGTGGTAAACGTCAGTTGCGATTCAGGACCGACTGCCAGAGAGCGAGGACGATGAAGTCCTCGCGCAGCTTCTTTTCGGCCGCCTCACGGATCTGACGCACGCGCTCCTTCGACACGCCGAGCTCGCCGGCGATGTCCTCGAGCGTGGCGTCATCGAGGTAGTACCGGCGCAGGACATGCGCGTGGTTGGGCGCGAGCCGCTCCAATGCCGCCTGCACGAGGGCGTTCGTATCCACCGACTCCGCCGAACGCGCCGGGCACTCGGCGTCGACGTCCGGAATTGTGTGGATCCGCTCTCCATCGGCGTCGGTCTCATCGAGCGAGCACGACTCCGCCGCATGGGCGAGTTGCTCGAGGTGAGCAACGGCGTCCATGGAGAGTCCCGTGAGCTCCGCAACCTCAGCGGTCGTTGGAGCCCGACCATGCCGACACTCGAGGGCCGCAGCCGCGCGACGGACGAGCGTCACTTGGGTGCGGGTGTAGCGCGACAGCGGGTCCAGGCGGCGCAGTTCATCGAGAACCGCACCGCGAACGCGCACATAGCAATACGCCCGGGCCTGCTCCGGCGGACCTTCGAAACGCAGCAGGGCCTCGACGAGTGCCAGCTTACCGGCGCTCGCCAGGTCTTCGCGGGAGACGTGCAGCGGCACCCGGCGGGCCACCGAGGCCAGCACGGCATCCACCACGGAGAGTGTCTCCGTGAAAGAGGTGGAAGGTTGGAAGGTGAGAGTCATTGGATCTGGCAGAGAGGTTCATGAGTGAAGGGATGCGGCGGTTGGGCGGTTCAGACGTGGAGGAAATGCCGCCAGTCTGGATGCTTCGCCTCGCGAATGGTCGCCGACGCTGGGAGCGGCGATGGCGCCTTCGGTTTGCGCCGGAGGCGCAGACCGGCTTCGTGCGGGAGCCGGTTGGCCTTGAGGGAGTTTACCTCCTTCTTGGCCCACACCAGATTCTCGAACGAATCGCGGCCACCGCGGTCGCGGGGGACGACATGGTCCAGGTTGCCGCCCTGCTTGCCGACGAATTCGCCGGTGTATTGGCAGACGCCCTGGTCGCGTTCGAGGATCGCCGCCCGCGTGACCCGCGGAATGCGGACCGGCATGCGGTCGAACTGGGTCGACACAATCACGGTCGGCACCCGGAGGTGGAGCTTCGGCGTCGAAATCGAAAAATCGAAGTCGCGCACCGGCAGTTTCACCCACTCGTCCCAGGCGACCGGATTCAAGTAGAGCGGCCGGTCGAAATTCCACGACCCGTCCTCGAATTTCGGGTAGGCGATGTCCACGCCGAGCGCCGGCGGCAGACCGGCCGCGCCGCCGTTCAGCGCGATCAGCGCCTGCTTGACGGTGCGATGGCCGATCACCTGCCACGCGCGGTTGAGCGAGAGGACGATGGGCTTGTCGAGGACGTCGGTGTTCATGGGAGGAGAGATTTGGAAAACGTGATGGCTCACGCTGAACCCGGCCTGCCCAACGTCGGTGTGGGTTCTTTTTTGCGACAAACTGGATCTCCGCGCCGGGCTTGCGCCGGCCTCTGCGGTTTACGAAACCGCTGCATCGCTCCCAATGCTTGCAGAGAACAAAATGGCTGCCGGGGCATGACTCGCACATGCATTCGCGGTTTCAGAGACCGCCGTCCTACTTTTAGACGACCCGGCAATGGCGGAGGGTTGAGGTCCCGCCCCTCAGCGACAGAATCGCCGCACGCGTTAGCACCGCGGCTCCCGACTCTCGGAATTAACCCTCCAAATGGTTGGCCCGGACGGTAACGCTCCGTCGTCACTCGCTTATCGGGCGAGTGCTCTGCTTTTGAGCTACGAGCCAGTGGCGGAGAGCGGAGGTCTTGCGCCTCAACCGGCAATCGCCGGTCCATCTGTTTTCGAAACAGCGCCCACACCTCGGCGGGTTCACTCTCCAAGAAAAATGGCGGAGAGCAGTGGACCTGCCCCACAGGCCTTGCGACCCGAGCCGGCTTCCAACCGGACGCCGCGCTCCGCGGCTTTACTCTCCAAAGTGGCGGAGGCGAGAGGTCATGCTCCCCAGCGGCGGTGCCGCCCGATCCGCTTCAAACGGGTGCCGGCGCCTCGGCCGGTTTCGCCTCCCAAAGTCCCCCCGGCAGGATTTGCACCTGCGTCGATCCGCTTAGAAGGCGGAGGCCTGAACTGCTCGGCCACGGGGAGTGGACCTCGCGGCGGGACTCCCACCCGCAACCCGGCGTTCGAAGCGCCGCATGATGGTAATTTCACCACGCGAGGAAAAAAGTGGTCCCCTCACGAGGACTTGCACCTCGATCTCGAGCTTCGCGGGCTCGCGTCCTGTCTCTTGGACGATGAAGGGAGAAATTGGAGCCCGCCGCCGGGGTCGCACCGGCCTGGTCCGACTTACAAGGTCGGCACGTCGCTCGCTACGTCTGACGGGCACTGGTTGCCGCGCCGGGTAACGCTCCCGGCCCTGGCGCTCATCTAGCGCGATTCCGTGTATAAGACGGACGGTTCGACTTTGAACTACGCGGCAGAAAACTGGTCGCCTCGACGGGAATCGCACCCGCATTGCCCGCTTGAGAGGCGGGTCTCCTGGGCTCGTTAGAGGACAAGGCGTTGAAATTGGTCGGCGAGACAGGATTTGCACCTGCACGGGCTTCCGCCCACGAGTTTCTGAGACTCGCGTGTATACGCTCCACCACTCGCCGAAAGACTGGTGCGGCCGGGGCGACTTGCACGCCCACGCGCCGGTGCGGCGCAGCGGTTTTTAAGACCGCCCGGTCTACTTTTCCACGCACGGCCGCAAATGGTCGCGGCGGCCGGATTCGCACCGGCACGGGCCATCAAGCCCAGCGGGTTTTGAGTCCGCCGTGTCTACATTCCAACCACGCCGCGATAAAGTGGTGCGGACAGAGGGAATCGCACCCTCAAGGACTTTCGTCCATCGGCTCCTCGGGCCGACGCGTCTACTGTTTCGCCACGTCCGCAAACGCTGGAGCATCCACAGGGACGTGCGCCCTGCTCGCTGCCTTACCAAGGCAGTCCGTCGCTGTCTACGGGTTGGATGCAAAGTGGTCGAAGCGGAAGGACTCGCACCTTCGTAGCCCCGGAGGGCAACGCGGTTACAGCGCGTCGCAATTGCTGCTCTGCCACGCTTCGAAATATGGGGGCTCGAGCGGGATTCGCACCCGCGACCTTCTCCTTATGAGGGAGCTGCGCTGCCTGCTGCGCCATCGAGCCAAGTGACAGTTTGTGCGGCCACTCGGCGGCAGCGAAACTGGTGGGTCGCCCCGGTAACGCTCCGGGTTCTGCCGGGTAAGAGCCGGCGGCTTCACTGTTAAAGCTTGCGACCCAAAAAATGGTGGAGCCTGCGGGTGTCGCACCCGCCTGAATTTCTCCCTGCCAGGGAGACGACCACGCTCTCGCAGTCCCAGGCCCCGCTTGGCTGCGGCAGGAGGACTCGCACCTCCATTCACGGATTCAAAGTCCGCTGTCCTGCTGATTAGACGACACCGCAACAAAGTGGTCAGGGTGACAGGACTTGCACCTGCATGATCTCCCTTCCGAGGGGAGTCGCCGACTATTTGGCACCACACCCTGATGGTCGTCGGCCCCGGCGCAGCGAAGCGGAGCGGCCAACCAGCAGGTTGGGGGCAAAGCCCCGAGCGCGGAGCGCGAGTCAAACGCTCCGAGCGATGCCTGCATGTCGGGCAGGTGACTTCACTGGCTGTCTCGCCGACGAAATTGGCTGCCGGGGTGGGATTCGCACCTACATCTCGCCGCTTAACAGGCGGCCGCTCGACTGATTGAGCTACCCGGCAATGGTCGAGGCGGAGGGACTCGCACCCCCGGAATGGCTGGATGTAAGCCAGCTGCCATAGCTGCTAGGCGACACCTCGAAATTGGCGCGACCGACGGGTGCTGCCCCCGCTATCTCCTGCTCGACAGGCAGGCGACTCTGCTAGTTTGTCCTCGGTCACATTGGTCAGGTGGGCGGGAGTTGCACCCGCTTCCCCGGCTTCACGGGCCGGTGCTCCGCTGACTGAGCCACGCACCTGGTTTGAAATAAAGTTGGTCGGAGCGGCGGGACTCGCACCCGCGTGGTCTCGGTCCCAAGCCGAGTGCCTGACTTCTAGGCTACGCTCCGAAAAAAATGGGAGCAGGATTCCGAGTTGCACGGAAAGTGCCGGCTTATGAGACCGGCGGCGGGACTGCCCGCTTCCTGCCATAAAAATGGTGGAGGCTCGCGGTTGCGCGCCGCGCTCTCGTGGTCTTCAGCCACGCGCCATCACTAGATCGGCCTAACCTCCAGGAAAATTGGCAGGTCCTGAGGGGCTCGCACCCTCCCGGTCGGTTTTGGAGACCAACCCGTCCACTCGGACATCTAGGACCTGTGGTGCCCGAGGCCGGTAGCGCGCCGGCTCCCGCTGTTTGGAAGACAGCCGTGCATCTGTGAACACCTCTCGGGCAAAACTGGTGGAGCAGGACGGTTACGCTCCGTCTCCTCCGCGTTGCGGGCGCGGTGTGCTGCTATTATCACTACAACCCCAGAAAGTGGACACGACGGCGGGACTCGCACCCGCGAACCTCAGTTTTGCAAGCTGGTCCCTTGGCTGCTCGGGCACGTCGTGTCGGAAAGGAAAACCGCGGCTCAGGTCACTCGGCGTCGGAAGACTTCTCCGACGTCCGTCCTCAATGACCGCGGGTTAAGTTGGTGGAGCCGGCGGGATTCGCACCCGCACCGGGCGGATTAAAAGTCCGCTGTGCTACTGTTGAACACCACAGCTCCAGAATTGGTGCGCGCGCCGGGAATCGCACCCGGGACTGCGGACTGGCAGACCGCCACGTTGCTGTTACGCCACGCGCGCACATGTAAACTCGGCCCCTGCCGGGCTTGGGCCGCCGGCTGGCTTCTTGTGGATCCGATAGGGCGAAGCGGACTCCGGCCTCGGATCGAGAACCGGCGCTTCCTTAAGGAAATGGTCGCCCGTCCGGGTGCTGCCCCCGGTCCTCCGCGGTGAAAACGCGGCGATCTAGCTGGTAATACAAACGGGCGAAAAGAGAACGCGCGGCCGGCATCGCCGTTTGACGCCATCAGGCGCATCGCGCGTTGGTGCAGGACCGCCGTAGCGATCCTGCGGTTTGTTCGGAGCGCTACCCGCATCGCGTGGCGCGCTCCGTCGCAAAAAAGAACTCACACCGTCGCCCCTCTCGACAGACAGAGTCTGCCGGTTTGGACGGCCGCAGGATTTGCACGCGGACGTTGGGCTGATTGACTGGGCTCAGCGATGAAGCCGCTTATGGAATATGGAAAAGAGTTCGCACTCGTTCCCGGAAGCGGCCCCCTCGGGGCATAAAAAAACCCACTTCCGGGCGGAAGTGGGCCTCGCGGTGGGCTTCGATGAGCCGGTCGTTAGGTTACACCACTTCCAAGGAGGACCGCGTAATCGGGTCGATTGAGACCTGATTCACTACGCTTCCCCGTTGTCGTCGGCTGCGGACGAATCGCCGCACACAACGAATGCCATCCGGATAGCCGGAGGGCGGACAGTTGTATAAATTGTGCGGTTTTCATGTGAAGTGGCAGAATGACGATTGAGTGACTGAAGAGTTACAACGGATGTTCCAGGAAAGAATTCAAGGGGTGAACGAAAGATTTTTCGATTTCCTGAATGCTGTTTCGAATTTGCTTTCGGGCGGCCCGGCGTTCGCGCTTGGCGACGCACCGCTTATTCCAAGGTCGAAGGTGTTTCCACCATTCGGGAGGAGCGGTCAGCGTATCCCTGCGAACGTGAGCCATCTGATTGCGCGGCCATCCTACACCGAACCGGTTTTCTTTGCCACGGTAGTTCTCGTGGGATACCTGACTGGGTAATCATGTTTGAAAAGCTCTTCTCTGAACGGGGCCTCTCGCTGGATCGCCTTAAGGTTTTGATTGAGGTGCGCGACGCGGGCAGCATTGCGCAGGCCGCACCCGGCGACCCCGTGCGCCAGAGCCAATACAGCCGCCAGCTGCGCGAGCTGTCGGAGTTCTTCGGTTGCGAGGTCGCGCAGCGTCGCGGGAAGATCCTCAAGCTCACGGTTCAGGGCGAGCGGCTGGCCGAGCTGGCGCGTGAGCATCTGCGCTCCCTGGATGATTTTCGATCTGAGTGTCGCGAGGAAGGCGTGGCCTTCACCATTGGCGCAGGCGACAGCCTGATTCAGTGGCTCGTCATTCCCCGGCTGGGAAAGATTATGGACGCGTTTCCCGGGACCCGCTTCGCGACCACGAACCTGCGCACGAACGAAATCGTCCAGCAGCTCACCGACTGCCGGCTCGATTTTGGCATCATCCGCAAGAATGCCGTCGCGGCGGGGCTGAGGGCCGTGTCGCTGGGGATGGTAACCTATGTGGCCGTCGTGCCGAATGCCCTGATGCCGCGGAACAAGAAAATCACTTTGGGCCAGGCGCTGGCGGAATTGCCGCTCGCGACCCAGACCACCGATGGCCAATTCACCTCGGGCCTGCGTGAAATCGCCAAGTCCCATGGCGCGCCGCTCACGCCCGTGCTCGCTTGCCAGTCGTTCCCACAAACCATGGCCGCGATCAAGACCGGCCGGTTTTGGTCCGTCATCCCGGAGATGGCGGCACGCGACCTGCCGCCTGGCTCAGTCCATCAGATCTCCGACGGCGCCCTCGGGTCCCTCGCGCGCGAAGCGATGCTGGGGTGGAATCCGCGGCTCGTGCGAATCCGCCCCGGGGCGTCCAAGATCGCGTCCTCGCTGCATTCCGTTCTGCAAGCGAAGCGACCGTAACTTCAGTGGTAAGCGCCCCTGCCGGCCGGCAACGTGTATATCATCAGGACGCCGCCCGGATCGAAGCGCACATCTTTATCGCGTTTCTCGCCTATTGCCTGCACGTGACGCTCGGCCGCCGCCTGCGCGACCTGGCCCCCGGCCTGACGCCGCGATTCGTCTTCGAAAAGCTCGGCGCAATGCAGATGCTCGATGTACACCTGCCCACCACCGACGGCCGCGAAGTGATCCTCACCCGCTACACCCAACCAGAGCCCGATCAGCGCCTGCTGTTGGAAAAACTGAAATTGAAATTGCCCGACCAACCGCCCCCAAGAATTACTGCCGCCCAAATCCGCGGCAAATGAGCCGGTGTAGTGCAGACTTCGGCAATCCCATCGTTCATTTACAGCTGCTTACAATTTTTGGAGGCCTGAATCCGCGAAGACGGGTTAATGTCCATGTCCCAAGAGTCGAAAAACCGAAAAGGCCGTCCTTTCGCTATTACGGGCAGATCTCGGGCTGGGGTATACCTCGGAATGGGTCCCGGATTTTCGGTCAAAGGACGGCCTCACCTGCAATTGAAGTAGGCCTACTTCAAATCTGGCCTACTTCAAATCTTCACCTGCTACTTCACAACTTTGATGCAATTCTCCTCTTGGGGCACTCATTTCAACTCCAGTCCCACCGGGCAATGGTCACTGCCCAGCACGTGCGGCTCGATCCACGCCCGTTTCAGTCGTGGCCGCAGGGAAGCACTCGCCATCACGTAGTCGATGCGCCACCCGATGTTTCGTTCGCGGGCACCCGCGCGATACGTCCACCAACTGTAGTGGCCCGGGCCTTTTTCGAATTCGCGAAACGTGTCGAGGAAGCCGGCGGAGAGAAATTCGCGGAAGCCCGCCCGCTCCTCGTCGGAAAACCCCGGGTTGCCCACGTTTTCCTTCGGACGGGCGAGATCGATCTCCTCGTGGGCGACGTTCAGATCGCCGCAAAACAGCACCGGCTTCTTCTTTTCGAGCTTCTTCGCGTAGGCGAGGAGCGCCCGGTCCCACTGCTGACGGAAATCGAGCCGCGCCAGCTCGTGCTGCGCATTTGGCACGTAGACGCCGACCACGTAGCAATCGTCGAACTCCGCCGTCACGGCCCGGCCCTCGGCGTCATGCGCGGCGGTTCCGATGCCGAGGGTCACAGAAAGCGGCTTGCGCCGGGTGAGCAGCGCGGTGCCGCTGTAGCCTTTTTTCTCCGCGGCATTCCAGATGACCTCGTAGCCTTTGGGCCAGGTCACGTGTTGCACGTCACCCGCGGTGGCCTTGACTTCCTGGAGACAGATGACGTCGGCCTTGGCCGCGGTCATCCAGTCGAGCAGGCCCTTGCCGAGGGCGGCACGCACGCCGTTCACATTCCAGGAAAGGAGTTTCATGAGGGAGAGAATCCACGCGGCGTCCGCGCGGGGAGCAAACCGTTTCGCACAGCTGTGCGCCGGCCGGGCACATCCCGTTCTTCCAACATGCGGGACATGTCCCCGACTATAAGTATGCCGGCGCCGGAGAAACGCGACGAGGCGTCGCGTCCCCCAGTATCCAGAAATCGTGAGGTGGCCCCTGATATCGAGAGACCGGCCAAGCCTTGCTGAGCGGCGGCGCCCGCCCCACCGTTGGCTTTCATGAAACGCGCCGCAATCGCCGCCCTCCTTGCCCTCGCCGGCAACGTCCTTCGCGCGCAAACCCCGTCGGACATCGACGGGCCCGCCCCGGTCTCCGTCTCCTCCGCGAACTATCGCGAGACCCCGACCAACACCCTCCTGCAAATGGCGCGGAAAAAGAACGCCCTCAACCCGGCTCCGCGCGAACTCGCTCCGCTCGCGACGCCGAAGCACTTCGTGTTTGTTCCTGGCGAAATTTTTCCGGCCGACCTCGATTACCCGACCGTCTGCCGTATTCTCACCACTGCACTTGCGTCGAAAAATTACCTCAACGCCGCCGACCCGGCGGGCATCATCCGAGAACCGAAGAAAGTCACCCTGGTGCTGCGCGTAAACTTCGGCGTCACCCTCTGGCGCAACCCGGTCGTGCGCACTGAACATCTCTCGTGGGACGAAGGCCTCGTGGGTAAGATTCACGATTCCCGCAGCCTCACCCATCTCGGCGGCGACGTCATCTGGGGCAACCGGACCGGCGGAAACGACGATGCGTTCGACGCGGTGATTAAGAACGAGGGCAACACGAATTCCATCGGTGGCGGCGCGCCCGCCGGCGACTCGGCCCCCAACGGCCCGGTCGAGGGCTTCGCCGGCGACTTCGACAGCACGCGCGAGTTCAACCTGATCGTGGTCGACGCTTTCGACTACGCCGAGCTCAAGGCCAAGGGCAAGGCCGCCCAAACTCTCTGGACCACCTTCGTCGCCTCGCCGGTCCAACGCGGGCAGAAATTTTCAAAGGCCCTCGCCGCAATGCTTCGCACCGCCGCGCCCTATTGGGGGGAAACCACTCCCGGCCTGCAGATTATCAACGATGCCCGCGCCGAGGTTCGCATCGGCGAGGCGGTCGAAGTACCCGACACTCCTTCTGCGAAGCGGTAACGACCACGCTGGAGTGCGGCTCGCCGGGCTGGGTTTATGACAGCCGCGTGACACAGCGTTCCGTTGCCTCCCGCTTCCTTCTTCCAACTCTTCCCGTTCGACTTTCAACTCGCTTCCCATGTCCGCCTTTCCACCACTTCCACTCGGTCAACGCATCCCGGCCCTCCCGCACGCCGTCTCGTGCAGCCTGCCGCGCATGGAAGACGTACGTGGCTACGAGGAGAAGAAGCCGGAAACCATGCGGCATCTCACGTCCGGGTATCCGCGGTTCGTGGTCCATCCGTTCACCCGCCAGCTCATCGCTCACTTCACCGCCACACTGCCCGCACTCAAAGGCCGGACGCTGTGGCTGACCTCCTCGGCGCGACTGGCGGGGCGGCTCGCGTCGCATCTTGGAGCCGCACCGGCCGACGCGCAGATTTTTTCCCACGGCAGCCTAAACGGTGTCACGCACGTAGAGTCGCCCGAGGTGGGCGCACGCGCGAAGACGTTTCTCCAAAACATCGGCGGATTTCTTCCCTCGCGCGAAGCCGAGGATCATCTCGTGCGCCTCGGCCTGCTCGACGCATCTCACGCCGAGAGGAGCTTTCCCGGAGACGCCGCAGCCGAAGTCCGGGGCGTCCTGCACCGGGCGCTGCCGGAAACGAGTGACGCCGACCTGCTGCTCGCCAATTGCGGGATGAACGCGATTTACGCGGCGTTCCGCGCCTCGGCCGACCTGCAGGCGGCGCGGGGCCGCACGGTCTGGCTGCAACTCGGCTGGCTCTACCTCGACACGATCGCGATCCTCAAGAAGTTCACTACCACGCCCGCCGACTACGTCTACGTCCGCGATGCGCTCGACCTGGAGGGCATCGAGCGGATTTTCACGAAGCACGGCGGACAAATCGCGGGAGTGTTCGCGGAGCTGCCGACCAACCCGTTGATGCAAACGCCCGACGTCGTGGCCCTCTCCTCGCTCTGCCGCCGGCATGGCGCGCACCTGATCGTCGATCCCTCGGTCGCGTCGGTCTTCAACGTCGACGTGCTTCGGCATTGCGATGCGGTCGTGTCCAGCCTGACCAAATACACCGCGAGCGAGGGCGATCTCACCGCCGGGCTGATCGCGATCAATCCGGCCGGCCGTGATGCGACCGAGCTGCGGCGGCGCGCCACCGCCGAACTCGAACCGGTTTATCCGCGCGACCTCGCCCGTCTGGCCGCGCAAATCGGCGAGACGGAAAGCGTACTCGCGACCATTCACGCCAACACCGCCGCAGTCGCGGCGTTCCTGGGCCAGCATCCGAAGGTGCGGGATGTTTATTGGGCGCTCCATCCCGCGTCGCGCGACAACTACCTCCGCCTCGCCCGTTCCCCGGAAGCGACGGGCGGCATGATCACGTTCACCCTGCGTGGACCGATGGAACCGTTTTACGATCGGCTGCGGCTGCCGAAGGGACCGAGTTTCGGGATGAAGACGACGCTGATCTGTCCCTTCATGTATCTCGCCCACTACGATCTCGTGACAACTCCGGCCGGCATCGCCGAACTCGCGGCGAGCAAACTCGATCCTGATTTACTGCGCCTCTGCTGCGGCGCGGAACCCGGGGCGGAGATCATCGCGGCGCTCGCCGAGGCACTGGGATGAGCGGAAAATCCGGGACAGAGGCGGCGGTCTTCTGCACGCTCGCGATCAGGGCGATTCCAAATGCCCCGCGAAGCGAGGTGGTCGGCTGGTTGGGCGAGGCGTTGAAGGTCAAGGTGCACGCGCCGCCGGTCGAAGGCCGCGCCAACGAAGTGCTGTGCGAATTTCTGGCCGACACCCTCGGCCTCCCGCGCCGCGCGGTCACGGTGCTGCGCGGCGACACCTCCCGCCAAAAACTCATTCGCATCCACGGCCTCACCCTCGCGGCCGTGAAAACGAAGCTGCTACTCTAAACCACGCTCTGGACGAACGGAGCGCGTTCAGGTCCGGCGGGTGAGCCGGGTGAACCGGGCGGTGAGGAGGACGGCCGCGACCGCGAGGCCAGACGCGATGCCCGTCCACATGCCGGTGGCGCCCATCGTGCCACGAATTCCGAGCACGTAACCCAACGGGAGCGCGACGCCCCAGTACGCGAGCAACGTGATGACAGCGGGCAGTTTCACATCGGAAATGCCGCGCAGTGCAGCGGCCGCGATGACCTGCACGCCGTCGACCAACTGGAAAAAGGCCGCCACCACCAAGAGCCGGCCCGCCAGCGCGATGACGGCGGGATCGTGCACGAACCACGCGGCGATGGCATCACGTCCGAGGCCCAGGCAAACCGCAAACACCGCCATAATGGCGAGCCCAACCCCGACGGCCCCAAAGGCAATGGCGCGCAGGCGGTCGCGTTCACCCGCCCCGACGGCGTGACTGACCCGCATCCCGGCGGCCATTGAAAGACCGAGCGGAAACATGAAGGCCAGCGACGCACAGCTGATCGCGATCTGGTGGGCCGCCAGCGGTACCGCGCCCAGCCAGCCGATCATGATGCCGGAAAAGGCGAACGCGGTCGTCTCGAAAAGCAGCATGCCCGAGGCGGGCAGCCCGAAATGGAGCATCTCACGGAAGCGCGCCATCGAGTACCGGCCAAACCAATACGCCGGCCAGGCCTCGCGCACGCGCACGTCGCGGCGCAGCCAGAGGAAGATCACGCCGACACCGAGCGTCCGCGAGACGAGGGTCGAGATGCCGGCGCCGGTGAGGCCGAGCGCCGGCACGCCAAGGTGACCGTAAATAAACACCCAGTTGAGCGCCGCGTTGAGCCCGACCCCGGCGAGCATGATGAACATCGGCGCCCACGGATGCCCCATCGCCTCCGCGAATTGCCGCAACGCGAGATAGACCAGCACCGGGGTGATCGAAACGGCGAGCAGCACGAAGAAGGGCCGGACGATCGCGACGACCTCGGGCGGCTGGCCGAACCGCGCCAGCTGCGTGCTCAGCGCGACCATGAGAAACGTTTCGATCACCCCGTAGGCCAGCGCCAGAGTGATGCCGTGTCGCAGGTACTCCGAGGCGTCGCCCAATTGCCGGGCTCCACGCGCCCGCGCGACCAGAATCGACACCGGAAGCATCAGTCCGATGCCCGCGACGAAAAACAGGGTGAAGACATTGTTGGCAAACGCCGAGGCCGCGAGTGGGACTGTGCCGGCGTGGCCGATCATCGCGCTGTCCGTCACGCCCATCAGCATCTGGCTGACCTGCCCAACGACAATCGGCGCCGCGAGCGTAAGCGTCGGGCGGATTTCGGTCAGATAGCGGGCAAGGCGAGACATGGCAGAAGGCGTCCAGTTCGGCAGGCCCGCGCCCCAATGGACACGAAAAACGCACCTCAGACCGGCACAGCGGGCGAGATTGCCGGGGGCTCCGTCCCGAACAGCAACGAAGTACGGAAGGATGCCTCCCCCTTTTCTGGGCGAGCAGAAAATGACATCAGGCATGCGCTCGAAATTCCTGGAGTCGCGATGCGCACGACGTGGTTTCGAACCACGCGACGTGGGCGTCGCGTCCCCAGTTTCAATAAATCGAGCTGCGCCCTGCGTCGCTGTTTCCACGCGATCGCGCTGGCGCTGGCGAGGCGGGCGGCTACAGTCGAGCGACTTCCCCACGCGTATGAAATCCCGGATCATTTGGGCCGCCGTCGTGCTCGCCGCCATCGCCGGATTCTATTATGCGACGATTGGAACGACGCAGCGCTCGTCGACGCCGACGTTTTCGAGGAAACGGCCGCCGCTGCAAAATCTTCAGCCACCAGAAATCGCACCGCCGCCACTGCCAACGCCCACCTTCGCCACGACTGAACTCTCGCCCCCGCCGCTGAGCACGCCCTCGCTCGCCACGCCGGCCGTCGGAGCAAAGCGCGCCGACCGCAAGCCGATGCGAATGGAGGTTCCAATCCAGGACAACGCGTCGATTGATTTTTCGATTGGCGCGCCGGTCGTCCGTTCCGGGGGCAAGGAGCAGGAAGCGCTCGACAAGGCGCTCAAGGAAATGGCGGAGGCAACGAAGGAAGTGTCCTTCCCGCCGACGAAAAAGTAGGCCGAATGGGCCGCCGCCCGAGTCAGCGTTTGCCGGTCAGCATGTCTTCCATCAGCGCGATAGCCGTGGCCTCAGTGATTTCCTGCACGCTAAATTGGCGAACGGCGCGGCCGGCCTGGAGTCCCTTCCCGATGATGTCGCTGGCCGAGGCCTGTCCGACAATAGCGGCGTCCTTCAGGCGAATCGCCGTCGCCTGAATGTCTGGAACGGCGTAGGTCGCGTCGCCGGAGACCTCCGGCATCGTGATATTGCGGCTCGAGATGAGGACCTCGATGGCGATGTCGGCGATGTTCGTGAGGGCCTGCCGGTCCTTCGCCGCCTGGTCACCCGTGAGGTGGGCGCCGACCTGTTCCGGCAGAAGAGACGCGGCGATTTTTTGATCGGCGAGTTGGGCCCCGGCATTGCGGAAGGCACGGCCGAAGAGGCGCTCGATTTCGCGCACCGTCTGCTGATCGGCGAGCGCGGGCGCCGCGGTCTCGCGCATCCGGTAGGTGTTGGTGCCGGTGGTCTTCAACGAGGCGTCGGTCTTCTCAAACTGTTCCATGCGCTCGGTGAGCTTCAGGCCGTTCGACGTGTCGACCAGGGCGCGATTCACATAGACCACCACGCGGGGCGCACCGTCGGTCTTGTAGGTCTTGCGGAAACCGTCGAGTACGCCCTCGGCGTTTTGGCGGGAAATGAGTGTGTCCGCGGTCGGGCCGTACAGCCGTTGCTGCGGGTCCGGGCGGCCGATTTCCAAGCTGGGCGAGAGCGGGCGGACACCCGCCTGGGCCACGGGCGGAGGAGGCGACGGCGGCTGTGAGGACGGTTGCGCTGCCACCAACGAGAGCAGGGACAGGAAGATCGGGGCGAAGAGATTTGTGCGTGTACGGTTCATGGCGGGTTTGACCGGCGTTTACCGCGCCTGGCGGACGCGGACGGTGTATTTCTTGGCCTGGGTGTTCATGGCGGTGAAACGGACCGCCTCGGTGGAATTCTCAGAGAGGATGAGGGTCTGCCACGCTGTTTCGTCGCCGGTGGAGAAGCCCTGGTCGTCCTTGAACACACAATTGATCTGCACCTGGATGCGGCGGCTCTCGCGGTTCTTCACGTTGGCGACGACCTCAAGGCGACCGTCGGCGAGCGGACGTTCCTGCAGCCCGGTGCAGGTGACGGAATACTGCGCCGGCTGGTCGAGCAGCACAAAGCGGTCGGTGTTCTCGAGAGTGAACTTGGTCGTGTCGATTGGAGCGAACGGACCGGGCTGGTTGGCACAGCCCACGGTCAAAGCCAGGGCGACGGCGGAAACAAGGAGGGAAACTCGGCCCTTCAACGGGCGCAGGGCGGGCTGGGTGTTCATAGGCAGGTTCGTCAGGTGAAGCGGTGAGACTGCAAGTCAGCGTTTAAGTTCGCTCAAAAAAACAACCGTATCGCGATCGTCGGATCCGACGGAAATCGACACCTGCTGGGAGCGCTGGGTGAGCACATTGCCATCGCGGCCGATAAACTCGATCCGGCCGGAATGCTCGCCGGGCGGCAGCTTGATGGCGGCAAAGCTCAGGCGCTGGGGCAGGTTGTTCCATTGACGAATGTCGGCCTCGGTGCGCGTCGCGGAGGACGCGATCTTGCTGATGATTCCCAGGATTCCCAGGCCGATCGCCGCGGCTTCCGCATCGTCGCCGTCCTTGCCCCGACGCTCGCGGCGGCGGGCCTGGTCGCTGGCAATAGCGGAACCGGCCAGCGCGATGTCGCCGGCAACATTAGCGCCCGCCTTGAAGTATGCCTTGTTGCCCAGGATATGGTCCATCACGCGGCCGCCACGGGTGGTCGCCTGGAACCCGAGATCATCGTAGGCCGGCAGGGGAACGACCTTGCGGCCACCGTCGAGCACGAGCCGGGCGGAGTGCGACGGAGAGTCTTCAGCATGAAAACGCAGCTGCTCCCCGTATTGGCCGGCGGCATACTTGCGCGGGCCGTAGCCAAATTCGGCGAACACGAGGACGTTGGCCGCCGGGTTATAGGGCGGAAGGGCGATTTTTTCCCCCGCATGAGCCTGCGCACGGGCGAACGCATCCGTGCCGTCGGCTTGTAGTTTGGTAGACGCCAACCCCGAGAGATAGTCGAGCAGGACATAATCCGCGTCGTAGTTTTTTTGCTCCGGGTCGCTGTCAATCACCTGCCCGGAGCGAAAACACGCCCGGGCGTTGTCCGGCTCGCCGTCGCGCCAGTAGAGAATCCCGCGATAATAGTAGGCCATCACCCGCTCGTAGGGCTCGCCGATAAACGGCTTGGTGCTCTCGGCGTTGAAGAGGGTGCGCGCCTTGGCGGCCTCCGCGTCGTTGGTGATGATGCCTCCGATTCGGGCGATGGCATCGTCGAGCTTCGCCTTGGCCTCGGTAAAATCGCCCGTTCGCAGCGCCGAGGCGGCCAAGCGGTAGTCGTAGAGCACCCGATCCTTTTCCGGAATGGCCGGCGGACGACGGTCCGCCGCGGTCGCATTCGAAGTCGTGGCCGGCCTGCGGGCGTCGGTCCGCGGGTGGTCGGGAACCGTTTCGCAACCTGCAAACATGCCGATCCCGGCGAGGAGCAGACAGGATTTGGGAAAGGAAGTCATTCGGAGCAGGGCGATAAATCGGTCAGGAGCGGCGCGGCCTGAAGACGCGTCACCCCGGCTGGAGTCTTTCGCTGCGCTGCTCGGAACGACAACCGGAGGTGATGCCTTGAAGGCCAGGCGCCAGGCTCTCAGCGATAGGCCGCGTCCTCAAGACCCTGCTTTTTGATCTCCGCGACATCCTCCCAGACAATGCGACTCGTGCGGGCATCCGTGAGCCGGAAGCTGTAGAGCACATAGTCGCTGGTCCCGGCGGAGGTGCGGGTCGTCATGCCATCCAATTTGCCCGTGAGAAAATAATCCGCCCCGGCGAATTCCACCACGCGGGGATCGGCGCTGGCCGTGACCTGGCCGCTGCGCTTGAGTTCACGCTCGCGTTCAAGGGTCTTCATCATTTCGCGGTCGAGAAAGCTCACCTGACCAGCCGACTTGGAATTGAGCTGGGTGCGAATCCGCGTGAGGAAAATATCCTTGTTGATCGGGAACCGCGTGTTGTTGACCACGGGATCGAGGACAATGCTCGGGGGAACCAGGGCGCGGGCGATCTGCGGGATGCCCAGGATGCTGCGGGCCATCTTGTCCGTGACGGCGACGAGATCCTGTGATTCGACGCCGGTGCCGGCGACAAAGCCGCGTTCGTCGGGCCGCATTTCTGTGACCGCGACGCCCGAGGGGTTTTGTACGCCCGCATTGGTGGCGCAGCCGGCGAGCAAAGCCGTGCCCGCGGCAACGCCGACGAGGAGAAAACGAGAGGTGTTGTTCATGGTGTCAGTCAGAGAGACGAAATTGGCGGTGAAAAATTCCATCAACGGCCAAAAAGACTGTTGGCGCCACTCATCGGGGCGGGCGCGTTGTAGTAATTGTTGATGATGGTGGTGGATTGCGCCGGAGCGGCCGCCGGTTGCGGGGCGGGGGCCTGCTGAACCGCGGGCACTGAATTGTAGACGACCGCAGGCCGGTTCGCGTCGGCGATGGTTCCGAGCAGCAAACCCGCGCCAGCACCCAGCGCCGCACCCCGCCATCCGTTGTGCGAGCCGCTGTTGTTGCCGATAATCCCACCGGCGAGCGCCCCCAGGAGCATCCCACTCGCCGCCCCGCTGCCCGAGCCATAATAGCCAGTGGTGCCGTAGTAGGGATAGTCACTGCCGTAACCATCGTAATAGCCATAACTCGGATAGTAACTGTAGCCGAAGCCAGAGCCTCCTCGATGACCGTAGGAATGGCCGTAGTAACCGGAGCGACCGTAATAACCGCCGCCATAGCTGACCCCAACCCGAACGGCGGGACTCTGGCGATAAACGTAGGCGCCTCCCGAGGGACGGCCCGCCTGGTTGTAACCCGCGGCGGCGTTGGCGTTGCCGACGGCTTCACCCAGAATCAGACCGGCACCCGCCCCAATCGCGGCTCCCTTCCAAGCGTTGTGGTGGAGACTGCCGCTGTTGTTGCCGACGACGGCTCCCGCGATTCCGCCGAGGACGGCGCCATTTACGGCTTCGGGTCGAAACACCTGGGCGTGCGCGGACGTGAGGCCAAGCAGGGCAAATCCGAGGGCAAGGGTGGTTTTCATGGCTAGGACAGCGTGTGCGACACTGGGTAACTCGCAAGGTTTCACAATAGGTTGCACCAAACCGGATCCAAAGATTTTCTCGGCGCCGCGTCCGGGGGCCCTACAATCAGGTTATTTTCCGCCACGAATCTCCTTTCATCCCTGCCGCCGGACCCTGAGGCCTATCCAAAACACGAACCGTGCATGATTTTTGGCAATTTTGGTGGCAGCTGATTGCGCTCAACGTCCGGAAAACCATCTTCCGTTTCCGTCGAGGAGAATCCCCCTGCCAGTCCCATCATGATTCCGGCAAGGCCTTTGAGACCCACTGCGAAGCGTGCGCCCATTGGGACAAGCCCGGGCGTTTCCGGCGGGTATGTCCGCTCCTGACCCGGACTCCGGATGGCTGGCGCTGCTCCGTTGATACAGCCGAGGTGCGTCCATTCTGGGGGCGCGCGATTCTTTTCTACGGCATGCTTGTCGCGGGCCTCTACGCCGGCGGCACCCTAGCCCTGCGCATGGCCCACAGATTTGCCGCGACGCATGGGGCGGCGGGGTTTCGGGTTGGAGTCATGATATCGCTGCATGATCTGCACCATGGTGCTCAAGATGGCGTATCCCTTCCACAAGCACTCGAAGCCGGGCGGGCGGTCGC
>CANJIU010000129.1 GCA_947474365.1 Opitutia bacterium | reverse complement strand
TTTCGAACAGACCGGCACACGATCCGCGAAAATGCCCCAGGCATTTTCATTTAGCAGCCTGTCGGTTCCGTTCGGCCAACATTCGTTTGCCCCAGATCGGACTTCCTAAGTCCGACAGGCTGCTAGACGCTGAAACTCTCGCCGCAGGAGCAGCTGGCCTTGGCGTTGGGATTGGAGAATTTGAAGCCGCCGGCCACTAGGGCGGCTGAATAATCCACATGCGTTCCCTTGAGGTAGAGGGCGCTCTTGCTATCGACGATCACCCGGACACCGGCCGTCCGCACCAAGATGTCGCCCCGCTTCGGTTCCGTCACGAATTTCATCTTGTAACTGAGGCCATTGCACCCGCCGCCACTGATGGCAACCCGGAGAAACTCCCCTTGTTTTTCCCGCGCAAAGAGGGAGGCAACCTTTTTTCCGGCCGCGTCGGTGAGAAAGACCAGCTTCTCGTTCCCCTCGCGGACGCCATCGGGCAGCGCTACCGGATTCACCGCTGAAGGCGCGGGAATCGAGGGCGCGGGCGCCAAGCTCACATCGGAAAGGGCAGAATCCATGGCTCCCACCAAATCCCGCATCGGCCCGGGCGCAACCCTTTCGCACATAACCGGTGGTCGATTCGACCGACAAGGGTCGCGGCGCAGTGCTTTTGCCTATTACACTACGCCGCGACCGGGTTGGAAACAGGGCGCAGCTCAGAGCCACCCCTGGCAAATTCATTCAGATTTATGCGACTTTCGTGCCAATCTTACGTTAAGTTTGTTCACGGAAAGAAGAAATCCTGTGTGCGGGGGGGGCTTGGCGCAACCCATGTCCGCCACGTCATATTCGCCACATGTCCCGGGACGCGTCAATGACACGTTTGCAACGATTCCACATGCCTCCGCCCTTGCAGCAGGTGGCGGATTACGTCTTAACACCCGGCGTGCGCTCTACCCCCCGATTCCTACTCACCCTCACGTTAGCCGTCGCCGCGCCGTTTGCGCGTGCACATGAAGCCGCGTCCGAGATGGTCGCGGCCGCCAATCGCTTCCTCGGGGCGCTCAGCGCCGACCAGAAAAAAGAAGCGACCTATGCCCTAACCGATGCTGAGCGCGAAAACTGGAACTTCGTGCCGATTGAGCGCCATGGCCTGCCCCTGAAGAAGATGTCGACGGAACAAGCCGCCCTTGGGATTGCTCTGCTCCGCACCGGGTTGAGCAGTTCGGGAGTCGCGAAGGCCAGTGCCATCATGCAGCTTGAGTTTGTCCTCAAGGAGCTGGAGAATGACAAGCCCGCCGGGCGCCGCAATCCCACCCTGTATTTCGTCACGGTCTTCGGCGAACCCTCGGGCGACAAATCGTGGGGCTGGCGCTTTGAAGGCCACCACATGTCGTTCAATTTCACGGTGGTCGACGGCAAGCACGTCTTTTTTGCCCCGGCCTTTATGGGCACCAATCCCGCCGAAGTCCGCCAGGGTCCGCGCAAGGGCGAACGAGTCCTCAAGGACGAAGAGGACCTCGGCCTCGCCCTGATCAATTCACTGGACGACGGGCAGAAGAAGGTCGCGATCTTCGCCCCGAAGGCCCTGACGGAGATTGTCACGAAAAACGACAAGCGCGTCGGCCCGCTTTCGCCCGCCGGGATTTCCGCCAGCCAACTCAAGCCGGCCCAGCGCGAAAAGCTGCTTACGCTGGTCAAGGTCTACCTCGGACGCGCCCGGCCCGAACTGGCGGAGGAGGCGTTCGCCAAGATCACCGCCGCCGGCCTCGACACGATCACATTTGCCTGGGCCGGTGGGCTCGATCGCACCCAACAGACGTACTACCGGATCCAGGGACCAACCTTCCTGATCGAATTCGACAACTCCCAGGGCAACGGCAACCACATCCATTCGACCTTCCGGGACTACAAGGGTGATTTTGGCAACGACCTGCTCGCCCGGCATTACGCCAACGAGCACGGGAAAAAGTAAGCTGGGGGCGCCCGCCTGCCGTTTCTTAAAATCTCCAAAAAAAGTCTGGACGGCGCGACTTTGATCCGCACGTTCGAGTTCGCATCAGGAACGAGTCGGCCTTAACAAGCCGGCTCCGCCAACCGGGCCGGGAGCGGCCACGGTGGATCGGGGGAGACCCCGGATGTGCGAGACTCACCCGAGGCTTGAACCAAGAACGCTCCCGAAGACGAGAACCGACCTGATGCCCAGGTCGGTTTTTTTGTTTTCAAACCTGAAGCGCGATAAATCCCACAAAGACACATCACGCATCATGAACGACCTCACCGCACTGTCCGGCATCCGTGTCCGCACGGAAAACCCGAACCACCACCTGTGGAACAACCACGGCACCTGGTTCCTCCACTATACCGTCCACCCCACTCCGTTTACCAAAGAAAGGATCCGACGGTCACTCGGAACCAAGGACATCGCCGTGGCACGGGAACGACGCGACGCGTTTTTCGCCAATCTCGCGGTAGAAACGGCCAAGAACACCGGTACCGGCACCCGCAAGGCGGTCGCCGCCTGAACTGGCACCCCGTCGCGGGCCCACCAATCGCGGCTGCCCGCCGCCCGTCACGGAATCTTCAGCCGCTGTCCGGGTCGCAGCGCATTCTCACCTTTCAGGACCTCCTTGTTCGCTTCGTAGATTTCCTGCCAACGGTTGCTGGTCCCGTAATAGCGGACGCTGATGCGCGTCAACGTGTCGCCTTCGGCGACCGCGTGCATGCGCGGCGCCGGAGTCACGGGTGCGGGAACGGCGGCACCCGGCACTCCCCCGGCGCCCATCGGCGGCAGCGGAGCGACGCTGGCGCCACCGCCGTTGATTAGGCGCGCCGCCGAAGCAATCTGGTCCAAAGTACCCTGGGCCTGGTGCAGCCGGGCCGCGATCGCGGTGTTTTCCTGCTGCAGCTGTGAAATCCGAGTACTGCGATCGCGCTCCAACGCCTGAACCGTTTCGCTCAATCGGGCGATTTCGGTGCGCGAGCCGGCCAACTCCCGCTGGGCGGACGCCAGCTGGGCGGCGGCCGCGGTCAGGCTGGCGAGCTTCTGCTCCGCATCCTGACGCGCGGCATCGCTCTGGGCCAACCGGCTGTTGTCGGCGCGCATGCCGGTGAGCTGCCCCTGCAGGTCCTTGAGTTCGCCGGTCAGTTTCTCATTCGCGCCAGTGAGCTCCGCAACCGTGGCGCTGTATTGCTCGGCGGATTTTTGCGCTTCCGTGAGACGCGTCTTCACATCCGCCATCTCGGTCTTGAGTGCATTGGCCGCGTCGCCCGTCGAGGCGAGCCGGGAATTTTCGGCGCGCAACGCAGCGACCTGCGATCCGAGGTCCTTAACCTGGCTCTGCAGTTTCTCGTTCGACGCGCCCATCTCGTTGATGATCGCAATCTGTTCCTGCGTCGCCTTGGCGCCGGACGTCATCCGGCTCTTGATTTCCTCCATCTCCGCCTGCGCCGCTGTCATCGCCTGGCGGGTATCCGTGAGCTGGCGCTCAAGGGAGGTTTTGTCGACCGAGAGCTTTTGGTTCAGGCCCGTCAATTCCGCGACACTGGCGCTGTGTTGCTCCGCGGCTTTTTGCGCCTCGACCAGCCTCGCCTTCATGTCGGCAACTTCGGCCCGTATGGCGGTGGAGGATTCAGCGGCGGCGGCCAGCCGGGTGTTGTCCGCCCGCAGGGAGGCCATCTGCACGCCGAGGTCCTTCACCTGCGCCTGGAGTTTCTGATTCGCCGCTCCGACCTCATTGACGAGGGTGAGTTGGTCCTGGCTCGCCTTGCCGCTCGCCGCCAGGCGCGACTTCAAGTCGGCGAGTTCGGCCAGGGTCTGTTCAGAGCTCTGGCGCATCTGTCCGACCTGTTTTTCGAGCGCGGTCTTTTCCGAGGAAAGCTTTTCGTTGAGCCCGGTGAGTTCCGCAACGCTCGTTCCCTGGAGGGCGACGGCCTTCTCCGCCTCGCCATGCTTCGCGAGCAGCGCAGCATAGTCCGAACGGATTTTTTCCGCGTCCGCCTTCGCCGTGTCGGCGAGACTTTTCATCTGAGCAATCTGCCGCTCGGCCCCGGAAAGCCGGCCAAACATCTCTTCGACCTGCCCGCGGAGATTGTCCCTCTCCTGCGCCGGGCCCTTGGCGGCAGTCCGCGCCGCCTCCAGCTCCCGGTTACGCGCCTCAAGCTCCGCGGCGATCCGCGCTTGTTCCGTGCGCGTCTTTTCCAGTTCCGACTGGGTCGCCTTCAACCGGCCGCTGATCTGATCGGTCTCCGCCTTCAGGGTGGAATCCTCCGAACCACGGGCGAGCAACAGCGAGCGGTTGGTATCGCTCAGCGAACGGTTGGTCTCCCGCGCGCTTTGGAGCGCGGTCGCGAGCGACGACATTTCCTTGGCCGCGTTCTTCCGGTCCTCGTCCAGCTGGGTTTCGAGCGAACGCACCTGGTTCTGCAACGTCGCCATCTCAAGCCGCATCGCATCCGTCGGCATCGCTTTCGCGGCGGCCGCCTGGGCGGCCAACGCGGCGGCGGCACTTTGTTTCGAAACCTCAAGATCCTTCTGCAGGCTGTCGCTCTTCGCGCTCAACTCCGCGATCGTCCGGCTCGCGGCTTCAAGTTGTACAGTCAGCTTTTCCACCGATCCCCGTTCCGCCGCATGGGCTTCCTGCGCCGCGAGCAGCCGATCCCGCTCGGCAATGACGGACGTCAAACGCTGCGTCACCTCCGCGAGACGTTGCGTGGCCGCCCCACCCGAGGTCGCCGCCAGCTTCGCCGACTCCAGTTCCCGCTGAAGCGATTCGTTCTTCGCGAGGACGTCCGCCAGGCCCCGAGCTGACTCCTTCAGTCGATCCCGCTCGGTGGTCAGCGCGGAAAGATTCTGCGACATCTCGGCGAGACGTTTCGCGTCGACCCCGCCCACGGTCGCATTTTGCCGGGCTGCCACCAACTCCTTCTGCAGCGCCGTGTTTTTCGCCATCAATTCCGCCAGCGCCCGATTCGACGCGGCCGCCCGCTCCTGCTCGGCCGCGAGGTTCTTCATCGCCTCGTCATACTGTTTTGCCCTGACCCCGCCGGCGGCCACCCCCAGTCGCGCGGCGTCCAGTTCCTTCTGCATCGCGTCGGCCTTCGCCGAAACCTCCGCGAGCTTGCGCGTGGACTCGGCCAGCCGATCCCGTTCCGCGGTCACGACCTTGAGATTCTGCTCGGCTTCGGCAACCCGCTGAGTCGCGACCTGCGCGGCGGACTGAGCCTGCTGCGCGGCGCTCAGCCGCGATTCCGCCTCGGCCAGTTTCTGACGCACACTCGCAAGTTCGGACGCAGCCTGACCGCCCTTCGACATGGCACGGTTTGCCTCCACCAGCTGGGCGGCAACGCGATCCCGCTCGGCGCGGGCGTCGGCGGCGGATTTTTCCGCCGCTTCCCGGGCATTTTTCGCTGCAGAGAGTTCGTCCGTTGCGCGCGCGTTGGCCGCCGCCGACCGGGTGGCTTCGTCGAATTGCGCCCGGAGCTTGGTCAGTGCATCCCGGCCAGCGGCGTCACCTTCCTGGGCAAGGGCCAGTGCCCGCCTAAGTTCGGTCACCTGGGCCGCCTCAGATTTTGCCGTGCTGTTGGCCGCGACCAGCGCCTTGTTGGCCTCGGCCGCGCGTGTTTTCTCGGCGTCGGCCGCAGCGAGGGCCTGTTTGGCCTGTTCCAACTGCGCCTTCAGCGCGTCACTCGCCTTGCGCGCGCTTGTCGCTTCCTCGATTGCCTCCATCAGCTGGGCGCGGAGCTGCTGCATTTGCTCGGCCCCAATCGACGGTTTCGCTCTGGCGTCGGCGACTTGCTTTTCCAAGGCGGACTTTTCCGCGGCCAAGGCGTCACTTTTCTTGGTGACGTCAGCGAGAGATTGTTCGGCTTTCGCCACGCGCTGCTGCAACGCCGGCACCTCCGTTGCCGCCGCGGCCGTCTGCTGCAGTTTTTCATTTTCCGTCCGCAGCCTCGCCAGATCGGCTTGGGCCGTCGCCAATTGCTGCGCCGCCTTTTGCGCCTCGACTCCGGTTCCCGCCGTCTGACCCAGCCGGCGATTCTCCTCCACCAGCTTCTCGTTCGCCAATCGCAACTCGCCGAGTTCGCGCGTCAGCCCCGCCAATTTTGCGTCATCGCCGGCCGAAGGTGCGCCAGAGGGGGTTCCTGTCTTCGAACCGGACCCCTCCTTGATCATCCGCAATTGTCGACCGAGCTGAGCGAGCTCGATCGTCGACCGTTTCACATCGTCGTTCAGTCGCGCGTTGTCACTGATCAGCTTCGCAATCCGGCTGTCACTCGTCGCGAGCTTTTGCAGCGACGCGTCGCTGGTTGCCGCCGCGCCGCTGGCTGCGGCCGCGTTGGAAGCGCTGGTCGCAACCGCGCTTTCCCGGGCCGCCTTCAACTGCGCCGCCAAATCGTCCGCCCGTTGCTGCGCCTCGGATTTATCCTTTGTAAGCTGTTCAATCTGGCCGCGCAACACGGCCACGTCCGGTGCGGCCGAAGCGACCGGGGCCCGCGCCGCCCCTTCGGCCGCCTTGATCTTTTGCTCAAGGGCCACCCGATCTCGCTGGGCAGTTTCCGTCAGACGCGCATTTTCCGCCCGCGCCTTTTCCAAATCGGTCTGCACGGCGGCGAGCCGCTTGTTCACCTCGGCCAGCGCGGCGGACTGGTTTGCCGACTTCCCGGCCTGCTGCGCCGCAGTGGCCGCGGCGGACTTGAGCTGGGTGTTCTCCGCGGCGAGCCGGGAAGAGGCGTCGCCCGCTTCCTTCAACGCCTTCTGCAATCCAGCGAGCTGCTGCGTGAGTTTCTCCTGATCCGGCTGGCTGGCGCGCGCGGAGTTGACCGCAACCGTCGCGGCCGCGAGCCGTTGCTCCAACGTTGATTTTTCCTTCGCCAACGACTGGGCGGAATCGGCGAGCCGCGCATTTTCCGTCCGAATTTTCTCCAACTCCGACTCGGCGGCCATCAGCCGGGTGTTGAGCGCCACGCTCGGGGAAACAGCTGACGCCGGCAGAGCGGTGGCCGGCGCCGCACCCGGACTGGCCGCTGCCGCGGGACGTCCCGCCGGCGAACCAGCCAGCGAGGAACCGGCGCCCGGCTCACGCAATCCCAGCTGCGCGCGCAGCTTCGCAATGCTGACATTGGCCTCCGTCAACTGGCTGGAAGAAAGTTGCTGGGCGACAATGTCACGACCGGTGGCCTTTGCACCGTTTTCCACCGCGAGCGCCAGCCAGGTGTAGGCCTCGACCAGGTTCGCCGGCGCGCCACGCCCCTCGGCGAGGAGGATGCCGAGATTATTTTGGGCCGGGGCAAAATTCTGGAGGGCTGCCGCCCGGTAATATTCCATGGCACCATTGGCGTCGGCCGCCGATCCGCGGCCGTCCTCCAGCATGAGCGCCAGATTATATTGGGCCCTTGGATACTTCTGCCCAGCGGCGAGCCGGTACCAGCGCTGCGCCGCCGCCTCATCCTTCGCCACTCCACGGCCGAGTTCGTAGGCAAGGGCGAGGTTGTACTGGGCTTCGGATACGCCGCGATCCGCGGCCTGGCGGAACCATAGCGCCGCCTCGAAATAATCCTGCTTCACTCCCAGCCCGTTGGCGAACATGTTCCCGGTGTTGAACTGCGCCGGAGCAAAACCCTGTTCCGCCGCCTTCAAATAGAATTTGAAGGCCGTCTCCAAGTCGGGCGCCACACCGCGGCCCAGCTCATGCATCATCCCGAGATTGAACTGGGCTGCCGCCAATCCCCGATCCGCCGCCTGGCGGTAAAGTTTCAGCGCCTCCGGCAGGTTTTGGGCGACGCCCTGACCGTTGGCATAGGCGTTGGCCAGTGCGTTGATCGCCTCCGGATCGCCCTGTTCTGCCCGGGAGCGTATCGTGCCGATGTCGACCTGCGCGCGACTGCTGGGCGCAACATGACCCAGCGCGAGAAAAGCCGCGGTCAGGAGAGCACGATTCTTCCGAGAGATCGTGAAGGCCGGATTGGTCCTAGCGGGAGGAGACACGAGGGTCGTTTAAGGACAAAACCCTACAGGGAAGCAAGGCGGCGTCTTGCATTCCATGGATGATTTTTTTGTCCGGCGGACAAAAGGTCGCCAACGCGCCTGACAACCGGGGACGCCCGCCGACGAGAAAGTAGTAAGGACATAGCCGGAGCCGCCCCGCCCTCGGCGTCGCCACCGGTGCCGCGGATGCCGTTACGCCCAGGGGCCGGTCGAATACAGGATGCTCCAGTCGCCGCGGCTTTCGGTACGTCTGCAAAATGTGCAGATTCGTGGGCGCCAAAGACATCGCTCGCTCAATCCCCGCCTCCCATTCCTCGCGCGAACAATCGCTGCCCAGAACCACACTGCGCGCCCCCCAGGCGGTTTCGTGATAGCCGCTGATCTTGATAATCAGGTCCCGCTCCTTCTGCGACGCCCCAATCAGGTCCCGCCACTGGTTCAAGGAACGTCCGCCAACGCGCGGCCCGTCCAGGACCGCCCCCGGCGGCAACGGCGACGGGTCCATGACCCATGACGCAGGAATCAAGGTCCGCAGCAACTTCAAGGTCCGGGCGCTCAACGCCTCGGCCCAATAATCGGTGAGCAGATGGTGGTGGAACAGCGCGAGTGAAAGCTTTTCCTCCTGAAAAGGCCGCATCGGAGGCGCGATCGCGACCTCCCCGGCTTCCCACGCTTCAAAGATGAACTTCTGTGTTCGGATGTTCTCCAGATCAAAAAGCTCGAAGAATCGATAGATGATGTCGATTTTCTCCGGGTTGCCTTCGACGTCGAAGAACAGCGAGTTTTCCAGCGGAAAGATATCCTCCGGCTTCAGGCAAAACACGCGCTTGCCCTGCATCTGGAGCTGGTGCGCCAGCCATTGCATCTCCGGTCGGTAGGTCGCCGCCTCGTCGCTCACCACCAACGCGATGAGCGGATTGCGCAAATTCGGCCGCAACGCCGCGAGCGCCGCGTAGAAGTTGACCAGCATGGCGTCGCCAGCGCCTAAAACCATCTCCGGGAGCGCGGGTGGCCCACCCGTCGAATCCGCAGTCGGGGCTGGCCCGCCTGCGCTTCCGCCATAAAGCCGGTTCAAGAACGCCGTGAGACCGATCCCGCCAGGTACGGAATCGAGCTCGGTCAGCACAAAGCCTTCCTCCGTGAGCAGAAGATCCGGACGCAACACGGGCGGAAACGCACCCCGGTTTCGGCCGGCACGTGCATGCGCAATCAGCGCCGCCGGTTTACCCCGGTCGAGGTAATCCGCCACCCACGGCGCCAGGAGCGGCTTGTTGCGGAGGAGATTTTTGCCTGCGACGGATCGCAGATAAAGCGTCTCCAGCGCCTGATGAAACTCGACGCAGGCCGCGCCAATCGCCTCGAGCTCGCCAAACTGCTCCGGCGTCAGCGGCCAGGCCTCGGGAGAAAGCTGCCACGTCTTGTCCTCGAACAGCGGTTGGCTCGCGAGGGCGGACCGAATCGATTCGTAGGACAGACTCATGTTTTCCGCTTTAAGGTGAGCGAACGCCAATTTTCGCAAGCGCCCGCCGGCTTCTTTCCACCGGCGCCCGTCACCGCGAAATTCAGCCCGGGCGCTACTCCTCCATCTGGATATCCTTGTTCCGGTGCCGGGGACATCCCGCCCGGAGCCAGGCGTTGACAAAGCGATCCAGGTCGCCGTCGAGCACGCCCTGCGTGTCACTCGTGCTGACGCCCGTGCGAAGATCCTTCACCATCTGGTAGGGCTGCAGCACATAGCTGCGGATCTGACTCCCCCACCCGATTTCGCCCTTCTCGCCGTAGAACTTGTCCATCTCCGCCCGCTGTTCGTCCTGCTTCTTTTCGTAGAGGCGGGACTTGAGCACGTTGAGCGCAGTGGCGCGGTTCTTGATTTGCGAACGTTCGTTTTGGCAGACCACCACGATGCCGCTCGGGATGTGCGTCAGCCGCACGGCCGAGTCAGTCGTGTTGACACCCTGTCCGCCCTTGCCGGAAGAGCGGTAGACATCGACGCGAATTTCGCTTTCCGGAATCTCGATGGCGATCTCCTCCGTGATTTCCGCGACGACGTCGATCGCACAAAACGACGTGTGTCGCCGCTTGTTCGAGTCGAATGGACTGATGCGCACCAGGCGGTGCACGCCACGTTCGGCCTTTGCATAGCCGTAGGCATTTTCTCCCTTGATCAGAATCGTCGCCTTGCTGATGCCGGCCTGATCGCCGACCTGCACGTCCTGCAATTCCACAGTAAACCCCCGGCGTTCGGCCCAGCGGTTGTACATGCGGAAGAGCATGTCCGCCCAATCGTTTGACTCGGTGCCGCCCGCGCCTGACTGAATCGAGAAGATGGCGTTGTTCCGATCGAACTGCCCGGTGAGGAACGAGGCGATCTCAAGCTTGTCGAGCTCCTCGACCATCGTGCCGACCTGATCGTCGAGTTCACGTGCGTACATCTCCCGCTCGGCGCCCTCGGCGGCGTCGACCAATTCGGTCATCACCGCGACGTCGTCGACCTTCTTTTGGTAGGCGACGACTGGCAGGATGGCCTTCTTCAGCAGATTGAGCTTCGCGATGTGCTTTTGCGCGCGCTCGTTGTTGTCCCAGAAGCCCGGAGCGCCCATCTGGGCGTCCATCGCCTCTATTTCGCGGGTCTTTTGATCGACGTCAAAGAAACCTCCAGAGATGCCCGGCGCGCTTCTTGATGTTCTCGATGTGGTTGAAAGTCTCAGGTGCGATCATGTTAGAATGAGTGAACGGTTGAGAGAATCCGGGATTGCGAAAAGCACAAGGACGCAAACACGCCGCCTCACTTCGGAGAAACGGTCAGCTGCGGGTTCTCGATTTTGAAGGTCACGTCACCGGGCGTCCCGTCATCCGATTCGCCCGCTGATTCAGTCGCGGCAAACGTCACGCGCAACTCCCCGGGAGGAAGTTCCAGCCCTGGCAGGCTGATCACTTTCCTGGCCACGGGAATGTCCGCCGTCAAAATAACGGAGTCACCCAGTGTCACCCGCAACTCCCGCGGCTTCCGCGAGCGGGTGAGAAAGCGCAGCTCGGCGCGAACCGCCGCGCCGGAGTCATTGCGCAACACCAGCGTCGCCGGCTCGGCCCGCGCCCACCGCCAAGTACTGTCGGGCTGCCATTGCTGGGCCGACCAGCCATCACCGTAGCTTACCTTGACCATCGGCGTCACCCTGCCCGAGGCCACGACGGCGAATTCCGGCAGCGGCGCGGGGGAGCGGACTTCCCGCATGCCGTCGAAATAACGCACGCCGAAGGGCACAAAACAATTTCCGAGCAGAAACCAAATCAGCCACGTTTTCGACGGCCGCGCCGCCAAGAGTAGATTGAACACCAGCGTCATCGGCAGCGCATGGCGGGTAATCGTGAAGTGACTCTCCCAGGACAGAAAGCTGATGCAGGAGAAATAGACGACCACCACCGCTCCCCAGCGCCACAACGCACTCCGCCATTCGCGGTGCAGCACGATGTAAACGCTCTGCGTCACCACCGCGATGATCGTCAGCAGCGCGTGCAACTCATAGCTCTTGTAGAGTTCGAAGAACAGCCGGTGCCAGCGGATCGGACCATGCACCGCGTGCACGCTGAATTCGCCGAGCTTCTCCATCATACCGCGAAAGGGCAGCGCGAGGTTGCCCCCGTCGAATCCGACCTGCCGCCCGCGAAACCGCCACAGCACGTAGGCGACCCACAGCGCCACCGGCACGGTGGCGATCAGTCCGCGCCCGATATTTTTCTTCAACGACTCACGCCAGCGCGGAGAAAAATCAGCCAGGCCCACAAAGCCGATGAGCGAGGTCGTGCGCACGAGCGCAGCCAGCGCGAGAATCACCGCACCCGGCGGACCACCAACCGTCAGCGCCGCCAGAATCAGGGTGAAGCTCGGCAAATCGGTGAGCGACGCTTGCATCGACTCAATCACCCCACAGGTAAGCAGGATCGCGGCATAACCCGCCAGGCCACCCCAGCCCAAGGGAGAAAACAACCGCGCCGACATCCAGGCGAACGCCACCCAGAAAATCAGATTAATCGCCGCATAGGCGTTGAGCACCCAGAACGGCTTTCCGAGCCCGATCGCCCACGCGATCCACGAGAGCAGGATGCGTTGCCCCCGGTAAGGAGGGTCGTCCAGCGCGACGTGCAAGTGCGGGTCGCGCAGGAGCGGATCGAGCGCCATCTCCGCGTAAAGCTGCCCGTCGAACCCCCAGCGGTGCGCCGGATAGGGATCGATGAATTTCGGCGTCGCCCGAAAAACCGCCGTACCGCGGTCGTCGAACTCGCGGCCCACGCGCAGAAATTTCGTGATGCCATGGTCCGGCGTCCAGATCCCGGCGTATACGCGCAGGAGGAACACGAACGCGGCAAGGCCCACCAGCGCAAAGGCCCAGCGGGGCGGGGGTGAAAATTGGAAGCGGGTAACCGGCACGAAAAACGAAACGCAGAGGTAAACCCGGCCTCGCACGACGCCGGAAGCTTTTTCGACTGAAATTCGCGGAGAGGCACTTGCCGCGTGTCAGGCGCGATGGGCGGAAGCACTCGCCACCGTGCACCGGGCACAATCCCTAACGATCGGAACGTGCAGCACGCCCCACCTTGTCAACTCCGCAGCGTGCCCGCGGCTTTTTCGGCGCGAAAACTGGCGTACGCCTTCTCGATGCCTTCGCGTAAACCAATGCGCGCGGTCCAGCCGAGCGCGGCAAGCCGTGAGACATCCATCAGCTTTCGCGGCGTGCCGTCAGGCTTGGTTGCGTCCCACGTGATCCGCCCCTTGAAACCCGTCACCGTCGCGACCGTTTCGGTCAGTTCGCGAATCGTCACGTCCGTGCCCGTGCCGACGTTGATCCAATCGGGCGGGTTGTCCTGCCGGAGCAGAAAGGCGCAGGCCTCGGCCAGATCGTCCACGTGGAGGAACTCGCGCTTGGGCGATCCACTGCCCCAGGCGACGACTTCGGGCTTGGCCGATTCGCGGGCCTCGTCGAAACGGCGGATGAGCGCCGGGAGGACATGGGAATTCTGCGGGTGATAATTATCGCCGGGCCCGTACAGATTGGTCGGCATCGCCGAGTGAAAAAGCACCCCGTATTGTTTGCGGTAGTACTGACAGAGCTTGAGCCCGGCAATCTTGGCGATCGCATAGGCCTCATTGGTCGGCTCCAATTCGCTCGTCAGGAGGCAATCCTCCCGCATCGGCTGCGGCGCATGCTTCGGATAAATGCAGGAACTGCCGAGAAACAGCAGGCGCTTCGTCCCGTTGCGAAAGGCCGACTCAATCGAGTTGGCGGCCACCGCGAGGTTTGAATAGAGGAACTCCGCCGGATAGGTGTTGTTGGCGTGAATCCCGCCAACCTTGGCCGCCGCGATGATCGCCACGTCCGGCTTCTCGGCGGCAAAAAAAGCCTCGACGGCCGCCTGATTCGCGAGATCGAGTTCGCGCCGCCCACGCAGCACGAGCGTCACGCCGGGCTCGCGTTCAAACCGCCGCACGAGGGCGCCGCCCACCATGCCATTGTGACCTGCGATGAAGAGTTTCATGGCCAAGGAAAGAGTCGGGTGGCGAGCGGGCGAAGAGCAGTGCCGCCCGTGTTTGGCTGTTCACTCCTCACGACCCGCCGTACACCCCAGTTCAAGTTCAGAGCTTCGGAAGATTGGCGATTTGGGCTTCGCGCCGGGCCAATTCAAGGTCGGCTTCGGTCATGATCTTGACGAGTTCCTTGAATTTGACCTTCGGCTCCCAACCCAGCTGACGTTTTGCCTTGGCGGGATTGCCAATCAGCAGTTCCACCTCGGCAGGGCGCTCATACCGTGCGTCGTATTTCACGTATTTCTCCCAGTCGAGGTCCAGCAGACCAAAGGTTTCCTGGATGAACTCCTTCACCGTGTGGGTTTCGTTGGTCGCGACCACATAATCGTCGGCCCGGTCCTGCTGCAGCATGACCCACATCATCTCGACATATTCCTTCGCGTAACCCCAGTCCCGCTTGGCGTCGAGGTTACCCATATAGAGCGAGTCCTGCAGCCCGAGTTTTATCCGGGTCGCAGCGCGCGTGATTTTTCGGGTGACGAAGGTCTCCCCACGCCGCGGACTCTCATGGTTGAACAGGATGCCGTTCGAAGCGTGG
Organism: Opitutia bacterium; assembly: GCA_947474365.1. Lineage (GTDB taxonomy): Bacteria > Verrucomicrobiota > Verrucomicrobiia > Opitutales > Opitutaceae > ER46. The sequence continues at coordinate 12,082 of CANJIU010000129.1, read as the reverse complement.
AGATTGTAACTCTCGCGGTAGTTCACCGTGAGCCAGTAGGCATACATCTTGGCACAACCGTACGGTGAGCGGGGCCAGAACGGCGTCGTCTCCGTCTGGGGGACCTCCTGCACCTTGCCGTACATTTCAGAGGAGGACGCCTGGTAATACCGGCACTTTTTCACGAGACCGGCCTCGCGAATCGCCTCCAGAATACGGATGGAGCCCAGGCCGACGACATCACCGGTGTATTCAGGGATATCAAACGACACCCGCACGTGCGACTGCGCCCCGAGATTGTAGATTTCGTCGGGCTGCAGCTCGTAGAGAAGTTTCACCATCTGGACGGAGTCGGCGAGATCGCCATAATGCAGCACGAGACGAACCCCGTTCACATGCGGGTCGCGATAAAGATGGTCGATCCGGCTCGTATTGAAGGTGGAGGCGCGGCGAATCACGCCGTGGACCTCGTAGCCTTTTTCGAGCAGGAGCTCCGCCAGATAGGAGCCGTCCTGTCCTGTGATACCCGTGATAAGCGCTTTCTTCATACAATAAACGGGCAGGCTACCGAGCGCCCTGCGCCGCGTGCAAGCCTGCGCAATGGAAAAAATCGGCCTGGGGCTGGAGAATTTTGACCGACCTCCGCACCGCCAATTTCCGCCGCCCAGAATCGGTCCCGAAAAATTTTGTCGCGAGCGGGCGGCGGACCTGCTCGTGTTCGCCCCCAGCCTGTGAATCCACCCTCCCCTGCTCTCGCCGTGATCGACGGCACGCTCTGTCAACTCGCCCGTAATGGGGCGCGGGCCGGCGGCCACGCGCCGCTCGCCACCGCGGTCGTTGAGTTTCGTCACGGGCCAATGCGGGTCTACGTCCGCGAGCATCCGTTCGGCCTGCTTCCGGGACTGCCCAATCTTTACTGCCTCGACGGCGGGTTTCGCCTCCAATGGATGGCCGAATGGCCCAATCCAGCTGATCCCTGCGTCGCAATCATCGGTGAAGAGGGCCACGAATTGATCACCCGGTCCGCCAACGGGGCGGTTGTCCGGATCGACTCGGGCTCGGGAAAATTGGTGAGAGTCGATCATCCGATGGCGGCGGCGGTCTGAGCTGCGCTCGCCGGCTCGGCCAAGACCTGCCTTATCTGGGCCATGTCTCGCCCGCCCGTCTTTATTCGATCGCTGATTTTACTAATCGGTCTGGTCGGACTTTTCCCATTCTCTCCGGTTCGCGCCCAGGAAGACGCCGCCGAACGACGCGCCGCGATTGACGGCATGTACCCCGTAATGCTGCAGGCGCTTGAGGCCAAGAATTTCGGTCGGGCCCGCAACATCTGTGACCAGGCCATCATCTGGGAGCCTCAGAATCCGGTGCATCACTACAACTTGGCCTGCATCGAGGCCCAGGCGGGTGGCGACCGGCTGCCACGCGCCTTTGGGGCACTCGAACTCGCAGTGGCATTGGGGTTCAATGACTCGATGCACCTGCAAAACGATCCCGATCTCGCGCCGTTGCACGACGATCCGAAATTCGCCGAGATCGCCCGCAAGGTCGCGGAGAACGAAATTCGGAGCAGCACCGGGTTCGGCTCCGCCAAAACTGACGGGCCGCGCGCCTCGCCTGGAGACAAACTCGGCGCGCCGCCGGCGACCCCACCAACAAAAGCATCCGTCGCCCCGACCACCGCCGCCACGGAAGGCCCGGCTCCGGCCTCGTTCCGGGAAGGAGTACCTGTTGGCTTGTTTTTCATGACCCGCTACTGGTCGTTCACCAGCACGCTGGAAAAGGCGGCCTGGTACTTCGCCCCGGACGGCACCGTGTTCCAAAATCTTGAGCATGGATTCTCCCGCGAAGACCTCGCCGCCCACGCCGGCCCGCGGGGCAAGGCCAGGCTGGACGGAAAGAAACTCGAGGTCACATGGGCCGACGGAAAGAAATCGAGCAGCGAGATCGAACGGGAGGGCTCGGGGTTTATCTGGGAAATGGGAATCTTCACGACGGTGCGACCATTCGACTACGCGTCCGACGTCGCCGGGGTCTATGAGGGCGGCGAATCGCTTTCGTTTGGAGGAGATCGCACGATTGTCTCCCGGCGGCTTGAGCTCAAAGCCGACGGCACCTTCACCTGGGAGGGCGTTTCGTTTCTCGGCACCACGACGCCGTCGAGCCGGCTTTCCGCCGGCGGGACAAATACGACAACCGGTCGCTGGCAACTCAGCGGCTACTCGTTGATCTTCACGGAGCCAGGTGGAGCGGTGCTCCGCCGAATCGCCTTTCCCTACGACGACGACAAAACGCCGCTGAAACCCGATCGGATGTTTTTTGGCGGCATGATGTTCAATCGTCGGCCGTAGGCCTTCGTTCCCGAAACTCGTCTGCGGTCCGTCCGTCCGGTCTCACCGTTCCCGGCAAACGGCGGCCTTGGCCTTGATGGGAATATCCGCAAACTCTGCGCACAGTCTTGCAAGCGACGCGCAGCCGGGGAATCCCCGGCCTTCTATGCTCTTGCGCGAGCCCCCCCCGGCACCTTCCTGCGGTCCCCAACCTCAAACTCCCTACGGTTCATGAAAGACTATGCCCCATCGGAACTGAGAAGTTTCGCCGTTCTCGGCCACGCGTCGGCCGGCAAGACCATATTGACTGAGGCGATGCTCGCCTGCTCCGGCCGAATTGGCCGCATGGGCAGTATCGCCGCCGGCACGACCACGTCCGACTACCACGCCAGCGAGAAGCAGCACCAGATTTCCGTGCACTGCTCGCTCCTGAACACCGAATGGATGGGAAAGAAATTCAACATCCTCGATACGCCCGGCTATTCGGACTTCATCAGTGAGGGACTCGGCGCGCTGCGCGTCGGCGACTTCGCGCTCATCGTGATCAACGCAGCACACGGCATCGGCGTGGGCACGGACGCAGTGTGGGACTACGCGACCCGCTTCGGCCTGCCAAAGGTTCTCGTCGTGAACGGGCTCGACAAGGCCAACGTCAAGTTCGACACGGTCGTCGAGGACGCCCGGGTGCACTTCGGGAAGAACGTATTCCCCTTCACCGTGCCGCTGAACGCCGGCCCCGGCTTCAGCCATGTGCTCGACGTCATGCGCAACGAGGTCGTCCAGTACACGCCCGGCGGCAACGGCAAGTACAACGAGGTGCCCGCGGGCGCCCTCGCGGAACGGGTGCAATCTCTCCACCGCGAGCTGATCGAATATGTGGCCGAGTCGGACGATTCCCTCATGGAGCGCTTCTTCGAGAAGGGCGCGCTCGCCGAGGAGGAACTGCGGGCCGGACTGCACAAGGCGATCCAGAACCAGGTGTGCGTGCCGCTCTTCGCCGTGTCGGCCGAGACCAACGTCGGCATCGCCCGCCTGATGGACTTCATCGCCAAGTATGGCTCCTCACCGCTCGACCGCGCCGAAGTACCGGCGCGGGACGCGAGCGGAGTCGCCGGCTCCGTGCCGCTTTCGCAGCCGGAGCCGGTGGTGTTTATATTCAAGACGATGAACGAGCCCGGCGTGGGCGAACTCTCGCTCTTCCGGGTTTACTCCGGCACCGTGAAAAGCGGCGACGAGTTGCTCAACACCAACCGCGACGTCACCGAGCGCCTCGGCCAGCTCTACGTCCTCAACGGCCACAACCGCACCCCCGTGACTCATCTCTGTGCCGGGGACCTCGGCGCCGTCGTGAAGCTGCGCGACACCCACACCGGCGACACGCTGTGCAGTCCCCGTTTCCCCGTCGTCCTGCCCAAGGTCGAGTACCCCAGGCCCAATATCCACGGCGCGCTCCGGCTCCGCTCGAAGGGTGACGAAGACAAACTTGCGGTGGGACTCGCCACCCTGCACCAGGAGGACCCGACGTTCCACTACCGTGTCGACGATGAAGTCCACCAGACGATCGTCTCGGGTCAGGGAGAGATTCATCTCCAGGTGATCGTCGAGCGGCTGGCACGGCGCTTCGGAGTGCAGGTCACTCTCGAGGAGCCGCACATTCCCTATCGCGAGACCATCCGCGGTCACGGCGACTCACGCTACCGGCACAAGAAGCAGACCGGAGGCGCCGGTCAGTTCGCCGAGGTCTGGCTGCGCGTCGAACCCGGCCCGCGCGACACCGGGGTGAATTTTCAGCAGACGCTGGTCGGCACCAATGTCGACCGGGTGTTTGTACCCTCGGTCGAAAAAGGTGTGAACACCGCTTGCCGCGAGGGCATCCTCGCCGGTTTCCGCGTGACCGACGTCAAGGTGGAGTTTTACGACGGCAAAATGCACCCGGTCGACTCGAAGGACATCGCGTTCCAGGTCGCCGGCTATCACGCATTCAAGGAAGCGTTCCAAGCCGCGACGCCGTGCCTGCTCGAACCGATCTACACGGTGACGGTGACGACACCCGAGGAACACGTCGGCGCCATTCTGGGCGATCTCTCCGCCCGACGCGGGCACATCCTAGGAGTCGAGGCCGACGGGCATTTCCAAAGCATCCGCGTCCGGGTGCCGCAGAAAGATCTCTATCATTACAGCACGGTGGTGCGTTCACTCACCAGCGGGCGGGGACGGCACGCCGAGGAGTTCAGCCACTACGAGGAAGTGCCGCCGGAGTTCGCCCAGAAGGTCCTCGCCGAGCGCGCCAAGCGCAACGGCATCGCACACGCCCACGAAAAATAAACATCCTCAAACCGATCCCACCATGGATACCTGGAAAATAGAAATCACGGTTCCCCATAGCGGAGAACTGGGCGAGGCCATCCTCCACGAGGATCATGGCTTCGCGATGGAAGAGTACACCTATGAGGCAGGCCACAAAATGGAGGTGGCCGTGCACGACACGCACGACAGCCACTGGCACATTTTCACCGATCTCGACTCCGGTCATCGGATCAAGATTCCGCCCGGGAAATACCGGCGGTTGTAAGCACCAGCCCGAAGTTTCACCTGCAGCCGGGTGAAAACTTCGCCCGACAGCCCCGGTAGATCGGGGCTGTCGGGCCTGATTTTTTCGCAGCAAACAACAGCGGGATGGGAGCGGGCTCCCATCCCGAATTCGAAGAGTGCTAAACGAGGTCGATCTTACCCGGCATCGCCACGACCGGGAAGTGCCCCGCACCCGCCCTGATATCCTTCGGGAAGATGTCGAGTTTCGAACCCTCCATCAGCCACTTCCAGGAAATCTCCCGGCCGGTGTAGGCCGACATGCGTCCGCCAATCGCCGTGAGCGTGCTCATGGCCACCCGCTCACCTTCGTTGAGCGGCTCGTTCTTGCGAATGCTCGCAATGAGATCGGTGTGCTCGACCACATAGGGATTGGGAAGCGCCCCCGCGAACTTGAAGGGCTTTTCACCCTTGATGAAGGCTTCGCCGGATTGCTCGGTGTGCGACCAGCCCTTCGTGCCGACCAGCCGCTCAGTGACGCGCTGCGTCGACTTCGGAGTATGCCGGCACATGCTCATCACCCGCGCACCGTTACCATACTCCATTTCGACGGAGAAGTGATCCCAGATGTTGCCCTTGGGGTCGTCGCGCGTCTGGCGGCCACCCATGCCGTAGAACTTCACCGGCGGCCCGCCAAACGCCCAGTTCATGACATCGAGGTTGTGGATGTGCTGCTCCACGATCTGATCGCCGCTGAGCCAGTCCCAGTGATACCAGTTCCAGCACTGCCACTCGAGATCGCTCATCCCGGCCAACTCCGGGAATTTCGGGTCATTCTTCTCCCGGTACCAGATGCCGGTGCCGTTCCAATAGCACTGGCCGCCGACGAGTTCACCCATGTCTCCGCCGTGGATCCGTTCCATCGTCGCAATATAGCTCGGCTGGTGGCGGCGCTGCAGACCGGACACCACGGCCAGACGCTTTTCCTTGGCCTTCCTCGCCGCGGCGAGGAACTGGCGGATGCCCGCGGGATCAACCGCAACCGGCTTCTCGGTGAAGATGTGCTTGCCGGCATTGACGGCGGCCTCGAAGTGCGTCGGCCGGAAGCCCGGAGGCGCAGCCAGAATCACCATGTCGATGTCCGCCGCCAGCACCTTCTGGTAATTGTCGAAGCCCCAGAATTTCTGCATCTTCTGCTCCGGCAATTTCTTGTCGGCGGCAAACTTCTTGATCGCCGTTTCCGCTCCGTCGACCTGCCGCTGGAAAAGGTCGCCGATCGCCACGATTTCCACCCCGGGTGAGGACTCGAGGCAGTTCTGCGCTGCGCCGCGCCCGCGGCCACCCGCACCGATGACGCCGACGCGGATGCGATCGGAGCCGGCCGTGGCTCCCATCACCTTGTTACCGGCCAGGCCGGCCAGGACGGCGGCGCCGCTGGTAAGGGCGGATAATTTCACAAAATCGCGGCGGGAGAGATCGGATTGGAGCGGGGTGTTCATAGATGGTATGTTTTTTTGGACGGAGAAAAAGAAACGCACCGGGCCCGCATTACGGCGGCCCTGCGACCACAAACCTGTTAACTTATTTTGGGTGTTACGTCTGACTGATTATTGGCCGATGCCATGCACATCTTGCCGCACCGAAGAAAGGCCCGGCCGGAAATGCCGCGTTTTTTGCCGGCTTCCCGAGCGGCGATTCGGCCTCCTTCTTTGGCCTGAAGCCGGACAAACCCGGCGTTCACCGCAGCGGACGGAAAAGCAAATCGCGTGAAGCTCATGCAGGGGTAAGGGCGCCACTAAAACATCAGGCCGGGAAAAGTCCGGCGAAAAATCGCCCGCCTAGCGCAGGGCCCGCACCACTTCGCCCAGCTCGCGCACGGTGCCGAGCCGATAAAAACGTCCCGCGGCGAGCGGCACATGCTCCACGTGTTCTGCTGCCCAGGTGACATGATACGGAATGTGGACTCCGACGCCGCCGAGTCCGAGGACCGGCAGGATGTCTGACTTCAGGGAATTGCCCACCATCACAAAGCGCCCGGGCTCGATCGACTGTCGGCGCAGGATTTTCGCGTACGCCGCCTCGTCCTTTTCCGAGATGATTTCAATGTGGTCGAAGTGCTCGATTAACCCCGACTTGGCGAGCTTCCGCTCCTGATCCCGGAGGTCGCCCTTGGTAATCACGATCAACCGGTGGCGTTGGGCCAGATCCGAGAGCGTCTCCGCCACGCCTTCCAGCAACTCGACGGGATGCGCCAGCATTTCCTGCCCGCGCCCGATGATCTGCATGATCTCATCCGCGCTGATTTTTCCCGCCGTCAGCTCGATCGCGGTTTCGATGGTCGACAGCGTAAATCCTTTCACCCCGTACCCATAGAGCTCAAGGTTGCGCATCTCCGTGGCCAAAAGCGTGCGGTCCACGGTGGCGGCATCATGGTATTGGGCGAGAAGCGCACGAAAGCCCTCATGCGTCGCTTCGAAGATGCTCTCATTGTGCCAGAGGGTATCATCCGCGTCGAAGCCGATGACGAATTCACGTTCGCGGGCTGCCATGCGGATAATCTCAAGCCGCCGCAGCCACGGGCGCAAGCGCGACCGATGAGCTAGTTAGACTTTAGCCGGAAACCGCACTTAGCCGGAGAAATTCAGTCGAGAGCTGAGAGCAATACCAAACGGTGAACTTCGTTTTCGGGTCGGTCGGGTCGCGCGGCCGCTCTGGAGGTTGGCCTCTCAGCTCTTGGCTCTGAGCTATCGACTGAATCGTTACGGATTAGTCGCGGCAGGGTCGGTCGTTTTCCGCCGTCAGCAGGAACCGCCACTCCGCCACGTCGCGCACCAGCTGATATTCCAGCATAACCGCTCCACTTGCGCGCCCCCGGACGAAACCTCAAGCTGAACTCAGATGCCACTGGCGGCACAAAGGGCAGAGGTAGGCCTTGCGCCGCCGCTCCACCCCGGCGATTAGCGCGGCGTCGAGCGCATCACCCTGCGAGCGATAACGCCGCTTGCCGGTGCACATGCGTTGCCGTTCGTCACGCGTGGGTTTCTTCATCAATCCGTCTCTTCCTATCACGGGCCCGCGGGTCGATTTCAATCCCGATTGCCGCCATCCACACCGCCGCGCCCGAAGGAAATCAAATTGTTGCGATGCCAAAATTTCACCTAACCGGCGACGCTTCCGATCCCTGCCATTCCAACAGAAAATCCACTGTTGCCCACTCTTCGCCGTCCCTGTGGGGTGGTCCGTCCGACTTTTTGACCAACCAATCCATCAACCCCTCGTCACCCTCCAACTCCCCGTCCCCGCGACGAGAGCCGGTGATCGGGATCCGCCCGCCATGAACGGACTCTTCCCCTTCCTTACTCTCCTGCGCACGTTGCTCGCGGCCGCCGGTTTTGCCCTGCTCGCCAGCCACGCCGGTGCGCAGTCCACCGTCGGCACCATCGAAGGCCGCGTGCTCAACACCCGCAACGGGGAGTACCTCGAAAAGGCCCGTGTGACCATCGAAGGGACCAGGCTGGAAACGTTCACCGACACCACGGGACAATTCCGGTTTGTCGGCGTACCCGAGGGCCCCGTGCGCATCCGGGCGTTTCACACCGGCCTCGTGCCCCAGGTGCGAACCGTCACCGTTGTCGCCGGCCAGACATTGCAACAGGACTTCAACCTCGCCGATGCGGACACCAAGCCGGACGTGGACGGCGCCACCATCAAGCTCGACCAGTTTGTCGTCTCCACCTCGAAGGAGATGGACGGCGCCGCCATCGCGATCAACGAACAACGTTTCGCCCGTAACATCGTCAACGTCGTGGCCGCCGATGAATTCGGCCACGTTGCCGAGGGCAATGTCGGCGAGTTTCTAAAATTTCTCCCCGGCATGTCGATCGACTACGTCGGCGGCGACGCCCGCACCATCTCCATGGGCGGCGTGCCCTCCAACAACGTGCCGGTGAGCGTCGGCGGCTTCAGCCTCGCGAGCGCGGCATCGTCCGGCACGTCACGCACGGTCGAACTCGAACAGGTCTCGATCAACAACATCGCCCGGATTGAGGTCTATCATTCGCCCACGCCCGAATCACCCGGCGCCGCCCTCGCCGGCGGGGTCAACATGGTGCCCCGCGGCGCCTTCGAGCGCTCACGCCCCCAGTTCAACGGCAGCGCCTACATCTTGTTCCGCGACGCCGAGAAAAGCCTTCATCGCACCCCGGGTCCAATCAAGGACCCGACGTACAAAATCCACCCAGGTATGGATTTTTCCTGGGTCGTACCCGTGAACAAGCGGTTCGGGTTCACCCTCTCCGGCGGCACGACCACGCAATACACGATGCAGGATTTCATGACCAACACCTGGCGCGGCGCCGGCAACGCCACCAACGTCGCCGCCACCGCCACCAACGGCCTGCCCGACACCACTCCCGACAAGCCGTACCTGACCAATTACTCCGTGCGCGACGGCACGAAATACACCACTCGCTCGTCGCTCGGCACCACGATCGACTACAAGCTCTCGCGCAACGACCGTGTCGCCTTCTCGTTCCAGTACGCCTTCTTCGACGCCTGGTTCAACAACCGCACACTCACCTTCAACATCACGCGCGTCCAGCCGGGGCAGTTCGACACCCGCACCACAAACGGCGACACGTCCACCGCCACCTCGAACTTCGGCGACATCTCCAATGGCAACGGCGCCCGGCAGAAGGCCGGCACCACCTACATGCCGACCGTGCGCTTCTATCACGACGGTCCCATTTGGAAGTCCGACGCCGGTGCCGGCCTCTCTCACGCCAGCAACCATTATCGCGACGTCGACAAGGGGTACTTCAACGGCGCGTCGTCGCGGCGCACCAACGTCACCGTGGCGTTTTCCGAGATCTTCTACCTCCGCCCGGGAAAGATTTCCGTGACCGACGGCCCCACCGGTCTGCCCGTCAATCCGTACGATCTCAACAGCTACGTCCTCAACACCGCGAACAGCGACTTCCGCGAATCATCCGACCTCCAGCGGAGCGCGTTCGCCAACCTCCGCCGCGACTTCGACGTCCGCAACATCCCGGTTTCGATCAAGGTGGGTGCCGATGTGCGGGAGTCGTCCCGCGACATCCGCGGCGGCACCGTGCCCTACACCTACGTCGGACCCGACGGCCGCGCCACGTCCACACCGACCGCCGCCGCCGGCAGCGATGACGGCGCCGGGCCGTTGCTCGATGAAGTGTTCTCCCAGCGCTACGGGCCGTGGGGCTTTCCCAAAATCCAATGGCTGAGCAACTACAAGTACTGGGATCACTACAAGGCGCACCCCAACTACTTCACCATCGATCAAAACGCCGCCTACCGCAACGCGGTCGGGTTTTCCAAGCGCGCCGCCGAGGTCATCTCCTCCGCCTATATCCGCGGCGACCTCGCGTTCTTCAACCAACGGCTCCAAATCGTCGGCGGCGTCCGGGCCGAACAAACCAATCTGACCGCCGAGGGGCCGCTCACCGACCCGACCGGGAACTACAAACGCGACGCCAACGGCGACGTGATTCCCCAGCGCGATGCCAACGGCAACATCATCTTCACCGGCACGGGCGTTAACCGCATCCCCGCACCGGTGCTGATCGAGCCCACCACGATCGGCGGTGTCTCCAATGCCCTCGCGGTTTCCCGCCTCACGCTCCTCGACCGCGGGCAGCACGTGAAAAAGGAATACCTCCGCTGGTTCCCCAACATCAACGCGAGCTTCAAGATCAAGGAGAACTTCGTCGCCCGCGCCTCCTATTACTACTCGATCGGCCGCCCCGACTTCAACCAGTACTCCGGCGGGCTCACGCTGCCGGACACCGAACTTCCGCCGAACAACAACAGCAACCGGATCTCGGTGAACAACGCGGGGATCAAGGCGTGGGAGGCGAAATCCACCAAGCTGCGGTTCGAGTACTATTTTGAACGCGTCGGCCAGCTTTCGATCGGCGGCTTCCGGCGCGATTTCTCGAATTTCTTCGGCAGCATCATCCTCCCGTCGACGCCCGAATTCCTCGCACTCTACAACCTCGATCCCGACACCTACGGCGATTACGCGGTCTCGACCAATTTCAACCTGAAGAGCCGCGTGCGCATGGAGGGCCTCGAGTTCGACTACAAGCAGGCGCTCACCTTCCTGCCGCAGTGGGCCCGGGGCGTGCAGGTGTTCGCCAACGCCACGGGCACCCGGGCCACGGGCGACGGCGCGTCCAACTTTTCCGGGTACACTCCCCGCGTCTACAACTGGGGCGTGAGCCTCTCCCGGCCCAAGTACAACCTGCGGATGAACTGGAACTACAAGAGCCGCCAGCGCCGCGGCATCATCGGCACCGGTCGCAGTATCGAACCCGGCACCTATGACTGGGGTTCCAAACGGCTCTACATCGACGTCAGCGGCGAATACACCCTCTACCGGCGCTTCGCGCTCTTCGGCAGCATGCGCAACATCGGCGACGCCACGGAAGATTTCGAGCGGGCCGGACCGAGCACACCCGCCCACGCCCAGTTCCGCCAGCGCGAGGATTTCGGTTCGCTCTGGACGTTCGGGATCAAGGGCACGTTCTGATCGCCGGCCGCGGGGCCGCTGCGGCCGCCGTTCCCGCGGTCCCGTTTGCCAAACCGTTCGGGGTGCGCACGGTGCGCCTGCATGAAACGCACCGCCACCGCCGTCTGGAACGGCTCGCTCAAGGAAGGCAAAGGCACGCTCACCGCCCCCGGTGGAGCCTTGAAAAACACGGAATACTCGTTCGGTTCACGCTTCGAAAGCGGTGCCGGCACCAACCCCGAGGAACTGATCGCCGCCGCCCACGCCGGCTGTTTCGCCATGGCCCTCTCCGCCGAACTCGGTACCGCCGGCTTCAAACCGGAACGGCTTGAGGTGACCGCCCACGTCAGCCTGGACAACGTTCCGCCCAAGGGGTGGACCGTGACCGCCTCGCATCTCGTCCTGACCGCCACGATCCCCGGCATCGACGCGGCAAAATTCCAGGAGATCGCGGCCAAGGCGAAAGCCGGTTGCCCCATCTCCCGGTTGCTCAACGCCACCATCACGCTCGCGGCCACGCTCGCCTAGCGCTGCGCATGGCCCACAAGAAATGACGGGACTTTCGGTGCGAGCTCGGCTAAGCCAACAGGGATGAAGCTTACAATTCCCAACAAGCAACGGCTGGCCCAACCCGACAACATGACGATGGTTCGTAAATTGATCGGAGCGAAACCGGCGCCGACACGTACGCAACTGGCCC